>CAZWQM010000050.1:0-2277 GCA_964636225.1 uncultured Thiotrichales bacterium | reverse complement strand
TATGGAGGCATAAACTGAAGAACCAAAAACTAGTTATATACGTATACAAAGTACAACCCACCATAAAAGAACGTATATGTTTTCTTTCTTTAAAAAGGACCCCACTAAAAAATTACAAAAAGCTTATGAAGCAAAGCTGGAACAGGCTATGCACGCACAAAGAAATGGAGATATAGAGTCCTACTCAATGATTACTAATGAAGCCGAAAATATCAGGCAGGATATACAAAAGCTGAAAAACGCAAAAAATAACCTTATATGAAAATAGGGTCACCCATTTTCTGCATTTATACTTATTCATTTTTATGGCGTTATAATTCTGTGATACGTTTTTTGATTGCCGGCAAATATGTTTGGCTAATTCTCTTAACTCTATAACTATGCGGCATAATTCATAAATGAAAAAAATCGGTGTTTTGTTAATAAACTTAGGTACACCGGACAGTCCGTCCACGGCAGATGTTCGGTCCTATCTTTTCCAGTTCTTGAATGACCCACGGGTTATGGATTTACCTTGGCTGCTTAGAAAAATACTTGTGAATCTTGTTATCGTGCCGTTCCGGGCAGCAAAATCAGCCAAAATTTACCAGAAGCTGTGGACAGAAAATGGCTCGCCGCTGCTTTATTACAGTAAAAAGGTCGCCCGGCTACTGGATGATACATTGGGTGATGATTACAGCGTACATTTGGCGATGAGATACAAAAACCCGGGTATTCCAGACGTGCTGGCTCAAATGAAGAAGCTCAATTATTCCCGCATCGTTGTGCTGCCAATGTTCCCACATTATGCATCGGCTTCAACTGGCTCAGCGCTGGAAATGGTAATGGAAGAAATTAGGACATGGTGGGCAATACCCGAACTAAAGTTGATCAGCCAGTATTACGACAACCCTGATTTTCTTGATGCAATTGTCGACCGCGCTAGTAAGTATGATCTGAACGATTATGACCATGTGTTGTTTTCTTACCACGGGCTACCTACCCGTCATGTTGATAAGGTATACGAAGAAGGCTTGTGTGCAGATCGGAATTGCGTGCATGAGATCACGACTGATAGCCAGTATTGCTATAAAGCCAGCTGTTTTGCTACAACCCGACTTCTAGCAGAAAAGTTGGGGCTTGAGGAGTCCGATTACACTGTTTGCTTCCAGTCGCGCCTCGATAAGAACTGGCTAGAGCCTTTTTCAGACAAAGTAGTGGAGGCTCGAGCCAAACAAGGTGACAAAAAGCTACTAGTGTTCTCGCCGGCGTTTACCGCAGATTGTCTCGAGACAGTGATTGAAATAGGCGATGAATACCAGCAGATTTTTGTGAAGAATGGCGGTGAGAAAATCCAGCTAGTGGAGAGTTTAAATGACCACCCACTGTGGATTAACTGCCTAAAAAAACTAGTCTTGGACAATTGATGATTATACTCGCCAATAGTGATTCTTGCAGTGCGCTCTTGGTTGCTGAGGAAACAGTATGACGGAGCTAACCATTTTTTATGATGGCGGCTGTCCACTCTGTGCCATGGAGATGCGGCACCTATCCAGGTACGATAGCGAGCAAAAAATTGCGCTGCAAGATATTCATGCCAAAGGTTTTGCTCAGCGCTTTCCACATATTGACCCTGTGCGTGCTGATCAGATACTTCATGCTCAGCTAGCCAGCGGTGAAATGATCTATGGTCTGGACGTAACTTATACTGCGTGGATGTTAGTGGGCAAACGTCACTGGGTTGCAGCGCTGCGCTGGCCTGTGGTCAAGCAGGTATCGCATTGTATTTATCTTTTTTTTGCCAAGCACCGTACCCGAATTTCAAGGTTACTAACCGGCAGTGATCGCTGTGAGGTCTGTGAAATTAAGCGGGAAGAGGCGTGACTTACACTATTGCTTGACGGGAGTAGTGATCTTTCCCAGGTCATCATAATAGAATTAATGTCTGAAAGCGAAATAGTTCAGATCGTTGCCGTGAGTCGTAATTCAGCCTCTGGCCTTCCTGGTTAAGTGTTACCGTGTAATGAGATCAAGTTCACAAAAAGCATCTTGCGTTCAAACAAATAGCTCAAGCATGCTCTTTAGAACCTATCCGTCTCTTTCTCCAGTAGTGTCGCCCCATATAAAAAAAGAGTGAATAGCGAAACTGATGAACCGCATTCAAAGACCCATCCGGAGATTCTTGTTTTCAGTTAGTAATGTATTTAGCTTTTGGATGTGATGACAGTTATCCAAAGCCTTTCGCTTGTTCTGCAGTCTTTGCCTATCTAGCTTTTTTGGAGGTTGAATGGGGTCTGG
>CAZWQM010000049.1:0-2604 GCA_964636225.1 uncultured Thiotrichales bacterium | reverse complement strand
AAACCAATGACTCCGCTTCCTCAAAAATGTATGAAAAGATTGCCCTGTAGAGGATGCATGGCAAGTTGTAAGTATTACTCTACGTGTGATGGTAAACTATGGCGTATGCCGATAGATAGGCAAGTATCTAGAGATGAGAAGGGTATTTTGATAAGGGCTTTAAGGCAGAATTAAAAGCTTGTTAACCTATAACATTACCAATCATCCAATATTGATAGGATTTCTCTATGAGCTCATCAATAATGAAGTCATTAGTTATAGGTGCATCCAGCGAAATCGGAAAGCAGCTAATAAATAGGCTTTGCAGTGACCAGTGTATTGACAAAGTTTATGCGGTGAGTCGTCGACCTGTAGAAACTATATTATCAAAAAAAGTGAGTTGGATTGTCTGCGATTACAAAGAGCTTGACATAGCCAAAACCGTTCAAGTCCTAAAGGATGAGCCTGGCGACTTTATTAGAGTATTTATTTGCAACGGTATACTGCACGAGGGTGACAATATATTTCCTGAAAAAAGGCTTGAAGATATTGATCTTTCCAGTGTTGAAGCGGTATTCAAAGTAAATGCTTTTACGCCACTTATATGGTTGAAACACCTGTTGGAGCCATTGCGCAGTCATCAGTTATGTACTTTGACACTGTTTAGTGCACGTGTTGGGAGTATCAGTGATAATAAGCTAGGCGGCTGGTACAGCTACCGAGCTTCGAAGGCAGCGCTAAACATGCTGATTAAGACAGCATCAATCGAGTACGCTAGACGGGCAAAAAATGTTCAGTTAGTTGCATTTCACCCCGGCACCACTGATACGGCGTTATCCAGACCATTTAAAAAAAATGTACCACCAGAGAAATTATTTTCTGCCGAATTTGTAGCAGCTCAGTTACTCTCTATTCTTGATAATATAAAAAAAGTTGGAGATGCGTTATACCTTGATTGGCAGGCTAAGGAGATTCAGTGGTGACCATAATGACTTGGCAGCATTTAGAGAAGTTAAAAAATATCATTTTCCATAGGTTATTTGGTGAAAAAAATACTGGACTCTATGGAATTTCTTAAAACCCTTATCAAAAAAATTTTTCTGGACATTGGGTTCATCGCTGTAATTTTTGCAAATTATGTAAAAAATGTATACTAACCATAATCGCAATCAGCGCTTAGCTTCAGCACTTGCTTATAGTGGCTTGCTGCCATTTATTTATTTCCCTATCTATCTATTTTTTACAGGGAATAACGTGATATTTGGATTTGATGTGGAAGCGTTGCTTGTCGCTTACAGCGCTGTTATTGTCTCATTCATTGCCGGAATTCATTGGGGGATTTTTTTATTCAAACAAGGTTCTCTGAACCTTTTCTTGTACAGCAATATTATTGCCTTGTTAGCTTGGTTGTCTATCTTCTCTATCTTTTTTTTGAATTTAATAATACTGATTCTTTGCCTATTTTTCCTACTTTTGATTGATTCCGCTCTTCTCAATCAGCAACTGCTTGCTCCGTGGTTTTATAACCTTCGACTTCAGGTTAGTACGCTGGCCGTATTATCGCTTTTCAGCTATGGATTAATTGCCCTTTGATCCTAGGAGAGGCAAGAAACTAATGTCTGTAGTTCTGGAATTACCTCGTCTCGCTATTATCGGAGCCGGTTTTTCTGGTTTGACCCTGGCAATAGAACTTGATGGTCATGCCGATGTGACTGTTTTTGAAAAATCCTCTCGTGTAGGAGGGCGTATAGCGACATGTGACGGAGAGGGCTTTCAGTTTGATTACGGCGCACAGTTTATGACAGCTCGCTCTCGCGCCTTCAAGGGTTACCTGAAACCACTCATTACTGCAGGCCATGTGAATGAATGGCACCCACGAACTACAACCCTGGGCGATGACCGGAAATCCTATGGGCGCGACTGGTATGAACCTCATTATATAGCTGTTCCGAGCATGAATATGCTTTGTCAACTGGTAGCATCTGGTCTCAATATAATGGTGAATACCGAGGTTCAGTTACTTAAAAGGATATCTGCCGGGTGGTTATTGAGGGATAGCAACAACACCTACCACGGTCCTTTTGAGTGGGTTGTCTGCGCTATCCCAGCACCGCAGGCCGCTGGACTGCTGCCGGCATCTTTTGTCAGCTATGAGAAAGTGGCCCATACTACAATGCTCAGTTGCTACAGTCTGCTACTAGGGTTTTCTAGAGTACCTAAAATTCCCTGGCAGGCTGCAGTGGTGAAGAACTCCCCCATTGGCTGGTTGGCGTGGCAGCCATCCCGCCCGGGCCGGGATAATCGAGCGGGACTGCTGCTACACTCTACGAATAACTGGGCAGAGCAACATCGGAATGCCTCCCCTACGTGCGTTCAGCAAATCCTTTGGTGTGAGTTGGAAAGGCTGATGGCCAAAACGATGCCTGAACTGGAGTATTCAAGATTGCACCTCTGGCATTATGCAAACATCGAAATATCTGAAGAAGTTTCCTCAGATAATGAGGATTGTTTAATAGATCACCAGCTACGACTGGGGGTTTGTGGCGACTGGCTGATGGGCGGAAGAGTAGAATCTGCTTATTTGAGTGGGTTAGCACTAGCAAAAGAGCTTAAGCAATGGTTGTA
>CAZWQM010000048.1:0-2682 GCA_964636225.1 uncultured Thiotrichales bacterium | reverse complement strand
GCGACATCGATTCCAGCGCCGTCATCAAGGCTGTGTTGGAGGAAAGCGTCGACGTTGGCATCGCCACCGTGGTGGGTAACCAGCCCGACCTCAGCGTCTCTACCTTGCTGCTTGACCCCTTTGTATGGGTCTGCCCACCCGGGCACCCCCTCACCAAACTGCGCCGCAACGTGCGTTGGGAGGATATTGAGCCGGATGACTTCATCGCCAATGGCTTGTGCGCTGGCTTAGGTGTACCGCAGTTAGACGCTTTGGTGCAGCGGGCCAGCCTCATGCTGCTTAGCACCACCTCATTGCTCGGCTTTGTACGCGCGTCGATGGGCGTCACCTTGTTGCCCGCCTTGGCCGTGCCCAACGATGGCACCTTGGTCACGTTGCCGTGTCAGTCCAAGCGCTACGTGCGACGCCTCGACCTCATCACCCGCGCGGGCGTCACCCTCGCGCCTGCGGCAATCGCCGTAATCGATGCGGTCAAAGCCGAGGCAGAGGCTTGGGCAGCGCCTACGCGCGACTGATCGGCCTTGTGTCGACCGGGTAGTTCAGTACGGTGGTGTGCTAAATATACGAAACAATATTATTTATATCAATTATATTTAGTATCTAATAACTACAATAATCATTTTAATTGCCTTACTTAGTACTAAATAAAATTAGTAAGTTGTATGGCTAATAGGAGGTTATCGTGCGTCCCTACGTTGTCAGCAACCAGCATCGGGAGGATGGTGCTCACGAAGTGCATCAGGCCAATTCAAACTGTGGCAACACGCCACCTGCATTTACGCTGCGTGAATTGGGTATCCATCCCTGTTTGCAAGATGCCGTCAACCACGCCGCGCGGCAGTGGCCAACGATGCGTATTGTTGGATGCACCGCTTGTTTTGAGCGGGACGAACAAAATGTGTGGTAGGAGCGCTCTGGCCCGGCTAGGGGTAGGACTTAAGCGATGTTCTAGCCAATGCACTGATAGCCTGATGCATCGTCTACTTCTCTGAGGCGCGGGGGCCTAACGGTCGCTCGGTTGGTAATCCTCAAAGCACCCTTAAGCGGACAACCACACGCATCAGTTACGTTAGCGAAAACTAAGCGCTAGCCTCTAATATAAATTCTTTAGGAGTTATTGCCTTAAATTAGTTTGATAAATTTTTTATAATTTTTTATTTCCATTGATATTTCAAAGTCGTTATTGTCAAAATATATAGGCCCATCTCCATGACAATCTGAGTAAAGAGGGATGATGCACAACCTATGCTCTGACTCACCCGAATAGTCTTTCGACTTTTTAAAATGATAGTTGATACAGTCATCTGCAAGATTTTCGTGAATTTCCTGTCTTATAAAACCTAGTCCATCAACCTTATAGTTCATGTCTGGATTTTGAAAGACCCATTCATCCGATAAATCTGATATTGAATGTAAAGTTTCTATTTTTTTTTCATTGGTGTATTCGATCTTTCCAAAATATACAAATGTGCCTACATATGTATTTTTTTTCTGGCGCCAATATCTGTTTACTTCATGGACAATACAGCTAATCCATTTCGGTAGATTAATAATTTCGTATGTGTCGTTGCCAAATTTAGAGATTTCCGTCGTGTTTGCGTGAATATCATGAAGTGAAAATATGTGACTTTCGCAAGGTAGAATGGTTTTTGTTATATTGCGTATGTAACCTGACCTAATGCCGCTAACCTCATCCAGAAGTATTGATACAGAACGTGTCCCCTCTGTCATGTCCGCTGAAGGTCGATTTTTATTTAAAATACTCCGATAGAAAGCAGTACTTCTTAAAGGTTGTTTTCCTGATAAGATATTTCCTCTGTGTTTGTCTGGAGCAGTGAATCTTAGTTTTGCATTATGCAAGTCGTACTTTTTATTTGTAACTACCGTTATATTTTTTTGAATTTGATGAAGAGAGAAATCATTCATATTTAGCCTCTCAATTTTCAATTTCCGAAAAAGTGATACCATTCCATCGAATACGTTATATTTTCCAATTGTTAGCGGATATCTATAACCCAACCTAATATTGAAATCGATTTGCCAGGCTGGATTTTTGATAATATCTAATGTTAAATTCTCGGTTAAAATTTTCTGATTAAATTGATTCCATCCATAAGTTAACAGCGGTGTTTCGCACTCCTTATTATTTTGCGCGCTGCTTGATTGTCGCCAAACGCCTATTGGATTAACGCTATTTAAGATATTGATCATTTTCTTTGTTTTCTTGTATGAATAAATTTACTGGTGCAGATTTTTTAAAAATAAAGAGTTTTTCTGATAATCGCTACAACAATTTATTGCCTGGGGCACTTTCAGTTACAGAATCGAGCTTATTGTGTCTTTATTACTGTTTGTGATCCGTGCGTGATGTGGATGTGGCTCATTTAGTGTTATAATTTAATGCCTATCTTGACCTATCATTTACTTTAATTGGAGACTATCGTCAATATTATTAATGAATATAATGTTAAAAAATATTTTTATGAAAATTACCTATTCACCGCCTATAAGTTATTTTCCAGGAATTATTCCCAATAAAGTTTGTAGACACTTACTCACCTCTTTGCTCATAACCAAAGCGGATCTGATGAATTTGAAATCTGGAGTCTATTTATCGTTCAAGTGATAGGCGCGATGCCGATTCTTGCTCCAAGCCATCTCTTCTATCCTGGTCAAACAACC
>CAZWQM010000047.1:0-2848 GCA_964636225.1 uncultured Thiotrichales bacterium | reverse complement strand
CTGACTGCGCGGAGTAGTAATAACGCCGTGGTCGACCCTCGGTGGTTTTCAGCTCAGGGTGTCGCAACTGCCACCTTGGACGGCTTGAACCAATCTCCGCCGCGATTTGTTGCCGCAGTTCCGCGTCAGTTGTGATGAAGCGGCTGCTTTGCTTTTTCTGCTCGTACTCAGCGGGGTACTTCTCAACGATCCTGTTGGCCAACTCGAACGCGGTAAAGCGCGTGTCTATGTCCGATTTAAGGAGAGAGAGGACGGCGTCTTTGAGCCTGAGTGCCATATTTATTGATGTATGTGTTGGTTGTTTGAGCACTGAGATTAGCCTTTACCAAGCTTCTTTAAACAGCCAATTTGGCTAACTATCGCCAAAACTATTAATGCAAATTAATACATAAAAAGTAATATTTTTGTGCGGTTTTCATTCGGATAATCATTAATTAAAGATTACTAAATAGCTTATATTGCCTGCCGTTACCACCAATGAGACTCGCGCACGTTTAACTGCCGTTGGGCACCAGTGGAATGCTACGACGCGTCAAAACGCGGACGCCAAACTGTTTCGGGCGCGCCTCTACGAGTGTTTCCGTATTCACGCAGAGTCGGCCACCATCTATGCGGAAGCAGTTCAAAAGCCCAACGATGCCAGAGGCTATGTCGAAGGCTTCATCCACGGATTACTCATCGTGGAGCACACAGGCACGGGGCGAAGCCTTGACATCGCCTATGAACAGGCTAGCGACTGCTTCGTGGGACTGACTGAAGTAGCGGGACCACGTAAATCGTTACGCGTGATTTTGCTACTTTCAGGCTTTACGAACTCGCTACGGAGCGTGCTAACGAGTGTTCGCCCAACACTCTGTTTAAGCACACAGGATGGGCTGTGGCCATACGAAAACCGGCGATCAACACCGAGATTAAGCAAATGTTGGTAGAGGATGCCGAGCCAGATTGGGGTAACGGCATGCCCGTTATCTCCCGTGCGAAGTTTCTGCATGTGCTCGAAGGGCGACACAACCGAATTCCAGCAGGTCGGCTGCCGCGAACACAGTTCGCGCGACGCCATTGAATGTGAAATCCTGCAATTCACCAATCAGCTGCCTGTAGATAGCCCTCGAACAAATCGGCCTACATCATAAATAATTTAACAACGAAATCGAGCTACATGAATAATTTAAAAATTGATGATAGGAAACTTCTGAAAGCGCTGCTTTTATCAAATTATTTTCCAAACTCGAAAAAAGAAAATGAAGAGTTGCCTCCAATCTTCAGTACGGGAACATTTTCAAATAAATGTTATGGAGATCTGAATAAATTAAAAAGTCGAGCAGGTGGATATGATCAAGTCGGATATCGCTTAACTAGATATAACTATACGGGGAGATGGCTGGGAATCCCGCATCCTTTACCTTATGCGAAACTGTGTAATGCAATTATATCCAACTGGGGGGACATAGATTTGGCGTTGGTTGATGAAAATAGTGCGATTTATCCTGAGATACATGATGATGGACGCGTGGTGATTATGAATGACTATGGTGATGTAGATATAAAAACTCATAAAATCTTAGAATTATCATTTGGAAATAAGTATATGGTAAACGCAGATATTGCCAATTGCTTTGGAAGCATTTATACGCATGCAATTGGTTGGGCATTGATTGGATTCGAGGAGTCGAAAAATAGGCTGGTAAGAAAAAAGGATAAAAATAGTTCTATTGATCGTATTGATAATGCTGCGCGTAGCTGTAAGCGTAATGAAACCCAAGGTATAGCTATCGGTCCTGGAACATCACATATTTTGGCAGAATTAATCCTATCGCGAATTGATGCTGCATTGCGAGAAAGGGGGTACAGAAGGTTTATTCGATTTATTGATGACTATAAATACTTTTGTAAAACAGAGGATGAGGCGCAGCAGTTTTTAATAATTTTAGAGCTAGAGTTAGCGAAATTTAAGCTCCATCTGAATACTAAAAAAACACTCGTCGAAAAGTTGCCTCTACCAATTTCACCGGATTGGATGGTTGAAGTCATTGATATTGCAGGATTGTCAAACCAAGACACTATATTTCAAAAGAAAGTTTTCAAGAAAAATGTTTCAGCTGCACATATTTTCAATATTCTCGATAGGGCGCAAATCTTAGCAAAAAGGCATCCGGAAGATAGTGTTCTAAAATTCGCTGTAATGACCGTCAGAAAGAATTTTAGTTGCTCAGATGATTGGTCTTATCTTCAGTATTTATTAACTTTATCATTCCATTATCCTTTCATCTTGCCATTAATAGGTGAGGTAATTAATGAGGTAAAGTATTATCCTGGATTGAATGAGTCTGTGCTGTCTATGTTGGAAACAATATTAGATAATAACATCGCAAGTCAGCGCTCTGATGGCATTTGTTGGAGTCTTTACTATTTAAAGGTTATGAAAGGAGAGGTTACCGAATCGATTGTTAAACGCATACTGGATACCTCTGATTGCATGTCGATGCTTACATTATATTGGGGTTGGAGCTCTGCTCGACAACAGGTTGTAGATTGGGGTAGTTTATTAATAACAAAGAAAAATTTTCAGAAAGACCAGTATTGGCCTTTATTGTATCAATTTGAATACGATGGTGTATTGACTGATACTTACCCAGGCGATGATTCTTTTAAAATTATGAGGCAAAATAAAGTTAACTTCCTTGTTGTGAGTTCTGATGACTTGCCAGATTACGATGACGATATTCCATTTTAATTAACTATATATGGGTATTGTTTTTACTCAGTCGGGCAAAGGCATCGCGCAGTTTCATTGTGTCGGATACCAGCCGCTTATGCGCGATGTATTGCAGCGTTTTGTTGTGGCGGA
>CAZWQM010000046.1:0-3047 GCA_964636225.1 uncultured Thiotrichales bacterium | reverse complement strand
AAAACAACGCAATCAAACTGATGAATCGGGCTGCCAGAAAATTGCTTGGTATACACCGACGTTCCAGCAATATTAAGCTGGATGAAGCATCCCGCGAACATATTCAGGGAATCATCACTTTAGCATGAAACCTGAATTAAATCCGTTCAGGATTGAAATTCAATCTGCCAGTTTTCCAGGTTTCAGGGTAAACCAGAGCACACAGGGAAGCGTTGGGTATGAATGACTTTAACTATTTAATTTACTCATAATGAGGAGTTACAAATGAAGAAAGTACAACAGGGTTTTACCTTGATCGAACTCATGATCGTTGTTGCGATCGTCGGTATTCTTGCAGCAGTAGCACTGCCTGCTTATCAGGACTATGTTGTGCGTGGTCGTGTCACTGAAGGTCTGGCACTAGCTTCCGAACTTAAAACACTCATTGCTGACAATGCTTCAAATGGTATGCCAGCTACAGGTAATGGTGCAAATGGATTAACAACAGGTTGGTTTGTTGCTTCTGCTGTAGCTACTGCTCCGGCAATATGTACTGCAGCATCTTGCGTTAATGTCGTTGGTGATGCTGCTGGCATAGGCACCAATGGAGGCTCACAAAATGTTCTCTCCCTTACAGCCAGCAGAACAACAGGCGAAATTAATATTGCTTACACAACCAGAGTCGCTGCGAACACTGCAAATATTCTGACACTTAGACCGCTTTCTAACGGAGCAGCTTTAGCACCAGCAGCTATTCCTAATTCACCCATTGTTTGGCAATGCTATGCAGTTGGCAAGACTGTTACTGGACCCGCCCTGGGTACAGCGCCAACACTACTAGCACGATTTGCCCCTGCTGCATGTAGAGCATAATAACTAACTAGTAAAATAAAAGGGCTGATGTAAATATCAGCCCTTTTTTATTTGTATAATAGCTAATTTGAAAATATAGTTATTTATGTTTAACAGCTCTGTCATAACACGTTATCAGGCATTTGCATTACACTTAACCTGTTCTATTCTGGTCGCAATACTTGCGTTAATTTTAGTCTTTGTAATCTGGTATCCGGGGCTTCTGGCCCAAGTGAGTGGTGTTGATGAGATATTTTTTTTAGTGCTTGCTGTTGATGCAAGCCTAGGACCATTATTGACTTTGGTGGTTTTTAATCTTAAGAAAAAAGAACTACGACGTGACCTTGCGATTATTTTTACACTTCAGATCGCTGCACTTTTCTATGGATTATACACGGTAAGTATCGCAAGACCTGCTTATGTTGTATTCGAAATTGACCGATTTCAGCTTGTATACGCGAATGACTTAACTGTTGAAAAGCTAAGAGAAGCATCATCAAATGAATACAAGTCACTTCCTTACTTTGGTCCAAGGTGGGTAAGCGCCCAGTTACCAGAGAATATTGACGCACGAAACAAATTTTTATTTAGCGTAATTGAAGGCGGTGAAGATCTTGCGCAATTCCCGAAGTTTTACACTCCTCTAAAGGAGTCCAAAAATGAAATCATCACTAAATCAATTCGACTGACTGAGCTTAAAAACTTCAATCAGAATAATTTAACAAATTATGAAAATTTGATCGAAAAATATTCGGCAATCTACAAAAGATAGTTTATTTGCCACTTAGGGGTTTCACACAGGATGCAGTGGAAGTTATCGATAAATCGACAGCAGAGGTACTTGAGTTAGTTGATTTGCGACCTTAGGGACTCTAGGAATTAATGCTCTCTCAAAAGCAGACACTGCACGATAAAACATCAGTAGAAGTAATGCGACAAATGTTTTGCCAATAGCATGAAAAGACACCCGTCTCCTCATTTGTGCATCTAATCGAATATAATGTCAAATCGACTATTTGAGCAAATACAACGCCTCAATACTTTGCTAGCATAAGGCATTAATAACCAATTAGTTAATTGACAAAACAGTATAAATGGCGACACCCGCATCATCAGTCAGAATAGGTGGATTGGCCCTTCGTTTAATCAATGATGGTCTAATTTCCGAAGAAGAGGCGTCTAAGGCCGAAAAGAAGGCCCGCGAAGGCCACATTTCGCTCGCCAGCTATCTGGTGAAAAATGATTTTGTCAAAGCCAATGAACTGGCGAACTGCGCCTCGCTGGAATTTGGTATTCCGTTGCTGGACCTGGATGCGCTGAATCTGGATTCTATTCCCATCAGCCTGGTGCCTGAAAAGCTTATAAGACAACATCACGCGCTTCCCATTCAAAAGCCAGGAAATCGCCTGTTTGTAGCCATCTCGGACCCTATGAATCTGATTGCGCTGGATGAGTTCAAGTTCAATACAGGTATTTCGACAGAACCGGTACTGGTAGGAGAAGACAAATTAGGTCGAATTCTGGATAAAGCCCTGGAAATGCGCGACACATCCATGTCAATGGATGGTTTATTGGACGACGATCTGGACAATCTAGAGTTCTCAGATACGGAAGAAGGCCCCTCTGATGAAGGTACTCATTCGGATGTCGATGACACACCGATTGTACGTTTTGTGCACAAGGTGTTACTGGACGCGATTAACAAAAAAGCATCGGATATTCATTTTGAACCTTATGAACGCACTTTCCGTGTGCGCTTTCGAATTGACGGCATACTGGAAGAAATTGCCAGCCCGCCCATTGCACTGGGACCGAGAATCAGTGCCCGTTTGAAAGTTATGTCCAGGCTGGATATTTCTGAAAGACGTGTCCCCCAGGATGGACGTATCAAAATGCAGCTTTCGAAAAAACGTGCGATTGATTTTCGTGTAAACACTTGCCCAACGCTATTTGGTGAAAAAATAGTATTACGTATTCTTGATCCCAGCAGCGCCATGCTCGGTATTGATGTACTGGGTTATGAAGAAGAACAGAAACAGTTATATCTGGATGCTCTGGCCAAGCCCTACGGCATGATACTGGTAACCGGCCCTACCGGTTCGGGTAAGACCGTGTCACTTTACACGGGTTTGAATATTCTCAATACACCGGACAGAAACATTGGGGATTTCAAACTGCTTGCTCTTCTCGGCGCCTGGCTAGGCTGGCAATATTTA
>CAZWQM010000045.1:0-3449 GCA_964636225.1 uncultured Thiotrichales bacterium | reverse complement strand
AATAGATATCTTTTTAAGCGAAAATATCAAAATGATGAGTATGTAGAGGGAATAAACTATCAACTTTGGTACCAGTAATACCTAGATAATCTCTCACTGCGGCATGTATATGCACAGGTTTAATAGTTTCACCTGAACCGTCCGGTTGTAAATTCTTTGCGTTAAGCCCTATTGCGTTATGCAATGCATCTGTTTCACCTATTACCTGATTCGTAAAAGATGCATTCTTTTTCATAAATATATAGCTGCCTACATTCCAATGATCTTTACCCCTATTAGCGTTATAGTAAGGCGTTCTGCCAAAATCCGATCCGATCATCACTAATAATTTATCTGCTATTCCGAGTATCTCTGCCTGTTCCCACATAAAGTCTATTGCAATAACTAGTTCTGATAGTAATTGGCTTTGTTGGCTATCATTATTCTCATGCGTATCGTAACCACCTTGTGAAATATCAGCTGTTATTGTTGTGTTTGCAGAAAAAGCCGATAGGGCTGCAATTATTTGTTGCTCTAATGTAGAAAGACCCCTTAAAACGTCGCTATCAGGCAATTTATTGCCAAGGGCGGCTAGTTTTTCTGAATTAGCAAAAGCATTAATATATTCCAAACGTCTTTTGTGACTTTCATGATTTAAATTTTTAACCAAATCTGACTGCATAGATGCGATATTTTCTGCTTGTATAAGCTTCCAAAGTGCGTCATCTAGTTTCTCACTGCCATTCCACCCATTTCTATTTGGCAATAATAATTCTTTGATATTATTAGCGTTTCCAATAATAGCTGGTGAAACTTGGTTTGCTGTATAACTGTATGCGCCGCCAAAACTTATGTATGAGAGGGGGTAATCAGCGCCGTAAACCGATGCAAATAGAGTAGATAATGAAGGATATCCGGCAGCTGTTCTGCCGCTCCAATTATTAGTCACCCCAACGGTATGAGAATTAGTTTGCGCATCGACACCATTAATGACAAGCATGTCTTTGTAGTATTTCTCAAAAAAATCTTTATTTTTTGCAAATGGAGCATAAATTAGATTACCAATCTCTTGTGTTTCTGCTTCATTTGACCAATTTGTAATCTCTTTTTCACCCGCAGTATTTTCTTTAGGGTCACAAAAAACTGTAACATCCCACGCCCCGTTTGTTTGAATCGTGAGGAAATACATTTCAGGGTAAACCGCGGCATTGATACTCTGCGACCATAAAGAAGAGGTAAGCGGAAATGGCAATAAAGCCAAACTTTGCACAATTTTTCGTCGAGATATTTTATTCATGGATGTAGTTATAATGAGTCATCAAATATATCAAAACATATTGCCATGCGCGTTTGGTGAATTTTTTATCTTGCCATAGACCTGGAACCTCATCGCTAAATTTTTCCCAATCATGCGAAAGCCAATTGTTATTCAAAATTGAATAATCATAGGGGTCGAAACCTAATAATTGTGGATATTCGTTATCAGCAACCCAAGGCCAACACGATTGGTTGGTATTCAAATAATAAAGTTCCTCTTCTTTAGTCGATAAAAAAACTTCGACAAAGATATTAAATATTCTAATGATTTCATCATCTTCCACGTTATAGTAGTTTCCGTGAAAACGCTCAACCAGACCTACTATATGCGCTCTAATTTTTTTTGATTCGGTGGTAGTTAACGAAAAAGGCTGCGCCTCGTTAGGTGTTATATTTTCGTCAATGCTAATGAAGATTATTCGATCCTCAGGATTCTTGTAAAAGTCAACGGCCGTAGCAGGACATCCCAAATCAGCCGCCTGCTGTAAGACAACGTCTAAAGTTAAGGCTGTTAAGTTATCCGATCTGTCGGTAACGTTATTCGAGTCGTGTCCGCCGAAAACCAGGTTGTAGGAATTCATTAGTCGACCTGATTTTCTATATGGTGAATCTTCAGGTTGGATTAAGTGCCTGCCCCATACAAATCCAGTTAAGCTTTCTGTCTTATTAGTAAGTTGTAGAGGGTTCAATAACTGATATTCTGTTATGGATGCCTCAGCAAGACCATTCAAACTTATATCTTCATTCAATGAAGTTACAGTAGACCATGGACTTTTAAACATGCTTAACAACATTAATTTCAAATTTTTTGTGCTTTTTAAAATCTCTGAAAATTCTTTCAGGGATAGCTGCTGCTGATTGTAGGCTAATAGACGGCTTACGTAGTCTGTATCACTTTCAACAACTGGCTTATCTAACATCTCATGACCGAACACTGAAGGCCACCAAAATTTTACTGCTGATTCATAAAACGCATCCTCAGAAACAATAAGTTTTGCGAGCTCCTGTAAGGTATAGTCATCATCATTTATCTTGTATTCAAATAAACCTGGTTCGCGCATGTCTTTGTACCAGACATCGCCTTCTTTATAGGGTGAATCAGAACCATCCGGAGGATATTTATAAAAATTATCTAATGAATCTTTACCATTCATGGATCGGTAAAGATCGTGTTCGTTCCAGTTTTGAAAAGCGCCGGCAACTGGATCAAGGGTTGAATGGCAAACCGTACAATTAGCATTATTCATTGTTGGATTATTCGTATCTGCCAGTGCCTGCGGATCTGTTGGCCTTTGGGAACTTTTCTCAATGTCAATATTGAGATAATGATAAAAGGTCCATCTGGCCCTAGCCCTATTTCTATTGGTTGCGGTTGTAGGGTACCTCGCCAGGAAACCCAAGTCAGTCAAAAGACCCGCATGCGGATACGGTCTTACAGGATCTGAATAACCATCCAGTTTGTTGTGAAACGTAAATATCGCCTCGTCACTTTGTTGAATATTATTCCTTGTATAATATTCCATGATTTTCGAAGGTTTAAAGATCCAGTATTCTACATCTGAAAATTCTGCAGTGCCGCCAAGGTAATCGTTAAGTGGCTGATTCATCATCATGTAATCAGCAGTAAGAATCTCAGAATAAGGCAAATTATTTTCCACTACATAAGCAACCAATTCGCCTGCAG
Organism: uncultured Thiotrichales bacterium; assembly: GCA_964636225.1. GTDB lineage: Bacteria > Pseudomonadota > Gammaproteobacteria > UBA4575 > UBA4575 > UBA1858. Next base: position 469 of record CAZWQM010000045.1, on the reverse strand, counting down.
TCTCCTGACATGACCGATATGATAGGTCGCCAATTCTATCTGCTCTTTCACCAGTGGTACTTTCATATTCCCAGACAAACTCCCTCATCTTAACAAAATTAGGATGTGCGAAATTTATTCCACAACCTCCACCATGAATTAATAATCGATCTTCTACGCCTTCAATGATAAATTTATGGAAACCTTTTTCTTCCATAAATTCCAGCAACACTTCATCCAGATCAGATTCGTTATTACTCAATACTTTATTTATTTCATTTTCATCTGGTAAGCGTCCTGCAAGAATTATTGCTGCTCGTCTCAAGGTTCTTATTTTTGACTCATGTTCTGCGCCGGAAAATAGGGTAAGTGCGTCAGCATTTGGTAATTTTGGCTGCCCAAAATTAATTACATCACCGCTTTTACCATTTACTATTGATCTGAGCGAATTTTCGAAAACTTTATATAGATCAGTATTTTTTGATAATTG
>CAZWQM010000044.1:0-4509 GCA_964636225.1 uncultured Thiotrichales bacterium | reverse complement strand
ATCGAAACAGGGAAGAGTATCAAGTAAAAAAACACAAAAAGAACCACACGGTTCATCACCCAGCCGATGACTATACCAAATTTCATCCATAACATGTAGACAGGATTAAGGGATCTCGGCAGGACCAATCCCCAAAATATCAATATTCCTCCAATCACATACGGCCAGAGAGATACTTTTGCTCCGATGACAAATGGAATGATCAGGCCGAACAACACTATAAATATAGCACCTGTTAGCAAACCAAAATCACGTAGTCCTTTTTTATCTAATGCTGGAATATCATTCTGCATTTTATTTACCTAATCAAGCTCAAATTCATCTTTCCAATTATCGTCTTTGATTATTTCAGGCTGCTCTTCTTTTTTCATCAAAAAGTTTTCTATGACCAAATAATCCATTTCCGTACGCATAAAACAACGATAGGCATCTTCTGGTGTACACACAATTGGTTCTCCGCGTACGTTAAATGATGTATTAATCAACACAGGACAGCCCGTTTTATTCTTGAATGCCTTAATCAAAGCATAATAACGTGGATTTGTTTCCTTATGCACCGTCTGTATTCGTGCGGAATGATCTACATGCGTGACAGCCGGCAGTTGAGAACGTGGGATTTTTAATAACTCAATTCCCTCTTTGGTTTTTTCACCCGCACTCATTTCAATACGTATTGACTCTTTCACTGGCGCTGTCATTAACATGTAAGGACTTATTTTGTCATACTCAAACCACTCAGACACATCTTCAAATAGCACTGAAGGAGCAAAGGGCCGAAAGGATTCACGATATTTAATTTTCAGATTCATGATGGATTGCATCTTTTTACTTCTTGGATCGCCTATAATTGAACGTCCGCCCAATGCACGCGGACCGAATTCCATACGTCCCTGAAACCAACCCACTACCTGTTCATCGGCAAGAATTTCCGCCAGTTCATTCATAAGTTCATCATCTTTAATTTCATGATAAATAGCAGCCTGACTTTCTAATTGTTGCCTGATTTCATTTTCATGATACACAGGGCCAAGGTAAGAACCTTTCTGTGAATCCAGTTTATCGGTTACGACTTCTCTCTTGTTTCCGAGCATCTCATACCAAACCGATAGCGCAGCACCCAACGCACCTCCGGCATCTCCCGCGGCGGGCTGAACCCATATGTTCTTAAACGGTCCATTACGTGACAGCTTTCCATTGGACACACAATTAAGTGAAACACCTCCTGCAAGACATAAGTTTTCCATCCCAGTTTCTTTGTGTACAGTATTTGCCAGCTTCTGCACTACTTCTTCAGTAATTACCTGGATGGATGCGGCCATATCCATTTCACGTTGGGTTATGTCGGATTCAGCTTTTCTTGGAGGGCCACCAAAAAGCTTATCAAACGCTTTATTGGTCATCGTAAGTCCGGTTGCATAATTAAAGTACTGCATATCAAGCCGGAAAGTCCCATCGTCTTTAATATCAATAAGATTGTCTTTAATTAAATCAACATATTTAGGTGTTCCGTATGGAGCCAGCCCCATCAGCTTATATTCTCCTGAATTTACTTTAAAACCGGTGTAATAAGTAAACGCCGAATAAAGCAAGCCAATGGAATGTGGAAAATCTATTTCCCATTCCGGTATTAGCCTACTTCCATCACCCGTCCAAACTGTTGTGGTTGCCCATTCACCCACACCATCCAGACACATGACGGCCGACTTTTCAAATGGACTTGGAAAAAATGCTGAAGCAGCATGACTTTGATGATGTTCTGCAAATAGCAGATTATCTATTTGCTTTGGTTTACAATTAGCGATGACGGCTAATTCTTTTTTGAGCGCACTTTTAAGATAAAGTTTTTCTTTCAGCCATACAGGCATCGCTGCAATAAATGAACGCAATCCCTTTGGTGCATAACTTAGATAGGTTTCAAGCAGCCGTTCAAATTTAACTAGCGGCTTATCGTAAAAGACCACATATTCAACTGCATCGTAACTAATATTCGCTTCATTAAGGCAGTACTGAATTGCATTAGCAGGAAAGCTGGCATCGTGTTTCTTTCTTGTAAACCTTTCTTCCTGTGCTGCAGCAATAATATCACCACTCTTTATCAGCGCTGCGGCACTGTCATGATATAAGGCAGATATTCCTAAAATATACATAAAGTGTTGCTTAACCTTTATATCCAACTCTGATTGAATTAAATAAAATATTCCAGCAGCTCAATTGGCTACATACTTGATTGTTAAAGAAGCTACAGGAATACCATGAATATATTATTTACTGCTTACAAATGCAGTATTCGACATTATATAATATTATCATAGTGTGACCACATTACTGCCCCGGATAAAAAGTGAATAAAAGCAATAAAGTATCGATTTTTGGATGGATTCTAATTATTGCAATCAATTTAGTCTTAATCGGCAGTCTGGCTGAAATTGCTCTAAGATTTACTCCACCGGATCCAAATACATTGCTCAATATAGTCTCGCCGACAGATGATTCCAGACCTTTTGTATTAAAACCTGATTCACAAAGTGCCTTTTATGGCTTTAGCGACCATCTTGATGATCCTGTTATATGGCGTATCAATAAAGATGGTATTCGCGCAGACGAATCAATCCCAAAAAAGAATAGTCGATTTAGAATACTGACCTATGGTGACAGTGAAACATTTGGATGGTCAGTGAATCTTGAAGATACATGGCAGAGACAAATGGAGCTAATTGATCCTAATATTGAAGTGATAAACCTTGGTATACCTGGCTATAACGCTCAAGATGTTGCCGATCACATACAATTAACCGCGCCCAAACTGAACCCCGATCTCATCATCTATTTATTTCATAAAAACGATTTTTATGAATCCCTTTCAATTACTCCTGTCTTATCCAGATCCGAACTTTATGTTCATTTGCGCATGGCCTTTTATGTCCTAAATTCCAAAAATCGGCATGCCTGGCGGAAGTCCCCGGAAGGTCAGGAGTTTATTTCCACTAATATAAAACGCATGCTGAATACTGCAAAAGAGTTGAATGTTCCAATTGTATTCGTCTTTCGGCATTGGAAATTTCACGATTTCCTTAATTCACAATATTGGCCTACAAATGATTTAGAGAAGGCTCGCGCTTTGCCCCGCTCCTTAAATTTCAGCGCTGAAGTTGTTAATATTGAACCTGTTGTCGATGACTTTCCTAAGCGCGATGCACATTTGACCGAGCCCGCTCATATAGCCCTTGCTAAATTTATGTGCGAATACATATCCGAAGATAATAGTGAATGTGCCTGGTCTGGCGCAAAAGGTATTCAATAACAATATCTGCCAACACTTGGATATAATCAAATCTTATTTTTTTATTCATTCGTTATCTCTTATTTCGGCTGATTGTCATATCAAGATTCAAATCTTTTGCGGTTTTGGCCAGAAACAGACTGAGTAAATCCTGTGCGGCATTGCCGGATTCCCCAGTAGTACCCATTTTTACTTCAGGTACCCACTTCTGTTTTTCTATTGCCTGAGCATATTTTTCATTCACAGTTATCCATGCTTCCAGTTTTTGAGTGAGCGCGCCGTCAGCCTGCATTACTTTTTGCTTATACTGGGCATCGCCTTCGCCCCGGAGTATCTGTTCCTCCTTATATTCTACTGCTGCTAATTTTTTCTGTTCAGCCTCCAGCTTTTCCTGTTCAGCAACATCCACTTTTTGTGAAGCCTGAATTACAGCCACTTCTTTAAACTTTTCCCCATCCACAACCGCACGCTGTTTTTCTACCTCTTTTTCATAGCGCGCCTTAATTACTGCGGCCTTACCTTTTTCTTCTGCTGTTAAATACTCCTGCTTGGCCTGCTCCGCCTGCACCTTGGCAGTAATGATCGCCATCGTTGCTTCGCGCTTAACCGAGATCTAGTTTAATGTCTTTTGCTCAAAGTCCCAGTCCGTTATCTGAAAACCGGACACAGTAACTCCATATGTCCTCAGATCGTTATCCAAATGAATAGGCAAACCGTCATCACTGTAGGCTATTACTGGAATATTTTTTACTACTCGTCTGCCTGTACCGGTTTCTGCCGTCATAACCTGTTCCAGTCGGGTTTTATACTTTCCATTCTGCAACTGATCTCTTGACCACTCAGTAAATGTGCCACGCTTTTCAGCGTAGGCTTCTTCTGATGTCATAAGACCGGCGGTAAGGTTCATGCTTTCCTCTGTAACTGTTTTGATCAGCTTGTGGGCTATTCCCTGATTATTTCTAAATGCTTTATGGGCCTCAAGCATGGTATTCACATCATTTGGTAAATTAAGACGTGCTTTACCATAGATAGTCCCGGTACCTCCATCCTGGTACCTTACGGAAATTCCAAGCTGATCCAGACTTGCCTCACCTTCCGCATCAATTTTATCAAAGTCAAATGTCAGCACATCATTGTACTTGGTTGTTCTTCCAAGCCATTGAAAGAAAATACCCGGTTCAAACTTAACAACCAATGTCCCTGTCGGATATTGAATCACGGTTCTTTCC
>CAZWQM010000043.1:0-7165 GCA_964636225.1 uncultured Thiotrichales bacterium | reverse complement strand
TTACGTTAACGGAATAAAAGTTTACGATGATGTGTTGCAAGCCATTGAATCTGGCAGTCATGTGCCAATTGCGGAAGGTCGTTACTGGTATGATAACCAATGTGGCGCCTGGGGTATTGAAGGAGGACTTGCTGCTGGCTTTATTTATTCTGGTCTGCCATTTCCAGGACCAATGCCGGCGGATATTTCAGGTGGGGGTACCGGTATTTTTATTAATGGCCGGGAAATTCATCCGCTCGATCAGCAGGCGCTGATGCAGTTATTTGGTGTGACGTATCAGGGGAATTTCTGGATGGATGCCCAGGGCAATCTGGGTTATGTCGGTGGTCCGCCAATTGCCAATATCTTCCAGGCGGCTCAAGCGAAACAAGCAGGTGGCCGGGCTTCAGGAGGTTCTGCTACACATGGCTATGATTCTACTAATGGTGGGCGAGGAACCTCTGCGGGGGGTATGTACTCCGGTCGAACTGCAAGTGGAAAATCCGTTTTTTGGTATCCGGGGATGTAATTGTTTATGCGTTGTTATTCCTGATTGTCTTGTAGGCATCTAGTGCGCGTATGCGTGAAAGCTTCAAGTCGACAATTGGGAAAGGGTAATTTTTTCCAAGTTCAACGCCGGCTTTTTGAAGAATATCTTTAGGCGCCTCCCAGGGGTTAAATAAATATTTATTGGGGAGCTTTGCCAGTTCTGGAACAAACTGTCGGGTGTATTCGCCGTCAGGATCGAATTTTTGTCCCTGTGTACTGGGATTAAAAACGCGAAAGTAGGGCGCGGCATCTGCACCACAACCTGCAATCCATTGCCAGCTTGCGCTGTTGTTGGCGAGGTCGGCATCAATCAGGCAATCCCAGAACCATTGTGCGCCATGATGCCAATGCAATAATAAATTTTTCACCAGAAAAGAGCCGGTCACCATGCGAATACGATTATGCATATAACCGGTTTGCCATAGTTGGCGCATGCCGGCGTCAACCAATGGGTGGCCAGTCTGTCCTTTTTGCCAGCAAAGTAAATAATCTTTGTTGTCTGACCAGGGGAATGCATCAAATTTGCTTTGTAAGTTTTGTTTGGGCAGCTTGGGAAAGTAATATAGAAGATGGTATGAAAATTCTCGCCATGCCAGTTCTCTAATGAAATGTTCCTGGCCATCGCTGGCTTCAACTGACTTCACACCATACCAGGCTTGTAGTGGTGAAATTTCTCCAAAATGCAGATGTGCTGATAATCGTGATACGCTATCTAATGCCGGGAAATCGCGGCCGGTTTTGTAATGCGTTAACTTATGATTAATAAAATCATGCAGTCGATTTTGTGCATTTAATTCACCCGGTTGCCAGTCTGCATGCAGCTTTTTATGCCATTGATGTTTTGTTAGCAGTCCCAGTTCGTCAATAGTTAAATTATTCTTCTCTGATTTTGAAAATGTTATTTTCAATGGTTTGGATATCGGAATTCTGGGTGGCGAGCCGTTCGCGCATGCATTTTTATAATACGGTGTAAATACTTTATAAGGTGTTCCATCCGCTTTAAGCGTATCCCAAGGTTCCCAAAGCAATGAACCGTTAAATTCTTCCAGCGATATTTTTTCTTTATTTAAAATATTGCGTATCTGCTTGTCGCGTTTTAATTGCCAGGGCTCATAGCATCGATTCCAATAAATAGCTTTGACATCATGTTTGCGTATTAAATCAATTAGAATTTTTTTTGGGTCGCCCCTGTAAATGTAAAGATTGTGTTTTAGGGACTTGTTAAGCGCAATCAGCGAATGATGTAACCACCAGCGACTGGCAGCACCCAGACTGTATTCGCCACAATTGTGATCATCCAGAATATATATTGGTAGAACCGTACTCTGTCGTGCTGCCGCTGACAAGGAAGGGTTATCGGTAATGCGTAAATCTTGCCTGAACCAGTGAATGACAAAATTGGTACTCAATGTAAATGACTCAGTTTGTGTTGTTGCCAGCGTTGCCACAAGCTTGTTGCAGGGTGGCTGGAAAGTGTTGGGTGTGACAGTGTCATTAGCACGGATCCATAATCCAGCTCCCATATATCGGCGCCCACATGAAAAGGCGGAGTGGTCAGCAAAATTTTACGTTGTGTAAACGTGCATTCATCTAAATGCAAAATAATAAGTTCCAGTGAGTTGTCACTCTTTGTAATTCGAATAACCAATGACCATTTCCCATCTGGATGTTTCATTAGGAATGGGGGTAACGCATTTAGAATATTTTTATTGGATGGTAGCAAAACAATTACAGAAGTGTTTGTTGGTATTATTACTATCCGAAATTTGTGGCTAATGTTCAATATGCTTGAGAGTTTGGGTACTGTACAGGATTGTATCCGCCTTGTTAAAAATGTATTGAACAAAGTTATGTGCAGCATGGAAATAAATGCCAAATTATTAGAACTGCGTCGATTTTATTAATCTCAGGGGTTTTATTATTAACTGTTTCCAGCCACTTAATTTAAAAGGTCTGTCCTCAGCATGAATCGAAAGTTAAAAACTGCATATCTTGCAAGGGTCTTGTTACTGGTGAACTTGAATTATTTTCCTTTGTTAAGTCAGGCAACCGATGATGCATTAAACCCATCTCATATTGTGGCTTCCTTGCCTGGAAATAGCTGGCTTGAAATACCAAACTCACGTCTGGAAAGTGTGGGTGCGGACCCGGAAAAATATTCGGACTTGCAGGCCTATATGGGCGTTCAAGGCATTACCGCTTATAGCGGAGGTGTGTTTGACAGTAAACGTAATCGGCTGGTTATCTGGGGTGGAGGTCATGCGGATTATCGGGGCAATGAAATTTATGTGTTTGATGTTGACACGTTACAGTGGGGGCGGCTGACAGAACCAAGTGAAGCGAATTTATGCGAGCAGGTGAATAAAGATGGCACGCCTAATTCAAGGCATACCTATAATGGTATTGCTTATATAGAACACGCTGATCGCATGTTTGGAAGTGGCGGTGCGCTTGCATGTAACCCGGGTGGGTGCGGCGCGGATAAAACATGGACGTTCGACTTCGAAAACAAAAAGTGGATGGATATGAGTCCTGTTCGCAGACCTCGTACGGATTGTGAAAATGTTTCAGCGTACGATCCTGAATCCAAAAAAGTATGGTGGTTCGATGTGCCGGGACTTTGGTCTTATAGCTACGACACTAATAAATGGAAACAACATAACGATGATTTTATTTCTGCGCGTACCGCAGTCGTGGATACCAAGCGCGGTTTGTTGGTAGTTGTGGGTCAGGGTGAAGTGGTCGTGTATAACATTCGCAACAAGAATTACCGGCAGAGAAAATGGCAAACTCGAGGGGCCGAGCCTTTAATTAAAAAATTGTCGCCAGGGTTGGCGTATGACCCGGTCAGTGACCGCATTGTTGGCTGGGCGGGAGGTTCAGTGTACTCGTTGAATATGGACACTAAAGTGTGGACAGAACATAAAGCGGCAGGTGGACCAAATATTGAGTCGCTGAATGATGTGTATGGCTTGTGGCGTTATGTGCCCAGTCTGAAAGCGTTTATCGTAATGACAGGGACGCATAAGAATATTTACTTCTACAAGCTGACACCTGTTCTGTAGGATTAATTGGTAATATCTATTTCGGTAGTTAGTAAGATTTACGATAAATTTATTTGCGTAAATCTTTATCACCCAAAGTTTTTTGTGGTAGTTTTTTATCTAAGACGTGTTCTTTCAGGATATTTTAATAAATCAGCCGCGTAGCTTATCGCAACCCAAAAGGTATTTGTGTTAAAAGTTACCCGCCCTTTAGTAATGCGTCTTTCTTTACACCATGATTTTTTATAGAGACTGTCAAACAGACAAAGCCGAGATATTTTGTTTTATCAGCGCTAATTGCAGGCTCAATCACATGCAGAACAATAATGGTGTGGTGATGTTTATGGCTTACATGGAAATTTCTCGGAAAATGCAGTCACAGCAAGGCTGGCGGCAGTAAAGTGTAATTTATCCGGGTTATCTATCAGGTAACGCCGAAAAACACGACCCAGCATGCCAGTAGAAACACCTGCGGGCATGCAGAAGACAGAGTTTTCGGCTTGAATAGCCAGTAAAGCGTAGCTGAATCCATCACTGTAAGAGCTGGCCATTAATGCGCATTGCACGTTATCACTACAAAAAGCCAGGGCCATCTTTCCGCTCATGGCTTTGGCATGCAATTGCCCGCAACAAGCTAATAGGAGAAGACAAAATAGTATTTTCTTCATGAATATTTTTGCGTAGTTTCTATAATTATTTTCCTCCAACATACAGCAAAGTTGTTTATTGCTTTGCTTAATCCGTCACTAAATACATAATTTTATGTGGTTTGTTGGCTTGTACAGGTCAAGGCTTTGTGATTTGATCCGTCTTGCTTATTTGAATAAACGAGTGATCGTGAATGACTAGATTCTATAACCTACTGTTTTTTCCTTTACTGCTAAATGCCTGTTCGGTTCCAGTGCAACAATCACAGGAACAAATGATGGCTGAAAAAGCTCCTCTGGATGGCATTTGGGTGGGCAGCTTTGACATTCGAGGTAGGGGACCCTACGACTTTTTTGCGATTCATGTTGGGGAGCGTTCAACTGCGGTAAGCCATCGCGCCAAAGCCATGTGCATCGGCCAGGTCAAGCAACAGGATAATTACTATTTCGCAAAATATAATTTGTACGCACTAGATGGCTCGCCGTTTGATTATGCAAGGCTTACGGGTGAAATTGTCGAGGGACAGATTCAATCACATTTCACCACGCTCAACGGGGGTGACACTGGCAGTATGCAGCTGAACTATAGTGATTTATATGAGCAGCCTTCCTCATTATCCATGCTGGAAGGGGCCTGGAGTTTTATTGATCGCGATGGCCTGATGTTTGAAGTGACTATTAACGATGGTGTCATTCAGGGAGCCGATTCAGACAGTTGCAATTATGAAGGCCGGGTATCGCTGATTAATCCAAAATATAACGCCTACGACATTACGCTTAAAATCAGTAACTGTGCTTCTGTTGATGGGGAATATGAAGGGTTGGGCTATCTTGATAATAAGCATTCAGTCTACTTTCGAATAGATGTGGGTAATGAAGTCTACGGCTTTCACTATGACTTTCATATAAAAGAGCAGGATGCTTAAGGTATACAGACTGGATCCCCGTTGTCACGGGGTTGACACATAAGTTGAGTGTTGTTAGTCACCGCCATTCCCGCAAAAGCGGGACAAATTGGTTTGGAACTAATTACAACTTCGAAATCAAATGAGGAAGGCCCAGAGGGAGAAAACCCAAGGAAGGTTTTCGTAATCTAGCCAAAAATGGCGAGAGGTTGTTAGTGTGGCTGTCATAAGAATAAAGTTTAATGCAGAATGCACGATTACTAGTTGAAGGTTTTTACTGAGGCACCGCGCCCAATGGCAAAATATTCAATACCCTGATTTTTGAGATAGCCTGGATCGTACAGATTTCTGCCATCAAAAATAACCGGGTTTGCCAGAGAGGATTTAATATAATCGTAATCCGGACTGCGAAACTCGGTCCATTCAGTGATGATAATGAGAGCATCGGCATTTTCCAGGGCCATATGCGCATTCCTGCATAGCTTCAGGTCGTCACGTTCACCATAAATGCGTTCACACTCTTGCATGGCAACCGGATCATAGGCCTGTATAGACGCACCAGACTGCCATAGTTGTTCCATCAGGGTACGGCTTGAGGCTTCACGCATATCGTCGGTGTTGGGTTTGAAGGCAAGCCCCCATAAGGCGAACGTCTTACCCTTCAAATCTCCATTAAAGTACTGGTTAATCTTATTGAATAACACCTTTTTTTGTTTTTGGTTGACTTCATCGACTGCGGAAATAAGCGTGGTTTTGAATTCCGCATTGGCGCCGATGTGCTGAAGTGCTCTGACGTCCTTGGGAAAGCAGGAGCCACCATAGCCACATCCGGGATAGATAAAGTGGTAGCCGATTCTGGGGTCGGAGCCGATACCCAGACGCACCTGTTCAATGTCCGCACCGACTTTTTCTGCCAGGTTGGCCAGCTCGTTAATAAAACTGATTTTAGTGGCCAGCATGGCGTTGGCAGCATATTTGGTCAGCTCTGCTGAGCGAATATCCATAATTTTGACTCGATCGTGATTGCGGTTAAACGGCGCATAAAGGTTCTTCATGAGCTCGCTGGCGCGCGGGCTATCGGTGCCTACCACCACGCGATCCGGTTTCATGAAATCATCAATTGCTGCACCCTCTTTTAGGAACTCCGGATTCGAGACCACATCAAAATCGCCCTGAATGCCTTTATTTTTAAGAGCCTGGTTCATTTTATTGCGAATTAAATCGGCAGTGCCCACTGGCACGGTAGACTTGGTCACTACCACGCGATAATCATTCAGATGTACTGCAATGGTATTGGCTGCGGCAACCACATGACTTAAATCGGCCGAACCATCTTCATCTGGTGGGGTGCCGACCGCGATAAATTGAAATATTCCATGTGCCACGCCATATTCTGGGTCCTGGGTAAATTCAATTCGCCCTGCGGCCAGATTAGATCGGATCACTTCGTCCAGTCCTGGCTCATAAATGGGAATATTTCCCTGCTTTAACTGGTTGATTTTCTCTGCGTCAATATCAACACACAACACGTGATTGCCGACTTGCGCCAGACATGCGCCGGTCACCAAGCCTACATAGCCGGAGCCATAGATAGTTACTTTCATGAATTATTTTTTTGGTCAAGTTAATTTGCCCGGGGATGATAAAAGATAAACTCCTGTGACGCAGCTTAATCTTCAGAATCGGGCAAAAATTTTGCTGATTTCAACTTCAATCCTGATGATTTGTAGACACCAGGACCACTTTCGAAGGCTAAATATCATCTATTGTCCAAGTTACAGGAAAATTACACAATATATTCATACTATCTTGTTGACACTTGGCTTGTATCTAAATCAGAATACCCGGCTTTGTGCATGGAGGGGTACTCAAGCGGTCAACGAGGGCAGACTGTAAATCTGCTGGCTATGCCTACGTAGGTTCGAATCCTACCCCCTCCACCAGGTACATATAGCGAGTGTGCGGGTGTAGTTCAATGGTAGAACCTCAGCCTTCCAAGCTGATGATGTCGGTTCGATCCCGATCACCCGCTCCAACTATA
>CAZWQM010000042.1:0-7318 GCA_964636225.1 uncultured Thiotrichales bacterium | reverse complement strand
CTGAATGGATATTCACCAAAGAGCCGATTAACTTATTTAATTCTCCTGAGGCATCAAAAGCTCCCAATACTATAAGTCGGAACCAGCGAAATCCCTTTTCGTTTACAGTTAAACGGCATTCCATTGAGAAATACTGTTTTGATCGAATATCGCTTTGTACAAGATTATCAAAGATTTTCTTATCTTTTGGACACATAAGCCTTTTTAACAGTTCAAACGAAGGCTTTGAATTATCTACATCTAACCCCAGAAGACTATACATAGGCTTTGACCACCAATCGCCATTCTCCTGTAATTTGGACCATTCAAAAATTCCTTCGGTTGCAGCTTGAATAGCCGTGTCAAATTTTCTCTTATACTGCTCATGCTGATACTGCAATGATTTCAATTCGGTGATGTCTTCAAATTTCCATACCAGCGCATCTCCGAATATCTGCTTTGATCGTTTGATACTGATAGAGATATATTTGTTTTTATTTTTCCAGAAACTTTCACCGGACTTGGTATAGACAAATAAAACATTGTCTACATGATCTGTATCATTAATAGACCCATTAATATCCTGCATCACAGCATTATTTTTAATCAGACCGGATATTTCCTTCGGCTCACCTTCGGCAATAGCGAACATTTCTTGAAATTTATGGTTAGTATATATAATCTCGAAATTGCTTGAGCTTGTGACACATAGGCTGGCAGGAATACTTCCAAAAATTTCTTCATTTAACTGCTCAGCATTTTCATGCGCTGTGGAATGACTGATATTTTCGAAATCTCCAGTGTTGAGCAGCTCAACAGTTACGGCATTCCTGTTTTGCCCTTTAAATTCCCAGACCCATAATTTATCTTTGTATTCTACTTTTACAACTTCTGAGGCATTGGATTTTGATAAGGATTGACATAGCTTTGGTAGTTTATCTGAAAGCATTTTCTCCACATCATAAATGTCATATATAAGAAAATATTCCTTAAGTGCAAAGTTGATAAAAAGAATTTTGCCTTTGGCATCGAGCTGAATAAAGTATTTTCCTTTTGTCTGCGCAAGCTCGGATCCGTGCACGAGCTGAACGGAGCCATTTTCTTTGTTTCGGCTAAACAGCTGGAGCATTTTAATTTGGACAATAAGATGATTATCTGAGGACTGCAATACTACCGAATTGAATAAGAATGCCTATCCACATTAAGCTGTATGGAAGCATTTTCTAGACAAAACGGCATAAAGTCATAAAAATCACATAGTTAGCCATTCAATTAAGTAGTACAGATATTGCCCTTCAGAGGACTTTGAAGGACCCAGAACTTTAGCGGGCAATTGATCATTTTCCACACAGGCATGCTCTCTTGCCTCCTGTTTTGTAGCGTAGATCTTCACGCAATTGGCAGAAAAACGATGCCGTTTGGCTCTGGGCGCATACACTACTGCATAATGTAATTTTGACACACCTCCAGCCGGATCAGGAGGAACTATTCCACGCATTTAATCTCCATTAGTCATCTTAATTTTCTATACGAAAATGTGCCCTCTTTCAGATAGCGCAAGTAATTATTAGCATTGCATGCCAACAGATTTTGCAGTAGACGCTTTTTAGACAGATCGTTTTTTGATACATAAACAATCCGATTATCACAACTTTTATGAGATGCCACAGCCACTTGATATCGGCCAATAATATTATTTACCTCCCAGACTTTCCTGCTGTTTAAATATTCTTTTTTATCCGCAAAGTTAATAACCAACGTACCATGACGACTCAGGCGTTTTAAAAGTGCCCTCGTCCATTGGCCATGCGCAAATATGGATCGATAAGGAACATCATTCGACTCAGCAAACACATCATCAACAATCAAGTCATAGTTATTATTTTTATGATGCTTTAGCCATTGCTGGGCATTCGCATAAATCAATCTGCAATATATTTGCGAAGTTTTAAAATACTTCTTTGCAACATATAAATGTACTTGATCCAAGTCAATCGCATCGATATAAGCCCGCGGGAAAAAATGATGCACCAGTCTCACAATCGCACCACCTCCGGCACCCAACACAAGTACTTTGGATATATTACAATCAACAGAGAGACTGGATAATAAAAATAAATCCCATAATTTTCCAGAAATCGGTCTATTTGTGTTCCATTGACTGTGAAGAACATTATTACGATACAACCGTATCGCATAGCCCGCTTGAGTGACTCTGTAAGTCGTTGAACCCTGCTTACTTTGCCACACAATCGCCATTTACATTAAGACAGATCAATGGCAAACGGTTTAAGTATATCAATAGGAATAATATCCAGAGTTTTCACATGGGTTGCCTGCAAAATAACTCTGGGCGCGGCACCATCTTCATAAGCCTCTTTCCATCTTTGCGCGCACAAACACCATCGGTCTCCGTCACTCAATCCAGGAAATTCAAACTCGGGAATAGGCGTACTTAAATCATTTCCTTTATTTTTTGAATACCTAAGAAACTCACGAGTCACCTGAACACACACAGTATGCAAACCCACATCACGTTGATCAGTATGACAAGAACCATCTCTATAAAATCCAGTCATTGGTTTGCAACTACATTCTATTAGTTCTTCACCGAAAACATTTTTCTGCTTGTTCATATCAGTCAATTCGCCTTTACGAGGAAATTTGGCTCTCTTCTTATTTAGGCTGAAAGTAGTTTTAAGTTAATTAAAATGTCCCTATAGATCGAAAGCGAACATTATCTCACGTGATGACAAGCGTGAAGAGATTACAAAATACATCCCTGTATTTTGCCCTGTGGGCCTTCTCACTACGTTAGAAGTTCTGAATTGCTCCTGACAATTCAGTCGAACTCAGGAGCTCATATCTTATTTCCAAGTACAACAAATAAAAAAGACCAGCTTAAAAGCTGGCCTTATTTATTTGGCGCGCCCGGAGAGATTCGAACTCCCGACCCCTTAGTTCGTAGCCAAGTACTCTATCCAGCTGAGCTACGGGCGCGTTATTTGGAAAGCCGGCAATTATGCGTAATTCGGCTTATATGATCAATTGAAATCTGTAGATTTTGAGTATTTTATTATTCAGGGCCACTAAGAATACTCGCTAATTAAATTAAAACCGAGCAAGAAACCTTAAATGGCATTATACAACAGGTACTTAGGAACACCTATCTGTGCGCAGCCTTACTTACTGAAGTGCCCAAATAGCAAACTGGCTAAATTCTATACATTTAAATATTTCGCTCAGCCACCAGCGTGCCCGGATTAATTTTATTATTGGGATGCAGAATCACCTGTTCACCTTCCTCCACCCCGGATAAAATCTGGGCTTCCAGTGCGTTTTTCTTTCCTAGTTTTATTTTCCTCAGCACCGCCCGATCATTTTCAACCACAAACACGGACCAGTTTTCATACTCACTGAACAATGCAGTGATAGGTAGTTTTAATACCTTGTCTTGCTTCCAGAGGATAACTTTAGCTTCAACCTGATAACCGTGACCCAATGCATTCCAGTATTCGATAGGATCAACCAGATCAATAATCACATCAACCCGTTGTTCCTCAATACCCAAAGATGAAACCTTTGTGTATCCAAAAGGTTCAACTTTACGCACCACACCCTTCAGATATTTATCGCCACCCCAGTACTGCACTTCAACCGCCCGCCCTAGTTTAATTTTGACCGCATCTACCGATAAGAAGTCCACCACAATTTCCAGATCACGAATATTGCCGATTTCTACCAGCACATTGCCTGCTTCAACAATGCCTTCACTTTCGTGCAATACGCGCAAAATCTTTCCGGTAGTCGGCGCATAAATCCAAAGACACTTACATTCCTTAGCCGAGTTTTGGAGTTCAATTGGTGTGACCAGCCTCGCCTTGGCCTGTGCCAATTCAGACTCACGCGCCTTAATGGATGCCTGCGCGGTTTTTACCGAGGCCGCTCGTGTTTTATAATTTTTTCTAGCCTGATCCAGTTCCCTCTCAGATACCAGTCTGCGATCATCCAGTCTTTGCGCACGCTCCAGCTCTGAAAAAGCAAATTCCAGTTCGGATTCCGCTTCATTCAATTTTGCTCTGGCCAATGACAACAGCGCCTGCGAAGCATCAACGGCTGCTTTTGCTTCTTCTTCAGTACGCAAATCTAACAGTGAGGGATCACTCGGTTCAATTTTGGCAATCACTGTTTGTGCCGCAATGACATCATCACCCGCTTCTACTTCAAGCCGTAACACGCGTCCCATTAACGGTGAAGATAACTCAAATACATCCCTTACACGCGTTTCACCTTCTTCTGTAATCGACACTTCCAAAGGTCCACGTGTAACGACTGCAAGATCCACATAGTAAGGCTGCTCTCTAATAGTGATATACAAACCAGCCAATAAAATCATCGCGGCAATTAACCAAAATGCTGTTCTGCGTAGTTTTACATTCACGATAGTATTACTCCCGCGTCTTTAATACTTCTATGATATTCATATGCCTGACACTGGCCGGCGGATATCATAGCTGCGATTAAAACAATGCTCATTGACCATCCATAGCTATCAGGGAAGATAATGGTAGGAATACGGTAAAGCTCATTCTGCATAAGGTTGACAATAAACCATGAGAGACCATAACCGATCAGGCAACCCAAAGGCAGACTCAGCAAAATAAAAATCGCGACTTCTCCCAGTAAAATATACGAAACTTCACGATTGAAAAATCCCAGTACTCACAATGTTGCAAGTTCGCGCCCACGTTCGGACAAAGCAATTCGTGTGCTGTTGTAGACCAGACCGAATGCCAGCGCACAGGCAAACGCAGAAAAGAACGAGGCAAATATCAAAATAGTTTCTGCCATGGTGTCTTCAAATGTTCTGATGGCACCTTCCTTGACCGACACTGCAGAAACTTTGGGTGTCTTTTTAAGCTCACTGAATAGCACTGGCTGCATGTTTGCATCTACCAGAAAATTTAACATACTGACTCGTTGTGGCTCTTTCATGAGGCGGTTCAATGCCTCCAGCGATACATAAGCCGGCATACCAATATAGGTTTCAATAATATCAACTACCGGTAAACTAACCGCATGACACCTTCACGGGAAAGTGAATAACGTCATTCCCGCGTGACCACCAAGGATGGCAGAAATATTAGAAATACACGACTGCATGGATGTAGGAGGTAGAGTGTCGCTGGAGGTAAAACCGAGGAGCAATTTCTAATGAACGCGGGTATCCAAAACATCTTGAATAACAACAATGAAGTCTGATTAAAAGTATTTACCAATCAGACTTCATTAATTCTTTTATAACATTAGAGAACTAGAACTTTTTTGACCAGCTTAAGCCCACTTCGAACTGCTGCATTTCTATCTCAATGGTTTGCGTGGGATCGAATGCGCTAAATCCCT
This sequence comes from uncultured Thiotrichales bacterium, assembly GCA_964636225.1. Classification (GTDB taxonomy): domain Bacteria; phylum Pseudomonadota; class Gammaproteobacteria; order UBA4575; family UBA4575; genus UBA1858. Next base: position 1,936 of record CAZWQM010000042.1, on the reverse strand, counting down.
CGACAGATTCTTTTAATGCATGCATCACTTCAACACTTAGCTCGCTGTTATTGTTGAACACATGCGTATAACCCGCAGTTATGTGGTCTTCAATCACTCCGGGTGCCAGAATATTAAATAACGTTTGGTCATCAGGAATGGGTTGATCGGAGTGGCTATAGCCAATCCTGAAGATATCCTGCTTGCTGTATTCCCACTGAAAACCTATTTTATATACATCTATATCACGCCAGCCAAAGCCGCCGCCATTATCGCCTCCAAGGCAACTTTCCAGGTCGGTTCCGCCTGCACCTGCTGTAGGACACGCAAATAAATTTTGTACATCGTTAGCGATGGAATCTATGTCTTCATACCAGATGCGTTGAAAATCGAACACCATGGTTAAAGAGTCTGTTAAATGGGCTGCAAACCCAAGCCACATAGTGGGTGGAATATCAAAGTCACCATCTTCAGCGAACAAATCTGCATAATCATCAAACTCATCCATATAAATTCTGCTTCGATACGATGCGCCAAAATCGATAAAGTCACCTACATTTTTGAGCAACGCACCCACCTGCACACCGCCACCAAATGAATAATCCTGACCGTTACCGGTGAGGTTATCCGGCATGGCTGTACCTCCCGATTCTGCAAAGGTTTTGGTAAAGCCGGCAAATGCATCCAGGCCATTTGAACGAAAGCCCTGCATCGCAATGATGGGACTGATACCTACTGAAAAATCTTCAGTAAACTTGTGTGCAAGCGAGAAATTAAAAAAGATTTGGAACAGGTCGACACCCGCAGTGCCTGCCCCAAACACGCCTGGGAAAGTGCCCACAGGCGCTGGTCTTGATCCATCAGGATCAAACGAGGCAGTTCCGCCATCCCATGTCGAATTCAGTCCGCCATTTCCGTAAACAGAAAAACCAATTGCTGTATGAGGGGAAATCATTTTATTAAAGCCAAAGCTGGGAATTAAAAATGATTTATCACCACTGGTTTCTGAATCTGGCCCTACTGTAAATGCCCCGTCATTACCCATTGCGAGACTGGATGAAGATTCATAATTTCGATCCGGGAAAAACAGCACAGTACCGACATCAAAGCGATTACCTACAAATGCCATGCCTGCCGGATTAGTAGCACCCGCCATGGCATCTTGCGGAAACGCAACACCGGCACCCGCAAGTGCTCGATTTTTAATGCCCGTGCCATGCGCAAAATAGCCATTGGTGGCGGTTGCTACAGATATAAAAGCGAAACTGAACAATACTGCGCAAAAGAACTGTTTAAATAATTTCATTTTGCTTATCCCCTCCCATAGTTCAAATATATCGTCATACTCGTATGCACTATATAGGTTTATAGCAGACTGTTCTAAATTTATTCAAACTCTATTGGTAAAGTCTAATTCATGATTCATTAAGTACAGTACAAATAATGTACGAAGTCATGATCTATATCAAATTCCTTGTAGTTAATTCACTTTGTTCAAAGATGAGGTCAAGATATTGAGTGTGTAGCCAACTCAACACGCAACTATCTTCGTTAACACTTGAATCCAATCATGATTAATTTGCACATAAAATGATCCAGTCTTTCTGGATACTTGCATACATGAAAACGACTGCGTTCAATAAATTTCAAATAGATGCCATCCCGTAAAAACGGGGATACAGACATGATTTGGTTCAAAGCAAAAGGTCAGTAATAGCCTGCACCAATCGAACCAAAAATCAATACTCTAATAGAAGACGTGCTACCTTGATAGTTATTAATCGAGTCAGACCCGATTTGCACTGCGGACATCAGTCGAATTCAACGTCTTGGTTAGAGTCATGGATTTCAAATTGACAAGTCTGATTGAGGCAGCTAGAGTTTCGCACCTTTCCAGGCCGAGGTGGCGGAATTGGTAGACGCGCTAGCTTCAGGTGCTAGTGGGGGTAACCCCGTG
>CAZWQM010000041.1:0-7925 GCA_964636225.1 uncultured Thiotrichales bacterium | reverse complement strand
GATTTTGCGCAATACTGCCAGAGAGGCATTACGCATAATTTGGTATTCTTTATCTGTAAGCGTTTGTGCTGGCGCTACGGTTGTTGAGTCGCCGGTATGCACACCCATAGGGTCAAAGTTTTCTATGGAGCAAATGATAATGCAATTATCTGCACGATCCCGCACCACTTCCATCTCATATTCTTTCCAACCCAGTAGAGATTCTTCGAGCAATACTTCAGTAGTAGGCGAAAAATCCAGACCTCGCGCTACAATGGTTTCAAACTCTTCCAAGTTGTAGGCAATACCCCCGCCACTTCCTCCCAGTGTAAACGAAGGACGGATAATAGTAGGGAAGCCGACTTGGGGCTGGATTTCCAGCGCTTCTTCCAGACTATGCGCTACCGCTGATTTGGCGGACTCAAGACCAATTTCATCCATCGCTAATTTAAATTTTTCTCGATCTTCAGCCATATCAATGGCTTCTTTGGTCGCGCCAATCATTTCCACATGGTATTTTTCCAGCACGCCTTCTCGGTCAAGATCCAGTGCACAATTTAATGCAGTTTGCCCACCCATGGTTGGCAATATTGCGTCAGGCTTTTCTTTCTCAATGATCTTCGCAACGGTTTGCCAGGTAATCGGCTCGATATAAATAACATCTGCAGTATCCGGATCCGTCATAATGGTGGCCGGATTTGAATTCACCAGAATGACCTTATAACCTTCTTCGCGCAAAGCTTTGCAGGCCTGCACTCCTGAATAGTCAAACTCACACGCCTGCCCGATCACAATAGGACCGGCGCCAATTAGCAGAATGGATTTAATATCTGTACGTTTTGCCATAACTATTATGCGTTTCGTCTTGAGTGCATTGCATCTATAAAAGGTTGGAATAATTCGCGCACGTCATGCGGTCCCGGGCTTGCCTCAGGGTGCCCTTGAAAACTATATGCCGGCACATCGCGATGGCGCACACCCTGCAGGCTGCCATCAAATAAGGAGCGATGCGTAGGAATTAATGTTTCCGGCAAAGAATCTTCATCGACTGCAAAGCCGTGATTTTGACTGCTTATCATTACTTTGCCGGATTGCAAATCTTTCACCGGATGGTTTGCGCCATGATGTCCAAACTTCATCTTGACGGTGTTGGCTCCGCAGGCGAGGCCAAACAGCTGATGGCCCAAACAGATCCCAAACACAGGCATACCTACCTGAAGAAGCTCTTTAATTGTTTTTATCGCGTAGTCACAGGGTTCTGGATCACCCGGGCCATTAGACAGAAATACACCGTCCGGCTGTAATGCAGATAATTCAGCAAAAGTTGTTTGTGCCGGCAATACCTCGACTTCGCAACCCAGGTCAGTGAGAATTCTCAAGATGTTATGTTTGACACCAAAATCCAGCGCTGCCACTTTATATTTCAAACTGCCGCCTTTCGTATAGCCAGTTTTTATAGACCAGACACTTTCATGCCAGGAATAGGTTTTATCAGTGGTGACTTCTTTGGCCAAATCCATTCCTTTAAGTCCAGCAAAGGATTGGGCTTGCTTGAGCACGTCGTCGATATCAACATCGCCGGTCGCAATGACCCCGTTTAATGCCCCTTTTTCTCTAAGGCGCCGGGTTAAACTTCGCGTATCAATATTCGCAATAGCAACTATATTATGATTGACCAAATATTCCTGCAGTGTCTGTTCACAGCGCCAATTGGATGTGGTAGCCGAGAGATCCCGTATTATCAGACCGGCTGCATAGAGTTTTTTAGATTCCCAATCTTCCTGGTTTATTCCCACATTTCCGATATGGGGATAGGTCAGTGTAACGATTTGTTTACAGTAGGATGGGTCGGTAAGAATTTCCTGATAACCCGTCATTGAAGTATTAAAAACCACTTCGCCTTCAGTGACGCCTTCAGCACCGATAGAAATACCCTGGAAGATAGTTCCGTCTTGAAGTACTAAATAGGCTGGTGTACTCAAACGTTTCCTCCTGAACGTGCATGTAAAAAACGGGACATCTAAAGATGTCCCGTTAAGAAATTTTTTTTGAGCGTGAGTTTATATACTCATATACATATTGTACTGCATGTTGCGCAATGCTGATAGGGGCAGCCCGAAAATTGCCAAGAGAAAATGGCTAAGATAAGCCCAATACATCCTGCATATCATACATACCCGGGTCCTGATGCTGCAGCCAGGTTGCCGCGCGCACTGCACCACGAGCAAAGGTTAACCGGCTGCTAGCACGATGAATGATTTCCACTCGTTCACCGATCCCGGCAAAAGTAACCGTGTGCTCACCAACAATATCACCCGCACGAACCGTCTGAAAGCCGATGGTTCCCGGCTTACGCGCGCCGATATTACCGTGCCGCGAATATTGCGCGTTTTCTTCCAGGTCAGCACCAATAGCCTCCGCAATCACTTCGCCCATTCTTAGTGCAGTGCCTGACGGGGCATCCACTTTATTTCTGTGGTGTACTTCGACTATTTCAATATCGTAATCTTCACCCAGTGTTTTAGCGGCTGTCTTGAGAATATTCAGACACAGGTTCACACCAACGCTCATATTCGGTGCAAACACAATCGGAATGGTTCTACTGGCTTCTTGAATAGCTTGTTTTTGAGTTTCATTTAATCCAGTAGTACCAATGACCATAGGAATTTTATGCTCCACACAATATCCCAGCGCCTCCATCAGACCTTCGGGAAGAGTAAAATCAATCCACACATCCAAAGTGTCTGGGAGCTGGTTGCGATCACTCAACATAAAGACATTCGCCGGCGCGATACCTGCCACAGTGCCTGCATCAGCACCTTCAAATGACGAACCTGAACGAACCAGTGGGGCAGCCAGATGGGTAGCATTATTTTCGACACACGCCTGCACCAGAGCACGTCCCATGCGTCCATTTGCACCATTAATTACAATTGCAGTTGTCATATCATTTAGTCAGACTAGAATTTCAGATCTTCAAAAAAGCTCTTCACGCCATCAACCCATCCCTGCGATTTAGGGCTGTGGTTTTTACCGCCTGAAAGCAGTGATTCATTAAATTGCTGTAAAAGTTCTTTTTGCTGCTTGGTCAAATTAACTGGGGTTTCAGTCAATACATGCACAAACATATCTCCCTGTGCACCGCCTCTGACAGGCTTCACTCCTTTGCCTTTCAAACGAAACTGTTTGCCCGTTTGAGTCTCCGGAGGAATTTTCAAATTCACTTTTCCATCCAGTGTGGGAATTTCTACTTCACCGCCCAGCGCTGCAGACACAAAACCGATAGGAATTTCACAATGCAGATGTTCACCGTCTCTTTCAAAAATCGGGTGTTGCTTAACACTCACCTGTACATATAAATCACCTGCCGGACCACCATTCTCGCCCGCCTCACCTTCATTTGATAGGCGTATGCGATCGCCGGTATCAACGCCCGCAGGCACTTTTACCGACAGCGTTCTTGGTTTCTCAATTGTACCGGCTCCTCGGCAGTCTCCACAGGGGTGAGTGATCACTTTGCCCTTGCCTCGACAGGTGGGACAGGGTTGCTGAATCGAGAAGAAACCCTGCTGCATACGTACCTGGCCCATTCCGCCACAAGTCGCGCAATTATCCAGCGATGTTCCAGGCTTGGCACCGCTACCTGAACAGGTGTCACAGGTCTGCCGCGAGGAAATATCTATATTTGCATCCGTGCCAAAAACTGCTTCTTCCAGACTTAATTCAAGATTGTATTGAAGGTCAGCACCTCGATACACTCGATTCTTCCCGCCACGGCCACCACCAAAGATATCGCCAAAGATATCGCCGAAAACATCACCAAAATCAGCGGCTCCTCGAGAAGAAAAACCACCCTGTTGCTCTATACCGGCATGACCATATTGGTCGTAGATCTGACGTTTATGACTATCGGACAGAATATCATGGGCTTCTTTTGCTTCTTTAAACTTTGCTTCCGCCTCGGCATTATTTTCGTTTCGATCCGGATGGTATTTCATCGCCAAACGACGGTAGGCTTTTTTTAGATCCGCATTGCCGCAATTACGCGAAACGCCCAATACTTCGTAGTAATCCCTTTTGGCCATGTGTAACTATATTAAATTTATTAAATTCCCTGATAAATCAAAGCCCAAAGTCAGACCCCGCATTTCATAGTGGGGTCTGCGTCTTCGGACTTCAGATATAAGCGCTATGCTTTAGTTCAAGATTTATTTTCTTTAACTTCCTCAAACTCCGCATCGACGACATCGTCACCTGCTGCCTTACTGCTGGCATCCCCGGCTGAACCATCTGCACCCGCCGAACCGGCATCTGCATACATTTGCTCAGCAAGTTTTTGAGATACTTCAGTTAATGCCTGAGTTTTTGATTCGATAGCAGCTTTATCGCCTTTATCTATTGCCGCTTTCAGATCTGTAATCGCCGATTCGATTCTCGATTTTTCATCAGCATTCACTTTATCGCCCATCTCACTGAGTGTTTTCTCAGTGGCGTGAATCATGCCGTCAGCGTGGTTACGCGCACTGACAAGTTCCTGGAACTTACGATCTTCCTCTGCATGCGCTTCAGCATCCTTAACCATTTTTTCGACTTCCTCATCGGAAAGACCACTGGATGCTTTAATCACAATGGATTGCTCCTTGTTTGTCGCTTTGTCTTTGGCTGACACATTCAGGATACCGTTAGCATCGATATCAAAGCTGACCTCAATTTGGGGCACTCCACGTTGTGCAGGAGGTATATCCGTCAAATCAAAACGACCTAATGATTTATTGCCTGACGCCTGTTCACGCTCGCCCTGTAACACATGCACAGTCACCGCGGTCTGATTATCTTCAGCCGTAGAGAAAACTTGTGAAGCCGTGGTGGGGATCGTGGTATTTTTTTCGATCAGCTTGGTCATCACACCACCCATGGTTTCAATACCCAGAGACAGAGGTGTCACATCCAGCAACAATACGTCTTTAACATCACCGCCTAAGACACCTGCCTGAATCGCGGCACCCATGGCCACTGCCTCATCCGGATTTACATCTTTGCGCGGCTCTTTACCAAAGAAATTTTGCACTGCTGCTTGCACTTTAGGCATACGAATCTGGCCACCGACAAGAATAATATCGTCGATATCTGACACACTCAGTCCGGCATCTTTTAACGCCATTTTACAGGGCTCAATTGTGCGCTGAATTAAATCATCTACCAACGACTCCAGTTTGGCGCGTGACACTTTAATGTTTAAGTGTTTGGGTCCATTCTGATCTGCAGTAATGTAAGGCAGATTGATTTCAGTTTGTTGTGAAGATGAAAGTTCGATTTTTGCCTTTTCTGCTGCTTCTTTTAATCTTTGTAAAGCCAGCGGATCATTGTGCAGATCGAAACCCTGCTCTTTCTTGAATTCCGCAGCCAAATAATCGATCAAGCGCATATCGAAATCTTCACCACCCAGGAAGGTGTCACCATTAGTAGATAACACTTCAAATTGATGCTCACCATCAATCTCGGCAATTTCAATTACTGACACGTCAAATGTACCGCCACCCAGATCGTAAACCACGATCTTGCGGTCGCCACGTTTCTTGTCCATACCGTAAGCTAATGCGGCGGCGGTAGGCTCATTAATGATACGTTTGACATCAAGACCCGCAATTTTTCCAGCATCTTTAGTTGCCTGGCGCTGTGAATCGTTAAAATATGCAGGAACAGTAATTACCGCTTCACTGACTTCTTCTCCCAGATATTCTTCAGCGGTTTTCTTCATTTTCATGAGGACACGCGCAGAAATTTCCGGTGGCGCCATTTTCTTGCCATGCGACTCCAACCAGGCATCACCATTATCCGCTTTAATAATTTTGTAAGGTACCAGTTTGATATCTTTCTGTACGGCTTCTTCTTCAAAGCGTCTACCTATCAGGCGCTTAACCGCAAAAAATGTATTTTCCGGATTGGTCACTGCCTGGCGCTTCGCGGACTGTCCAACCAATACTTCGTCTTCTTCATTAAAGGCGATAATTGACGGAGTAGTACGATCACCCTCTGAGTTTTCAATCACTTTGGCTGTACCGCCATCCATAACTGCAACACAAGAGTTTGTGGTACCCAGGTCAATTCCAATAATCTTTCCCATTTTTGCTACTCCAAAAATATAAATATGTTCAAGTGGTTAATCTATGCTTTTCTATATATGGCTAAACTTACAAATTTCAAGGATTTAATCTGATATTTTTTCAACTCGTGATCTTTGGGCTAGGCAAGATGTCAAGTTCTCGGCGGATAGTCGTTATTTAGCCGTCTTGGAGACCATCACCATGGCTGGTCTTAATAGACGATCATTTAGCTTGTAACCTTTCTGCATTACGGCAATCACGGTATTTGGCTTGTGTTCTGCCGATTCCTGCATGCTCATGGCCTGATGCAAATTCGGGTCAAAATCCTGCCCCAGCGAGTCGACTTCCATAATGCTGAATTTCTCCATCACCTGGGTGAGCATTTTCAGGGTTAATTCGGTGCCTTCTCGAAGTTTAGCCAGATCCGCATCTTCGGCGCTTAAACCCAGCTCAAGACTGTCTTTGACTGCGAGTAATTCAAGGCTAAATTTTTCCAGGCCAAATTTATGTGCGTTTTCAATATTTTTTTCGGCCCGGCGCTTGGTATTCTCAAGCTCTGCCTGAGAGCGCATATATAACTCCCAGTTTTCCTGGGCTTTTTTCTCAGCATCGGCGAGCGCCTGCTGAATATTTGTTTGCGCAGAATCCGACTCCATTGTCTCCTGAGATTCGACCTCTTCTGTGACCTCTTCCACTTCTTCCTGATCTGATTGAACGTCTGGATGCGATTCTGATTGTTCTGACATTGTGTGCTCCTACACGAAAAATTAACGAATAAAGTCGACGACTGCTAATGTGGGGACGTTTTATTCCGAGTTCAAGGCTTCACTCAGCAGTTTCGCAGTGACATCGACAATTGGAATCACCCGCTCATACGCCATACGCGTCGGACCCACCACTGCCAACACGCCTTTGACATCCTCATTAATACTGTAAGGGGCGGATACTACGCTACAATCATCAAATACGTCATACCCCGATTCGCTGCCAATAAAAATTTGCACACCCTTAGCGCAAATACAACGATCCAGTAAATGCAGTATCTCTTTTTTCTGATTGAACGCATCAAACAGGCCACGCAGCTTTTCCACGTTAGACAACTCTTCAAATTCCATCAAATTGGTTTGCCCATCAACAATGTAATTTTGCTCTTCCGCAGTTTCACTTTCTTCAGAAAAAATCTTTTCTCCCAGAGTTATCGCGGTACGCATCAAATCATTCATATCCTGGCGCACTGAATCCAGCTCTTTAAGCAGGAGTTTGCGCACTTCCTGCAAACTGCGACCTGCCAACATCTCGTTTAAATAATTGGCGGCTTCACGCAATTCAGTAGAAGAGTAATCCCGGTCCAGATGAATAATCCGGTTATGCACTTCTTTCTGATCGACCACCAGTATGGCCAGTACACGACGATCTGACAGACCTAAAAATTCTATTTGCCGGAATGATGCCTTGTTATGCTGCGGCATGGTCACCACGCCAGCCATCTGAGTCAGGGAGGAAAGCAGACTGGATGCCGTTTCGACCGTGGATTTCTGATTGACACTGTTGCCAATCAGGCGTGTCTTGAGGCCGGTCACGACTGAAGAATTCAGAGGTTTGACCTCAATCAGCGTATCGACAAACAAGCGGTAACCTAGCGCGGTGGGTGCACGTCCCGCCGAAGTGTGAGGTGAGTGCAAATATCCCATCATTTCCAGGTCGGACATGATGTTGCGGACTGTTGCCGGACTGATATCAAGCTCGGACGCGCGAGCAAGTGTACGAGAACCAATCGGTTGCCCGTCATTGATATAATTTTTTACCAGCACTCGAAATAGATGCTGAGTACGTGCATCAAGT
>CAZWQM010000040.1:0-8760 GCA_964636225.1 uncultured Thiotrichales bacterium | reverse complement strand
TGTATACCAAGCAATTTTCTGGCAGCCCGATTCATCAGTTTGATTGCGTTGTTTTCATCCACGACAATAATGCCAGATTCGATACGATTGATTAGATGTTCATTCAGTTTTGAGAGATTGACTAAATCAATGCCTCGTTTTTCTGCCAATGCAATACTTTCTGAAGCGCGCTTTGCCAGTTTTATCGCAAGAAATGCAATAGCAAATAGGGCGATGCCTAATAATCCGGACTGAGTGTAGGATGTGGTTTCAATCAGTCCGGAATAGTCACCATAAAATTCCTGCGCAATTAACCCTACCGTTCCATAAGAGGCGAATAATTGAGCTGTTTGTCCGGGTAGCAATAATGAAGCACCTGCGATAGGGGCAAGAATTAATGTGCCCCAACCACTGCTGATGCCGCCCGAGTTAAGTGTTAATAATGCGATTACAATAACGTCAAATAAAACGTTAATATGGACTTGAGTCTTTATACCTAACAGTTTGTTGGTTGCGATGGCAAACGCAGCAAGCGAATAAACAAGATAAAATAGACTCAGCGAGTGATACAATTCTCCCGGTTGCAAACGGCCAACAAAACTGAATTCAATAAAATTAAAACTGAAAAGTAATGCCGCTATGATTAAGCGGTAAAGATTAAGGAGTTGTAGTGATCGAGACTGAAGAGATGTTTTATTATCGCCTTTACGGCGATTATGTTGTGTTTTTAGTTTCGAAGTCGTCATGGAACGCGGAAGTTCGAATAATAACAGATTGTTTATAGTATCAAGGTTTTTCAATGATAGCATTGGCTCCGTTACAGTGCGGCGCAATTAATAAGAAGAGGCATTTTTGTTGAATTCACATTTAAAGATTGCAATTTGTCAGCTCAACTTCCTGGTGGGGGATGTTGAAGGAAACTGTAAGATTATGATTGAGTGTATTCGCAAGGCGCGTGAGCAACTGGCGGTGGACTGTGTGGTCTTTACAGAGTTGGCGCTGACCGGGTATCCGCCGGAAGATTTACTCTACCGGTCCAATGTCCTGCGACGCGTGCAAAAGGCGTTATCAAATATAAAAAAAGAATCCATGGGCATTCATGTGGTGTTAGGTCTACCCTGGGTAGAAGAGAATCTTCAATACAATGCTGCGGTGGTACTGCGTGATGGCAACATTGAAGCGACTTACTACAAAATGTCACTTCCCAACTACGATGTGTTTGACGAAAAAAGATATTTTGAATCCGGTCAACAGGCATGTGTTATTGATATTAATGGTGTGGCGGTGGGTATTACTGTGTGTGAGGATGCCTGGAATGCGACCCCCATGCATTTGACTACGAAGGCAGGTGCCCAGCTAATACTTAACATTAATGCCAGTCCTTATCATGTCGGCAAGCAAGAAAAACGAGAGCATGAGATTGCTAAACGAATCCTCGAAAACGGCTTGCCAATTGTTTATGTAAACCAGGTTGGCGGTCAGGATGAGCTGGTGTTTGATGGTGGTTCATTTGCAATGAATCAAAAGCAGCAAGTGGTCTTTCGCGCAGATGAATGCGAGCAGGGAATGTTTCTGCTGGAATTTGATAAACAGTCTAATGATTTTGCTAGTCAGGAAAAAATGCATTCCATCAAGCCGAAGGTGGAGTCCGTTTATAATGTTCTGGTTTATGGATTACAGGAATATGTCAGCAAGAATCGCTTTGCGGGCGGGTTAATCGGCTTGTCTGGCGGTATAGATTCTGCCCTTGCACTGGCCTTGAGTGTAGATGCGATAGGTGCGGATAAAGTTCACGCTGTAATGATGCCGTCCAAATATACTTCTCACATGAGTCTTGAAGATGCGCAGCAACTGGCTTCTAATCTCAACGTAGAATATTCCGTTATAGAAATTGATCCACTGGTAACAGCGTTTGAATCATCTCTGCAGGCGATGTTTAAAGATACTCAACATGACACCACAGAAGAAAATATTCAGGCAAGAATAAGAGGCGTATTACTCATGGCGATCTCCAATAAATTTGGCAAGATGGTTATATCCACGGGCAATAAAAGCGAAATGTCGGTCGGTTATGCCACATTGTATGGCGATATGGCAGGTGGATTTGCGCCTTTAAAGGATGTGCCCAAGACATTGGTTTATGAATTGACTAAATACCGGAATACGCTGTCAGAAGTTATTCCCAGGCGAATTATAGAACGACCGCCCAGCGCAGAGTTGGCGCCGGACCAAAAAGATCAAGACACTCTGCCACCATACGATGTGCTAGATCAGATACTTGAATTGTTTATAGAACAGGATAAAAGTCGTGGGGAAATCATTGCGATGGGTTTTGACGAAAACACTGTTTCACGAATTATCAAAATGGTCTTTCAGAATGAATATAAGCGTCGTCAGGCGCCACCTGGAATCAAAATTACCAAAAGAGCGTTTGGCAAAGATCGAAGATACCCGATTACTTCAGGAGTGATTCGGTATCTGGAATAACTGAATAGGCTAATTACAGTAGTATGTTTTAAGATGAAGTTTTTCTAAAATTCTATCCCATACGTTTGTGGCACAGCTTATTTTAGTGGTTGCATATTCCGGATCCAGTAACTTTCCATCTTCTCCTATGAAGTTCGCCGCGTAGACTTTACGCGTGTCGTAGGCCAGGTCATTAATCCCAAGTTGTCGGTAGGCCAGCTCAAGAGTGTAGACTGCCTGAGGCATGGCGGGTGCGCCCTGATATTTTTCCATCACATATTTGGCACGATTCGCCGCAGCCACATAGGCCCCACGCCGCATATAAAAATCAGCAACGGTCAGTTCATGCTCAGCCAGTTCATTGCGCAAATAAACCATGCGTTGCTTGGCGTCGTCCGCGTAATCGCTGTCAGGGTATTTTTGAATTAAGGCTTTGAAGGTCTCAAAGGCAGCCACCAGTGGTGCCGGGTCTTTGTCGGAAGGGTTGCGCGGTAATATAAAATTCAGAAAGCTCTTGCTTTTGTCAAAATTGGCCAGCCCTTTTATGTAGTAGGCGTAATCAATGTTCGGATGCTGTGGATTAAGCTTGATGAAGCGGTCTGCAGCGTTTATCGCCGCGTCCATATTGCTTTGACGATAATAGAGGAAAGCGAGTTCCAGTTGCGCCTGTTGGGCATAGCGTCCAAACGGATAGCGGGATTCCAGTAGCGCGTAACTTTCAATGGCATCCGCATGACGGTTTCCCCGCATTTCACCATTGGCTTTTATATACAGTTGACGGGCAGATATATCCTCACTTACCGTGGGCTCTTCATCTTCATCATCGCCAAAAAATCCCTTGATGGTTGAACAGCCTGAGACAGCAAACAGGCAGAGTATGAAAATTAATTCTAAAAATCGGATATTACGCAGCATCTTGGTTAAAATATTCACTATTCCAATCCCAAGTATACATGACACATGTGATCGCGAGCGATATGTCTGAGCAAATTAAACAAACCCTCACCATTCCTGAAGAGCATGCAGGCTTAAGACTTGATCGCTCGCTGGCCATGCTGCTACCGGAGTATTCGCGAGCTAAAATCCAGAACTGGATTACGCAGCAGTGGGTCACCGTAAACGGAGAATTTCAGGCCAGTCGCTTCAATGTGCATGGCGGTGAAGAAATCATTCTTAATCCAATACAGGAAAATCAAAACAAACAGCATAGCGCAGAGGACATTCCTCTGAATATTGTGTTTGAAGATGAACACCTGATTGTCGTGAACAAGCCAGCCGGTCTGGTGGTGCATCCGGGCGCCGGAAATCCCGGAGGAACATTAATGAATGCTCTATTGCATCATAATCCTCAACAGTCCATGCTTCCGCGGGCCGGCATTGTGCATCGGCTGGATAAAGATACCAGCGGTGTAATGGTGGTGGCTAAATCGCTGGTAGCGCACACGGCGCTGACCAACATGCTGCAGCAAAGAGAAGTGGGACGGCGCTATTATGCTGTAGTGCGCGGGCAGATGATCTCCGGCGGGACCATTGACGAACCCATTGGCCGACATCCTCACGATCGTACAAAAATGGCAATTTCTGAAAAAGGAAAACCTGCCTGTACGCATTATATGGTCGTGGAAAAATTCCAACGCCATACTTGGGTAGAAGCAAAACTGGAAACCGGGAGAACGCATCAGATTCGCGTTCATTTTTCTGCGAAAAAATATCCTTTAATCGGGGACACGGTTTATGCGCCGCGTGTACAACGGGTGGCGAATGTGCCTGAGGCATTAAATGAGTGTTTAGGCGCTTTTCCTCGCCAGGCATTACATGCTCATCAACTGGCTTTTAATCATCCGGTGACCGGTCAACCCATGCAATGGGATGCGCAAATGCCTGAAGATATGCATCAATTACTGCACATGCTTAGGGAGTATTCTTCATTATGACGCTGCAATTCATTTATCCTGACTGGCCTCTAAATGACAAAGTAACCGCATTTACAACCTGTCGAACCGGTGGCTCCAGTCTTGCGCCTTTTAATGAACTTAATCCAGCCATTCATGTGGGTGATGACAAGCAGCATGTAATAAGCAATCGAAATGAGATAAATCAATTCTTGGGCGAAGAATTTGCTATTAAATGGCTGAATCAGACACATAGTACTCGCGTAGTGGATGCGCAAAAAATTATTGCAGATGAAGTGGATGCGGATGCGTCGTATACGTGCCATACCAAAGTCGCTTGTGCAGTCTTAACTGCTGATTGCCTGCCATTGCTATTTTCTAATGCTGAGGGCACATGTGTCGCTGCAGCTCATGCGGGGTGGCGTGGTCTCGCGGATGGCGTTATTGAAAATACCATCAATGCCATGTCGCAAGTCAGTATGCCGGAATTTGTCTGGATGGGTCCAGCTATCAGTCCGAAAGCCTTTGAAGTTGGGCCTGATGTGTACCAGTCGTTTGTCACGCGCAAGACGGCTTTTGAAAGCTGTTTTAAAGCTAACGGCGAAGATAAATGGAATTTTGATATTTACCAGGCAGCCCGGATTGTTTTTGAGGAAGCGAAAATCAAAAATATCTACGGTGGCACTTATTGTACTTATTACGATGAAAGTAAATTTTTTTCTTATCGACGCGATAATATTACCGGAAGAATGGCGACCATTATTGCCAGACGTGAGTGAATCACCCTTGAAGTTCTGTTCTGTCGTCCCCAAATACTTAGCAAGTTATAGGAGTATTTAATTTCATGAGAACAGATAAGCTGACCACAACATTTCAAACAGCATTGCAGGATGCGCAGTCACTTGCAGTGCGTAATGACCATCAAATGATGGAAGCCGCACACGTACTACTGGCGATGTTGGAACATCAGGGCAGCAGCGTTTACAACATTTATGCCAATGCAGGTGTTGATGTTGCTCAATTAATTGCACGTTTACAGCAACAGCTTGAGAGCATGTCAAAAGTGAGTGGTGCGGGCGGTGAAGTGCACGTTTCATCTGCTTTGTCTGGATTACTTAATCTAACTGAAAAAGTCGCCCATCAGTGGGGTGATGAATACATTGCTTGTGAAGCGTTTGCGTTGGCGGTACTGGAAGATAAAACTGCCGTGGGTGATTTGTTAAGGCAGATGGGAGCCAGTAAAGAAAAAGTACAACAAGCAGTGAAAAACTTGCGTAAAGGTGAATCTGTGAAAAGTCAAAATCAGGAAGAACAGCGCGGTGCCCTGGAAAAATACACAATTGATTTAACCAAAAGAGCGGAAGAAGGCAAATTAGATCCTGTGATTGGCCGTGATGATGAAATCCGTCGCTCTATTCAGGTATTGCAAAGGCGTACCAAGAATAATCCGGTGTTAATCGGTGAGCCCGGAGTAGGTAAAACAGCGATTGTTGAAGGTTTGGCGCAACGCATAGTGGATGGTGAAGTTCCCGAGGGCATTAAAGGCAAACGACTTCTATCGCTGGATTTAAGTGCGCTCATAGCTGGTGCCAAGTATCGCGGAGAATTTGAAGAGCGCTTAAAAGGCGTGTTGAATGATTTGGCCAAGCAGGAAGGGCAAATCATCTTATTCATTGATGAATTACATACTATGGTCGGTGCCGGCAAAGCTGAAGGTGCCATGGATGCCGGTAATATGTTAAAGCCGGCGCTGGCAAGAGGAGAATTACATTGTCTGGGTGCGACAACACTGGATGAGTATCGTGAATATATCGAAAAAGATGCTGCATTGGAGAGACGCTTTCAACAAATCATTGTAGATGAGCCTTCGGTGGAAGACACCATTGCAATATTACGTGGACTGAAAGAACGCTATGAATTGCATCACGGAGTTGAAATTACTGATCCGGCGATCGTAGCAGCAGCTACTCTGTCACACCGATATATTTCCGGACGTCAGTTACCCGATAAAGCCATTGACCTGATAGACGAGGCCGCGTCCAAGATTCGTATGGAAATCGATTCCAAGCCGGAACAGATGGATCGTTTGGATAGACGCCTTATTCAATTAAAAATTGAACGTGAAGCATTAAAGAAAGAATCGGATGACGCTTCATTAAAGCGTTTGGGTATTCTTGAAAATGAAATCAAGGAGCTTTCAAAAAAATACTCCGATCTGGAAGAAATCTGGAATGCAGACAAAGCGACCTTGCAGGGTACACAACATGTCAAGGAAGAGCTGGAGCAGGCGCGAATCCAGCTGGACGCAGCGCGTCGTAATGGCGATTTGGCAAAAATGTCTGAACTTCAATATGGCGTGATTCCTGATCTGGAGAAAAAAATTCAGGATGCGGCAGGCCAGGAAAACAGACAAACGCAGTTATTGAGAAATAAAGTCAGCGACAATGAAATTGCTGAAGTTGTTTCCAAATGGACAGGTATACCGGTAACAAAAATGCTTTCCGGTGAACAGCAAAAGTTATTGCAGATGGAAAGCCATTTGCAACGTCGAGTGGTTGGGCAGTCAGAAGCAATTACAGCTGTGTCGAATGCTGTGAGACGTTCACGAGCAGGTTTGTCGGATCCTAATCGGCCCAATGGCTCTTTTTTGTTTTTGGGTCCCACCGGAGTTGGTAAGACAGAATTAACTAAGGCACTGACAGAATTTCTGTTTGATACGGAAGAAGCTATTGTACGTATAGACATGTCCGAGTTTATGGAGAAGCATTCTGTGGCTCGTTTGGTGGGTGCGCCTCCAGGCTATGTTGGTTACGAAGAGGGTGGTTATCTGACCGAAGCGGTTCGACGCAAACCTTACAGTGTGGTGTTACTGGATGAAGTTGAGAAAGCGCATCCTGATGTATTCAATATTCTGTTGCAGGTATTGGATGATGGTCGTCTAACAGATGGGCATGGACGGACTGTCGATTTCAGGAACACCGTTATTGTGATGACTTCCAATTTAGGCAGTGATCGTATTCAGGAATTATCTGCTTCTCAAAATTATGCGAAGATAAAATCGACAGTAATGGAAATTGTTGGTCAACACTTTCGTCCGGAATTTATTAACCGAATTGATGACACAATTGTATTCAGGCCGTTAACCCAGGAGCAGATTCGTGAGATTGCCAAAATACAAATAGGTCGTTTAAAGTCAAGGCTAGCAGAACGCGAAATCACTTTGGAAATTTCTGATGACGCATTGGCTTATTTGGGTGAAGCCGGATTTGATCCTATCTACGGTGCACGTCCATTAAAAAGAGCGATTCAGCAACATCTGGAAGATGCGCTGGCAAAAGATCTACTGGAAGGTAAGTATGCCCCTGGCGACACCATTCAGGTTGGGTTGGTAAATGGTGAGCTTGGTTTCTCCCGAAAGTAAGCTAACTGTTGGATATTCTCAGAAGAATTTTATCCAGACTTCGATTGCTAAGTATTCTTCTTAGATATCCCAAAACAAATGTGGGTTTGGTGACGTAATAACGCGCTTTGGGGTGCTGGCTCTCCAGAGCGTGAATGACCTTGGGAGTAATCGCAGATGCCGGAAGCGTAAAAGGAACGGCAGCGCCTTTTTTAAGCAGGCGCTTTTCTGATTTTAAATATTCCTGTCTGAAATAGCTTTGATCTCTATTGACGTATTTTTGATACATCTTATAGCTGTTGGCACGGAATTGTGTTTCTATGGGCCCCGGTTCTATTAAACTGGTTTTAATATTTGTTTCGGCTAGTTCCAGTCGTAAAGTGTCGGCCAGACCTTCAATTGCATACTTGCTGGCCGTGTAAGCACCACGGAATTTTAAAGCGATTAAGCCTAATACTGAGCTGTTGAAAATTATGCGTCCTGAATTATGTTTACGCATCACAGGAATAGCCAGATTGGTCAGTTCCATACTGCCAATCACATTGGTTTCAAACTGCAGGCTCATGGCTTCTCGTGGCAAGTCTTCCAATGCGCCCGCCTGACCGTATGCACCATTGTTGAATAATCCATAAAGCGATCCCTCGGTGTATTCCATAGCTGCGGAGAATGCACTTTGAATACTTTGAGAGTTACTTAAATCCAGCTGCAGACAAAAAAATCCTTCCTGCCTTAAACGCTCTACATCATCTTGAGAACGCGCGCTTGCGATCACCTGATAGCCACACTGCTGCAGATCTTTTGCTACTTGATAACCAATACCTGATGAACATCCAGTGATTAATATACTGAGTTGCTGTGTCGGCGTATTGTTGCTTGTGTTCATTAGCTTAATGCAAGGTTGCTATTAAATTATGGGCGAAAAAAAACCGGGCTCATGAGAGCCCGGTTTAATTTATTTATGAATTCGACTTAAAGGTCGAAGTCATCATCATTGTTGTTTGCATCACAAGGGCGTCTTTCGAT
>CAZWQM010000039.1:0-9414 GCA_964636225.1 uncultured Thiotrichales bacterium | reverse complement strand
TGGCGCGCCCGGCAGGACTCGAACCTGCAACCCCCGGCTTAGAAGGCCGATGCTCTATCCGGTTGAGCTACGGGCGCAGATACAGGCACATCCACCGGAGCCGTGCATAGTAACCGGATATATTTCCAAGTCAAATCTAAAATGGGTGGTCTGTATGTATCAGTGGCCTGTTGCGCTGACATGGCTGAATTCGGTTATCCGTTTCATTATACGCCGACCTCTTTAGGGGTTTGGAAATGAAACTGGTCGGGGCAGAGGGATTTGAACCCCCGACCCTCTGCTCCCAAAGCAGATGCGCTACCAGGCTGCGCTATGCCCCGAACTGGTTTGCTCAACAATTTTATCCTAAATTCAGGCTAAATAGTCGAGAGCGCGAAAGGATACGCGTATTCGACCGTAACCGTCAACCAGTTCTAAATACCGGCCAAATCCGCAAATAACTTTTATAGGCAGGCTGTATTCATTATCATACACAGCTGAATTTTAACCACCCAATAGGCACCCAATGAAAGCTACCTTTATTTCTAGTATTTTAATGTGCTTGTTATTAGCCATCTTAGGAAACACAGCCATGAGTGAAACACAGCCCAAAGTTCAGTTGGAAACAAACAAAGGAAATATCATCATCGAATTAGATGCTGAAAAAGCCCCTAAAACAGTAGAAAACTTTATTACCTATGTTAAATCAGGTTTCTATGATGGCACTATTTTTCATCGCGTTATTCCATCATTCATGATTCAGGGCGGCGGTTTTGATTCAGATATGAAGCAAAAAACCACCAATGCCACGATTCAGAATGAAGCCAATAATCGACTGAAAAATGTCAAAGGCGCCATTGCCATGGCGCGTACTTCTGCACCACATTCTGCCACTGCACAATTCTTTATTAACGTGGCCGATAATGGCTTTTTGGATTTCACCAGTGAATCTCCCCAGGGCTGGGGTTATGCGGTATTTGGTCAGGTTACGGAAGGCATGGATGTGGTTCAAACCATAGAAGAAGTGGCAACAGGTAGCCATATGGGTCATCAGGACGTGCCTCTGGAACCCGTGATTATTCAAAAAGCTACTTTACTCGAGCAATAAGTGTCAGAGACTTTATTCGTCTCAGACATTCATCTGGATATGAAGAGGCCGGCACTGGTCGACCTTTTCAATCAGTTCCTATACAAACGTGCAGTTCATGCCGATGCTCTCTATATTCTTGGCGACCTGTTTGAATACTGGATCGGCGATGATTCGGTTGGGGTTGAATATCAACCCACGCTTGATGCATTAAGAAAAGTCACACAGTCAACCACAGCGGTATATTTTCTTCATGGTAATCGTGATTTTTTAATTGCGGAAAAATTTGCCAGACAAACCGGCGTCACGTTGCTGACTGAAGAACATGTGGTTCGTATTTACGATCAGGACGTTTTGTTAATGCATGGAGATACACTTTGCACGGATGATATTGCCTATCAGCGTTTTAGAAAAAAAACTCATAGCAAACTATTACAGTGGATTGTTCTACACCTGCCGATCTCTACCCGTGAATCTCTTGCACTAAAGTTAAGAGACACTTCCGTTCAGGCAACCTCAGAGAAACAGGCTGATATTATGGACGTTAATCAGGCAGCGGTAGAGGCGGCTCTACTAAGAAATCAAAGCAAACTATTAATCCATGGGCACACTCATCGCCCCGGTATACATGATTTCACTATACATTCACAACCGTGCAAACGTATTGTGCTGGGTGACTGGTACACACAAGGAAATGTGCTGAGCCTGACACCAGACCATGGTATACAGCTGGCAAATTTTTCCGCTCTCTAATTCAAGACAAAGCTTTTAGCTCTGCAATACTGAATCCTGCCTGTTCGCGTGCTTTAGAATGTAATAGCCCCGTTCCCAATGCGACATTGTATTGTTTGAGCAAGGCAATGAAAGTGGATTCCGAATCCACACCTTGTTGCTGACATGCGTAGCGAAACCAGCGCGTACCTATTTCCACATGACCAATTTCATCATGTAGAATAATCTTTAAAATATTTACCGTTTCAATATCGCCTATCGCCCGTAATCGCTCGATCATACCGGGAGTGACATCCAGTCCACGAGCTTCCAGCACTCTGGGTACTAGTGCCATGCGCTCAACCACACTATGCTGGGTTTTGACAGACATTTCCCACAAACCATTATGAGCCGAATATTCACCGTAATAAGAATTCAGCCGTTGCAGTCGCCCACTTAACAATGAAAAATGTCTGGCTTCTTCAGCGGCCACACGCATCCAGTCCTGATGATATTCCAAAGGCATAAATTGAAACCGATAGACCGCATCCAGTGCGAGATTAATCGCATTGAACTCTATATGACATATCGCATGCACCAGCGCGACTCGACCCAACTCGGTTGTGAGCTTACGTCGTGCCACTTTACTTGGATGAACCAATGAAGGTCGAGCGGGACGACCCGGAATTTCAATCGTCTCTACGAATTCGTGAACAGATAAATCGACTCGGCCTGAGATTATGTCTGTATAAAGTTGATTGACCTGTTTGATTTTCTCATCAGGATCGTTCTGTAACAAAGCCGATTTGACGCTTGCAAAAAACACCTTTATTGCTTGCCATTATTGCTTTAAGGCGACAATCAAATCCATCACATTGGTCCCCGTCGGACCGGTAGTCACCAAATCACCTGTCTTAAGCAAATAATTACCGACATCCGCCGCCTTAATATATTCATCTATTTTCAAACCCTGACTTTCTCCACGGGCAACAGTTTGGCCGTCTACCAGTCCTCCGGCATCCGGTGTAGGCCCATCAGTTCCATCGGTCCCGGCGGCCAGAAACACAATATTGTCTTTGCCCGATATAACCTGAGCAGCGACCGCTGCCAAGTGCTGGTTTCTTCCGCCACGACCCGGATTGTCAGGCAAAATCAGTGAGGTTTCTCCACCCCAGATGTGAATGCCGTTCGCAGCAGTTTCCAGCATCTGGCACACCTCTAAGGCTTTTTTCTCGGCATCACCCTGCATAAACTCGGAATAAACCTTCACATCAAAGCCTAATGATCGCGCGCATTTTTCAGCCGCAAGTTTAGCGTCATCTAAAGTTGCAATGACGTACGTCTGAATATTAGAGAACAAGCTCTCGTCAGGCGCAGGCGTGAATGTCACACCTTGTAAAATAGTAGTAATCGAATCGGGTAAATCCGATTGAGTAATGTCTTCCTGTACAGGAGTTAAAGGACCGGAACCAATCACCGCCGGATCATCACCCGGTACATCTGAAATAAGTAACGCGATGGTTTCACGTCCATTGATATAGTTCGCCAGACGACCACCTTTGATATGCGAAATAGCTCTTCGAATCTGGTTCATTTGGGTAATATCATAACCAATAGATAGCAGAACCTTATTCAACTGAGCTAGCTTTTCAAGTGACATACCGTCGGCCAGCACTTCCATTAAACTGGACGCACCCCCGGAAAACAGCACCAGAAACTTTACATCTTCAGGCGCAGATTCGACAAACTCAATCAGCGCTTTACCTGCCACAAGACTGGGCTCGCCCGGAACTGGATGATCAGATTCCATAGTTTTGATATTTGCATATGTACGCAACTCTTCTTCAGTGTGATCATGTTTTGTGATCACCAATCCTTGCGTAACCTGATCCTTCAGTATTGACAGCGCACCCAGCGACATGGAGGAAGCCGCCTTACCCACAGCAATTAGATAGTATTCTCCATAAAGTGGATTGTTTTGCAGATATTCAATGACGGCATTGTTACCTTTAACTCGCGAAACTCCCGCTTCAAACACCTCAAGCACCTGACTTCGCGCCTGTTCAAGTTGTTGTGCATTCATATCAATACTTTTTAGTTAATTCGACGAAAGGCGCGAGAATACAATAGAT
The DNA here is from genome assembly GCA_964636225.1 of uncultured Thiotrichales bacterium. Taxonomy (GTDB): domain Bacteria; phylum Pseudomonadota; class Gammaproteobacteria; order UBA4575; family UBA4575; genus UBA1858. The sequence continues at coordinate 5,505 of CAZWQM010000039.1, read as the reverse complement.
AATCACAGCGCGCGAATGTTTAGAGATTTAAACCGGTAATTTTAAACGATATAAACAAAAGTTCCGACTGATACTTTTGCATACAAGTCGACAATATCGCTGTTAGATATACGAACACAGCCGTGAGAGGCAGGCGTTCCCAGCAAACCCTCTTCCTGAGTACCGTGTATATAGATATAGCGTTGAAAAGAGTCGATTCCTTCTCCACAGTTTTTTCCCTGTTCCAAACCTTGCAACCATAGAATACGGGTAAGAATGAGGTCCTGATTTGAACAACTTTTCTCATATATTATTTCAGCCAACTTACCAGTACCCACTCTAGCTACAAATATTTCATTCAACTGATTAGTTCCACCTATTTTTTGCGCAATTTGGTGCGCACCAACCGGTGTCTTCAGGCTATCCTGCTGACATCCCAGGCCGTACTTGGAGGTCGACACGGTATATGTCTTAAACAAGCCATTGTTGATTAAATATAGCTGTTGCGAAGTCGAGTCGACCAGCAGCCAGGGAGAAGTAATTTGTGAAGAAAATTTTTTCTGAACAAGCGGAACAGTATTATCCAGCGAATTCGGCCATTGAGACATTGAGGCCTCGTATTATAGGTTGTTAATTAGATCCACACTTTCGTAGTCTTGTTCTTTATTTTTTTCCTGTCGGGATTTGCTTTTGTCATTTCGTACCACTTCCAGAGATCGCAGATAATCATCGCCAATTCCGGTAATGTATTCTCCAGTGAACACTGATGTTTCAAAGTGTTTCAGTTTTTTATTCCCTTTACTTACAGACCAGAGAAGGTCATCCACATCTTGATAGAACAGTTTATCTGCCCCAATCTCTTTACAAACCTCATCAACATTTTTCCCATGTGCGATCAATTCTGATGCAGCCGGCATATCAATGCCATAAATATTCTGATAGCGAACCGGTGGTGAAGCGGAAGCAAAATAAACTTTTTTAGCGCCGGCTTCGCGAGCCATTTGCACTATTTCTTTTGACGTTGTACCTCGGACAATTGAATCATCTACTAGTAATACGTTCTTATTTTTATATTCCAGATTAATTGGATTCAGCTTTTGCCTAACCGATTTTTTTCGCTGTGTTTGCCCAGGCATAATAAATGTCCGCCCGATATATCGATTTTTTATAAACCCTTCCCGGTATTTACAACCCAAAACATGCGCCATTTCCAGTGCTGCCGTTCGGCTGGTATCCGGAATTGGGATAACTACATCAATATCATGATTCGGCCAGACTTTAAGTACTTTTTCAGCCAGACGCTGCCCCATCCGCATACGCGCTTTCTGTACGTAAACATTTTCAATAATGGAATCTGGACGAGCAAAATAAACGTACTCAAAAATACAGGGAGTATGCAGCGTTTCTTCAGCACACATTTGCGAATGAAATTCACCTTTCTCATCAATCAGAATGGCTTCTCCTGGTTTTACATCCCTCACCAGTTGATAACCCAGCACATCCAGTGCAACACTCTCGGAGGCCACCATATACTGAATGCCGTGACTGGTCTCTTTAACACCGTAAACAAGAGGACGAATGCCATGAGGATCACGAAACGCAAGAATGCCAAATCCACAAATCATAGAAACGACTGCGTAGGCTCCCTCACAACGTCGATGAACACCACGCACAGCATCAAAAATAGTTCTGGGTGCCAACTGTCTTTGCCCAGAGTGAATCAGCTCATGGGCCAATACATTCAGTAATAATTCCGAATCTGAATTGGTATTGATATGTCGACGATCGTCAATGTACAGCGCACGTTTTAACGATTCAGCATTTGTCAGGTTTCCGTTGTGCCCCAAACTCAAGCCATAAGGTGAATTAACATAGAATGGCTGTGCTTCAGCAGACGAGGAGGATCCGGCGGTAGGATATCTTACGTGCGCAATGCCCATTGTGCCTTTCATTTTCTGCATATGCCGATCCTGGAACACATCCCTTACCAGGCCATTGCCTTTGCGCTGAAAAATACGGGTCCCTTCTGAGGTGGCAATTCCGGCCGCATCCTGTCCACGATGTTGTAATACCGTTAACCCATCATACAGTTCCTGATTAAGTTGATGGCTACCGAAAATTCCTACAATTCCACACATATTTATTCTCTAAAGTTGTATATCAGAGCTAGGCACTTTTACAGGCATTCTGAACTGCTGCGCATATCGCTCTGGCAACTGGCCAACAACCCACTCGGCCGCATGCTCAAAAGGCTTAATGAATTTCGATGCTTGCCATGTTTCGGTTAAAGGCAAAGTGGTAAATGCTGATGCGGTCATAATCAGAATAGTCGTTATCACTGATGCACGCAACAAACCAAACACCATCCCCAGCATTTGATCCATACCTTTGAGGATATGGGCTTTCATTATCTGGCTTAGCACGAAGTTAATCAGGGCGCCAAATACAAATACGCCGACCATGATTAATATGAAAGCAATTCCGACTCGAAGGTTGGCGCCATATTCTTTTTCACCAAATGGCAGACTCGCGCTATCGATGGCTTCGGGCAACAATAAAGACACTTGTTGCGATTGAGTTAATGCCAACCAAATTGCCGCCACCCAGGTCACAATGGACACGACCTCACGTACAAACCCTCTAAGCAGTGCAATGGTAGTCGATATCAAAAAAATAATGACAATAATGATGTCTATCCAGGTTATATCGGCCATATGTTTTTTTATTTGGTGCTATTCTTCGGTGCGTGGATGCCGAGTGACAAATGCAGCATTGAGTTTCATTTTGTTGCGCAAGCTATCACGAATTTTAGTCGCCTCATCCTGAGATATAACCGGACCAACTTTGACACGAAAATAGTCCTCCCCCTGATTAGAACCAATTTCCACTAAAGCATCGTAGCCCGCATCGATTAGCTGCTTTTGCATAGCCAGAGCTTTTGGTTTATCGCTAAATGCACCCACTTGAACGACCCAGCTTAACAACTCTGGCTGGGTTTTAGCGCTGACCACCACTTCCGGTACGACATTATTTTCCGGATCGGCATCCGGATGAGTTTCCTTGACTTGCTGCCCGGCCGTACTGTGTTCTGGCGCCGGCTTTTGCAACTGATCTTCAAGTTCATCGGAAAAAACCAGAACCGGTTCAGGGGGTATTTCCATGTCAATCTGGGTTATTGACTCTTTACCCGAGCCGTCCAGAATCATCGGGATAAAGATCACCGCTAACGACAACAGTACAGATGCACCAACAATCCGGTATTTTAAGGTTGAATCCACTGTTTTAGTAAGTTTGATTTGGTCGAATCATGTGAGCATTCTACAGAAACTACCGAAGACATGCTAAGCCTACATACGCAAACTTTTACAAAGCTTATGATTCGCTGGCGAGCACTTCTGAAACGGTATATATAGAACCAAAGACTATAATTCGATCACCCTTGCTGGCGTCCATTTGTGCTTGCAAATAGGCTTGCTCGACGGTTTCAAAAATTTTCACACTTGTCTCTGAACTTTGTTTCATAAGTGACTGTTCCACTTTGCTTACTTCCATGCGCCGGTGTGAATTTACTTGCGATATGTACCAGTCATCGATATGGGAATGCATTACCGATACAATTCCGTCAACATCTTTATCACTCAGCACTGCAAAAACCGCGATAGTTTTTTCCGGCCGAGGCAAAGCCGTCAGATTCTCAGATAATATTTTTGCACTATCAAAATTATGAGCAACATCTAGGATGATTTCGCAATTTTTCACAATACGCTGAAATCGGCCTTCCAGAGTGACTTCACGCAGTCCTGTCTCGATCGCATCCGCACTTAGAGGCAAGCGGTCTTTCAGGCAATGAAGGCCCATGATGACACTGGATGCATTTCGAATTTGTACTGCACCTGAAAGATTGGGCCATGGCAAACCTTGTAATTCATAGCCTTGGGTGTAAAACGACCATGAGGTTTTGGCCACCTTATAACTGAAATCAGTATTTATCTGAAACAATCGAGCATTAATTTTTTGCGCAGTCTCGGCAATCGATTTTGGCGCATCAATATCTCCGCATATAGCAGGTGTATCCGGACGAAAAATTCCCGATTTTTCATAACCGATTGCTTCACGTGTATTTCCAAGCCATTCGGTATGATCCAGTCCAATACTGGTGACAAAGGCTAGGTCGTTATCGATGATGTTGGTCGCATCCAGACGCCCGCCCAAACCCACTTCCAGCACCGCGACATCAATTTTATTCTCATGAAACAAATCCAGCGCAGTCAAAGTGGCAAATTCAAAAAAACTAAGACTGGTTCCATTTCTGGCCTCATTGATCTTTTCAAAGGAACGGCATAACTGATCGTCCTGAACGCAACGCAAACCAATTCTTATACGTTCGTTATAGTGAACAATGTGTGGAGAAGTGTAAGTGCCCACCTTATACCCGGCATGATGCAAAATGGAACTGAGCATCGCAACTACGGAACCTTTACCATTCGTTCCTGCAACAGTAATCACAGGAAACGGGCAGTCTATTAGATTCAGGGTTCTGGCAACCGACTCTATTCTTTCCAGTCCCAGCTCTATTTCACGCGCATGCAGCGTTGTCTGCCATGCCAGCCAGTCATCTAGGGTTTTATATTTCATACCATCAAAGAATCTGCAATAAAAAACCAGAACACAAAATCATTCCGCCAGTTTTATGCAGTAACGGATTATAAGACTCGATCTGTTAAGATATTCAACAGATTGTGGATACGGTCTCGTAAATCTTTTCGCTCTACGATCATATCTACGGCCCCATGCTCCAGCAAAAACTCACTGCGCTGAAATCCTTCAGGCAACGTTTCGCGTACGGTTTGCTGTATCACTCTGGGGCCTGCGAATCCAATCAATGCGTTGGGTTCTGCAATATGCACATCCCCCAGCATGGCGAAACTGGCCGAGACACCCCCCATAGTGGGATCTGTTAATACAGAGATAAATGGTAATCTTTGTTCCGACAATCGAGTCAGTGCCGCACTGGTTTTAGCCATTTGCATAAGCGACATCAGTGCTTCCTGCATACGGGCGCCACCACTGGTTGAAAAGCAAATAAATGGCACACTGTCTGCGATACTCTTTTTAACTCCCATTAAAAAGCGCTCACCAACAACAGAGCCCATTGAGCCTCCCATGAAATTGAATTCGAAAGCCGCGACCACGACAGGAATTCCTTTCAGTTTTCCACACGCCACAACCAAAGCGTCTTTTTCACCGGTGCTTTTGGTCGCAGCTGAAAGACGATCCTTGTATTTCTTGGAATCTTTAAATTTCAAAAAATCTTTAGGTTCCAGATCTTCGCCGATTTCCTGATGTTCACCTTGATCAAGAAAATAACCAATTCTGCTACGTGCACTGATTCGCAAATGATGACCACACTTGGGACAAACTTGCAGATTGCGTTCCAGCTCTGCCCCATACAGTACCGCACTGCAACTTGGGCATTTATCCCATAACCCTTCGGGAACTTTTCGCTTGGAGGTACTCTCGGTACGA
>CAZWQM010000038.1:5073-9468 GCA_964636225.1 uncultured Thiotrichales bacterium | reverse complement strand
CGTCGGAAGGCGAGCGAAAGGTCGCAGCCCGAATCAACGAAATCGCCGGCTACGCCTAGACCCGGTAAGTAGAATAAATTAGGTCATATTTTATCTATAGATTCGGTCTAATTTGAAAGATAATTTGTATAAATCAGCGATAAATTGAAATTGAGGAGTTTATAAAATGAGTGATGCTAGCTTGTATGTGCGCCTTGGTGGTGCTGAAGGTATTGCAGCGATTGTTGAAGATATATGGAAAAACCATACTTCTAATCCTAAAATCAAGCAAAGATACAAACAAAGTGATCCAGAAAATGTTAAGCGACTAGTGCGTGAATTTTTTGGTGCTGGTATCGGCGGCCCAGAAACATACACTGGCCAGGACATGTTAACTGCACATACTGGAATGAATATCAGTGACGAAGAGTTCGTGGCAGTATGCGACGATGTACTGGCTGCCCTGGATAAAAACAATATTGGTCAAAAAGAAAAAGATGAGTGCCTATGCATTCTATATTCAATGAAGTCTGAAATTGTCGGGGTGTAACAATATAACTACAGAGGAGTTACGATCATGAAAATAACTTGGGATGAAAATACCTGTATTCATGCAGGAAAGTGTGTTGAAGGTTCTCCAAATGTGTTCAAAGTTGTCGATGGCAGTTTTGTTATAGATGAGTCAGGAGCACCTGAAGATGAAATTCGTGCCACCGTTGCGCAGTGCCCTTCTGGCGCGATTAAAATTGAAGACTAACCAGTAAATTAACTAAAGAAAGCTAATCAATAGTCTCGCAAATTCCAGCCACTTATCGTAAGGTAGATAAAAAAGTGGGGTTATTGAATTAGGGGGAAGAATATGATCGGAGATAAATTAGGAACAAAAATGATTCTGCGTGGACACCCAAGTTGCCCTAACACAGGCAAGTGTCTACAGACTGCAGCTGAAAAGGGAGTTGATATTGATACTGAAGTTATTTCAGATCTAAATGATAGTGGTTTTCGTGCAATCTCCCCTTATGGTATCGGGCCTGTGTTACAGGATATCGACTTTGTTGTTTACGGCACGTATGCAGTAATGTCATACCTCGATGATAAAGGTTTTGGTCCGTCACTGGTTCCACGTAACGGAGTTAGCCGAGCCATTATGTATCAATGGGCCATTATCGCTACTGAAAGTGTTGCTCCCAATATTGGTGACTCTATCAACAAAGATGCTTTAATGCCTTTGTTTGAGGGGCTTGAGAAGCAAGTCATCAACCCACCAAGAAAAGGTGATTTTATCTGCGGTGATTTTTCTTTGGCAGATATCCACTGGTCAGCATGTTGTAACCTGATTGAAATTGGTGGAGCAGGAGACTTGATTAGCTCTCGTCCTGGTGTGGCTAAGTGGTACGATAAAGTGAAGTCTCACCCAAGTACCAGTAAGGAAAAGATTATTCCATTTACAGTGTTACCTTCAGCAGCCGATGTTGCTTCAGGTACTTTGAAGGGAATATCAATTAATACCTAGCACATATTCTTAGTTAAAAAAAACGCACAGTTTATGTGACTGTGCGTTTTTGTTTTTATAGCAAATTTATATAAACCCTATTGAAATCATGTTTGGACTATTTGGAAACAAGAAACAGGACCACGTTGCGTCAGTTAACAATGGTGTAGCTAAAATTACCGTTAAAGCAGGTGAAAATTTATTAAAAGCTGCACTGGGTGCAGGGCTCGCATGGCCACATGATTGTCGAGTGGGGAGTTGTGGCAGCTGCAAATGTGTGGTTAAGAAAGGCAAAATCAAGGCGCTAACCGATTTTTCATATGTTCTGGATGGTGACCAGCTGAAAGCAGGAACTGTGCTTGCGTGTCAGTCTGTCTTGAAGTCATATATAGAGGTAGAAGTTGAAATGAGCGATGCTCCAGCGACACAGCTACTTCAGTTGAAAGGCAAGATAGCCCAAGTAAATCAATTGACACACGACATAAAAGAACTTGTTATTAAATGTGACACCAGTTTTAAACGTGAAATGATGGCCGGTCAATACGCCGAGATTTCAGTAAAAGATATTTCTACTCCTAGGTCATACTCATTTGCAAAAGCACCCAAGAATGAAAAGGATAGAGAATTCAGCTTTTATATTCGTAGAGTGCCGGGTGGTGAATTTACTGAATGGCTTTTTGCCGAAGACAGAGTGGGTACTGAAGTGAATGTGGCTGCACCTTATGGTCAGTTTTACCATCGTTCGAGCAGCTCGCAAATGGTATGTATGGCGGGCGGAAGTGGTATGAGTGCGATCAAAGCCATTCTGGAAGAGTGTGTACTTGAGCAGGTTGAGCGTGATTGTATTTTTCTGTTTGGTGCGCAAACTGAAAAAGATTTGTATTGCGATGCTGAGATGCAGCAGATTAAAGAAAAATGGCATAAAGGCTATAAATTTGAATACGTTACAGTCCTTTCTGCCCTTCCGGAAGGTGCTTCATGGGCAGGGCCTACAGGCTACGTAACCGATTACTTTAAACAAACGTATATGGATACCTCAAGTATCAACCTTAAAGATGCTCAGGGTTACCTGTGTGGGCCACCTCCTATGATCGATTCTGCCATCGAGCTGCTAAAGTCTGGAGGAATTGATGAAGACAGTATATATTACGATAAATTCTTAGATGCCAGTTCAATCCCTGGTGGACGATAATTAAAACAATATAAGTTTTGCTGCTACAACTTAAAGAGGTTTATACATTATGACAATGAAAGCATTAGGAATTATGGCGCTATTTACTATAGCGATGATTTCAATTTTCAATTTTATTGGTTTCCAGAACCATTACGACGAGTTCTTTTGGGCACTGGGCGGTGCACTGTTTCTTGTTGTGACACTCATTGGTAACGTATGGTTGTTTATTGGTGTTGCTCAGGAAGAACCATGGGCTTGGTTTAAAGATAGTGATAGTGAGTAATATCTCTATATAGTACAAACAAAAAAGCCGGCTTTGAAGCCGGCTTTTTTGTTTCAGTATTTCAGGGGAATGGTTTTCAGAGTGGGAATATTGTCGGTACACCAATGTTCGATAGCCCATTCCCAGATTCTCGATAGAGGTCTGTAGTGAAGGTTGCGCGGGGGCTCTTGACCAAGATCCGTTAACGCATGACATAGCCATTTACGGGCATGTTGTTTTTTGATTTTTGGCGCATGGGTTTGTTTGCTTAATTTTTCTCCATTCTCATGAGTTATGATTGGCACATGTAAAAACTCCGGAAATCTGTTTTTAAGTAGCAGACTAAGATGAATTTGCCTCGGTGTTAATGTAAGCAGATCCGAGCCTCTTACGACTTCAGTATAGTGTTCGAATAAGTCATCCACACTTGCGGCCAATATATAGCTGGGTAAATTGTCTGCCCGGTAAATAACATAATCACCGCTTTCCTGTTTTAGATTACAGCGTTGTTCACCAAAGTTTTTATCCGCAAAATGAATAATGGTATTATCAGTTCGTACTCTCAGTGCCGTTCCATGCTTAAAGCCAAGCGTCTTGTCTGAACAATATCCAGGATAGATCAAACCCATCTCACCTGGTTTGGCATGTAGCGCAATCTCCTTACGACTGCAGTGACAAGCGTACGCCTGATCACGACTTAATAACTGTAAGGCAAGGTGCTTATGCAAATTCGTGTGTCGGCTTTGCAGGATCGGTCTGGCGTCGAAAACGAAACCGTAATCCTGCAGCGTTTGCAGAATTGATGTAATGCTGGTTTTGGAATCGCGTTCTGGATCAATGTCTTCAATTCGAATCAACCATTGTCCATTGTGGCTGCGTGCCTGAAGGTAGCTAGCGACTGCTGTCACTAATGAGCCGTAATGAAGCGGCCCCGTAGGTGAGGGGGCGAATCGTCCACGATACTGTCTATATTGATGAATTCTAGAGCGAATAGACTAAGGACTTTTAAGAATAAATCTGTTTTTCTTTAATTTCCTGCAGTGTTTTGCAATCAATACACTGAGTGGCTGTGGGTCGAGCTTCCAGACGTCGAATACCTATTTCTATGCCACAAGACTCACAATATCCATAGTCACCAGTATCCAGGGTGACCAGAGATTCGTCAATCTTCTTGATTAATTTGCGTTCCCGGTCGCGTGTGCGCAGCTCCAGACTAAATTCTTCTTCCTGAGTAGCACGATCTGCCGGATCTGCATAGTTAGCCGCATCTGACTTCATGTGATCGACAGTTCGGTCAACTTCTTCCATTAACTGTTTTTTCCATTCATTCAGGATAGTGCGGAAATGGATAAGCTGCTCATCGCTCATATACAGCTCACCATTGCTGGGCATGTAGGGATCAATCCCCTCAACAGGCAGTGTCATCCCTACAATGGGCTCATCCGGAATCAAGCGGGTTTTGGGCATGGGCGTAGGTTTTTTGGTCGC
>CAZWQM010000038.1:0-4973 GCA_964636225.1 uncultured Thiotrichales bacterium | reverse complement strand
GACCGCTTTTTTGGTTGCGACCGCTTTTTTGGTTGCGACCGCTTTTTTGGTTGCGACCGCTTTTTTGGTTGCGGCATCGACTTTTTTTTGTGCGGCACCCTGTATCTTGGTGGTGGTTTTTTTAACTGTAGTAGACTTTTTGGCAGTGGTTTTTTTCTTGGCAGCTACTTTCTTTTTAGGCGCTGCTACTTTTTTCTTGGTGCTTGTTGCCTTCTTTTTAACAACAGCTTTTTTCTTAGCAGCTACTTTCTTTTTAGGCGCTGCTACTTTTTTCTTGGTACTTGCTACCTTCTTCTTGGAAACCGCTTTTTTAACCGCCATGTTTTACGCCTTAATAAATTAAGCCCGCTTTATTATCAGAATATATCCATAGTTGCAAGAATTTAGTTAAACATCATCCTTATTCACAGATGAAATCTTTTCGATGATATTTTTAGAACTCGTTGATTCCACTCGACTAACAACTTCTCCACTGGCCAGGTGGGTGGTTAATTGATCACCCTGTCTTACTTGTGAATAGTCTCGGATGACTTCCGTGTCCTTCCCGTTTATGCGAGTGATTGAATAACCTCGCTGAAGTGTATTTAGCGGACTGACCGCACTCATGGTGCTTGCACAGAGCCTGAATCTGTATGTCATTTGATCAAGTTGATGACGCATGGTTTCTTGCAGCCGTGCATTCAGAGTGGAGACGCGCGTTGTTTGTAATTCAAGTAGTCGTGCTGGCGACTGGCTATACAGCTTTTGTGATGAATTTTGCAGTTGATAGTGATGATTTTTGATATGAAGTTGAATCATGCGTTGTAGGCGATCCAACAGTCCCTGTAGCGCACGTTTCTGATTATTAATCACAGTGGCAGGATGAGTGCGCTGTAATCGTTGTGAGAGCCAATCTGTGCTTTGTGCGTATTTTTGTATGAGTTCAACGGAAAGTCTTTTTAGGGTTCTCTCAATCTCGACTATCATCCTGAGCATGGCCTCGGCTTCCGGACAGCTTAGTTCTGCTGCAACTGAAGGAGTAGGCGCGCGCAGGTCGGCGACAAAATCGACAATAGTGTAATCAATTTCATGACCAATTCCGGAAATAACCGGAATTTTTGAGTCGGCTATAGTCCGTGCCAAAGATTCATCGTTAAATGCCCATAGATCTTCAATTGAGCCTCCCCCACGAATAATAACAATGACATCAAACTTAGCCTGGTAATTGGCTGATATCACAGCCTGTGAGATTATGCTGGCTGCCTGTTCACCCTGAACCTGGACAGAAAATATGGTTTTTTTGCAGACCGGATAACGGCGCTGGGTGACCTTTAAAAAATCCTTAATCGCCGCGCCGCTGGGAGATGTGATGATGGCAATATGGGAAGGGAAACGGGGAATCAGTTTTTTTCGAGCCGGGTCAAACAAGCCTTCCTGAAATAATTTGTTTTTTAGTGCTTCAAATTGTCTTTGCAGAGCGCCAAATCCAGCTTCTTCCATGCCATCAACAATCAGTTGTAAGTCACCTCTGACTTCATATACGCTAGCCTTGGCACGTATAATCACTTGCATGCCGTTGCTTATCTCAAAGGGGACCTGCAGACTGCTGCTGCGAAACATGACACAGCGCAACTGGGAATTCGGATCTTTAATCGTGAAGTAAACATGGCCAGAAGCAGGGCGCGCCAGATTTGAAATTTCTCCTTCTACCCATAGCAGGGAAAAGTTGGAGGCGACGACGGATTTCAACTGCTGGTTCACTTCGGAGACAGAATATATTTCACGCGGATCAGAAAAATCGGTTGGCATTCGTTCAGTCATGTTGAGTTAAAGTTTATATATTACTTGCTAGCAGTTTACCCTGTTCAAGTCAGTCTCTATAATGATCCGCCATCTCGAACAGCGGACATCGAAATGCGTATTATCCAGGAAGCTCTTACATTTGACGACGTATTACTCGTCCCGGCCCATTCATGCGTGCTTCCCCGTGAAGTCAGTCTGGGTACCCAACTGACTCGAGAGATTCGTTTAAATATTCCTTTGTTATCTGCAGCAATGGATACCGTCACCGATGGGCGTCTGGCGATCGCCATGGCACAAGAGGGCGGTATGGGTATTATTCATAAAAATATGACGGCCGAGATGCAGGCGCATGAAGTTACACGAGTAAAAAAATACGAAAGCGGTGTGATTAAAGACCCGATTACGGTTGGGCCTAACGTTAGCATTTCCGAGGTGCTGGAAATAACTCGCGCAAATAATATTTCCGGCGTTCCAGTGGTAGACAAAGAACAGCTGCTAGGTATTGTTACCAGTCGTGATTTGCGCTTTGAGACCCGCATGGACGCGCCCGTAACAACCATCATGACACCCAAAGAAAGACTGGTCACCGTCGAAGAAGGTGCCAGTCTCGACAAGGTTCAGGCGCTGTTGCATAAACATCGGATTGAAAAAGTATTAGTGGTTAATGACGATTTCCAGTTGCGCGGAATGATTACCGTCAAGGACATACAGAAATCATCTGAACACCCCAATGCATGTAAAAACGATCAAGGCCAGTTGCGCGCGGGTGCTGCAGTGGGTGTGGGTGCTGGAACGGATGAGCGTGTGGATGCCTTAATCCAGGCTAATGTAGACGTAATTGTAGTAGACACGGCTCACGGACATTCACAAGCAGTACTGGACACAGTGAAAAGGGTAAAAGCCCGTTATCCAGAAGTGCAGGTAATAGGCGGTAACATCGCCACCGCCAGTGCTGCACAGGCTTTAATTGAAAGTGGTGCGGATGCTATAAAAGTAGGCATTGGTCCGGGTTCTATATGTACAACACGTATTGTTGCCGGCGTGGGTGTGCCGCAAATTACCGCCATTGATAATGTCGTGAGTGTGGCTTGTAAGAATAATATTCCGGTCATTGCTGATGGTGGTATCCGTTACTCAGGGGATGTGGCCAAAGCCATCGCTGCTGGTGCCAATACTGTTATGATTGGTAGTTTGTTTGCTGGCACAAAAGAATCACCGGGAGAAGTGGAGCTGTATCAGGGCCGCTCTTATAAAACCTATCGAGGCATGGGTTCCATCAGTGCCATGCAGCAAGGCTCCAGTGATCGTTATTTTCAGGACAGTGAAGCTGAACAGGGTAAACTGGTTCCAGAAGGAATTGAAGGTCGTGTGCCTTATAAGGGTTCAATTACTTCAATTCTGCATCAGTTACTGGGAGGGGTACGTTCCAGTATGGGTTATGTGGGTTGTCGCAATATTGATGAAATGCATGCTAAGACCGAGTTTGTGAAAATTTCTTCAGCCGGTATGCGTGAAAGTCATGTGCATGATGTGGCTATCACCAAGGAAGCGCCCAACTATCACGTAGAATAATACCTACTGTATAAAATTATCTGCTGAAGCCTTGTTTAAATGAATTCACCTATTAGCGCGGACATTCATTCGCAGCGCATTTTAATTCTCGACTACGGGTCTCAATATACCCAATTGATTGCGCGACGTGTGCGTGAGATAGGCGTTTATTGTGAAATATTTTCCTGGGATTTCGACGCAGCAGCAAAATTTGCAGAAAATGCGCAAGGGATAATTCTTTCTGGAGGGCCTGAGTCTACCACCTTAGAAGACACCCCTTATGTACCGGACTATGTGCTGAATGCCAAGCTGCCAGTGCTAGGTATCTGTTATGGTATGCAGGCCTTGGCAAAAAAAATGGGTGGGAAGGTAAGCGAATCTTCACATCGTGAATTCGGGTTTGCACAGGTCACTGTCAAACAGACAGGTAAGTTTTTTTCAAGCCTAAGTGATTCTGTTGATCAAAGTCAGCAGCCATTGCTGGATGTGTGGATGTCGCATGGAGATAAAGTCACAAGTCTGCCGGAAGGCTTTGTAACACTGGCCAGTACCGACAATGCGGAATTTGCCGCCATCGCGGATGAAAATAGAAACCTTTACGGTTTGCAATTTCATCCGGAAGTAACTCATACCAAAAAAGGCCGGGAAATTCTGGCTGCTTTTTTAATTGATATTTGTGGATGTGACGCCAGCTGGACAGCAGGAAATATCATTGAGGATATTATCAGCAATGTGCAGCAGCAGGTTGGCGAGGAACATGTCATTCTGGGACTCTCCGGTGGTGTCGATTCCTCTGTAGTGGCCGCTCTTTTACATAAAGCGATTGGCAAACAGCTCACCTGCATATTTGTCGATAATGGATTATTAAGGCTGCATGAAGGCGATCAGGTGATGGAAACGTTTAGTCAGCACATGGGTGTGGACGTGATTCGCGTTGATGCAGAAGACCGTTTTCTGATGGCGCTCGCAGGTATTGATGATCCAGAACTTAAACGCAAAAAGATCGGCAACCTGTTTGTAGAAATATTTGAAGAAGAAGCGGGTAAAATTAAGGATGCTCGTTGGCTGGCACAGGGTACGATTTATCCCGACGTGATAGAGTCTGCAGCAGCAGCTACGGGTAAAGCGCATTTAATTAAATCTCACCACAATGTGGGGGGACTGCCGGAAGACATGCAGCTGTCTTTGGTTGAACCACTGCGTGAATTATTCAAAGATGAAGTCAGACGTCTGGGTGACGAACTTGGGCTGCCTTATGAGATGATTCATCGCCATCCTTTTCCCGGTCCGGGACTGGGTGTGCGGATTCTTGGCGAAGTTAAAAAAGAATATGCCGACCTGCTTCGTCTGGCCGACCACATTTTTATCGAAGAACTGCGCAGGCATGACTTATATGATCAGGTGTCTCAGGCCTTTACGGTGTTTCTGCCAGTTAAATCAGTTGGAGTGATGGGTGATGGACGAAAATATCAATATGTCGTTTCGCTGCGGGCGGTAGAAACCATAGACTTTATGACTGCACGCTGGGCGCATTTACCGTATGATTTTCTGGATCTTGTCTCAAGAAGAATCATCAATGAAATTAATGGCATATCCCGTGTAACTTATGACATTTCAGGCAAGCCTCCCGCAACCATTGA
>CAZWQM010000037.1:0-10138 GCA_964636225.1 uncultured Thiotrichales bacterium | reverse complement strand
TTGGTGGGTGCTGAGGGGATCGAACCCCCGACCCTCGCCTTGTAAGGGCGATGCTCTACCAGCTGAGCTAAGCACCCATGCAAAAGGCGCGCTAGTTTACGGCATCCTTTAATGCTTTTCCAGCTTTAAAAGCAGGAACTTTAGATGCTTTAATCTCCATTTCTTCACCCGTGCGTGGATTTCGGCCCGTTCTGGCAGCCCGGTCACGAACAAGAAATGTTCCGAACCCTGCAATGGCGACTTGATCACCACTTTTAAGTGCGTTTGTGATTGCTTCTATGACGGCATCAACGGTTCTACCTGCTGACGCTTTGGAAAGATCTGCAGCTTCGGCCACTGCTTCTGTTAACTCAGTTTTATTCATTGAAAGACTTACCCCTGAATTGATTATTTTAGAAATGTAGTATTTTATTACTTAGCACAAAGACATATCGATACTTATGACTGGTACCACCAGTGACAGATACTACTAGAAAGCATAGCGCAGAAGCCAATGAATGCAATAATTAATAGCGTTCAAATGCAGACAAGAGCAATCCTTAATGCGAAACGAGTTTATACCAGCTAGATATTCTCACTGTCAATAAATGACTAGTGATGTCTCACTTCTTCTTTTTTATTACCGACAGCCAGTATTCTCTTTTTTAATTCGCTTAAATTTTCACCACCTTCTAAAGGTGTAGGCATTTCTGTTAAAGCGATTTCGAGTACTTGATCAATCCATCTCACAGGTCGAATATCCAACTGCGATTTAATATTGTCAGGAATTTCTACCAGATCTTTTTCATTTTCCTGTGGTATAACGACGATTTTTATTCCACCACGATGTGCTGCCAGCAGTTTTTCTTTCAGCCCACCAATTGGCAAGACTTCGCCACGCAATGTGATTTCACCTGTCATAGCCACATCGGCCCGTACAGGGATGTGAGTAATCGCAGACACCAGAGCCGTAGTCATACCAATTCCTGCGCTGGGTCCGTCTTTCTTGACTGCACCTTCCGGCACGTGTATGTGAATGTCCACTTTGTCATAAAATTCCGGGCTGACACCCAATGACAGAGCTCGACTGCGTACAACCGTCTGAGCAACTTGTATCGACTCTTTCATCACATCTTCAAGATTTCCGGTAGGCGCCATCATCTTGCCTTTACCTAACACTATCTCGGCTTCAATACTTAACAATTCTCCACCGACTTCAGTCCATGCCAGCCCTGTCACCTGACCGATCTGATCTTTTTCATCCGCCAGTCCGTAACGGAATTTACGTACACCCAGATATTCATCAATATTCTCGGGCGTTACTATCACTTTCTTTTCATCCTGACCAAGCGCGATGGACTTGACGACCTTGCGACAAATTTTGGAAATTTCTCTTTCAAGACTACGCACACCAGCTTCACGCGTGTAATAACGAATGATGTCTTGCACGGAATCCCGTGTGATTTCTATTTCATTTTCATTCAAGCCATTTGTTTTAATTTGCTTGGGCAGCAAATAACGCATGGCAATATTCAGCTTTTCGTCTTCGGTATAACCAGGTATGCGAATAACTTCCATGCGATCCAGCAAAGGCCCCGGAATATTCATGCTGTTGGATGTAGCGACAAACATGACATCCGACAAATCAAAATCCACTTCTAGGTAATGATCACTAAAAGTATTGTTCTGCTCCGGATCAAGTACTTCCAACATAGCTGAAGAAGGATCTCCGCGGAAATCCGCAGCCATTTTGTCGATCTCGTCCAGCAGGAACATAGGATTCTTTACACCAATCTTAGAAAGGTTCTGAATAATCTTGCCTGGCAGTGAGCCAATATAAGTACGGCGATGTCCGCGTATTTCTGCTTCATCACGCACGCCACCAAGAGACATACGGGTATATTTTCGACCGGTTGCACGCGCAATGGATTTACCCAGCGAAGTTTTACCTACACCCGGAGGACCCACCAGACACAAAATAGGGCCTTTTAGTTTTTTAACGCGTTGCTGCACGGCCAGATATTCAAGAATACGCTCTTTGACTTTTTCCAGACCATAGTGATCTTCTTCAAGCACCTCTTCTGCATGACTAAGGTTACGATTAATCTTGCTTTTCTTTTTCCAGGGCGTACTAACCATCCAGTCAAGATAATTTCTTACCACCGTAGCTTCGGCAGACATGGGGGACATAAGCTTGAGTTTATTTAATTCTGAAGTCGCTTTTTCCTTGGCTTCCTGAGGCATTCCGGCCTCTTCAATTTTCTGCGCCAGTTCTTCAACTTCATTAGGTGCGTCTTCCATTTCACCCAACTCTTTCTGAATCGCTTTCATTTGCTCATTCAGATAGTACTCACGCTGGCTCTTTTCCATTTGTTGCTTGACCCGACCACGAATGCGTTTTTCGATCTGCAGTACATCCAGCTCGCCTTCTATCAAATTCATCAAGTGCTCTATACGTTCATAAGTGGAAATGATTTCCAGCACATGTTGCTTTTCTTCCAGCTTTAGTGACATATGTGCGGCAATGGTATCCGACAGACGACTCGGGTCATCAATGCCTGCCAGTGAAGTTAATACCTCAGGTGGCACTTTTTTATTGAGTTTTACGTATTGCTCAAACAAACTCACAATTAAGCGAGACAGCACTTCCAGCTTTTTTTCGTCTTCAGGTTCTTCATGGTTAAGCACAGATATTTCTGCTGTAAAATACTCAGACTCTTCCGCAAAACGTATCACTTTGGCACGCTCGGCACCTTCGACAAGCACTTTTATTGTGCCATCAGGAAGTTTTAGAAGTTGCAGAATAGTAGAGAGGGTTCCTATGGTATGAAAATCATCAAATGATGGCTCATCCAGCTCGGCACTTTTTTGCGCAACCAGTAAAATTTGTTTGTTGTTAGCCATAGCCGCATCCAGCGCCTGGATGGACTTATCGCGTCCGACAAATAATGGAATCACCATATTCGGATACACGACCACATCGCGTAATGGCAATACAGGAACGCGAGTCACGTCAGTAAGATTAATAGGGCGATTTTCTTGCTGGTCAGCCATAAAGACTCCTTTGAGTCTGAATCTAAAGGTTATATTTGAATTCTATTTACACTATATAGGGACACCCGCCGCTACTTTCAAGTGCTTACGGGTAAGACCATATTTAAGCGACTAGTCTTCAGCCGCGGCCTTTTCGTAGTCGTTGCTTTCGTAAATGAGATAAGGCTTGGCATCACCATTGATAACGGCTTCGTCAACAACGACTTTAGATACGCCTTCAATCGAAGGCAGATCGTACATGGTATCCAGCAGAACATTTTCCAGAATGGTACGCAAACCTCGTGCACCGGTTTTTCGCTCCATAGCTTTCTTGGCAACAGCGGTCAAGGCATTGGGACGGAACTCGATTTCTGCATCTTCCATTTCAAACAATCGCGTATATTGCTTGGTCAATGCATTCTTGGGTTCAGTAAGGATACGCACCAGGGCTTCAGTATCCAGCTCTTCCAAAGTTGCCACAACTGGCAGACGACCGACAAATTCAGGAATTAAACCGTAGCGAACAAGATCTTCCGGCTCAACATTATGCAGAGTTTCTCCTAACGAAGTGTCTTGCTTTGTCGCACGCACATCGGCCGAAAAACCAATGCCGGTTTTCTCGGTACGATCCAGAATAACTTTATCCAGTCCAGCAAATGCACCACCGCATACAAACAGGATATTGCTGGTATTCACTTGCAGGAACTCCTGTTGCGGATGCTTGCGTCCACCTTGTGGTGGTACGGAGGCTACAGTGCCTTCAATCAGCTTTAATAGTGCCTGTTGAACACCTTCACCCGATACATCGCGAGTGATGGAAGGATTGTCTGATTTGCGTGAAATTTTATCGATTTCATCGATGTAAACAATGCCTGTCTGAGCTTTTTCCACATCGTAGTCACACTTCTGCAGTAGTTTCTGAATAATGTTCTCAACATCTTCACCCACATAACCTGCTTCAGTGAGCGTTGTAGCATCCGCAATGGTAAATGGGACATTCAGAAGTCGCGCTAAGGTTTCAGCGAGTAAAGTTTTACCTGATCCAGTCGGTCCGACCAACAGGATGTTACTTTTGGCCAGCTCCACGCTGTCTTTTGAAGAATTGCTAGCTTGCAGACGTTTATAATGATTGTAAACGGCTACAGATAATACTTTTTTAGCGCTTACCTGGCCGATCACATACTCGTCCAGAATTGCATTAATTTCTTTAGGCTTGGGTAGTTTGTTTCGGTTGGCAGGTGACTGATCCTGCATTTCTTCGCGAATGATGTCGTTACAGAGCTCGACACATTCATCGCAGATGAAGACTGAAGGTCCTGCTATGAGCTTTCTTACTTCATGCTGACTTTTGCCGCAAAATGAACAATACAGTAGTTTTCCATTATCGGTCTCTTTCTTCGAGTCATCACCGCTCATATTGAAATCCTTGAAATCCTATAAGTTTTACTGGTCACTGTAGTCGTTACTATTCTATGACGAATTATCCATGGGAAAAAGCGAATCCATTCCCAGATTAGTACTTTATATCGGCATTTAAAGGAAAAACCATTAAATTCTTTATTTTCAGTGTGTTGTACCACTTTCCCGAAAAACTCTCAATGCTAGTCTGCCCCACGTATGGTTAACACTTTGTCAATCAGGCCATAATTCTTTGCTTCTTCACTGTCCATGAAGTTATCACGCTCGGTATCATTACTGATTGTCTCCATACTTTGGCCGGTATGCTTGGATAAAACTCGGTTCAGCTGATCGCGTATTTTGAGGATTTCCCTGGCGTGAATGTCAAAATCCGAGGCCTGACCCTGGAACCCACCCAGCGGCTGATGAATCATCACACGCGAATGAGGTAAAGCATAACGTTTACCCGCTGTCCCACCGGCTAGCAGTACTGCGCCCATGCTGGCTGCCTGACCGACACACAGCGTGCTGATATCCGGCTTGGCGAACTGCATGGTGTCGTAAATAGCCATACCCGCTGTCACCGATCCACCGGGAGAATTGATATAGATTGAGATGTCTTTATCCGGATTCTCCGACTCCAAAAACAGAATCTGTGCCACTACCAGGTTGGCCATATGATCTTCAATGGGTCCTACGATAAAAATAACTCTCTCTTTAAGTAGACGAGAGTAAATGTCGTAAGCTCGCTCTCCCCGTGCAGTCTGCTCAACCACCATGGGCACTAAATTCATCATCGGTTCCTGAGAGATCCCGTTATTCATAGTACTTTCACCTTAGTTATTTATTGGCGTTGTTTTACGATATTTTCAAACGACTCTTTATTTTCTTTCTTGACGGCTTGCTCTAACACCCAGTCAACTATCTGATCTTCCATCACTAGTGACTCAATACTGGCGCGCGCCTGATTATTGGTCGTGTAATACTGGATAACCTGTTCACGCTCAGCATATTGCGCAGCAAACTGTTGAATACGCTGACTCACGCGCTGGGAGTCAACCTGAATGGACTGCTTGGTAACGATTTCACCAATGATCAAACCCAATTTGACGCGCCGTTTGGCTTCGTCCTCAAATAGGTTATCGGGCAATTCAGAATCCGTTTCCATTTTGAAATTTTCCAACGCCCGTTTACGTAGCGCATGTATTTCCTGCTTAATCATTGAATCCGGTAGGGACAATTCATTATTATCCAAAAGTAACTGCATCACGGCCTGCTTAGACTGCATTTGCAATTGTTGTTGCAATTCCGCCTCTAACGATTTCTTTATTTCTGCTTTTAGGGCATCGACTGTGCCATCAACACCAAAAGCGCGTACAAATTCATCATTAATTTCTGGCAGTGTTCCTTGCTCGACTTTTTTGACTGTGACATCAAAACTGGCTTCTTTACCTGCCAGTTCGCTATTGCCATAGTCTTCAGGAAATGTAACGGCAAAAGTTTTATTTTCGCCAGCTTTCAAACCTAACAAATTATCTTCAAATCCGGCAATCATTCCACCATCGCCTAATACCAGCGGAAAATCTTCAGCCTTGCCCCCTACAAATTCGACGCCATCTTTCTTGCCGACGAAATCTATGCTGATCCGGTTACCATCTTCACAGGCTACATCCGCTTCACTCCATTGCATACGCTGTTTACGCAGACGTTCCAAAGTGGCATCTATATTTTCATCTGTTACTTCTGATGTCGGCACAATCACTTCGAGTTGGCTGAAATCACACAAATCAAATTCGGGATAAACATCAAATGAGGCCACAAATGTAAGATCCTGCCCGTTGGTAAGATTTTGTGGTTCTATGGTTGGTGCGGATGCAGGACGTAATTTTTCCTGTAGTACGGCATCACGATAGCTGGCTTGCATTTCATCGGCCATCACTTCCTGATTCACCTGGGCACCGTAACGCTGACGGACAACATTTAATGGGACTTTGCCAGGTCGAAAACCATCAATCTTGACACGACCTTTAAGATTATTCAGTCGCTGATTGACTTCTTTTTCAACCTTATCTGAGGGAATAGTGATGGTTATTTTTCTTCCGAGCTCGCTTGTCTGTTCAACCGATACTTGCATTAATAATTGTTCCTAAAAAAATAGAGTATAAATGGAATATGCCTTAGCTAAGCATTTTTGAATTGATATTGACGATAATGGTGCGAAAGGAGAGACTCGAACTCTCACGGGTTGCCCCACTGGAACCTAAATCCAGCGCGTCTACCAATTCCGCCACTCTCGCATAATCATCCACTGGCAACGACGTGCTAGTATAACTTGAAATGCACATGATAGTTAGATGCTATCCCACAAGAAATATAAACCTCTGGCCAATCAATAACCATTAAAGCAGGCAAACCTGAACCGCATACAAATCATATGACTCGAGTCAGCATCATTATTCTTTATTTCTGTGCGATATGCGTGCTTGGATGTTTAATCGCCTACCCAGTCTTTCTGCTCACATCTGCGGACTTTGAACGCATCCTTTCTCGATCCATTTTAATTCTTGCGGTCGTTCTTTTTTATCCGGCTTATCGTCTGTTAAAAATAAAAAGCTTCTCAAATCTGGGCTTTCACTCTGAACATTTTATCTCCACACTAATTCGCGCCTGGCTGCTGGGTGTGGTGATGCTGACGCCTATTACACTTTACTTTTTCTCTTGCGGAGCCAGAGTTCTTGAAACCACTCCACCGGATGGACTGGAGATCATATCGGTATTAGTTAGCGCGATCATTTCCGGAAGCATCATCGGGCTGATTGAAGAATCCTTTTTTCGCGGTTTATTGCAGTCACAATTGAATGCCGTCATGAATCCTGTCTGGGGAATTGTTGTCGTCAGCGCAATTTATAGCAGCCTGCATTTTTTACAGGCACCTGATATTGATCCTGACTCAACATTGTATTGGTACAGCGGTTTCACGCTGCTATTTTCTGCATTTGCAAACTACAGCCAGGTAACTACATTTATGGATGCCTGGATTGCATTGTTTCTTGCAGGATTATTCTTGTCGCTAATACGTTTACGTAGCAACAACATTTTCTGGTGTATTGGTATTCACGCTGGATGGGTCGCACACATTAAAGTTCTTAAAGCTTTTACTGATAGAAACGATAATGCCATATGCAGTACGTTATCCAGTAACTACGACAGTTTCATTGGTGAATTCAGTGCCGCATGGATATTGCTTATTTTAGTTCTCTGGGCAGGATTGCATTATGCCAGATTCAAGCGTGCTATTTATCGAGAATAACCCGCTTCCAGCCTAGCAAATAGGCATCCAGAAGCCAGATTTCATCATCACGTTTGACATAAGGAATTGTGCGTGCGTAATCACCTTCCCATATTTGGTTATTAAAATTCTGCTCTCCCACATACACTTGATGCTTTTGCTCGTCTACCTTCAATACGACAGCAACATGCCCAGTTCCATAAAATGCATCCGCATAAATAAGCAGATCGCCTGTTTGCAGTCCATGTTGCCGACTCCCGTTTAAAATACTTTTAAATGTTTTTTGTTGTTCACTACCTAAAACCCGAACAAATTCCAGGTTCCAGATATCTGCGGCGATATCAACATCTCCGTACACCACTCCAAAATTTTTCAGCAACCAGCGACGCGCATACTCAACACACTGCCATTTAATTCCAGTAAAAGTATTATTGACAAAGAAAGGTGCCGAATTAACACAAGTGTTATTACAATTTGAAAAAGCTTTCACTCCAGAAGCTGACTCACCCAATGTTTCTCCATAATTGACTGAGCAATCCAATGTGCATTGTTTCGGCAATTCTTCAGCATTACACAACACCGACATCGGTATTAGACAGACCAGAAAGAGAGTCAAAATTCTTTTCATAACACGTCAGTCAAGCTCACTGATTACTTGAATAATCTGTTGTTTGAGTTGGTCAATGGCCCGATCAATTTCTTGGTAAGCCTTATCCTGGCTGGAGGCGATGCTTGTTGCATTTTGTTGCCATATTTTAGACAGTGCTACCGCATCACGTTGCACAGATTCCGGCATTGCATAGCTGACATCCTTGACAGCCAGCACATGCGACCAGGCAGATTTAATGTCCCCTCGCTCATCATCACGATCAAAGCGAGCATACAATACGACTTCCTGCAGCTCCGTCAATTCCTGCATCATAAAAAACCCGCTTCATGAATATTTTTATTGGCCTCCGTAGATTCATTTCTCCACGTATTATAAGCCAGACCCGACAGGGCAATGATCACACTGATGAGAGCAACCGAATTGGTTTTAATCTGCTGTAAGATTTTCAAAGTCAATCGCCAACTGAAAATACAAGTTGGCGACAATTATACCCGAGTTAGACGACACCCATACTCTTTAGCAATATCTGTTTGGCATTTTCCGCATTGGCCTGAAGCGATGCCGGATCACCCACATCAATATCAAACAAATCCGCCATTTCCTGATATTCCTCGGACAATTTGCCAATTAGTGACAGGAAGTCTGTGATATCCAGACCAAAGGCTTTCTCGACCATTTCCGCCACATCCATATAGTTTTTATATTCTTCATCACAATAGATGCAATCGGCAATTGGTCCCGAATAATGAATGCACTGCACCAGTTTTGGATCCAGTTTAGAATCAACTTCTGCACTTTCCATGTGACTGAGTCCCACCATTTCGGTAATTCTCTGGGGGATCTTCCACGAGTCCAGCAACCACTCACCAATCGCTGCGTGATCCGTTTTCAGATGCTGGGTTTCTAGCGCACACAAATAACGATGATCCTGTTATCTCTCGTCGATGCCCGCGTAAACTTCCGGCATAGCTTTATCAATGGCCAGCATGCCCAGATCCTGCAACATTCCCGGCAGGAATAATTCTTCGCGCATAGGGCACTTTGTCACTTCACCCAGTTTTCGGCAGGCCACCGCCGTGGCCAATGAGCGTTTCCAGAAAAGATCATAATCCAGACCACTGCTTTTGTTACCTTTATCTCCACCTACCAGTGAGAAACTTAACGCAATATTCAAGGTTCCGGTCCAACCAAACATGGACACCGCCTGCTGCACACTCTCGGTTTCAATCGCGCGCATATACAGCGATGAATTTGCCATGCGAATGGTCTTTGCAGATAATACCGGATCCATGCTGGCGACTTCAGCAAGCGTATCGAATCGCTATTAACATTCTTACTCAGATCAATAATTTGAGCCGCCACACCCGGTGGAGAAGGTAACTCTTTACAATTTTTTAATTTATCGATGATTTCTTGCTTCACTTAACTCATTAGAGCATTCCAAATAGATAGCTAGTTACTCATCGGATATCGGCTCTTATCCAACAGACTTTAAGTGAAATAATAAAAAATTGTAAATAACTTGGGATTTGGCGACTAAATGAACGAATTCAAAGAATTTTAGACGTTTATCTGAACAGTGTACCGCCCACTATAGGTGGGGTGAGTGATGGGACTCGAACCCACGACGACTGGAATCACAATCCAGGGCTCTACCAACTGAGCTACACTCACCATCATATACAATGACCCTTTGCGGGCCATTTCTTTTTGCAGCGATTACAGCCGCTACAAAAACAATTGACTCTCAACACAGGCTTAGGTGGCATCTGTGTGGCGCGCCCGGCAGGACTCGAACCTGCAACCCCCGGCTTAGAAGGCCGATGCTC
>CAZWQM010000036.1:0-10603 GCA_964636225.1 uncultured Thiotrichales bacterium | reverse complement strand
CAAGATTAATATCGGCGCTAGAAAATAGCGCACGTTGATTAGAAATTTCTTCATAACTACCTCCAAGTACCTTATGAAATTTGCTTGTTCGAAAACCCGTATTTACTTTTTTATTTCTTATATCAGCAAGAAACTCGAATCCGCTTACAGAATGCGGGGATTATAGCATCCAAACCCAGTAAAACCAGACTCAATAAGCGATCGGGACTAGCTAATTTATAGCCAACTTCCTAAATTCTTATATGTTTTTATTCTTACTTGATTCAGGCATGAACTCTAACGAAAGTGAATTGATACAATATCGCTTTCCAGTAGGTTCAGGGCCATCATCAAATACATGGCCCAGATGTGAACCACATTGATTGCAGCACACTTCTGTACGTGTCATTCCATGAGAATGATCAATTACATATCGAATAGCCTGATCGGCGGCAGATTTCCAAAAACTGGGCCACCCGCTTCCTGAATCAAATTTAGCATCAGAGGAAAATAAAACACTTTTGCAGCAAACGCAGACAAAGTTTCCAGCGCGTTTTTCTTCCAAATATTTACCACTGAATGGCGGCTCCGTCCCTTTTTGCCAACAGACAGTGAATTGCTCGGGGGACAATTTATCTTTCCAGCTATTTGGATTATCTTCGCTGGCCATAAAAACCGTTTATTCCTCAACCGCCTTCATGCTTAAGCGTATGCGATTTTGTTTATCAACCTCAAGAACTTTGACGGTCACCATATCGCCTTCAGAGAGTTCATCAGAAACATTTTCAACGCGCTCGTTGGAGATCTGTGAGATATGTACCAATCCATCGCGACCAGGCAGGATAGTTACAAACGCACCAAAGTCCATAATTTTCGCCACTTTGCCTTCGTAGGTTGCACCCACTTCGACTTCGGCAGTAATCAGTTCAATACGCTTTCTAGCTTCCTCACCGGCTGCACGGTCAACTGAAGCGATTTTGATATTACCTTCATCATCGATATCGACAGTGGCACCGGTTTCTTCGGTAATTGAACGAATCACCGCTCCACCTTTACCGATCACATCGCGAATTTTGTCCGGATGAATTTTCATCGCCAAAAGACGCGGCGCGTATTCCGACATTTCCGCAGGGTTTTCAATTACTGCGCTCATTTTTGACAATATATGCAGTCGACCTTCCTTCGCCTGAGCCAATGCGGTCTTCATGATTTCTTCAGTAATCCCCTGAATCTTGATATCCATCTGCAATGCGGTAACACCTTCACTGGTTCCAGCAACTTTGAAATCCATATCTCCCAAGTGATCTTCATCACCGAGAATATCTGTCAAAACGGCATAATTTTCACCATCCTTAATCAGACCCATAGCAATCCCGGCAACGGGCGCCTTGATGGGTACTCCGGCATCCAAAAGTGACAAGCTAGTACCACACACAGACGCCATAGAGCTTGAACCATTGGACTCGGTAATTTCAGATACCACGCGAATCACATAAGGAAACTCTTCCTGATTTGGCATCACCGCCTGTACACCCCGTTTCGCCAGTTTTCCATGGCCAATTTCACGACGACCTGGAGAACCGGTTCGCCCAGCCTCACCCACAGAATACGGAGGGAAATTATAATGCAACATAAAAGTTTCTTTACGCTCACCTTCAATCGCATCAATGATCTGTGCATCACGTCCAGTGCCCAGCGTAGTCACCACCAGCGCCTGGGTTTCGCCACGTGTAAATAGTGCAGAACCATGTGTGCGAGGTAGTACTCTGGTACGCACAAAAATAGGTCGTACTGTTTTTGTATCACGACCATCGATACGTGGTTCACCTGCAATAATTTTTCCACGTACGATACGTTTTTCCAAACGTCCAAATTCATCTGCAACTTCGGCGACCGTTGGCCCGTCTTCTGAGCTGATCTCTTCGATAGCTTTACTACGCAACTCTCCAACAGCCTGCTGACGAGATAGTTTTTCTGAAATTTTATATGCTTCACTTAATGGCTGCTCAAATGTAGCCTCCACTTTTGCTTCCAGAGAGGTATCTGTTTCTGGCGCTGTCCATTCCCAACGTGGTTTACCGACTTCACTGGCTAATTCACGAACAGCATTAATCACCACTTGCATTTCTTTGTGACCGTACATGACGGCGCCTAACATGACATCTTCGGAAAGAATGTTGGCTTCGGATTCCACCATCAAAACTGCACTCTCAGTTGCGGCAACGACTAATTCAAGATCAGACTGTGCGATTTGCGAGAAGGTTGGATTAAGTACATATTCACCATCAATATAGCCGACTTTGGCCGCACCGATAGGCCCGTCAAAAGGTATTCCGGAAATCGCCAGTGCAGCCGAAGTACCGATCATGGCAGGAATATCGGAATCAATTTCTGAATTCATTGAAACGACTGTTGCAATCACCTGAACTTCATTCTTAAAACCTTTCGGAAATAATGGACGAATTGGGCGATCAATAAGGCGACTGATGAGCGTTTCTTTTTCTGAAGGTCGACCTTCGCGTTTAAAAAACCCACCAGGAATTTTTCCAGCTGCGTAGGTTTTTTCCTGGTAGTTCACTGTCAGCGGAAAGAAATCTTGTCCCTCTCTGGCTTCTCTGACACCCACTGCAGTCACGAGTACAGCCGTATCTCCCATATTAACTAAAACCGCCCCGTCTGCCTGACGCGCGATTTCGCTGGTCTCAATTGTGACTTCGTGTGCTCCGAACTGGAATGATTTCTTTATGCTTTTCACTCAAGATTTCCTGTAAATATTAAACGTTTATTTTTGAATACGAGAAAGCAGCACTACACAGCTTTGCAGAGTGCTAGACAAGGGTTTCTTACCTGTAGAACCATGGCTGCGCAGTGCTTGCTGAGCCATGTAGATATTATCGACGCAGACCCAATGATGAAATCAGCTGCTGGTAGCGTTGCTGATCTTTACGCTTCACGTAGTCGAGTAATTTGCGTCTCTGGTTGACCAGCTTCAATAAGCCGTGTCGGGAATGGTGATCATGCTTGTGACTTGTAAAGTGCTCACTCAGGTACTTGATTCGAGCCGAGAGTAATGCCACCTGAACTTCAGGCGATCCTGTGTCATTCGCTGACTGCTGATATTGTTTGACGATGCTCGACTTATCTTCCGCTGTTAGTGCCATTTTATATAAACTTTCTAGTAGTATTTTCTGAGTGTATTCTTAAGAGAGCGCGATTCTACCATGAGTCTGCAAAGGCACAATACCTTATTGCGATTAAGACAGGCAAAACTTGCTAAAATGGACAAATCCATCGATTTTCCGCTCTCCTAGACCTCGAAATACTCGATTGGTATCATAAATACGGATATATCGACTGTTGCTATCCGCAGGAAAACGGATTCTTCCACCCTGTTCCAGAGACAGAATCAGGCCGTTTTTCATTTCGTATTTCGGATATTGATAGAATGCCGTCTCGATGGTAAGCAGGACTCGGTCTAAAGTCTCAGACCCATGCTGGCTTAATTGTTCCAGCTCTTCAATGGTATACATCTTAAAGTTTTGTCCAAATTCACCAACGGTCAATCTGCGCAGTTCCTCAATATGTGCCAGGCAACCCAGCTTTACCCCAATATCCTCGACCAGAGTACGAATATAAGTGCCTTTCGAGCAATGCACTGTCATCGCTGCTTTTTCATTCTCTATATTGCTGACCTCTATTGAATATATTCGCACTTGCCGCGAAGGGCGCTCCACCTGCTTGCCTTGTCGGGCCAGCTTATACATTGGCACACCGTCTTTTTTAATAGCTGAATACATAGGCGGTATTTGCTGAATGTCACCCTCAAAGGATTTTGCAGTTTTAGTCAGTTCATCCCGATGCTGTTGAAAGACCTGCGCTTGGTCGATCACTGCGCCTTCTTTATCGCCGGTATCTGTCTGCTCTCCCAATTTGGCAACGGTATGGTATGACTTGCTCGCCTCCATTAAATGGTCGGCAATTTTAGTCGCACGCCCAAAACATACTACCAACACTCCGGTAGCTAACGGATCCAGAGTTCCTGTATGACCCGCTTTTTTTGCATTGAATATTCTTTTTACCCGCTGCAACGCATGATTTGAGCTGAGACCAAGGGGCTTATCAAGGACGAGTAACCCATCGATATCACGGCCGTATTTATTTTTTTTTGCCAATTGAAATGACTAACAGTGTTGCAACAGAGATGATTAAGAAGCCAGAAGCTAATCCCGCTTCGCTTTAGATAGAATGTCATTCAATCGAGCAGAACGCTCCAGCGTATCGTCGTAATGAAATGATAATGTGGGAATCACGCGCAATCGCATTAATTTACCAAGCTCTTTGCGTAAAAACGCGCAACAGCTATTCAGACCCGCCTGCAGCTGTTCTACTTCTTCGTTTTGCGCATACAGAGTAAAGTAAACTTTAGCTGTAGACAAATCCTTAGATACCACTACTTCCGAAATGGAAAAATCCTTGACTCTAGGATCGTTCACCTCATCTCTGAGTAAAACGACCAACTCTCTTCGAATCTGTTCGGCAACGCGAAGTGCACGGGGAAAGTCTTTAGGCATGCTAAATGGTACGTGCTACTTCGGTCCGCTCGTAAACTTCGATGTTGTCTCCGGCTCTGACGTCATTGTAGTTCTTCACTGCAATACCACATTCGGTACCGGCACGAACCTCAGACACATCATCCTTATGTCGACGCAAAGATTCCAGTTCGCCCTCATAAATAACAACATTATCTCGTAATACACGAATAGGATTACCTTTCTTCACAACGCCATCTACCACCTGGCATCCGGCCACGGCACCTAATGCAGAAGATTTAAATACATCTTTCACTTCAGCAATACCGACAATTTCTTCTCGTAACTCTGGCGACAACAGTCCGCTCATAGCGCTCTTAACATCGTCTATGACTTCATAAATAATGCTGTAGTAGCGTAAATCCACGCCATTTTCATCAATCGCTTTGCGCGCGCTGGCATCCGCACGCACGTTAAATCCAATCACAATCGCGCTAGATGCAGCGGCCAAATTGATATCGGACTCGGTAATACCACCCACTCCGGCACTGACGATATTCACTTTCACCTCATCAGTGGATAGATTCTCAAGCGAATCCCGCAGTGCTTCCGCACTTCCCTGCACATCCGCCTTAATCAGAATATTTACGGAAGCCACTTCACCTTCCTGCATCTGATTAAATATATTTTCAAGTTTTGCCGATTGCTGTGCCGCCAGTTTTGACTCCCGAGTTTTTCCTCGGCGCAATACAGCCACTTCACGGGCCTTGCGCTCATTTTCAACAACGATGGCTTCATCGCCGGCATTGACTGTTCCAGACAAACCCAGCACCACAACTGGCAATGATGGACCCGCAGACTCTACCGGATTACCCTGTTCATCAAACATGGCACGAACACGACCATATTCTTCACCACACAAAAGCATGTCACCTCGCGATAGCTTGCCTTCCTGAACCAGGATGGTACTGACAGGCCCGCGTCCTTTATCCAGAGTTGATTCAATGACAATTCCTGTCGCTGGCCCTTCAGGCACGCCCACCAGTTCCATCACTTCTGCTTGCAAACTTACAGCATTCAGCAATTCATCAATGCCCTGTCCGGTTTTGGCAGAAACATTAATAAACTGCACATCGCCACCCCACTCTTCCGGTACCACTTCCAATGCTGCAAGATCATTACGCACACGATCCGGATCGGCATCTTCTTTATCAATTTTATTTACCGCCACTACGATGGGTACACCGGCCGCTTTGGAATGTTTAACCGCTTCCGCAGTTTGTGGCATCACACCATCATCCGCAGACACGACCAAAATAACGATATCGGTCGCTTGCGCACCACGCGCACGCATGGCAGTAAATGCCGCGTGACCTGGTGTATCCAAAAATGTAATCACACCATTAGGTGTTTCAACATGATAAGCGCCAATGTGTTGGGTAATTCCACCCGCCTCACCGGCAGCAACGCGTGAATGGCGCATGTAATCAAGCAATGACGTTTTTCCGTGATCTACATGCCCCATCACGGTGACCACCGGCGGACGTGCAACCGATGCTTCTGCGTCGTATACATGTTTTACGACTTTGGATTCAATATCGTTTTCTTCAAACGGCTTGGCTGTATGCCCCAATTCTTCCACCACCAGAATTGCTGTGTCTTGATCAATCACCTGATTAATTGTGGCCATTGCACCCATATTCATCATGACTTTGATGACTTCGGCGGCTTTAATTGCCATTTTTTGGGCAAGATCAGAAACTGAAATACTTTCAGGGATCAGCACTTCTCTCACCACAGGCGCTACGGGACGTTCAAATCCATGCTTACCAGATGCCTCCACTCGATGCGGACGTGCTTTCGCTTTGGGCTTACGTCGACCACGCTTATCGCTGGCTACATGCAATTCTTTGCGTCGACCATGGTCATGATCATGGTCTTCGTCTTTATCTTTCTTGCGACCAAGTTTTTTATCTTTTACCGGCGCGGCCGGTGCCGTGGTAACTACTGCCTGTTTTTCCTGAGCTACTGCTGCCGCCTCTACTGCAAGTCTCTGTTCTTCTGCTTCTTTGGCAGCCAGTTCCTCTTGAGACTCACGCTCTTCTTCTGCAATGCGAGCAGCTTCAGCGTCTTTTAACGCCTGTTTTTCCTGTTCTTCCGCCAGTCTTTGACATTCAAGTTCTTCCTCTTCCTTGCGCTTTTGCTCCTGTGCCTCTATCAGCTCACTACGCTTGACATAAGTTTTTTTCCTGCGCACTTCGACATTGACTGTTTTAGTGTTTGCTGTACGTCCCTGGCCACCACTGACTTTCAACTGTGAAGTGCTTTTTCTTCTGAGGGTAATTTTTTTACCTTCGCTGGCACCTCCCAGCTTGGCACCTTTGCTTTGACGCAAATGCTCCAGTAGCTGCAATTTCTCACTGTCAGATATTTCCTGATCTGGCGCAGAAAAACTCAAGCCGGCATCCTTGAGCTGCTCAAGGAGTTTATCGACTGGTGTCCCAACGACTTCTGCTAATTGTTGTACAGTGACTTTTGCCATGCGTCCTCAATCTTAGTTAGTTTCTTCTTCTGCAAACCAGGGGGCACGAGCCTGCATTATCAGCTCACCCGCTTTTTCTTCTGTCATGCCTTCGATATCAGAAATATCATCAACCGCCTGCTCAGCCAGATCTTCCATGGTAATCACACCACGCGCCGCCAGCTCATATGCCAGATCCCGTGTCATATTATCCATCGCCAGCAGATCCTCGGCAGGTTCCGCATTCTCATCATTACTACTGGATATTGCCTGTGTTAACAGTGCATCTCTGGCCCGGCCTCTTAATTCTTCAACCACCTGTTCATCAAACTCTTCTACTTCAAGCAGTTCTTTAGGTGGTACATAGGCAATTTCGTCCACTGTAGAGAAACCTTCCTGTACCAGAATCGCAGCCACTTCCTCGTCAACATCCAGCTGATCCATAAACAGCTTTTGCAGCTCTTTCATTTCGCCTTCGTTTTTTTCTTCTGCCTGACTCTCCGTCATAACATTCAGTTCCCAGCCGGTCAGCTCGCTGGCTAGCTTCACATTCTGCCCACCTCGACCAATGGCTTGGGAAAGTTTTTCCTCTTCCACAGCGATATCCATACTGTTGGATTCTTCATCAACAACAATCGACAGCGTTACCGCAGGCGACATAGCATTAATCACAAACTGTGCAGGATTCTCATCCCAGAGAATAATATCAATGCGCTCACCGGCCAGCTCATTAGACACCGACTGCACACGCGAGCCGCGCATTCCCACACATGCCCCAACAGGATCCAGACGCGGATCGAGTGAACGTACGGCAATTTTTGCGCGTAACCCAGGGTCACGTGCGGCACCCAAAACCTCAATCACACCCTGGCCCACTTCAGGCACTTCAAGTTTGAATAATTCGATTAAAAATTTCGGCGCTGTTCGAGTAAGAAACAGCTGAGGCCCACGCGTTTCAGAACGCACATCTTTCAGATACGCACGAATACGGTCTCCGGGTCGAATAGACTCGCGCGGAATCAAATCTTCGCGAGTAATAAAGCCTTCTGCATTGCCACCTAAGTCAATATAAACGCCGCTATGCTCGGCACGTTTTACCACGCCCATCACCAGCTCACCTACACGATCCGTATAGGCTTCGACGATTTGTGCGCGTTCGGCTTCACGCACTTTTTGTACGATAACCTGCTTGGCGGTATGCGCGGCAATGCGACCAAATGAGACCGATTCAATACCCTCTTCTACATAATCACCCACCTGGATATCCGGATGATCCTGGATTGCATAACTGTACAGAACCTGCTTATCGGTTGATTCAAACTCCGGATCCTCGTCATCTACAACCAGCCAGCGTCGAAACGTTTCATAATCCCCTGTGTCACGATCAATACTCACGCGCACTTCAACATCTTTGGCATAGCGTTTACGCGTAGCCGTAGCCAGTGCCGCTTCTATCGCCTGAAAAATGATATCTTTTTCAACACCTTTCTCGTTAGAAACCGTGTCGGCAACCATTAATATTTCTTTGTTCATAAACTTATGCGTTCCTAAAGTGCCCTATTTTAATTCGCTATAAATTAAATTTGCCCGCTTCACTGCATTGAAAGGAAAGCTCACTATGTCACCGTCTACATTCAGCGAAACTTCCTCTTCATCCACTTTAGCAAGCGTCCCTATATAATTTCTTCTCTCATTCACCGGCCAACTCAATCGGACTTTTATGTCTCGACCCAAGTACTTCTTAAAATGCTCAAGCTTCATTAGTGGCCGTTCCACTCCGGGTGATGAGACCTCCAATGTATACGCCACACTGATGGGGTCTTCCACGTCCAGAACTCCGCTGATTTGATGACTGACTTTCGAGCAGTCATCTACCGTAATGCCCTCGTGATGATCAATAAAAACTTTCACCAACGCGTGATGTTGCGAGCTTCTCAACTCAACACCCCAGAGGGTGAATCCCAATCCCTGCACTACCGGCGCAATCAGTGCCTCAAGACCATCCGAGTCCAGTTTCACGCCTCTATCCTCCATAAAAACGCAGAATTTTCATTCGACCAACAAAAAAGCCCCAAAAGGGGCCTCTAAATAACATCCAATGTTCACCACAGTACTACTAGGAGGTGAATTATATTTTACAGCACTCGATTCGGCAACAGGAATCGAGCACATCAAGCACACGTAAAAATATAACATACCACCCAAAGACAGGCTAGCGGATTAAAATGGGTATTTTGAAAGCTAGCAGGTGGTGTCGGTTGACCTTTTGGGACTATCTGGCGGTAGTTTCAGGCGCCTCTATATTTGAAGCATTTGACACTGATTCCCTATTGGAAAGCCGAAAATGCGAGCGCAGGGATCGAATCAGCTCATTAAACCCGGATATTTCTGCTTCAAACTCCAGTTGGGATACTCGAGAGCTGTCCACGATTCGTGGCCAGGCCAATACTGGCGTTTTTTCGTCTACCAGACCCGTCTCACAGGTGGTCGCAGTTAAAATCTGCGCTTGCTGAAGAGGTTGCCAGTGCCGAGTAGACCATACCCCGCTCGGATAACAGAAATGTCGCATGGTTTTTGAAATAAGCGGCTCTATAACGGCTCTGTTATCGCGAATCTCTTTCAACGCGACGGCCTGATTCTTCGGCAGAGTGTGTCGATGTGTATGCATCTCGATATCCACTCGGTACTTGCGCACCTCTTCCAGTTCTTTTTTGCTAAGGAGATTAAACAATCGGTCTTTATTCAGTTGTTCATAACCCACATCGAGAATTTGGCCGACTTGTTTCAGTAATGCAATACGAGATTCATTTCCTTTCAGAGATTCTCCAAAAGCTATCACCTGTTCCGAAATTTCAACTCTGCTCTCATGCGTCAGCTCGTACTCACCTTGTGAGAGTGAAGGGATATGTAATGACGACAAATCAACTCGTGTCTGTCTTGATTTCCAAAACATATAGCCGAGCGCCAGCGTAAACACCGGGCAGTCATTATCGAAATAATAAGAAGTTAAATATAAGGTCGAGGGATAATCATATTTACCCAATATTGACGCAGCCTCGGTAAGCAAATTAACAAACCCATCATCGATAGTGATAACGACGCGATCATGCATCTTTTGCTGCTGTGAAATACTTTGATAGGCCTCATCAAGGCCCAGCACGCGGTAACCTTTACGCTTTAAATAATTAAGTCTCTTTTCAAAAGCCGCCGGCTCAATATACAACCCAGGTTTATACAATAATTGTTCGTCACGCGCGGAAAATCCATGATAACAAAGTACCCGCACTTTATTACGCATTAATCGGCGTGATAGTGAAAACAACCCCGAATATTTGCTTATAAGAAATACGAAATTCTTGAATTTTTGTAACATTCGTACTTAACCTGCGTACTTTAAATGTGTGCCCCTTAATACTACGGATTTGCTAAGGCTTTAATGTGGCTGAGTGCTCATAACTTTGCAAAATATTTTACCGAGACATTACAAGCAGTAAGTTTATCTATCCCAGACAAAAGACCCTGTGAAACCGATCACGCATTCAATAGTTCGATATTAGACATGGACAAACCTAAT
>CAZWQM010000035.1:0-11158 GCA_964636225.1 uncultured Thiotrichales bacterium | reverse complement strand
AAAGCTATTGCTGATCAGGTTTATCCTCACATCATCATTGCTGGCAGTGGCATGGCGACCGGTGGGCGCATATTGCACCATTTCAAAAGCTTGCTCGGTGATTCAAGAACCACCGTGCTGTTTACCGGTTATCAAGCCGGAGGAACACGAGGTGCAAAGATGCTTGATGGTGTGGAAAGCGTAAAAATCCATGGTCAATGGATTCCGGTAAGTGCAAACATTGAAGTATTATCCGGGCTGTCTGGGCATGCTGATTTTCTAGAACTAACTCAGTGGTTGAAACAGTCCGAGCTGGTGTCATCAACCTCAATTCAGCTTATTCACGGTGATCCTGAGGCGCTTGAAGGATTGCGAGTGCACTTGCAAGAGCATACAAAATTTTCAGTTGGCGTAGCAGGATACCGCAGCATCTTACGTATCTAGTGTGTACGATTCACTTTTCCATGTCTACACGAGAGTAGAGAGGGGAAGTCAGGTTTATCATTGGAAGCTAACAATATCTCATGGCCATAAACTGCTTGGAAGGTCTAAGCAGTTTATGTATCTGGAGCGTTATTTCGACATACTAGTTGACTGGTCAGTAAAATCTGTTACTATGTCTTCATATTAAATATCGACATCTGTGTCCATGGCAGAGAAAAACAGCAAAGATAGACTGATTGAAACCGCGACCGAACTTATTTGGCGTAGCAGTTATGGCTCCGTGAGTGTCGATGGGATTTGCAAAACTGCTAATGTAAAAAAAGGCAGTTTTTACCATTTTTTTCCATCCAAAGCAGATCTGGCAGTCGCAGCAATGGAACAGTATTACAATGAGTCAAAGCCGTTGTTTAATGAGATATTTTCCTCAACTAAAACACCTGTTGAGCGATTTGAAAGACTGGCGCAAGTGATCTTTGAGAAACAGGAGCAGATCGCTAAAAAATATGGGCATGTATGTGGATGCCCATTCGCCTCCCTGGGCTCCGAAATGGCGGGGCAGGATGAGGTTATTCGAAAGAATATCCAAATGACAATGAGCAAATACAAGACAAAGTATTACGAACACACAATACAGGATATGGTGGAACAGGGTTACCTGCCATCCGAAACGGATGTTGCAGTGAAAGCACAAGAGGTTTATTCGTACATATTAGGGCAGGTGATGCTGGCCAGAATTCAAAATGACTTGGTGCCATTGAACAGCAGTTTGAAAAACGGCTTATTCAGAATCCTGGGTGTAGAAATGGCGACGGTCTAACACTATTGTTTTAAAGATAAACAAATACCGCAATAGCGGTTTTTTTAACCATCAGACTAGACTGACTAGTCAACTACAGCGAAGAGCATATTAGACGATAACTCATTCAGATGAAGAAAAGATGAATAACAAAAAAGTTATTGCGTGTGGCGCGATATCCGCACTTATTATCAGCGCCATTATGTTTTACAACACGATTACGGCGGACACCACCACCGAAATTGCAGAGGTTGCTCAACCTCAGATCATGCCAGTGAATGTCATCATTATGAAAAAATTAGACACACAAGTCTGGAAAAATTTTTCTGCACGATTGGACGCCGTCGATTATGTGGAGTTACGCCCGCAAGTGTCGGGCACAATCATGAAAGTGAATTTCGAAGATGGGCAATACGTCAAACAGGGCGAGGTTATCTTCGTGATTGATCCAGCGCCTTATCTTGCCGAGGTGAATCATGCGCAAGCCGATCTTAAAACAGCGCAAACAGACAATGAATTTGCGCAGCAGCAGTATGTGCGCGCTGTCAATTTAATTAAAACCAATGCCATTTCCAAACGAATTTATGATGAACGACAAAGAGCTGCGTATCAGGCCGAGGCGGAAATACTTTCTGCACAAGCAAAATTGCAGCGCGCAAAAATAGATTTGGATCGTGCCTATGTGAAAGCGCCGATTTCAGGCCGGTTGGGCAGAATAGAAATTACCCAGGGCAATCTTGTTGAACGAGGGTCAAATGCGCCTGTATTAACAACGATTGTATCGGACGACTTCATCTATGCGGATTTTGAAGTCGATGAACAGACATATCTGCAATACATTCGAAGTGTTGCTAAAAATAAGGAGGCGGAAAGTAAAGTGCCTGTCCGGCTTCGATTGAATCGCGATCACATGGTATATGAAGGTACAATCTATACCTTTGATAATCGTATTGATGTCAGCACAGGAACAATTCGTGCACGTGCCTTATTTGAAAATAACGATAACGTCCTGCTACCAGGCATGTTTGCACAAGTAGAAATGGGTGGTGCAAGTCAACGTGCTCGAATATTTGTGGATGAGCGTGCCATTGGCACCGATCAGGATCGTCGTTTCGTCTATATCGTTGATGAGAGTAATACCGTGGAGTATCGGGAGCTTAAATTAGGCGTGTCTACACAAGGTAAGCGAGAAGTTCTGGCAGGACTTGATGAAGGTGATAAAGTCATTGTTGACGGCTTTATGTTCATGCGTGCGGGTATGAAAGTGAATCCAGTAGAGATTAATGAATCATTGTCTTCATTCCTGGATGCGACAAAAAATTTATCTTCATAATAGACTTTACCTAAATCTTTACTATGAATATTTCAGGTTTTTTTGTTGACCGACCGATTTTTGCGGGCGTGTTATCTGCACTGATACTGCTTGCGGGTTTAGTATCCATCCCTAACCTGCCGATCGCAGAGTACCCGGAAGTTGCACCTCCTTCTGTCATTGTGAGTGCGCAATTTCCAGGCGCAAATCCTGAAGTCATTGCGGAAACAGTTGCAACACCGCTCGAAGAACAAATTAATGGTGTTGAAGATATGTTGTATATGAATTCATTAGCCACAACAGATGGAACACTAAGTTTAACTATTACCTTTGCGATTGGCACCGACCCGGATCTGGCACAGCAGTTAGTAGAGAATCGGGTATCACAAGCCTTACCTAGGCTCCCGGAAATCACCCGCCAGCTTGGCGTCGTCACCGTAAAAAGTTCTCCCGACCTGACAATGGTAGTTCACTTGCGTTCTCCCAATGAGCGCTATGACATGCTCTATCTGCGCAACTATGCGACTCTGAATGTGAAAGACCAGCTCTCAAGAATCGAGGGTGTTGGGCAGGTCAGACTGTTTGGTTCTGGCGATTACGCCATGCGTATATGGCTTAATCCAGAGCGAATCGCAGAGCGGGATTTAACGGCTAGTGAAGTCATAGAGGCTATCCGTACTCAAAATATTCAAGTCGCAGCAGGGATAGTGGGAGGACCACCGTACCCTGAAAATGCACAGTTTCAGTTGCCTATACGGGCTCAGGGTCGTTTGGAAAGTCCAGAAGAGTTCGAGAAAATTGTAGTCAAACGCGATGACAATGGCGTGGTGACACTATTAAAAGATGTCGCCCGTATTGAATTGGATGCGCAATCCTATGCATTGCGTTCACTGCTAAATAACAAGCCCGCCGTAGCGATTCCAATTTTTGCATCTCCGGGTGCGAATGCGCTAAATATCTCAAGAGACGTCAGGGCGACAATGAAGGAGCTCAAGGCATCTTTTCCTGAGGACGTCGATTATTCTGTAGTTTATGACCCCACGGTTTTTGTAAGTGGTTCTATAAAGGCTGTAATCGCGACGTTACTCGAAGCCGTCGCATTGGTTGTCCTGGTTGTGATCGTGTTTTTGCAGACCTGGCGTGCTTCGATTATCCCACTACTTGCAGTGCCCGTGTCCATTATCGGTACATTTAGCTTTATGTACCTGTTTGGTTTTTCGATTAATGTTTTGTCTTTATTTGGATTGATACTTGCCATTGGTATCGTAGTGGATGATGCAATTGTCGTAGTAGAAAACGTTGAGCGAAATATTCGCGAGGGTAAAAGCCCAAGAAATGCGACCGTGCAAGCGATGAAAGAGGTGACAGGGCCCATTATTGCCACCTCTTTGGTATTGGCAGGTGTATTTATACCGATCGCGTTTGTCAGTGGATTAACAGGGCAGTTTTATCAACAGTTCGCACTCACTATTGCCATTGCAACCATTATTTCGACATTTAATTCGTTAACACTCAGT
This sequence comes from uncultured Thiotrichales bacterium, assembly GCA_964636225.1. Taxonomy (GTDB): domain Bacteria; phylum Pseudomonadota; class Gammaproteobacteria; order UBA4575; family UBA4575; genus UBA1858. Next base: position 7,110 of record CAZWQM010000035.1, on the reverse strand, counting down.
CCTGCAATGTCGGCATTATTATTACAGCCACGAGGCAGTAAAAAAGATGGGTTAACACGTGGGATGGATTTTTTATTTGGCTGGTTTTTTAAGCGATTTAATCATGGATTTTATCGTGGTCAAGCCATGTATACGCGTGGCGTCACAAAATTTATTGGGCGTAAAATGGTTTTGCTTGTCATCTTTATTGGATTATCCGTCAGTGCACTTGGATTATTTAAATTGATACCTTCAGGTTTTGTGCCAGCACAAGACAAGCAATATCTGATTAGCTTTGCACAACTGCCATCGGGAGCAACCCTTGAACGTACTGAAGAAGTAATTCGTGAGATGTCTGAAATTGCACTTCAACAAGAAGGTGTTACCGGTGCCGTTGCATTTCCGGGTTTGTCCATCAATGGGTTTATTAACTCATCCAGTGCAGGGATTGTGTTTGTCACCCTTGACGATTTTGATAAACGCAAGGCACCTCACTTAAATGGCTTTGCCATTGCCAATGATCTGCAACAAAAATTTAGTCAGATCAATGATGCGTTTATTGCAATTTTCCCTTCGCCTCCGGTAAGGGGACTGGGAAATACCGGAGGGTTTAAGTTGCAGGTCGAAGATCGATTGGATCAGGGCTATGAAGCTTTGAGTCAAGCGATGCAAGCTGTGACCAACGAGGCTTATCAGAATCCCGTGTTGACAGATGTTTACTCCAGTTACAATGTTAACGTGCCGCAAATTCATGCGGATGTGGATCGTACCAAAGCATTCCAGTTAGGTGTGCCAGTGGATGATATTTTTCGTACCATGCAAATTTACCTTGGCTCACTCTACATTAATGACTTCAACCGCTTTGGTCGGACGTACCAGGTGATTGCACAAGCGGATGATGAATTTCGTGATTCGCCTCAGGATGTCCTGCGACTGAAAACAAAAAACTTTGAAGGCGAGATGGTTCCACTGGGTGCGGTAGTTGAGCTAAGTGAAACGTTTGGTCCAGATACGGTTATTCGCTATAACGCGTATCGAAGTGCAGATCTGAATGGAAACGCGAAAGCGGGCTATTCAAGTGGTGAGGCTAAAGATGCCATTACTGAAATCCTACAAAAAGTCTTGCCGCCGGGGATGGACTTTGAATGGACTGAACTCACTTATCAGCAAGTCCTGGCGGGAAATACAGCGGTTTATATTTTTCCGTTATGCATCTTATTGGTTTTTCTGGTACTTGCGGCGCAGTATGAGAGTTTGGCGCTTCCGCTAGCCGTCATTCTCATCGTACCCATGGCCATTTTATCGGCACTAATTGGTATATATATCAGCGGTGGTGACAACAATATATTTACACAAATAAGTTTGTTCGTGTTAGCAGGACTTGCGAGTAAAAACGCAATTCTGATTGTTGAGTTTGCTCGAGAATTAGAAAAGCAGGGCGTGGAACTCATCGAAGCTACTATTAATGCTTCGAAATTACGTTTGCGTCCGATACTTATGACATCACTTGCCTTTATTATGGGCGTGACTCCACTCGCGTTCGCGACAGGGCCCGGTGCAGAAATGCGGCAAGCCATCGGCATTGCTGTCTTTTCAGGCATGATCGGTGTGACCCTATTCGGCTTAATTTTCACACCTGTATTTTATGTGCTGGTCAGAAAAATTGAGATCGCCGTTGGCCGCAAAAAAGTATCAACATTGCAAGAAGATTCATGATGATAAGAAAGTTGCTATTTATTGCAGCAATACTGCTTCAGGGTTGTTCCGGGACAGATACGATAAAAGAACAGCCGGAACAACCCAGCCAATGGTCGCAAAATGAGAATCGTGCTATCCAAGAAGTCGATGTTAGTGACCTCGAATCCTGGTGGAAAAAATTTAATGACCCCACATTAAATGATTTGGTTGCAATCGCGCTTGAGCACAGCCCAGATCGTGAAATTGCCAAGATACGAATCAACCAGGCAAGAGGGTTGCAACGTACTCAACGTTCGGTTTTCTTTCCACAGGTCGAGGTACTCGGTACGAAAGGCCGAAAAGACGTTGGAAATGAAAACTCAGATAATCTTTATGATGCAAGGTTTGATGCTTCATTTGAACTGGATGTTTTTGGTGAAAATAGACAGCGTGTTAAATCCGCAGACTTAAATATCGCTACAGCTGAAGAAGAATCTAGAAATGTGACTTTAACACTGATTGGTGATGTGGCCCGCACCTATATTCGAGTGCGTGAATTTCAAAAAAGGAAAGTGATAGCTGAGAATAATTTAAAAATACAGGAAGAGACGCTTTCATTAATTCAAAATCAGTTCAGTGTTGGAGAAGCGCCGCAACTTGATGTGGAGCGTGCCAGTAACCTGGTCAATACCACTAAAGCATCAATACCTCAATTTGAAAGGCTTGTTATTAATGCACAACTTCAACTGACAATACTCACAGGTTTGTTACCTGAAGAAGTGAACCAACATATTCATTATGAAGATAACATTCCAGGTGGGGATGTAAGCGGTGTGTTAATAAGTCCTGCAAATGTATTAACCCAGCGACCCGATATTCAGGCAGCTATGTTAAGACTGCAATCAAGATCTGCAGTCACAGCAGCAGAAAGCGCATCAATATTTCCTCATTTTAATGTTGGTGCTTTTTATGGGATTACAGATAATGTATCAATCAATTCAACAACGGTATGGAGTATTTTTCTGGGTGGTGCATTTTCACTGCTGGATTTCGGGCGCATTGAAGGCAGGATTGATGCGGCTAAAGCATTAGAATTGGAGGCTTTTCAGGAATACCGTAAAAGCATTCTCGGCGCCGTTTCTGAAGTGGAAAATGCATTGAATGATTACTCGAAAATTAATATTCGTAGAGTGGCTTTATTTAATGCTTATGTTAATGCGGATAAGGTATTGCAACTTTCAACTCAGTTATTTAAGGAAGGCGAGATATCCTTTCTTGATGTTCTGGATTCGCAGCGTACGGTCAATGACGCAGACAGCGAGTTAGTGACTGCGCAAGCGGCACAATCTGAAAGTCTCGTTCGACTATATAAATCATTAGGTGTGTTTTGATAATGTTATAGAGTGACGCAATAATGATATGTATAACGAGTTGTCATCCAAGCCGGAATTGCAAACTGAATCCCTATACGACAATGTGATGGTAAATGATTATTGGCTAGTCTGTGAGATGTCGTCTTTTTAAAAACTTAACGGGCATCTTTCCATTTGGTGAACCATGCAAACGGTGATTGCAATGATAACCGGTAAAATCGCCCAGTTTGCTTTTCAGTCAAAGAAACTTCAAAACTATGTTTGATATAGGCATTCATGCCGGATGGTTTTAATTACTTGTTCAGCAGGGTGTATGTAATTTAAAAAAAACTGTTTATACATCAATGTAATCGACAGAAAATTACAATAAATTCATTAACATGCGTCGAATTTGATGCGCATCATTACCCTGGCGTTTTTATATTATGAGAATGCGTTTTTGATATTACCAATATTACATATAAAAACATTTAATTAACATGAAACACATAATTGATCGAACTATGAGTGCTGGTAGTGATCGTAACGGTAAGCAAAAGAGCGGAGTGTTAGGTGGCTGAATTTGGGAAGATAGATCAAGCTATATGAAAATTAATTGTGATTTATTGTATTGGGTTTTGAATGATACTTAATAATTTTACTTAAAAATCTTTATTTTAATTAAGACAGTCACGCAGTAAAAAATATGACATTAATCAGTATAGGAGATTCTAATGAAATACAATTACAAATTTTCAAATATGCTAATGACAATATTATTAATTTAAATTGTAAATATTGTTCAAGCATCCAATGCCAATGATGTTGACAAGCTTGTCACTATTGTAGAAGAAGACTGGGTTATTCTGTCTCGTTTACCACAATTATATATGACGACTTCACGTTATAAATATTTACAACTAGAACTGGGTGTTGCTGCCATGGATACAAGGCGAACAGCTTCTGTACTTCGTACAAGTGCCACAAATGCAAGTGATAAATTAAAGGATGAGATAAATAATGTGGCAACTTCGTTAAACAAGATAGCAGATGATATCTAGCAAGATGTGGCTACTACTGAGAAGATAGATAACACTTTTGCACGTGCGAATTTGGTTTTATCTAAATATCATTTATAACGTGCAAGAATATCTCAAGAACAAGGTAATTACATTAATACAGGCAAATACCTCAGAATCGCAACAACGGAGATAGAACAGGCGGCAATGTTGGCGCATGAGAAATTAATCAAGGAAGGAGTGATTTCAATCAATTCGGTCAGAGATACTTCGCGAAAGCTGATTGGCGGTACGAGCAGAGATGATGCGGAAGTAGGTAAGGCAGTTAACTGGCTATACCAGGAACCGAACAATTTGGATAAGAAATTCAATATTGCGCAGTCATAATAAAAATCTATTTGTTATTCGCTAATAATAGAGCTGAGATATATTGATCTCAGCTCTTTTGAAAAAGAGAATACTAATGCAGTATTTTACAGGTAAATATCATGGTTTCACCAAAGTACCACTCATAGTAGCTGCGTTAGCTGTTGTATTAATTGCTACCTTTTACTTGCGTTCTTCAAGCGCAGGAAAAATAGTAGAATCTTTTATTGATGCGCCTGCCAGAATTCCTTCGGGTGAAATAGTAAGCTTGACATTTAACGTTGTTAATAAAAAAGCTGATATTAATACACCTATAGCTAATTTGAATTACACGTTTCGAGTTACACCTGGGGCAGATAAAGTCTACATCACTCCATCAGAAGCAATAACGGATGATAATGGAAACATTTATCTAAGTCTCAATAGTCAGTCCGGTTACAAAGGTGAAATTGTAATTTGGGTGTTATCCGAAAAGCATAATCTAGAAAAACCTAGATTACATTTACATATAGGTGAAACTAAATAAATACTATTTTCTATACTCCAGGATTCAAGCTTTCAATTTTATTTTGTCATGGACATTGTGGCTTTGGCAAGCATAGCGCCACCTATTGCGCCCAGTGCGCCAAACATAAAATGACTTATAAAGGGTAAATAGTCCGGGTGCTTTAAAAACATGCCCACTTTTATGTTGGCAGTTAAAAAGAGAAAGTACATAGCGGTGGGTTTGGTAATAAACGCCAGGCCACCTGTAAGGGCTATGCTAATAAAATGGGGCAGTTTACCGCTGCATTGGCAATAAATTGTATCTGCAAAAAATCCGGATATTAAAAATACAAACACTGGCTTGAATTCATTTGTTAAAGATAATAAAGGGATTTGTGCTAAATAGCCTGCCACGGCACCTGTGGCTAATATTGTTGCAGCATAACGTTGTGAAGATAAGCAGCGACCAAACATGACCAATGCCATCCACTCTAGCCCATGATGTCCTGGAATGTTGAGAGGGTAACGTAGATGGGTATACATTAGACCCGCAATAGTGCCTAGGAGGAGCAGGCTTGGTATGCTAAGCTGTTGATTATCAAGGACGAATAGCTTTGATAATGTCTTTTCCCAGGACTTGGTAACGGTTCTCATCAATTTTCTCCACTAATAATTCAGACTGATTATTTTTACGTATAGGTCTTGGCCAAGGGCCTAAGGCAATTGTTGCTTCTTTAACAGTTAATCGGTTGCCATTATGTACACTCACCTGATCAATCCCTATAACATTGATTAATGTATGCATTGGAAGTGTTTCATTGGCATGTTCTCGTACACCCTTAGCCCAGATGTAACGCCCATCATTTCCATCAACAAACAGTCCGCAAGCAGATAATGCACCAATAATACCTTGGTGATCGCCAGTTAAGCCGTATAGATGTATATTCATTTTCTCGGCTAATTCCTGTGCCTGAGACTGCGTAACGATCTCGGTTTTTGCTCGATGTCCAAAATCTGTGGCCGCTTCGGCTTGTTGAGTATTTGCTATGCATAAACCTACATCTGATCCTTCTGCAGCAATACTTAACATAAACGTTTTGCAGAAGTTAACTAGTGTATCGATATCGCCATCAAATAGGGTGGATAAACAGGCAGAACTGTTGTGTGACGTATAAGGAACACGATCATCAAAAAACAATTGATGCCGTGTAACTCCGGTGACTTGAGCAAGATTGTGCTTATGCAACTGGTCCATGAGCTGGCGGGCATGGTAGCCTGTGCCTCGAGTTTCCAGGTTGTCTGTATCATCGATACCAATTAATAACGTTTGCACAAATTTCTCTGTATATGGTTAGTTGTGCCAGGTAATGCCGGCAGATATCATTCTTCCCGCCTGAGGCAATGCATATTCATCTTCATAGTCTTCATCCAAAATGTTATGCATATTTATGAAGGCCGAGAACGGTATGGTTAGTGGTTCCCACATTAAGCGCAAGTCTACTCGATTACTATTGTCCAGTCTTGCTTTGACAAAGGGTTCATTTCGAGTGTAATAGTACTGATCCTCTATTCGCAAATATGAGGCATGTGCGGTTAATCTTTCATTGATAGAATAGTCAAGGTTCAGGTTCAGAATCTTTTCTGGTGTATTGGCCAGCTGTTCGATTCCATTGCCTGTTTTATCCTTGCTGTCCTGTAGGCTGAGGCTGACACGTGCATCCAGTTTTGAAGTAAGCGTTGTTGCTGTACTTAGTTCAATTCCTTTTATACGTGACTCTTCAACATTTTCAAAAAGATCTGTATTACGATCTCCGCGAATGAAATCCTCAACATCATAATAGAAACCTGTGACATCTACGACAGACTTTGAATCTGGAAATGTGTAACGCATTCCTGTTTCAAAGCCTTTCAGAATTTCAGGTTTCAAATTCGTATTACCACGATCTTCATCAAATAAATTACGGATTGAAGGCATTCTAACTTTGCGCACTCTGGATCCATGCAAGTCGAAATGCGACGTCGCGTGATAGTTTAAGCCTAGTATATAGCTACTTGCGCTGTCGTTACTTAAACCCTTGGGGTTCTGCCAGTGTCGTCCACCACCAATAACCAGGTCTAATTTATCGATGAGTGTGGCTTCGTATTCGGCCGAAAGCGAAGTTGCTCTTAGTGATTCATCATTGTCAAGATCTCGCAAACCAAATGTGGTCGTTACGCCACCACCGCCGCCA
>CAZWQM010000034.1:0-14126 GCA_964636225.1 uncultured Thiotrichales bacterium | reverse complement strand
AAATGACGATTTGTAAAAGGTGATCAGTGCTGCACAGATCGCCGTTTTTACGGGGATGTCCCTTTTCGATTTTAAACGAGGTAATTGTCATTCCCACGCAAGGGGGAATCCAGAAGGAGTTAACGCTAATGTGGATAACAACAGATTTCCTTCAGGACAATGAGTGCCAGCTGAAGTACACTAGAGGTCAATCCAGCATACAAAAAGTAAGGTGAAATTTTGTCCATTCTGATTGTCAACGGTTCAATCGTTAACGAAGGAAAGATTACTCAGCAGGATCTGTATATCGAAAACGGCCGCATCCACAAAATCGGGCCGGATTTACAGGCTACACAGGCCTCTCAAGTCATCGACGCTCAGGGTAAATTTGTTATTCCTGGAATGATCGATGATCAGGTGCATTTTCGTGAGCCCGGATTAAGTCATAAGGGCGGACTGGCTTCTGAATCCCGAGCCGCCATTGTCGGCGGTATCACCAGTTTCTTTGATATGCCCAACGTAAAACCACCCACCGTGACGCTGGAACGTCTGGAGGAAAAGTTTCAGTATGCGGCCGGCAAGTGTTATGGAAACTATGCATTTTACCTGGGCGCGACAAATGACAATGCAGAAGAATTGAATCGACTGGAGCCAGGTGTCACTTGTGGCATCAAAATATTTATGGGCGCTTCCACCGGAAATATGCTCGTTGATAAAGATGAAATACTGGAAAAAATATTTGCTGAGGCACAAACTATCGTTGTGACTCATTGTGAAGACAGTCCTACCATTTATGCCAATGAAGATAAATTTCGGGCACAATATGGTGAAAATATTCCCATGCAAATGCATCCAGAAATTCGTTCAGAACAGGCTTGTTATCTGTCTTCATTGAAAGCCACAAGTCTTGCGAAAAAGTTTGGGACACAACTGCATGTATTACATCTGACCACGGCTAAAGAACTTGAATTTTTTGATACTGGCCCGGTTGAGAATAAACAAGTCACTGTTGAAGTGTGTGCACATCATTTGTTTTTTAGTGATCAGGACTATGCGCAACGTGGCGGTTTTATTAAATGTAATCCTGCCATTAAACATGCGCAGGACAGAGATGCATTGGTGCAGGCTCTGGCCGAAGGCCGAATTGATGTGCTTGCAACAGATCATGCGCCGCATACTTTGGATGAGAAAACCGGAAGCTATTTTAAAGTCGCTGCCGGTTTGCCATTGGTTCAATATGCATTGGTTAGTGCCTTGGAACATGTGCAGGATAATAAAATGACTCTTGAGCGTCTTGTGGAGGCTTCCAGCCATAGTGTAGCAAAACGGTTTGGGCTTATAGACAGAGGTTTCCTGCGCGAAGGCTATTGGGCGGATATTGTGCTGCTTGATATGCAACAGGGCTGTACAGACACGGCCAATAAAGTATTGTACAAATGTGGCTGGTCGCCGTTTGACGGAATTAACTTCAGATCCAGCATAGACACGACGATTGTGAATGGAAATATTGTTTATGCTAATGGTGTCTTAACAGAAGAGAAAGCTTTAGGCCAACGGTTGGAATTTTCCAAATAAAGATATGACATTATTTATTAGGCGCATTTTCATATATTTGTTTATTGCTTTGCTGATCTCATTTGTGCTAATTCCGGCATATGAAATTTTTGTCAGCGACAAACCATTTGATTTTGTGATGCAACACACCAAAGCTAATCTAAATTTTGAGACGTTTGAAATCTGGAAACGTGTGTTTATTTTCTATTTGGCATTATGGTGTGGAAAAGCCATCTTGTGGGCATTGGCCACTGCCAGTATGAAACCGCGAGGTTAAGAGAAACAAAGTGGCAGGGACGGGAAAAATTGGTGTACTATTTGTGTGTATGGGAAATATTTGTCGATCTCCCACTGCAGAAGGTGTTTTTAATCACTTAGTTAGAACGCACGGCCTGGATGATCTTATCTACGCGGATTCGGCAGGTACACATGCCTATTATGAAGGCGAAAAACCCGATCCGCGCGCTTGCGAAGTGGCAATGGCAAAAGATTATGATCTATCCTTATTGAAAGCGCACAAAGTGATTGAAAAAGACTTTGAAAACTTTCATTACATACTGCCGATGGACAAAAGCAACATGAGCTTTCTGCAAGTGAAAGCACCTCTGAGACATCGGGATAAAATCGAATTATTTTTGCAGTATCACCCGAGTAAAAAAGGGGAAGAAGTGCCGGATCCATACTACCGGGACAGTGATTTTTTTGAAGGCGTGTTTGAAATGATTGAAGAGACCTGCTGGAATTTATTAAAGGTGATGCGTAAACGTCACCACCTTTAATAACTTACTCGCTACATGTTATCAGTTTTCTGAGGTCGCTTGTTGAGTCGTTGATGGGCTTTCGGCAGGTGTTTTTACCGACGTATCTGGACGATTGTTCTCAGGTTGGGATGAATTCACGGCGGCATTTTTTGGCTCTTGTGCCTGAGTTGCGGGCGAGGTGTCTACCGTGGGCTCAGGCGTAGAATTTTTCTCCACCTGCACCGGCAGGTTTTTCGCCGATTCATTTTGTTTATTATCCGGAGCTTCCTCGTTTTGACTGCGATTTTGACTGCGTTGCGAATCCGGTCGGTTACGATTGCGATTACGGTTTCGACTACGGCTGCGGCTGCGCCCTCGATTTTCAGACGTGCTTTTGTCACCCTCGGATTTTGCTTGATCTACTTTGTTTCCATCCTGATCGTTTTTTCGATTAGAGCTGCGTTGATTAGGATTCTTGCGCCGGTTATTGTTGCTGCGGCTACGGTTGTTACTGGATCGATCACGACGCGGTGATTCTTTGCGTGCGTCTTCTGTCTGTTTTGGCTCTTCCTTGGTAGTGTCATCCAACAGCCAGCCAAAGATACGTGAAAAAACACCTTTAGAACTTGAGTCGGTTGCAGGCTTCTGTTCCAGACTGGGAATGGGTGCGGGAGTATCCATAGTGATTGTCGAAACAGCCGGTTTATCAACTGCGCGACGTGTCGTGGTGGTGATCTCCACGTTCTCATCTTCACTTGTGCTCAGTTCGTAACTGGTTTTTCCTTCAGTTTCTTTATCGTCACTGCGAACACGCTGTACTTCAAAGTGCGGCGTTTCCAGCTTTGTCTGGGGAACGATAATCAAATCAATTTTGTGTCGACGCTCAATTTCTTGCAGGGACAAACGCTTTTCGTTTAGCAGGAAGGTTCCAACATCGACTGGTACGCGAGCAATAACCTTTCCGGTTTTTTCTTTCATGGCTTCTTCTTCCAGCAAGCGAAGAATGGCAAGCGCAAGTGACTCGCTGGTACGGATGGTGCCATACCCAGTACAGCGTGGACAAACGATCTGGCTGGATTCGCCCAATGAAGGACGTAAACGCTGGCGAGACATTTCCAGTAAGCCAAAACGGGAGATACGACCGATCTGAATGCGTGCACGGTCGACTTCGACCGCATCACGTAGACGATTTTCCACTTCTCGCTGATTTTTATTCGACATCATGTCGATAAAGTCCACCACAATCAGGCCGCCCAAATCACGCAGACGTAACTGACGGGCAATTTCATCGGCCGCTTCCAGATTGGTCTGCAAAGCAGTTTGCTCAATGTCGCTGCCTTTGGTTGCACGTGCAGAGTTGATGTCGATCGAAAGCAGAGCTTCTGTATGGTCGATAACAATGGCTCCACCGGAAGGCAAGTTAACTGTACGCTGAAAGGCCGACTCGATCTGGGCTTCAACCTGGTAGCGGTTAAATAGCGGAACATGATCTTCGTAAAATTTCAGCTTGCGCAGATCATTAGGCATGACCTGTTCTAGAAAGCGATACGCATCCTGATAGACAGCCCGATCATCAATGATGATCTCATTGATGTCATTGCGGAAATGGTCGCGCAGGGCGCGAATCATCGCGTTGCTTTCCTGATAGATCAGAAAAGGTTCCTGTTTTTGTTCGGAAGCAGCCTCAATAGCATTCCATACTTTTTCCAGGTAGGCCACATCCCAACCCAATTCCTGGCTGGTACGTCCCACTCCGGCAGTACGCACGATGACACCCATGCTATCCGGAATAGTGACCTGATCCAAAGCTTCACGTACTTCCTTGCGATCATCACCTTCAATGCGACGCGACACGCCACCGGCGCGTGGATTGTTTGGCATCAGTACCAGATAGCGGCCGGCCAGACTAATAAAGGTAGTTAGTGCCGCACCTTTGTTACCACGTTCTTCACGTTCCACCTGAACGATAAGCTGTTGGCCTTCTTCAATCAGGTCTTTAATCGGCGGGCGTTCACCTTGAGGGGTGTTATTATCCTTAAAATATATCTTGGAGATTTCCTTGAAGGGTAGGAAACCGTGGCGATCTACACCGTAATTAACAAAGGCGGCTTCTAGACTCGGTTCAACTCGAGTGATAATTCCTTTGTAGATATTGGCTTTCTTTTGTTCTTGAGATGGAACTTCGATGTCGAGATCGTATAGCTTTTGGCCATCGACCATCGCAACACGTAATTCCTCTTGCTGCGTTGCATTGACTAGTATTCTTTTCATATTGGTCTCGGATTTCTTTTTCCGCTTTCAATGGCAGTGCTAAGATCAAATCATTGCGAGCGCTTTGTCCACCAACCCCGGACAGGCCCAAGACTTCCATGCATGAAGCTATGGAATCTTCAACAAAACTGATTAGTAAACTGCAAATTGAAAGTAGAACGAACATTCTTTTATTTTATTTACTCTGCCCATCGTGACGGGAGTAAAATCTGTATAAACTCTGATTATTATTAAATTCAGAAATTAAGGTAATTAAGCTGTTTGGCTTTTTATGCGCATCCTTATGTATAGAGGTGCACTGAGAGTGACTTGAGTAATTCGTAACTGCAGTGCTCAAATAACTTAATATCCGAACTATATCAATCATTTCGTTGAGCGGCAATGACCTCAGGTTTTAAATATAAGTGACTGTAAGTAAAGCAAAACTGGTAGAAATTGACGAATCCCATGTTGGTCAGAGAATAGACAATTTTTTACTCTCGCAATTCAATAAAGTCCCAAAAAGTCGTATCTATAGAGCTTTGCGCAGTGGAGAGGTTCGTGTGAACAAAGGACGCGTAAAACCCGTATATCGGGTTCAACTGGGTGATATGGTCAGATTGCCACCCATCTCGGATGAACAGCGCAATTCTTCGCGGCCTAAGGTGCCGTTGGATATGATCGAACAGCTGGAAAATCAAATTATTTTTGAAAATGAACACTTACTAGTGGTTAATAAACCAGCAGGTATTGCTGTGCACAGTGGGAGTGGTGAGCACTGGGGTGTGATCGAAATTTTTCGTGCCAGTCGCGAGCATCAACCCTATTTGGAACTGGCTCATCGAATTGACAAGGAAACCAGTGGTTGCCTTGTTATGGCCAAAACCCGACGCGCCCTGCTGGACGTACAAACGGCATTGCATGCCGGCAATTCTGAAAAAACCTACACCTTGCTGGTGAAAGGTGACTGGAATGTCAAAAGCCATCATGTGGAACATGCGCTGGAAAAGCAGGGCAATCAAAGCGAAGGTTCAAAGATGCTGGCTAAAGAAACCGGTAAACATGCGATAACAATCTTTACTACTCACGAACGCTTCAATCAACATACACTGATGAGCGCCAGTATACTGACCGGGCGTACCCACCAGATTCGTGTCCATGCGCAACTGGAAGGCCATCCGATTGCTGGTGATAAGCGTTATGGCAATTTTGAATATAACCGATCCCTGCAAAAAACAGGTTTACAAAGAATGTTTTTGCATGCAGCTTGTTTAAAACTGGCATTGCCAAGCCTGAGTCAAACCATGGAGTTCAGAGCGCCACTATCCAGTGAGCTGAAAAATCTGTGTAAACGGCTGCGAAAAGGTGAGTAGAGAAAAAATCCTTACACACATACATGTTAAAATCGCTGCATAATTTTCTAATGACAATTTTATTTGAGGTAACTGTGCCGAATGGATGAATCAAAACCAAACTGGGAACGTGAAGCTATTATTGAATTGGCCAATGCCGGGCTCAAAGAACAGCGTCGTGCTCGACGTTGGGGAATATTTTTTAAGCTATTCTTTGTTGTGTATTTGATTGCGTTTTTTATCGCCTTGGTGGGATCTAAAAGCTCTGATACATTAATGCCAGCCAAACGTCACACTGCATTAGTCAGTATGGTGGGTGTTATTGCCGATGGTGAACATGCCAGTGCTAATAATATTGTTTCGGGTCTGCGTTCAGCGTTTGAAAATGAACATTCAGCGGCTGTCATTTTGAGTATTAACAGCCCGGGTGGGTCTCCGGTGCAGTCGGCTTATATTAATAGTGAAATTACACGCCTGCGCGAAATGTATCCGGAAAAACCTTTATATGCAGTAGTTTCAGATATCTGTGCTTCCGGAGGACTTTATGTCGCTGTGGCGGCAGATAAAATTTTCGCTAATGAATCCAGTATAGTAGGTTCTATTGGTGTGCGTATGGATGGCTTTGGTTTTGAAGAAGCTATTGAAAAATTAGGTGTTGAAAGACGTCTACTGACGGCGGGTGAACACAAAGCGCTGCTGGATCCATTTTCACCAGAAAATCCTGTTGAAAAGAAACATGTGCAAACCATGTTGAATGATATTCATCAGGAATTTATTAATGTCGTTAAAAAAGGGCGTGGAGATCGTTTATCCGACGATCCAACTTTATTTACGGGATTATTCTGGACCGGAAGAAAAGCCATGGAATTAGGTTTGGTGGATGGAATGGGAAGCGCCGGTTATGTTGCCCGCGAAGTGGTCGGAGCAGAAGATATTGTTGATTACTCCTATCAGGAAGACATTTTTCAGCGACTGGCAGGCCGAATTGGCAGTTCTGTTGGTTCACAACTGAGGTTGATGTTTGAAGGCGTGCAGTTGCGTTAATTGAATGGATCCCCGCCTGCGCGGGGATGACGCTTTACAATTTTCAACCATGCCTTTGTCATTCACGCCTAAGCGAGAATCCAGTCAATGTTTGACAGGTGCTGAATAGCTTCCCGTTCCCATTAAAAATTGCTCCTGCATTTCCTGATATTTCTGCCATTTTCTCGCAGTTACACTGGGTGACGTGATTGAGTCATTCTCGCGTAAGCGGGAATCCAGCCAATGCGTAACGTTTATAAAATGGATATTCCTACTATTGCAATGACATTGCTCAGGGCATCTGCAAACCAAATTCTCTTAAACATTGGGTAACTTGTATTAACGGCAAACCAATCAGTGCTGTGGGGTCATCTCCACGCATGGACTGGCATAAGGAAATTCCCAGCTTTTCAGATTTAAAGCTTCCAGCGCAGTTAAAAGGTTGTTCAATTTCCAGGTAACGCTCAATTTCATCACGCGATAATTTTCGGAATTCGACTGTAAAAGTATTCACCCATTCCCGGTGCCAGCCGGATTGTGGATGTTGTATGGAAACGCCGGTCAGAAATTTAATGCAACGCCCGGAAGCGGCACTGAGCTGCTGTATCGCATGATCGTAGTCTTTGGGTTTGCCGAGAATGGTGTGATCATTCACGCAACACTGGTCTGAGCCTATGATTAGGCTGCCCGGGTACGATTTGCCAATCTCGGCCGCTTTTTCGATCGCAAGGCGCTGGACATAGTCATGAGGGAGCTCATTTTTCAGGCTGGATTCATCAATATTGGGTGAAATACATTCAAATTCGAGATGCAGTCTTTCCAGCAATTCCTTGCGGTAGGGGGAGCTTGAAGCAAGAATCAGACGGGTCATGGGTTATTTTCCAAATAATCAGGTGAAACAGGCTTAAGAAGTAGTTGATTTCAGTAAAAACTTTGACGAAACTTAAGTCAATCTATACACTTGGCCGCCGAATGAGCAACGATCTACCTTTGCATTTTGACCCCGTACTTTTTGCTAAACGCGGGCGTCAGTTTGCAGGCAGTATACCCGTTCAGGATATGCCAAGAATTATGGAAATTGCGCCTAACTCGGACGGTGAGTTTTACGTAACGATGACGTTTTCAACTTCGTCGCTGCTATTCCCAATGGTGAAAGGTACTATTGAGGGCAAGATCGTGCAATCGTGCCAACGGTGTATGGGGGATGCAGCCATTCCCATAAGTGGTGAATTTCAACTGCTATTAGTCACACCCAACGCGGTTGAGTTGGCAAGTGAAGAGGGACATGAAATCTTTGAATACAATGAACCACAGATTTCCACGGCGACATTGATTGAAGATGAAATTATTCTCTCAATGCCAATTGTTGCGAAACACTCAGAGATGGAAACATGTGATTCCTCGGTGCAACAATGGATGCATGAATTTGATGAAGTGCCAACGGATGAGAAGCAAAATCCGTTTGCCAAGCTGAAAGACTTAAAACTTTAAAGATAGATTGGAGATCACCAATGGCAGTACAACAAAACAGGAAAACACCATCGAAGAGAGGCATGCGTCGTGCACATGATGCATTAAAATCTGAAACTCTCTCGATCGAGCCTACTACCGGTGAGACTCATCGCAGACACCACATCAGTCCCGATGGTTTCTACCGTGGACGTCAGGTTATTAAGCAAGACGAAGTAGACGAAGACGAAGATTAGTCGTTTTTCGTACAACTTCAAAAACCAGTGTTAAATATTCCTAACGCAACACTCCCAAAGTGTTGCGTTACTGTTTTCTATCGTTATGAATAACAAGATTGCGCTTGATGCCATGGGTGGCGACTTCGGTCCAACGGTCGTGGTGCCCGCAGCGCTAAAGGCGTTAAAGAGATATGACGATATCCATCTAATACTGGTGGGGGATCGCGCTCTGCTTGAACAGGAACTGGAGCGAGCATCTGCCAGCGAATCGGACAGATTGCAGATTCACCATGCATCGCAAGTGGTTGAAATGAACGAACCACCCGCACAGGCATTGCGTTCCAAAAAAGATTCTTCAATGCGTGTGGCCATTAACCTGGTAAAAGACAATCACGCGCAAGCCTGTGTCAGCGCTGGCAACACGGGTGCCTTAATGGCCACTGCACGCTATGTATTACATACCCTGGCGGGTATTGATCGCCCTGCCATCAATACCACGTTGCCCAGTCTAAACGGACATACACACATGCTGGATCTGGGAGCTAATGTCGATTGTAAAGCAGAAAATCTATTTCAGTTTGCGGTCATGGGTTCCGTACTGGCCAGTGCCGTAGATGAAATTGCAAAGCCAAGAGTGGGCTTGCTAAATGTCGGATCTGAAGCGATTAAAGGCAACGATCAGGTGAAAGAGGCCAATGAATTATTGAGTAAGAGCTCGTTAAATTATATTGGCTACGTCGAAGGTGATGATATTTTTTGTGGTGATGTGGATGTCATTGCCTGTGATGGTTTTGTAGGCAATGTGTCACTTAAAACCAGTGAAGGTGTTGCCAAGCTGATCTCCAGCTATGCGAAAAAGTCCTTTTCCAAAAACATGTTTACTAAGTTCATAGCCCTGTTAGCCACACCCATACTTAAAGAATTCAAACATTCCATTGATCCAAGGCGCTATAATGGTGCGTCATTGCTGGGTCTTAAAGGCATTGTTATTAAAAGTCACGGGGGTGCGGATGCATTGTCGTTTGAAAATGCCATTTCGATCGCTTACATCGAAGCCAAGAAAGGTGTACCCAAGCTGATCGATAAACAACTAGAAAGTTATTTGACGTAAACGGATTATGAAATACTCAAAAATTGTTGGCACCGGAAGTTACTTGCCAGAAAAGGTCTTAACCAACCAAGACCTTGAAACCATGGTAGATACATCAGATGAATGGATACAGGAACGTACGGGGATAAAAGAACGTCACATTGTTGCCGAAGGTGAAACCACTGCTGATCTGGGTGTGGTTGCCGCACGACGCGCAATGAAAATGGCAGGTAAATCCAAAGAAGATATCGACTTAATTATTGTCGCCACCACCACACCGGATAAAGTATTTCCCAGCACCGCATGCTTAATTCAAAAACGTTTGGATGTACATGGCTGCCCAGCGTTTGATGTGCAAGCTGTGTGTACCGGCTTTGTTTATGCACTGGCCATTGCGGATAACTTCATAAAAGCAGGCAGTGTTAAAACTGCGCTAGTGATTGGTGCTGAAACGCTTTCGCGAATTGTGGACTGGAACGATCGCAGTACTTGCGTGTTGTTTGCAGATGGTGCTGGTGCGGTTGTGCTGGAAGCCAGTGAAGAGCCGGGCATTCTGTCAACTCATCTGCATGCGGATGGCAGTTACGAACATTTATTGCATGTGCCACGCGGTATTTCAGAAGGATACGAGTTATTAAAACAAGGCGAAGCCTACATTTACATGAAAGGCAACGAAGTCTTTAAAATGGCAGTGAATACATTGGGTAAAATTGCTGATGAAACCTTGGCTGCCAATAACTTCACAAAAGAGCAAATAGACTGGCTGGTACCTCACCAGGCTAACACTCGCATTATTCAGGCGACTGCCAGAAAACTGAAACTGCCCATGGATCGTGTTGTGGTGACAGTCGATACGCATGGCAATACATCAGCAGCGTCAGTACCACTTGCACTGGATACAGCGGTGCGTGATGGGCGCATTAACAAAGGTGAATCAATCATCCTGGAAGCATTTGGTGGAGGGTTTACCTGGGGTTCTGCGTTAATTATTTTCTAGACGTAGATATCGTATTAGATTTTAGACTTGTGAATTTTTGCTTGATGGATTCCCGTTTGCACGGGGATGACGCGGGGTACATTAAACTTTCCACTCTTGTCATTCCTGAAAAAGCGGTAATCCAGTAATATTCAAAATATCTATTCAAACCAAACTTCTTGTGAATTAGGCAAATGCTTATTTACGAATAAAGCAAAACGCAGCGAAACCATGGCAGGTAATAAATTTTCCACACGTTGCAAGCAATGTGAACGTCTTGCGGACTATCTGGCAGAGTCCAAACAAAAATATCCGGATTACTTCTGTAAGCCGGTGCCTCCATTTGGTGATGACAAGGCTCGATTATTAATTGTCGGGTTAGCCCCTGGTCTGCATGGGGCCAATGCAACGGGGCGTCCTTTTACCGGAGACTATGCCGGTATACTGTTGTATGAAACTTTATATAAGTTTGGCTTTTCCAATGCACCGGAATCTGTGCATATAAAAGATGGTTTGCAACTCAAGGATACGCGCATCACTAATGCCGTGAAGTGTGTGCCACCACAAAACAAACCCACGCCGGCAGAAATTAAAACCTGCAATCAATACATACAGCAGGAACTACTTGCGCTTTCTGTTAAGCATGTTGTTCTGGCGCTGGGCAGAATTGCACATGAAACTACTCTGCGTTCCCTGGGAATGCGTTTAAAAGACTATCCATTTGCTCATGGGGCAGTTCATCAACTGCCAGATCAATTTACACTGGTGAATTCTTATCACTGCAGTCGTTATAACACATCCACGAAACGTCTGACGGTCGACCAATTTGAAGCAGTCTTCGCTAAAATACGAGATCTGATTGGCTCGTAGCGACATTAACATTGTCTGAAGAACTTCTACAATTTGATGACAAGGCGTTTCTGAAAACGCTGACTCAACAACCGGGTGTATATCGCATGCTGGATTGTGATGCGACTATTCTCTATGTAGGCAAAGCCAAGAACCTTAAGAAGCGCGTTTCTTCTTATTTTAGTCGCAGAGGCATTAGCCCGCGTATTCAACAGATGATTAAGCAGGTCGCCAACATGGAAGTCACGGTGACTAATACCGAGGCCGAAGCCCTGTTGCTAGAAAACAACCTCATCAAGGAGCATCGACCAAAATACAATATTCTTCTGCGCGATGATAAAAGCTACCCTTATATATTGTTGTCGGGCCATGAATTCCCCAGTTTAAGTTTTTATCGTGGCGCGAAAAAAAAGAAAGGTGAATATTTCGGACCATACGCCAGTGTGGGCGCAGTGCGTGAAACGCTAAGTCTGTTGCAGAAAACATTTAAAGTACGTCAGTGCAGTGAAAGTGAATATCGCAATCGTTCGCGTCCTTGCCTGCAATATCAAATTGAACGTTGTACCGCACCGTGCGTAAATATGGTGAGTGAAAAAATCTACGCCAAAGATGTCGACTATGCGCGCAAATTTTTACAGGGTAAAAGTGAACAGGTGATTAACCACCTGGTTGGCGAAATGGAAAATGCTTCGACCAATCTGGAATTTGAACATGCCGCCAAACTGCGTGATCAAATTGATGCGCTTCGGCAAGTATCACAACAACAGTATGTCAGTGATCTTTCGGGGGACTGTGATATTATCACTTGCAAAATGCGTGACGCGCTGGCCTGTGTGCAGGTGTTTCAGGTGCGCAACAAAATGAACCTGGGTAATAAATGTTTTTTTCCCAAAACACCCGCGCATTATAACGAACACGAATTACTGCACTATTTTATTGGGCAGTATTACTTACATCGCAGACCGCCAGAAGAAATCATTACCGCGATTGAACCGGCTGAGAGTGAACTGCTGGCAGAAATGCTTTCCAATCAACGTGAAGCTAAAGTCAAACTGACGTTCTCTGTACGTGGCAAACGTGCTCGATGGTTGGAGTTTGCCAATAAAAATGTAGTCACAGCATTTGAATCGCGTCTGGCGAGTCAGGCAGGAATGGAGCAACGCTTTACCGCGCTGGAAGAAACCTTCAAATTAACCGGCCCTATTCAACGCATGGAATGTTTTGATATCAGTCATACTTCAGGAGAACTCACAGTTGCTTCATGCGTGGTATTTGACAGGGGAGGGCCGCGCAAGTCGGAGTATCGCAAATTCAATATTGAAGGCATTACACCGGGAGATGATTATGCCGCCATGCTGCAAGCGCTGACACGCCGTTACACGCGCTTGCAAAAAGGCGAAGGCAAGCTGCCGGACATTCTGTTTATTGATGGCGGTAAAGGCCAGCTCACTCAAGCCGGGCAGGTGATGAAAGACCTGCAAGTCACGGATGTGCTGGTGGTAGGTGTGGCTAAGGGAGTGGAAAGACGGCCAGGCATGGAGCAATTATTTATACTGGGCGATAAACAACCGATCCATTTGGGCGGCGATTCGCTCGCCTTGCATTTAATTCAACAGATTCGTGACGAAGCGCATCGTTTTGCCATTACAAGTCACCGGAAACGCAGACATAAATCACGTAAAATGTCAACACTGGAAGGAATTGCCGGGCTGGGACCAAAACGACGACAAAGCCTGCTCAAACATTTTGGTGGTCTGCGAGGAATTGAGCGCGCTAGCGAGCAAGAACTGGCCAAAGTCAGCGGAATCAGTAAACAACTGGCGCAATCCATACATGAAATACTGCACAGTGATTAACTAAACATAAAATGTCTTACACCATACCAAACATACTCACGCTACTGCGGATTGCCTTAATCCCGTTGATGATTGTGGTGTGCCTTTCGTCTTTTGCGTACGCCAAGCCTGCGGCGGCCATCATCTTCATTGTGGCTGGATTGACCGATCTACTGGATGGTTATCTGGCGAGAAAGCTTAATCAAACCTCCGCTTTTGGTGCATTTCTGGATCCGGTGGCAGACAAGCTAATTGTAGTGTGCGCGTTGGTGATCGTGATTTATCGCCAGCCCAATCTGCATGTGCTTATTCCTGCGCTGATTATTATAGCACGTGAAATTACCGTATCGGCACTACGAGAATGGATGGCGGAACTGGGCAAGCGGGGTAAAGTTGCCGTGTCATCCTTGGGGAAAATCAAAACAACCGTACAAATTATCGCCATTGTGTTTCTGCTCTGGTATCACCCGGTGATGGGGATTCCCATGTATGAAGCTGGCAAATGGTTATTGGACATCGCGGCAGTGCTGACGGTGGTTTCCATGCTGGGTTATTTGAGAGCCGCCTTTAGATCAGAATAGCGTCAATTCAAGTAAATTTTGCAATATATTAGCCAAAACAGAACAATTTTCGGCAAGTAGGTCACGAAAATAACAAATATAAACAAACACTTCGTTGACAGACTTATGAATTGCACTAGAATACCCGCCTACGCCAATTTGCGGGAATAGCTCAGTGGTAGAGCACAACCTTGCCAAGGTTGGGGTCGCGAGTTCGAATCTCGTTTCCC
>CAZWQM010000033.1:0-14875 GCA_964636225.1 uncultured Thiotrichales bacterium | reverse complement strand
ATCGAAAGACGCCCTTGTGATGCAAACAACAATGATGATGACTTCGACCTTTAAGATCGATAGCAAATCATAAAATTATAATTACCTGCCGGAATTACTAACTCCGGCAGGTTATTTTTAAAAGACATATATAAGGTTAAACAATGAGTACCGAAACACCTATTTTATCTATTAAAAATATTGAAGTTCTATATTCGCGTGTAATTTCGGCATTACATGGCGTATCCATAGAGGTTCAGAAAGGTGAAATTGTTTCACTATTAGGTGCGAATGGTTCTGGAAAAACAACGACCTGTAAAGCCGTTTCAAGATTGCTGGAAGCTGAGCGTGGAGAGGTCAGTAAGGGCTCTATTGAGTATAAAGGTGTTGATATTCGAACAATGTCACCATATGACATGGTTAAGGCCGGAGTCGTACAGGTACTTGAAGGCCGACACATTTTTGGTCACCTGACTGTTGAGGAAAATCTTCTAACAGGTTCATTTATTCGTAATGCAGACTCCGCATCTGTGAAACAGGATCTTGAATATGTTTATGAGCGATTCAAACGTATTAGTGATCGTAGAAAAAATTTAGGCGGATTATGTTCTGGTGGCGAACAACAAATGGTAGCAATGGGTAGAGCCATGATGGCCAGACCTAATCTTATTCTTCTTGATGAGCCCTCAATGGGTTTGGCACCACAGTTAATTGAAGAAATTTTTGAAATTGTTAAAACCTTAAACGAGAAAGACGGTGTGAGCTTTTTGGTATCCGAGCAAAACGCCAATATTGCGCTTAAATACGCTAAAACGGGTTACATTATTGAAAATGGCCGCGTGGTACTTAAAGGTTCCGCTAAGGAACTTTCAGAATCAGACAGCGTGAAAGATATGTATATGGGCGGTGGAGCTGAAGATGTAAGCTTCCGCGATGTTAAGTATTATCACCGACGCAAGCCCTGCATTGTTTAATCTAGAGCATTATACTTTATAGCTACCTTCGCTTGGAGCAGGTTAAGATCTGTTCTAATGTGCCATAGATGAATCCTGCCAATAAACCATAGGCATGGGCATATGATGAAGCCTTCACTTCGCTGATAATGTATGAGCGTACCAGCTCGCCTTCCTGTAGCTTCAAAAACACATACATACTGAGAGAGATGATAATAACCAGGGATAATCTCACATGTTCCTGATAAGTCTTTACAGCAGCGTAGGTAAACAAGCCTGCCAGTACGCCTGAAAATCCCATATACCAATTCAATTGTGAACTCTGAAACAACAGTGCGCTACTAATGAATGTGGCGACAAATAAAGTAGCGAGCCACCAGTTAAGCTCTTTATAAGTATTATTGAAAATACTCATCAGTAATAACAGGCCAATAACATTGCTCAAGCAATGCAACCATGAGTAGTGAACAAAATGACCTGATAGAAACCTCCAATATTCTCCCTGAGTAAAATGTTCTAAATGAAAATACAGCTGATTGCGCCAGGATTGAGGAAAGCCCATTAGAATAATAAATATTACCAGTAGAATAATCAGAGGTAGATGTTGCCTTTGCTTCATAATGCACATTGTATTGAAACAGCTTCAGTAAGAAGTAACTAAAGCACTGACTGAGTAACTGTTAATCTTTTGTTTACTACCTTTCATCTTCATATCACTAAAATTCTCTCTAAATACTAGATCCTTGTCACATTATTTTCTCTCCCTGTATACGTTGAGTTTTAAGGATATAGTTAACTATGAGCTTATGCCGCATCGCTGTGTTTGTGTTGTGTCTGTTATTGGGTCAATCACTTTATGCGGTGGAAGAAATTCGATTTCAGGTTGATATTCAGGGTCTTCATTATCAGGTTGTTGTTACACAAAACACACGGCTTGAGTCCAAAGTTAATGGGCTTGATAGCTTGCAGTCAGGACAGCATTACTCAGGTTACATCGAGGGCGAACATGGGCGCTGGGTGAGGGCATCACGGGTCGATGCGCAGTGGCAGGGTGTCGTATCTATTCATAATGCCATGCATGTGATTCAGCCTCGTGTCGCAGCCATTCCTGAAGGCTCGGCGGCCTCAATCATGCCGGAGATGAATACACGACCCGTGGCTCAAGTGGAAGGTATGCAGGGAACCTGTGGCCGCGGAGACAGCGCGGCTCAATGCTGGATCATATGCCTAAAATGGCGATTAGTGGATCTGTATCATCACCATCTACTTCTCCTTCAGTCCTATCTGCAACATTTGCTCAATTCTGTAGTCAGGAGGTTAACGGTATCTGCATTATTGCGGAACTGGAAATCGCGATTGATTTAGCCTTTCAGGCACAGTTTGGTGCACAGGCTACGGCAATGGCGATGTCTATTTTGAATATTGTTGACGGACATTATGTGAATGATCTGAAGATATCTATCGACGCCATAACCGTGGAAATGCTGGCCAATGAATTATTTACGATCAGTCTCGACGCTGGCGTGGTTCTGACAGATATCGAAACCAAAAAGAACAATGCCATGATTGCGTTTATTACCAATAACAACGCCCTCACTCATCTGGTCACGGGTCGTGATTTTAATGGAGGTACCTTGGGTGTGGCGTACCTGGGCAGTGTTTGTGAAGCAAACGGATTCAGTACTGGCACTTCCAGTATTTTTTATGAGGGGGCCAGTCCCAACATCGCTCTGACTGCTCTAGTTGTCGCACATGAACTGGCGCACAATCTAGGGTCAGATCACGACGGACCCGGAGCCAATGAGGTGTGTCCATCCGCAACATACATTATGTCTCCAATTATTGATCCTTCATTCATGCTGACGAACTTTTCTTCCTGTTCGGCCGATGGTATTGAAGCAACTCTTTCAGCCTTGGCTACACCAGAGTTATGTATGGATTTCCCTGCGGATGTGTCTATTGTTGAACAGGCAGGCAACAACGGGGTATTAAATGCCAGTCTGGAATTTTCTTCTGCTTACACTGGCACCAGAGTAAATGGTTTTAAATCAGTAGATCGAGTAAATCTATCCGGAACTATCAATGATGTAGAAGGAATTTTCGTTACAGTTATAGCTAATGGCGTGAATTATTCTATTGCTGCGGGTGGCGGCTCGTATTCCTATACGGTGAATAATCCTCCATTGTCATTTCCAGTGCTTGCAACTGTCAAAGTCAATGCAATGACCACACGTGTGGATATCAATCAAAATGTTAGTGAAGATACTGCGGATGTTCAGGAAGTGAATGCTTCAAACAATTCTCTCACCAGTACTTGTAGTATTTCCGGAAATGATTCTGAATGCACGCCTTCAGTCGCGGCGCCGACAAATCCTGTAAATCCTGTTGCACCCGTGGCCAATGAAGAAGAGAGTGGTGGCGCGGGCAGTCTCGATTTATTGTTTATTTTAACGATGCTGGGTATGTATGGATATCAACGACGCCAAGAAGCGCACTTATGATTGGAAATCGGGTTCTGATCGTAGCCGTTATTGCAGTGAACATGGCTTCATGGGGTTTCGCCTATGAAAACAATAACGATGAGGAGTTGAGTAAATATCAGCATTTATGGAATACTGTGAATATTTCTGATTACAGTTATGTATATACTCGAAAATGTTTTTGTTCATCTGAGTATAAGCAAGCAATGCGTATTTATGTTAAACAAGAAAAAATAATACGTGCTGAATATATGAGTGGTAAACAATCTGTGCCGAATGAGATTAGGCAACAGTTGCTAACTATTAAAGAATGGTTTGGTGAAATACAAAAAGCTTCAAACTCAGAATACGGCTCAGTTCGTGTTAGTTATGACGAAGTACTGGGCTATCCTGTAGATATTAATATTGATCCACACCAGCGACGTGCTGATGATGAATATTCAGTGACCATTTCTGATGTAATCTATCCGTGAATTTTAATTCGCCCTTTATGTATAATCTGCTAATGTTAGGCGGATTATAAATACAGGATTTTGATAGATGTCGAGTGTTCGTTTTTTCTTTCCTTCTAAATTAACTAAAATTATATATCTGTTTATATTATCCAATGGCTGTCATGCTTCTTTTTATCAGGCAGGCACTCTGGGTGAATATTGTGGCGAATACCTCAAGTTTATCTCTCTGGAGAAACCGGTAAGCCAGCTCGAAGCCGGTGTGTGTTCCGGCTATGTTGCTTCCAGTATTGAATTGATGAGTCTGTCTAAACGCTTGTGTGATAAAGGTAAAATCAATCTTGATGCTGTTATCAAGCACTACGTAGATTACATAGAAAAAAACGTGACTGAAAAAAACCGCTCAGCCACCTATGTGCTTGTGAATCTTCTTCAGCAACAATATTCCTGTGATAAGTCTTCTTCTAATAATAAACCTTGACAGGTTTTAACCAGTTTAAGAGTAAAGGAATAATTGTAAATGTGGCTAACAGAGACACAACCATTGCAATGCTGGTAAACAAACCAAAGTAAATAGATGGTTTAAAACTGGATGTCACCAGAATAATAAAGCCCAGCGTGATAGTAATTGATGTGTAATATAAGGCTTTGCCAACGGTGAGTTGTACCGTGCTAATCGCCTGCGGATAGCTGGCTCCCTGACTGGTTTCTTTTTTGAAGCGATGAATATAATGAATCGCATAATCTACGCCAATACCTATAGTGATGGCCGCAATTGTGATAGTCATGATATCCAAAGGTATTCCCAGTAATCCCATTGAGCCTAATATGAAAAATGCCGTAAAAATATTGGGTAGTGTGCCAATTATAGCCAGAGAAAAACTTCGGAATAAAACCAGCAGCATGAGCAGAATACAAATAAATACCGTCCCCAGTGTTAATATCTGCGATTGATATAAACTTTGTAGAACATTATTGTAGAGTACGCTGATTCCACTCAGTCGCACATGTTCACCATTGCTAACTAGTGTTTCATTAATGTCTTTTTTGATTTTATTTAATAAGTCATTACGAATAAGTGTGTGGTCGGAATCCTTAATTCTTGCGACCAGTCTTGCCTGATCTCCCTGCTTTGAAATATAAGGATTAATCAGAACATCCTTTATATTTTCGGGTACTTTTTTGTATATTAACGCCAGGTGAAAATCTTCCAGTTCTTCGCCTTTGGCTAACTGGCGAAATACTTTTTCAGTGCTGGAGATCGACAGCACTTTGCCAATCTGGTCAAGATTTTCAAGGTAATCATGAACTGCGCTGACTTTGCTTATACCTCGACGATTGTACCAGTAACTTTGTTGAGTGAAGCTATCCTCTTCTTCATCCAGGTAATCCGAAAATTCATCATCTACTTCAAATTCCTCGCCTGCATCTTTAGTGGCTACAGGCGCTTCAAGCAGCACTTCCAGTGGGACTGTGCCGCCTAACTCCTGATCGATGAAAATCAGACCCTGATAGAGTTCCGTATCCGATTTGAAATAATCAATGAATCTGTTTTCGACAGTGATTTGAGTAATGCCATAAATACTGATTCCCGCAATAATAAAAATGGATGTAGCCATGATGGGTCTGCTTTGGCGAATCACATTTAAAATATCGTTTAAAAGGCTTGATGAGATATCGCTCTGGTCGCTGCTAACTTTAGGGTTAAATAAATAAATTAATATCGGCAGCACTGTAAAGGTCAGCAGGAATGCGCAGAGCAGGCCTATCACCATAATGAGTCCAAAGAAAATAACCGGCTGAATATCGCTGACAATTAATGAAATAAAAGCAATCGCTGAGGTGGCAACCATGTAGATACATGGAGTAGAGATCTGCTCTACCGCACTGCTGATATTGCTACGCAAATCACCCATTGTTTTGGTAGTGACTTCCTGATATCGGATAATCACATGTATCGAAAGAGTGATTGAAAAAATAATCAACAGCGCGACAAAGTTGGATGAAATAATAGTGAGTTGGAAACCAAGCAACCCAATCAGGCCGGAAACAATAAACACATTTAAAAATGCGCAAACCAGCGAAAGCAGCACCCATGACAAACGGCGAAAAAACAAAAACAGGACAATGAACATAATTGCAATCATGCTGATGCCAAAGACGCGAATATCGCTATTAATAAATGTTTTGATATCGTTGGAAATTAGCGGTGCGCCGGCCAAATAAAATTTTCCCTGGTCCTGATATTTCACAAGCGTTGAACGTATGTCTTCCAGCGCATATTTGTAGCGTTGATTGATAATGGCTCTTTGCACTGGAATTTGTGCGTTAATCTCTTCAAGTTGCTGCTGCAGAGTCGCATCATGAGGATCAGACTCATTTAATTGATCCAGCAATGAGTATTTCTGCTGAATCAGAGAAACCAGTTGCTGGTTTTTTTGAATTTCTACTTTGA
The DNA here is from genome assembly GCA_964636225.1 of uncultured Thiotrichales bacterium. Lineage (GTDB taxonomy): Bacteria > Pseudomonadota > Gammaproteobacteria > UBA4575 > UBA4575 > UBA1858. The sequence goes on along the minus strand of CAZWQM010000033.1, from coordinate 8,556 downwards.
TGGCTGTGGACTTGGCGTCCAGACTGACCAGATTCGAAGAGTAGATTGGGCTGCTGGAAAATTCTTTTGCCGCGCTTTCTACGTTCACTTCGAGATTCGTCAAATTCTGGAAATGACTCACGCCATCTTCGTCCTGACTGCGTGCCTGCTGTAAAAGGGGAACATTAGTCATGCTGCTAACTGCTGAAATGCCATGAGCAGTTTTTAATTCTTCGGTTAGCTTTTCTATGAAATTTATGGTTTCGGGTTGATAGAGCCCTGCATTTGGCTGAAAACCAACGATTATGTATTCGTCCGAGCCATACTCACGATGTACCTGTCGGTAAAACTCCAAATCGGGATCGCTATCCAATAGCAGTGAGTCTGGCGAAGCATCGACGTTTATGTATTGAATATTAATGGACAGGGCTGCAATGGTTGCCAAAATCAATACTAATACCAGAATGGGTTTCTTCAGGATCGCGTGAACAAGCATGAGTAAGTGGGCCGGTGGAAAGTTAATAGAGTCGATATATGATAGTTGTAGAAGTATACATTTTAACTTTAGTTGCTTCTATTTATGTCAGCATTCTGCATACTTGACGTATGAGTTATTTCGATTTTTCCTGGCGTTGTAACCAGATATTCAAGCCTTGTGCATTTAGAGTGATATCAGTTTCAAGGAGTGAAAGAATCTCTGAGGGCTGTTGATGATTTCCCAGTTTGCGCAGGTCATCGAGGGTGTACTGGTTTAGCTTCTCAATAAGTTTTTCTGTACGTTGATCTTCATGTTGAACAGATAAAGCCATCTTGGTGTATTGCTCGAGATCGTGACTGAGTTTGTTTGCCAGTGCTGGGATATTTTCTACCATACCAAAATGGGTCAGGTACATGCGCTGCGGATTTTTCTCCAGCATGCGTATTATCGACTTCTGCCAGGCATCGGGTTCAAACTGTACCGGAGTAGTGGTGGGAAGCAAGTAATGACCAGAGTCCAAAGAAATATCAGGATAAGAAAGGCCAAATGTGTCTCCGGTAAACCAGCCTTTGCTGCGCTCGTCATACAGACAAAAGTGATGGCGTGCATGGCCGGGCGTATTCGCAACAACAAGCGGTCTTCCATTCAGATCAATGCAGTAATTATCTTCCGCGGCGATCACTCGTGTTTCATCTACCGGAATGATTTCACCGTATAGCGCATCGTATTGTGCATCCCCATACACTTGACGCACGCTTTCAATTAAACGTTGTGGATCAATCAGGTGTCGAGCACCGCGAGGATGTACCACCAGTTGCGCATTGGGAAATTCCTGCATTAATGCACCTGCACCGCCGGCATGATCCAGATGAATATGGGTTGGAATTACATAATTCACATCCGTCGATTCCAACCCGCAGTTTTTTAATACAGATAACAAACGTGGCAATGTCAAACTGGTACCGCAATCTACAAACGCGGCTTTTCCCTGGTGTTTGATCAGATAACTACACGCCAGACGTGGGCGTATATAATCGATATCAATACAAATAATATCGAATGCTAATGATTCGGAGATATGTGTCACGGGTAAAGTGAATGTGAAATTTAAGGTTTATATAAGCTTGATGGGCGATAAGATAATGCCGTCTTCATCAGCGTAGACAAACTGTCCGGGAATAAAATCGACATCTGCAAAGTGAACCGGTATGTCTATCTCGCCTTCGCCCTTTTTCACACTTTTGAGCGGAAGAGTACCGATCGCTTTAACGCCGATATCAATTGTGGCAATGACCCCGGAGTCACGAATGCAGCCATATACAATAATACCCCTCCAGCCGTTGTCTGCGCCCATCTGGGCCAGAATGTCACCCACTATGGCGCGGCGAGTAGACCCGCCTCCATCGACCACTAAAACACGGCCTTTTCCTTCCATTTCCAGTTGCTTCCTCACCAGAGAATTGTCTTCGAAGCATTTGACCGTGGAAATTTCACCACTGAAGGAAATATTTTTTCCGTAATCTCTAAACAGCGGTTGTACAATGGAAAGATTATCTGAATGATCATCACATAAATCCGCTGTCTTAAACATGTGTTATAACCTTTTTTTTTATATAATAATATTGAGTATATTTGTCGAGAGTAGTGGTCGCATTTGACCGCTATATTATGCTCGTGTGTGGCAATAATAGGGAGGAGCTGTATTACAGGCAAGCTTTGTGACAAATTTCCCTTAAATATAGGCGAGATATCACAAGACTCGTTTAAAAGTATTTGCTAATATACCGCCCTTTTTTGGGCATCCTTGGAAACTGACAACTGAAATTGAACGAGTGGACAGGGTTAGGGGATGGTGATTAGTAATTGGGGCTAATGCACAGAGTAATTTAGTGTTTATAACGTACATATATTCTATTTAGTGCAAGAAGCTAACAGAACAATATGAAAAATTAAAATTATTGGAGATTGAGATATGTCGGAATATCAAAGTGCTATTGAAGCGGTCAAAGCAATTAAGGAAAAAGCAGGTAACTCTTGGGATGCTATTAAGCCTGAAGCTGTGGCTCGAATGCGAGCTCAGAACAGATTCAAAACAGGTTTGGATATTGCTCAGTATACTGCTGACATTATGCGTCGTGATATGGCTGCATATGATGCCGATAGCTCTATGTACACTCAGTCTCTAGGTTGCTGGCATGGTTTTATTGGCCAACAGAAAATGATTTCTATCAAGAAACATTTTGGTGGTAAAACTGACCGTCGTTACCTCTATCTATCAGGTTGGATGGTTGCAGCGCTACGTAGTGAGTTTGGTCCACTGCCTGACCAATCTATGCATGAAAAAACATCTGTGCCTGCATTGATTGAAGAACTATATAAGTTCTTGCGCCAAGCCGATGCGCGTGAGCTAGCTGATTTATACCGCGCGCTAGATAAAGCCAGCGGCAGTGAAAAAGCGGCTATCCAGGAGCAAATTGATAATCACGTAACTCATGTTGTACCTATTATCGCAGACATCGATGCCGGTTTTGGTAATGAAGAAGCGACTTACCTGCTCGCCAAGAAAATGATTGAAGCGGGTGCTTGCGCACTTCAAATTGAAAACCAGGTGGCTGATGAGAAGCAATGTGGTCACCAGGACGGTAAAGTGACCGTTCCTCATGATGTTTTCCACGCGAAAATTCGTGCATGTCGTTATGCTTTCCTGGAGCTTGGTATTGATAACGGTATTATCGTTGCACGTACTGACTCCGAAGGTGCAGGTCTGACTAAAGAAATCGCGGTGGTTAATGAGCCGGGTGATCAAGGCGACATCTACAATTCTTTCCTTGATGTTGAAGAAGTGGATCCTGCAGATATGGCTGAAGGCGACGTATTCATTAACCGTGGTGGCAAACTTGTTCGTCCTAAGCGTCTACCTTCCGGTTTATATGAGTTCCGTAAAGGCACCGGTCCTGAGCGCTGTGTATTTGACTGTATTGAAGCAATCAAAGCCGGTGCTGACTTGCTTTGGATTGAGACAGCCACACCAAACGTTAAAGACATTGCTGCAATGATGAATGGCGTGCGTAAAGAAATTCCAAACGCCAAGCTGGTTTATAACAACAGCCCATCATTTAACTGGACATTAAACTTCCGTAAGCAAGTCTACGATGCGATGAAAGCTGAAGGAAAGGATATGTCTGCTTACGAACGCGATGATTTAATGAATGCGAAATACGACGATACAGAGTTGGCTGCAGTTGCAGATGACAAGATTCGTACTTTCCAGGCAGACGCTTCGCGTGAAGCTGGTATCTTCCATCACTTAATTACATTACCTACTTACCATACAGCTTCTCTGTCGACTGATAATCTTGCTAAAGACTACTTCGGTGAAAAAGCAATGCTGGGTTATGTTGAAGGCGTACAGCGTAAAGAAATTCGTCAGGGTATTGCCTGTGTTAAGCACCAAAACATGTCTGGCTCTGACTTGGGTGATGATCACAAAGAATACTTTGCAGGTGAAAAAGCACTTAAAGCCGCTGGTGAGAAGAACACATCTAACCAGTTCTAATCGATGGCACGTTGGTGCCTTGTTGTACAATGTTTAGCTGACGTTCTATTCAGAACGTCAGCTAAAATTTAAAAAATCCCATACGCTCTCAAGATAACAATGGCCGGCTAGTTGTGCTATACATTATGTGGCTATCGCACGGGGATCACACATGAGCTCTGAGAGTTTTGAGCATATTCAACCACCATCGACTGGTGAAAAAATAACCATATCTTCCAACGGTTTGCTGAATGTCCCTGATTGCCCCATCATCCTTTTTATAGAAGGTGACGGTATCGGTGTCGATGTGACGCCGGCCATGCGTTGTGTGGTGGACCATGCCGTGAAGCAGGCCTATCAGGGCAAACGATCCATTGCCTGGATGGAAATCTATGCCGGCGAAAAAGCCAATCAACTCTACGGTAACGATGAGTGGCTGCCGGAAGAAACCCTGCAAGCCATGCAGTCCTATGTGATTTCGATTAAAGGGCCTCTGGCCACCCCTGTGGGCGAAGGTATGCGCTCGCTGAATGTTGCCATTCGCCAGCAAATGGACCTATATGCCTGTGTGCGCCCGATTCGTTACTTTGCGGGAACCCCAACCCCAATGAAAGAGTCGGAAACGACAGATATGGTTATTTTTCGTGAAAATACTGAGGATATTTATGCCGGTATTGAATGGCCAGCAAAATCGGACCAGGTGAAGAAAGTCTTAAAATTTCTTATTGATGAAATGGGTGTGGATCAAATTCGCTTTCCGGAAACCTCCGGAATCGGTATTAAACCGGTATCTCAGCAGGGATCTGAACGGCTGATTCGAAAAGCGATTCAATTTGCCATCGATAATGACCGAAGTTCGGTCACCCTGGTACACAAGGGCAATATTATGAAATACACCGAAGGGGCATTTCGTAACTGGGGCTATGAACTGGCACAAAACGAATTTGGTGCCACGTTGATTGATGGTGGACCCTGGTGCCAGTTGACCAATCCCAAGACTCAGAAGACCATCATCATAAAAGATGTAATTGCTGATAATTTCTTACAACAAATACTATTAAAACCAGAGATTTACGACGTTATTGCTACTCTGAATCTAAATGGGGACTATATTTCTGATGCTTTGGCAGCCCAGGTCGGTGGAATTGGTATCGCCCCCGGCGCAAATATTGCCGATGCAGTGGCCGTATTTGAGGCCACGCATGGCACCGCACCAAAATATGCGGGCAAGAATCGAGTCAACCCCGGTTCTATTATTCTTTCGGCTGAAATGATGCTTCGTTATATGGGCTGGAAACAGGCAGCAGATCTCATTTTAAAGGGTGTCGGTGGAGCTATTGCAGCAAAAACGGTAACCTATGATTTAGCTCGTGCGCGTGCCGGCATGTCTACAAAAATTAGAACCAGGCTTTCAAGTCCCCAAGATATAGAAAAGCAGTTGGAAGCCCTCATGCCAGGCGCCACATTAGTCACAACTTCGGGATTTGCAGAGGTGATAATTTCACACATGTGAAGTAACTGATGAATTTACAGGAATAACTATTTCTACTAATACATATGCACATAGCACTACTTGAAGATGATACGGATCAATCTGCCTTGTTGCATGCGTGGCTGGATGATGCCGGGCACAAGTGCAGTGTCTATGCTTCAGGTAAAGCTATGACGATGGCCTTGCTACACGAAAGTTATGATTTATTAATTCTTGACTGGCTGGTGCCGGATATGAACGGGCTTGAAGTAATGAAGTGGGTTCGTGAATCCATGGACTGGAGAATTCCTGTGCTTTTTATCACTCAAAAAGACGAAGAACAGGATGTGGTACAGGCATTGCAGGGCGGGGCAGATGATTACATGTCCAAACCCGTTAAGCGTGCAGAAATGCTGGCACGCATCAATTCAATCAGTCGGCGCACCCAGCAGGTTTTGACGGAAGATGAACTGGAATTTTCACCTTATATACTTCAGCGTTCTACTAATACGATTAAGTTAAATGGCCGTAATATTGAAGTGACACGTAAGGAATACGAATTAAGTTTATTCCTGTTTAGAAAGGCCGGACGTGTCTTATCCCGAGGATATATATTAGAGTCGGTGTGGGGCCGAAGTGCAGAACTCAATACGCGTACCGTGGATACACATATCAGTCGATTGCGCCGCAAATTGTTTATTGGCCCGGAAAATGGTTGGATGCTTACATCCATTTACCAACATGGTTATCGTCTTGAAAAATACGATATGCAATACAACAAAACTGCATAACGGTTAACAAGAATATAATGAGTTTCGTGAATGCGGAGGTTTGAACGTGAGTGACATAAAACCTTTGGAAGATGGTAAGTTCGAGCGCATTCGTGAAATATATGTCGAATCCTTTCCTAAAAAAATCCAGAGCCTTAGAAATTGCTGGGCGGTGCTTAATGAGGCGACTATACTCAATGAACCGCTGGCTGAATTAAGAACAGAAGTGCATAAAATTGCTGGATCCAGTGGCTCGCATGAGTTTAATGAAATTCATATGCTGGCAAAGAATGTCGAGAGCAAGTTGCTTGGTGTCATAGAAGCAAAGGCAGATTGGGATGCAAATAAAGACGATATAGGAAATTTCGTACAGCAATTGGTAGATCTTCTCGAAACTACCATGCTGAACTATAATTTTAGTGAAGACGAACAAGATCATATTCCGCGTCTGGATGTCTTGCAGCTATCTCATCGTGAACTGGTTATCTTTATTGTTAGTCACCGTTCAGTAGAACTGTCCCTGTTGTCCAGTATTCTTGAAACACGTGGGTTTACAGTAATTGCATTTAGCACTATGGAACGGGCTCAAGCCATGTCAAAAACTGTAGCACCATCCATCGTGGTACTGGATTTGGGGGATGCTAATCAGATTAAACTAGATCAAAGCACTAAAGCCGCCTTTGAACCCTTTAATAATCAGCCGCCCGAGTTTGTTATTGTGTCATGGCGAGACGATGTTGAAACCAGGAAAAGAGCAGCAAAATTTGAAGCCGAAGCCTTTTTTGCCACGCCTATTAATGCACATAACTTCAGCTCAACCTTGGATGTCGTGCTTGAATCCCGAGGAACAGATAACTGTCGAGCGCTGCTGATTGATAAGAAATTAGATCGCGTAGCGTATATAGAAAAAGCACTGCAAACCCAAAATATTAAATGCCACTCAATCCGAGTGATTGAGAATATCATCGATGAACTGGTTAATTTTAAACCTGACTTGATTCTGATTGCCTGTGATTCAACGGATGACTACTGGAAAGACAGTGCGCGAATTGTCAGATTGCACGAAACTCATTTCAATATGCCGATAGTGTTTTTGATTCACGATGAAAACAAAAATGCAAAATTGAATGCCTTGAATGCGGGTGCAGATGACTGCATTTATGAACACGAGCTGCAAGAAGAACAATTTCAGATTTTAAAACAAAGAATTTTACGCTTTAGAAGAGCCAATCACTTAATCATAATGGACTCTTTAACCGGAGCACTTAATCGAGATGCCTTTATGGAGCACGCTAACGAAGAAATCAGTCTGGCGATTCGGCGTAAAGAAAGCATCTGTCTGGCGATGATTGATGTTGATCATTTTAAACAGATCAATGATGAAAATGGTCATGTAGTTGGAGACTATGTGTTGCGACATATCTCGGATTATCTGAATAACCGCCTGCGGCGTTCAGATGTAGTGGGGCGCTATGCTGGCGATGAATTTTTAGTATTATTGCCGGATACCGATCTCGACAGTGCTTATCTGGTGCTGGACATGGTCAGAAAAAATCTGGTCGCGCATAATATAAAAGTGAATAATGCGGATGTTCGAATCTCCATTAGCTTGGGCCTGATTGCCGCGCGTCGGACCGAACCCCTGGATATCGAAACGCTTATTGTTGAAGCCGATAAAAAACTGTATGAAGCCAAAGTGGCCGGCAGAAATATGCTGGTCGCCGGTGTCGCCAAAGTATAGGCTGCACCACGAACTAGGAAGCAAGATATAAGAAATGGCAAGTGAAGAAATATTTAAAGTAATATTCCACAATCAGGGCAAAGTCTACGAAGTCTTTGCGCGTGAAGTTTATCAATCGGATATGTACGGTTTTGTCACCATCGAAGAAATCACTTTTAGCGATCGTGACTGTGACTCCGTGGTGGTTGATCCCAGTGAAGAAAAGCTAAAAAATGAATTCGACTCGGTCAAAAGATGCTATATTCCCATGCACTCAATCATCAGGATCGATGAAGTTGAAAAGCAGGGAGTATCAAAAATTACCCATGTTGATGCCAAAATTATGCAATTTCCCGGTACAATCTACACCCCCGGGACAGAGTAAAACCCTAAGACAAAGATAAGGAAAACTCGCATCTGGAAAGATGTGGGAGTTATGGGTCATCCAGAAACGGGAATACGTATTTTGTAATCTCGATTGTGTGTCAAGTGGGTGGGAACCCAACAAAATTGGAGAGATGCCAGAGTGGTCGAATGGGCTCGCCTGGAAAGCGAGTGTACGGTAATTCCGTACCGAGGGTTCGAATCCCTCTCTCTCCGCCA
>CAZWQM010000032.1:0-15097 GCA_964636225.1 uncultured Thiotrichales bacterium | reverse complement strand
AGTTTAAGTTAGTTTCTAACTTAAAGACTGGTACCGTTTTAGGGGGGCAGGTCAAGCGGTCATTCGTTGTATTTATCCACTATAATCTAGTGTTAATAAAAACCAATCAACTTTCGATGTTAAGAAGTTTTTTAATCATTTTGCTATCCATCTACCCCACTTTGTGGGCAACTGAATTTAATGCTGGCACTAATGCTATCCGTTCCACTTATGATGGCGACAGCTTTAATATCGCCTTTCGCCTTGCCCATATTGATGCGCCAGAGATTAAAGGTAAATGTGAACATGAAAAAGCATTGGCCATTCAATCTCGTGACTTTGTTAGAACCTATTTCAAGACTAACAAGAAAATTCAGATCAAAGTCATTGCTGTTGGTAAATATGGACGCCCGATAGTTGAAGTCAGAGCTGAGACAGGTTACTTGAATCAGATGTTGTTAGATCATGGTTTAGCTCGCCCCTATGATGGAGGTCGGAAAAGTTGGTGTGATTAAATAGACATGCACAATGTGCCTTGATGGTCGAATGAGACCCTCCTAAAATATAAATCATGCAACAACTTCATTACATCACCCTTACACAGCCTAGCGGCGATATAGAAGTGTATTGCCGAGAACTACCTGAGATCAGATCCAAGGGTAAAATAAAATTTGACGCCTTCTTAGCGGCTCAGGAGCTTGTGTTTCAGCACCTATTGGACAATGGGTTTCAATTTGGAATGGCGCGACCTATATGGTGAAGAAACAACCAATAGAATTCTAGATTTTGTGTACTAAACGTAGTACTGTTTGGAATCAGAGAGTAATCAACAAGAGCGTGGAAGCTGTAAGACACTGATTTTATGGAGCCGGCGAGAGGAGTCGAACCCCCGACCTACTGATTACAAGTCAGTTGCTCTACCAACTGAGCTACGCCGGCTTACCAATCTGGACACATGGAATAACCCATGCATTTCGCAGGAAGTGCAGTCTAGTTAAATCCGCGACGGCAATCAATGCCTTAGAAGCACTTTGCCTCTACTATCAGCAGCCGATCATTGCTTCTTAGCATTTTCTCGATCACTTTTGGCTGGTCGCCCTGGTTATCGTGACTAAAATCTACCCAATATTCGGTAAATTCATCAAAGCGGACTTCCATTTCGGGCTTAAGGTTGAGTTTTTTGATTTCTTCCATTTTTTCACGTGCAGTACTCAGTTTTTTGAACAAGCCCAACGAAACAGCATTTTTATGTGATTCCTCAAACCAGATGTAATACTCCTCAACGTTGCTCTTTTTGAGAAAATCCACGACCTTTTGTGCTTCTTCACGTGATTCATATGACGGCAGGTACACCCAGTAACTTTTCGGTTCACGCTGGTTGACCGTTCTCTGTTTTGCCTGAATGCCGGCAGAAAATAGAGCATCGTATATTTCATCTGACTGCGTGTCCGTTTCCAGCGGGCCTAATGAAAAACATTTCTGGCTGGTGACGGTGTTTGACACCTGTGACTTTAGAGTGGAATTCTTTGATGAGGGTGGATCTGTTACCACCTGAGCCTCTTTCTCCAACTCGCTCAATAGTTTGATGGGCTGATAGCCTGGCACATTCTGAGGATTTTCCAACACCACTTCTCTGGAACCGTACTCACTCGCCCAGTAGAAGAATGCCAGATTAAGCAATATTAAAAATAAAATCAGGGGTCTCATTTATGCGCTCTGCATTATTTGCAGTCCCTCTAACACCAGATTGGGGCAATCAATGTATTGCATTTCGCTATTTTTAATCATATCGCTTCCGCCCCCAGTCGCACACAGGGTAATCTCTTGCTGAATATTACGCTTAATGTCCTGAATAATCCCATTTAGCCCATGTTGAAGTGTCAGTGCACAACCTGAATATACGGCATTCACGGTATAATCATTCAAAAGAGCGGCCTGCTGATTTGCTGAACACTCAGGAATCCCAGAAGCCTTGCCAGAAAGAGACGAACACATCAGATCAAGTCCCGGCAATATCAGCCCTCCTAAATGTTGTCCGTTAGCCTTGATCACATCCATAGTCACCGCAGTACCACAATCCACGACCAATTTCACACCTTCATATTGATGATGCACAGCCACCAGCGCGGCATATCTATCCACACCGTAGCTTAATGGATTTGAATAGGCCAGTTTTACCCCAAATTGATTTGCCTGTGGTATGTAAAATATCGCTCTTCGAGAAAATTTTGTTTCTAATTGCTGCTGGAATGCATTTTCAAATTCCTCTCCCAACACGCTTATGGCATGCACTTCATCCACCTTATCCAAAGGCAGGCATTGGCTCACTTCGCAGGCTCGAAGCATTGCGTCATCACTGGAATAGGCATGCGCTTTAAAATTCTGCAAACCTCCATCAACCAGTTGCACCCATTTGCAACGGCTATTACCAAAATCGATTAACAGTTTCATGGATTAGCCCTCAAACTGACATCGCCCGCAGAAATAACCTGCAACCCTTTTGAGGTTTCCAACAGCAAACAGCCTTGAGCATCAATGCCTCGCGCGATCCCTGTCTGGATAGATTGCGAGGTCCGCAGTTGGACTTTCTGATTTTTCATCATATCCCAGCGTGACCAGGCATTAGCGACGTTTCCATAGGTATTTTTTTCAAAAGCCATTAAACTCGTTACCGCCTGATGTATTAATTCTGCTGCAACATCATTGCGCGTATGCGTCCAGTCCGGAGTCTGACTGACAATGTCGGTCCATTGCTGATCGATGTTTATATTCTCCAGCTGAGTCATCAGCACATTCACGCCCATACCCACCACCATTTTATAGCCGCCATTCACTTCGCCAGAGCATTCCATTAGCAGGCCAGCCAATTTCTTATTATTACAATAAAGATCATTTGGCCATTTCAGACTCAAACCGGTCATGCCCAGCTCTGTCAACGCCTTCAACATGCTTATTGCCAGCAGTGGACTTAGCACGCCGGCCTCATGCATGGGCCTTTGTATTGGCCAAAGAAGTGACAGATAAATATTCGCCGCATAAGGTGACACCCACACCCTCCCTCGCCGTCCTTTACCGGCAGTTTGCATTTCCGCCAGTACCACTGAGAATTTACCTGTTTTTGGCAGCGGCAAACTGGCTGCGTAACGATTGGTGGAATCAACTTCCGGCAGGCATTCAAAGTGAACGATTCTGTTAGCCAGATGTTTGGGTAGTTGTTGCTTAATTTCAGTACTATTCAGCCAGTCCTGTGGATAAGTCAGGCGATAACCCAGTCCACGTACGCGTTGAACAGTAATGCCCAGCGACTCAATTCGGGCGATACAATTATGGATGGTGGCACGGGTGACATCGAAATGCTGCGCCAGCGCCTCACCGGACACATAGTGCTGATTATTCAGCAAACTCAATACCTGCGCGAAATGCAGCATAATCTTCAGAGATAAACGGACACTTTCTGCTCACAAAATGTAAGAGAAATTATGCCAACTCTAGGTACAATACACATATCCAAACACTCTGAACATCATGACTATTTCAAGAAAAACGATTCGCCCGCCGACCAAATTATTACTCCAGCTATCCGGTGCTTTCGCTTTCTACTGCTTACTCAGCCTTAATTGCAATGCGGAGTATTACGTCTACAAACACGAAGACCGCACCACCTGGTACTCAGATAAAAATCTACCCGCACAAAGCTATAAGCTGATTGCCACGATAGGACGTCCCACTGCCTCGGTTTCATGCACCGGATCAATCGATAACCAAGCCAAGGATTATGCACCCATTATACAACAGTACGCCAAACTGTACGGAGTTAACAAACAGCTGATCAAAGCAATTATCACGGTTGAGTCCTGCTTTGATCGGTATGCCGTATCCAGCGTAGGCGCCAATGGCTTGATGCAACTGATGCCACAAACGGCAGAATTAATCGGGGTTCACAATGTTTTCAACGCCAAAGACAACATTCGTGGCGGTACACGCTATTTCAGGCAAATGCTGGAATTATTCGAATTCGATATTGAGCTGGCTCTGGCTGCTTATAATGCCGGACCCAATGCGGTAAAAAAGTATAATGGTATTCCACCTTACAAAGAAACACAGAGTTACGTAAAGAAGGTCATTAAGCATTATAATAGCTTCACCAACATTGATTCTTAACTTCAGGAAGTCAACCCGACCGTGTCTCTATTGAAAAAAATTCTGCCTGCCGTGGCAGTCATCGTCGCTGTTCTTCTTATCTCTTCTCTGGCGGCATATAAATTAATAGACGACAAAACCATTGAAGACAAGGCACTCCAGGCATTACAGGAGGCTTTACAACGGGAAGTCAATGTTGATGGAAAATTTACTCTAACTCGCTCATTACATCCCACATTAAAAACTTCAGGTGTACGCATTGCCAGCACGGACTGGGACAAAGGCAATCATTTATTAACTGCAGATAAGCTTGAGTTTGGTGTCTCTCTACCAAATCTTCTCTTAGGTGAAATTACCATTGAGAATATTGTCTTTGATAACGCCATCATTACTATAAAACGCGATCAACAGGGCCGTTCTAATCTGGAATTTGGCTCATCTAAAACCTCATCTAGTGACCGTAGTTCGTCTACTCCAATTCTATTTGATGTGATTGATATTCTGATTACAAACTTACAAGTCAATTATTCGGATCTTCAAACTGAAAATTCGTTTGTTTATGCACTGGAGTCTTTTGAGTTTCATCCCAAAAATAAAGATATTATTCAAATAAAAACTTCCAGCAGCTTTGATGGTCAACCTGTCAAAATCAGCAGTGAAATCTGTCGTATTCGAAATTTACTTAAAGGCCACGATTGCTCAATTGACGCACAAATCGATACTGCACCCTACAGTACTCAGCTTCGCGGCACGATCAATGTTGCCAATCAAGGCAAAGTTGATTTGTCGGTTAATACTAAAGCAGAAGACATCTCGGAATTTGTATTAACTCAAGAGTATCCTCTGCCGAATACCAAAGAGGTTAAATTAGCTGTCAGGCTAAATGGCAATTTTAAGCAGCTGAAGGCTTCAAATATAGATATCAAGGCCGCGATTGAGAACACAAGTTTGTCTGCCACTGGCAGCATTGCCAGCATCAATCCTCTATCAGACATAAAACTGAATGTGGAAACTTCAGGCTCAGAACCTGCCTGGCTTAACAACTATCAGGAATATTTTCCGGCCGAACGCATCCATAATTTTAAAATATCCTCAATCTTTGAAGGTGATGCCCGCACCTGGAATGCGCATTCCATTGATGCCGTCGTAGAAATAGATGAAAGCAAATTAAACGCGACAGGTAATTTTCAAATGTCGGACAACTTACCCCAGCTTGCTATCAATCTTGATGTAAGCGGCAAACAGCCCGCCTGGCTAAATGAATCGCAACAAGCCATTGCTGCAGAACAGATTGACGAATTCTCGCTTAAGGCCGATATCAGCAATCCGGAAAATTTATTCCGAATCGAAAATCTGGATTCCACACTGGCAATAAAAGATACGCAGAGTGTCGCGCAGGGCGCTATTTTATTTGATGCGGAATTCCAGCCTAGCATTGATCTGACTGTATCTTCAAAAGGGAATAATCTTCAGAATTTTGAAGAACTGATTAAACAGTCGTTACCCGCCTCGGAAAAGTTTTCTCTAGAAACCCAACTAAAATTTGCAGGTAATCATCTTGGTCTGACAAATTTAACGCTGGCCATTGATAACACCCATCTGACCGGCGACAGTGACATAGAACTCTCTTCTCCGCCTAATGTGCGCGCTAATCTGATTTCAGAGTCACTAAATATCGAGCATCTGTTGGCCGCAGGTCACAAAGAAAAAGCTAAAGAAAAAGCTGACGATAGTGAAAATAAAGACGCACCAAAAGACACTCGCTTATTCTCAGATGAAAAAATTGATCTCAGCTGGTTAAAGTCAGCCCACACAGATATTTCCCTGTTAATTAAAAATCTCATCTACAAAAAGGCGATATTGAATGACGTTAAAACCAAAGTTGTGGCACTAGATAATAAAGCGACTATAGAGATCGATTCACTTAAATATCTGGACTCCAATTTAAAGGCCAATCTATTGGTGGATGCCAACAAAAATATTTTCTCACATAGTTTATACACCGAAGAATTTAATCTGGGCCAACTATTAAATGATATAGACGCCGGTGAAAAACTGCAGGGCAAGATCGACGCATCCATTGACATTAATTCTTTTGGCACAAGTTCACAGGAATTAGCCAACAACGCTAGCGGTAAAATCACTGCCGTGATGACCGAGGGATCACTGGCCGATGCACCCATTGATTTACTCGCAAGTAATCTGCTAGTTGAACTGATGCCTGGTAAAGCCAAACAAGACCACACAAAAATCGAGTGCCTTTTTGTGCAGTTCTCTGCTAACGAGGGTGTATTCAACAGCGATGCTATTCTGTTGAATACAGAAAACATTGTGATGACAATCAACGGCTCTATCGATTTAAGTAAAGAGAAGTTAAATTTATTACTGATTCCAAAACCTAAAAATATTGAATTATTTACACTGGATTCCAATATTCGTGTGAAAGGCAACTTGCAGGACCCCAGCTTTTCACTCGACAAAGGTTCAGTATTTAAGAAGCTGCTAAAAAGCGCTGCCACAATTGCATTGGGCCCAGCTGCCCTGGCTGTACCGTTTGCCAACATGGGTAACAAAAGTGATAAATGCTTCAGTGAGATAGCCAGTACCACCACCCGGGCAGTAGAAGCTCAGCAGGAAGCCGAAAGAATTGCTGCTGAAAAACGCGCGGCAGAAGAAGCCGAAAAAGCTAAACAGGAAGAAGCAATCAAAGATGCCACTGTTGAGCCTTTGGAACCCTAAAGAATTTAACCACTCAAACT
This sequence comes from uncultured Thiotrichales bacterium, assembly GCA_964636225.1. GTDB lineage: Bacteria > Pseudomonadota > Gammaproteobacteria > UBA4575 > UBA4575 > UBA1858. The sequence continues at coordinate 8,219 of CAZWQM010000032.1, read as the reverse complement.
TGAATTATGACGGAAGAGACAACTACACCTCCTAATAACTTTATTCGCAATCGAATTCGCGCAGACATTGAAGAAAAATCTGTGTCTATCTTTACGCGCTTTCCACCGGAACCTAATGGTTACCTGCATATAGGTCACGCCAAATCTATTTGTTTGAATTTTGGTGTAGCTCAGGAATTTAATGGTCAGTGTAATTTGCGTTTTGATGACACCAATCCAGACAAGGAAGATGACGAATACGTAGAGTCCATCAAACAGGATGTTGCCTGGCTGGGTTATCAATGGAGTAACTTATTTTTTGCTTCGGATTATTTTGAGCCGCTATATCAGTATGCTGTCAATCTGATTGAAATGGGTAAAGCCTATGTGTGTCACTTAAATGCAGAGGAAATACGTCAGTACCGCGGCACCTTAACCGAACTCGGCAAAGACAGTCCTTATCGAAATCGTCCAGTTGATGAAAACCTGGCTTTATTCCAGCGCATGCGCGCAGGCGAATTCAAAGAAGGCGAATGCGTGTTACGCGCGAAAATTGACATGGCTTCACCCAATATCAATATGCGTGATCCGACCATCTATAGAATCAAACATGCGCATCATCATAGAACAGGCGACACATGGTGCATTTATCCCATGTATGACTATGCGCACTGTATATCGGATGCCATTGAAGGCATCACGCATTCGTTGTGTACGCTGGAGTTTGAAGATCACCGACCTCTTTATGACTGGATACTGGATACGGTTAAAACACCGGTGCATCCGCAGCAAATTGAATTTGCACGTTTGTCATTGGATTACACCGTGACAAGCAAGCGCAAGCTTCACCAACTGGTGAATGAAAATCATGTAGACGGCTGGGACGACCCACGCATGCCAACCATAACGGGATTACGTCGTCGTGGTTATCCTGCGGCCGCGATTCGAGATTTCTGCGAACGCATTGGCGTGACTAAAAAAGATTCTCAAATTGATGTTGGCGTACTGGAGAACTGCGTGCGCGAAAATCTGGATTACTATGCTCCCCGCGCCATGTGTGTACTCAAGCCACTTAAAGTAGTGATTGAAAATTACCCTGAGAAACAGACTGAACAGCTGGAAGCATCCAATCATCCCAAACGTGAAGAACTGGGCAAACGTAACATTCCATTTTCTCGTGAAATTTATATCGAACAGGATGATTTCATGGAAGATCCACCGAAGAAATTTTTCCGCCTGGGTCCTGGTCGTGAAGTACGTTTACGTTATGCTTATTACATCACCTGCAATGATGTCATTAAAGATGAACACGGCAACATTATTGAATTGCGTTGCAGTTACGACCCGGAAACACGCGGTGGCAAATCGACTGATGGTCGCAAAGTCAAAGGTACCATTCACTGGGTATCAGTGGCTAAAGCACTTCCAGTACAGGTGAATTCGTATGACCGATTATTCAATACCGCCAATCCAGGCGCTGCTGAAGATATGCTGGCCGAACTTAATCCGGATTCACTTGAAGTACTGGAAAATTGTTTTGCCGAGCCGAGTCTGATCGAAGCTCAGGTTGAACAGGGTTTTCAGTTTGAGCGTAATGGTTACTACACACGCGACAAGTCAACCGGTAAAGACGGAAAGATTATTTTTAACCGCACTGCGACACTCAGAGATACCTGGGCAAAAATCAATCAATAATCAATCCTCAAATATTCTTTAGTCACAACAATAAAAAAAGCCCAGTTAAAACCGAGCTTTTTTTTCACTGACATTACAACAGTCTGTTAAGCTTTCTTTAGCTCTTTAAACATTGCCCCAAAGAACTTCAATGCATCCTGAACATCCGGATCCTGCATAGTTCCCATAATGCCCATGATGCCCCCTTTGGAAGCCGGCTCATGACTTGCTTTAGCAGAGGCGGCCGCTTCTGCAAATTCGACCAACAGATTAATGATGTGTTCACGTTCCAGCAGATCCAACAAACGCATCAAACCTTCGCTGCGAGCTAACCGATCTGCAATACACATCAATTCACCGGCGGTTTCTGCAAGACGCGCAACAATGTCATCTGTTACCGCGTCACCCGCAGAACCGAGTACGCGTGCCAGATTAACAACGCGGTCCAGATCTCCGTTCTCAACCATACGGCTGATAGCAGGCAGGGCTTTGTCGAGGTTACTGTTATTGGCTTTATCGAGAAGTGCGATTCCGTCACCCGCGACTTCAGCCAGGCGGCCAATAATATCGTCTGTAAGTGCATCACTCGCACCTTCGACAATACGTTCGACCTCTGTACTTACGTCTCCTAATGTTTCCATCGCTTGCCTCCTTTAGAGTAAACCGCGTGCACTGGCCCAGTACAGCTTGTTATAAGCTGTCTTAAACATACGAATACCAGCTGTTGGTGGTTTTGGATCAGGTGGATTTTGATAGTTAAACATAGCGTAAGTCGCTTTGCCTTCACCCGCTTCGATAAAGCAGAAAACTTTACCGTCATAGTCACGTGTCGCAGTACCAATAGTGGCCAGTGAAGCAATGTTATCCGCCAGTGCTTCTGCTTCAAAGTGTGCAGTAGAACCGGCTTTACTAATAGGCAGGTTAGTTGTATCGCCCAATACATATACATTGTCACGACCTTCCATGTTCAGGCGCTTGCGATCCGTTGGAATAAATCCGCCTGCACCCAAACCTGCATCTTCAATCACTTGCATACCTTTGTGTGAGGGAACAGTGATTAACAAGTCATATTCCGCTTCGGTACCTTCTTCACTGACCACCGCGTTAGGTGTTACTTCTTTCATGTTGAATAGTGTTTCATAGGTAATGCCCAGACGTTCAAATTCTGGTGTTGCCCACTTTGCTACTGGCTCAAGACTGTGTGTACGGCCAATTGGATAAGTATAGTGAAGCTGGACTTTGTCCCAGATTTCACGCTTCTTGAAGTAATCCACCAGCATGAAAGTGATTTCCAAAGGTGCCATTGGACACTTGTGTGGCACACCGACAGCAACAACCACTTTCCCACCTTCAAAAGCTTCCAGACGCTTATACATTTTCACCGCATCTGCTTCTGTGTAGAACTGCTCTGCATATTCTGCCAGACCCGGGGTCGCTTCGGCATATGCACGAGAGCCGGTTGCAATAACGATAATGTCGTAATTGTAGGTATTACCGCTCTTGGCTTTAACATTGTTGGCGTCCAGATTGAACTCAACAACCGGATCTACTTTAAATTCAATACTTGGCTCTAACAGGCTGACCTGATCTCGATATAACTCAGATGGGTTCATTTTACCTACAGCTACATATAACAAGCCCGGCTGATACATATGCTTGTCAGATGCTGACAGCATGGTAATGCTTGCCTTGCCAGTTTTAAGTTCATTTTTTAGTTTGCGGGCCAGACTGTTGGCCAAGATAGTTCCGCCCATGCCACCACCGACGATTAAGACTTTCATTTCAACCTCTCTTTACGATTTATTGATTATTGAAAAAATAATTACTTGGTTTTCTTAACCACAATGCTCCAAACGCCACCTTCTTCGCTACTCTCGATGACTTCATGGCCAACTTTATTAATCCATTCAGGAATATCATTCGCTGAACCTTCATCGGTTGACAGCACAACAAGCTCATCACCCACTTCCGCCTGCTTCATATTTGCAATTAATTCCATCAATGGGCCCGGACAAAAAGTATTCTTTGCATCTACTATTTTTCGATCTGCCATTTATTTCTCCTTAAATTAAAATGTCCAAACTTGGCCTTCGGAAGCATCGTCCAAAAATCTTGTCAGGCCTAAGGACTCTGAAAGATAATCGACCAGATCACCTTTACCCAGCCCTAAAATATCGACTGCCATTGAACACGGATAAATTTTTGCATCACCCAATTCAACAGCTGATTCAAATAGTTCCATGAACCCAGGTGCATTTTTTTCTTCCAACAGCGTTCCCATTGGACCATCGGTTGGTGCTTTTGTTGTGCAATCTTTCTTGAAAAATTCCAATGCATTCATAGAAAGAAATACAGTCACATCGTTACCACTCACGGCACCTACTGAAGCCACCATGGCCGCCATTTGTAACTGTTCCCGCTTACCTGAGATAAGCATGATACTGATCTTATTAGACATTAATTACGTTCCTGTTTATTAAATTATCAAATAGTAAAATTATGAATGATCCAAAATGGACCCTTTAGTAATTAGTAACATTTTACGAGTACCGCTGCCCGTACTTGTTTCTTTGATTCTGAGAATCATAGCCTTGAAAGTTGGCCTGAAAAAAGCACATCACTATGGAGTTATAAATATAATTTATCTTTCTATAAAAAAAATTTTCCTGTATTTTATGTATTAAGTTAGCTTCTTAATCAACTTCCTTATTGTTAGCTTGCTGTCGTATAAATTCGCAGCCGCAATAATAGCACTGTACGGTCTTTTGATCAGCAAATGATAAGTATACTGCGGGATGACCCAATGCGTTCCCTGTCCCTCGACAACATATAGTGGCCTGATCAGAACTGCTCTGTACTGATTGCTCATTAACCATTGCGTTTCTCATGTGCAATAATCTATCGGTGCCTGTTATGCGATTGTCAAAACTAGGCAGTATAGTTACGTATTCCACTGCTTGGAGTCAACGCTATTTGGCGATTTCTCCTGGCACCTTGAATGACCCAAAGAGTAAAATTGACATAAATCAGTCCTCCGAACAAAAAAACATCAGAACTAAAAACAATGAATCCAATTGCCAAAGGAATATTTTATTTACTATTCCTGTGTTTATCTTTTTCCAGTGCGCAGGCCGCCAAATATCAACTGGAACCTGTACACACCCAGATTCTTTTTTTCTGTGATCATTTGGGGTTTTCCAAATCGCAGGGAGAGTTCCTTAAATTTGGTGGGGCTTTCTATTTTGATCCGGATAACACCAGTGCTTCTCGAGTTGATGTTGTAATCGATACGTCCAGTATCGATATGGATAATGAGAAATGGAATAAGCACATGAAAAATGATGATTTTTTCAATGTGGAAAAGTATCCGCGCATGACTTTTACCAGCACAAAGATTGAATCACTGGGTCAAGAGAAAATGCTGGTTCACGGAAATCTGACCATCCTTGATCACACAGAGCCTGTCACATTAAAAGTAAAATATAACAAATCTGGGAACCACCCTTTCTCCGGAAAATTTACTGCAGGATTCTCAGCGACCACTACCGTGAAACGGTCTTTGTTTGGTATGACATACGGTTTGCCGGCTCTGGGTGATGACATCGAAATTCGCCTTGAGGTAGAAGGTCAAAAGATTTCAGAATGAGCTGGGGAAACAGCGCTAAACACTGGGGATTAATCAGCCGCTTGCTTCACTGGTTTATGGCCATTGCCATCATCTTTATGTTTGCCCTTGGGATCACCATGATCAACATGCCATTGACGCCCGCGAAACTGGACATGTTCATTTTGCATAAATCCATAGGTATTACCTTGCTGGGTATTGTGATTATCCGTATTCTCTGGCGCCTACTAAACCCCTCTCCCAGACCACCCAGATCATTTTCCAAAACTCAATATCGTATGATCCGGCTAGGCCAGCTACTGATGTATATATTGATGGTTTGCATTCCAATAAGTGGCTGGGTAATTAACTCAGCGTCAAATTTTCCCATGCAATGGTTTGGTCTATTTGAAGTCCCTGCTATTACTCAGCCCAGCATCGACACAGAAACCTATGCAAAAAATACTCACTTTATACTCGTTTGCATATTAGGTGTGATGGCGGTTTTGCACATTGCAGCCGCTTTGTATCATCACTACATCAAGAAAAACGAAATTCTAAAACGCATGTTTTAATACGATGAATGTTTTATTGTTATTTTTTACTATCCTGCTAATGCCATTCTCTGCTATGGCCACCCAATGGTCTGCAGTACCCAATAAAACATCCATTCAGTTTACTGCAAGTTATGATGATGCGAAGTTTACTGGTCATTTCAAAAATTTTTCTTCATCGATTCTGATTGATCCTACCAATCTGCAAAACAGCTATATTCGCAGTACAGTGGATATTACTTCCGTGAATACAAACAGCCGTGACAGAGACGAAGCATTAGCAAAACCCGACTGGTTTTATTTCAGCAAATTCCCAAAAGCTTTGTTTCACAGCACACAGATTTCACATATTGGGGATGATAACTACGAGATTACCGGAATATTAAAAATTCGCGACCAGGAGAAGTTGATTCGTTTTCCCCTGCAATGGAGAGTGATTGATAAGACTCAGGCCCAGGTACAGGCACAATTTGAGTTGGACAGACGTGATTTTAATATTGGAACGGGTGACTGGTTAGACGACGACACTATCGGGTTTAAGGTGATGGTTGATCTCACCATCAACTACCAGCCTGAATGATTAAAGATTATTTATTTAAACTAAGAATATGCTGCGCATGTTCAATCCACCCCGAAAGCTTTTCTTCACTTGGTATTTCACTGAGAATATTTTCGCGCTGATTATTCTTTTTCAGTTTCTCACCTAAACGTACCGGTTTTTGATTAGCCAGGTCTTCCAGCGAATATATTTCGGTGGCTTCTAATAACACCGCATCGTCGGCTTCAATATTCGCTATACGCAATAATTGTGAAATCGACACCCAGCGTTGAATAGCAAAGTCTTCTACTGCAATTTTTTCAGCCAGGTCATACACGGCATCTTCACTATTACAAAACTTCCACAAATCTTTTGTGGTATTAATATTCAATGCCCTTAGTTTTGCCAGCGTAGATTCCTCAATATCCTTGATTTCATTTAAAGGATACTCATCCTGCCAATCTTCAGCACCTCCGCCGGCGGGAATCAATTCCAGCTGTTCAATCCGATCTGCCAGCAACACATTTTCATTGCGCAACTGTACAATCTCTCTTTCATGACGATCCAATACGACATTCAGATCACGACGTGCACGTATACCGCGAAGCACCCAGCCATACACAGCGCCAATGACAAACGCGCCCAGCAGGTAGAAAGAAATTTCCTGAATCAGATAATTCATATCGTTAACTAAACCTGGACTTTAATGATCGGGATTCTGCACTTTATAACTTGGTGGGATTAGGCGCATCACCATACACTTCCTGCGGATCAAACACTTTTTCGTCTTCATGGTATGTGAGCGTCAAAGGCGCATCTGAATCTGGCTTACCCACAGGAATAGAACGATAGAAGCATGATCGATACCCCACGTGACAACTGGCGCCACCCGCCACATCCACACGCAACCATACGGTGTCCTGGTCATCATCAACGCGCATTTCAACCACTTTTTGCACGAGTCCGCTAGTGGCACCCTTATGCCATAAGACCTGGCGGCTGCGGCTCCAGTAATGAGCCTCACCGGTTTCAATGGTTTTGGTCAGCGCCTCAGCATTCATGTAGCCCATCATCAGCAATTCGCCGGAAGCCATATCTGTTGTGACCACGGGAATTAATCCGTTTTCATCAAACTTGGGAGCCAGTTCATTACCTTCTTCTACTTGCTCAATACTGTCACGAGAACCAAACATATAAATACCACCGTTCAAATTGGGTGCGCAGTATAACACCGCATTAACAAGATTCCAGCCACCTGGCTACTTCGCCAAAAGCTCTTTAAACAGGCCATCAATGGCTTCAAAATCTTCTTCAAACAGTCCCATCATGGCAAAATGCCCCATTAAGGAAGGCAGCAGTTTGAGCTCACTGTCTGGAATATATTGCTGCTCAAATGCCATATCTGCTGGTGGGACAAACATATCTTGCTCAAAGCCAATCATGTATGTTTTGGCCTTAATCAATTGTAATGCGGCCGCCAGATCATTGTTGGCATGTTGACTGGAATCACCACGCTACCATTTTCTTGCCATCACTAATAAGGCATTCGGGTCCATCGGTTTGATCCAGGCTTTCCAGAATTGCTCAAGAAACTCCTGTCTCGACTTCATTCCCAGTCTTGTCCAGAGCTCCTGCTTATAAAACTCACTGCATACTCCCATTAATGCAAACACATGCGCCAGACGTTTTAAGCCCTGTTCACAGGCATGCGCATCCTGATAGGCACAATTATTAAATGCCGGATCCGACATCAAGGCTTCACAGAACACATCCACATAAAGCGCATTATGCGGTGTACATCGCGCAGTTCCGATCATCAATCTGATTAGTGGGGCCATTGGCGGCAATATTGCAGGCGGGTTAATGAAAA
>CAZWQM010000031.1:0-15126 GCA_964636225.1 uncultured Thiotrichales bacterium | reverse complement strand
GAATGGGAATAACTACCACATATTCTGACGAATTCTGGATGCAAAAAGCGCTGAATGCGGCGTATGAAGCTGAAAAGAATGATGAAGTACCGGTAGGCGCAGTGCTGGTAAAAGAAAACCGGTTAGTAGCCAGTGCATACAATACGCCGATTAGTCTGAGTGATCCTAGCGCACATGCAGAAATACAAGTGATGAGAAAATCTGCGCAACTTTTGAATAATTATCGTTTGCCTGGTACGACCCTATATGTAACTTTGGAGCCCTGCATGATGTGTGCGGGTGCAATGCTACACGCGCGAATTTCGCGTTTAGTGTTTGGCGCCTATGATGAGAAGACCGGCGTTGCCGGAAGTTGTTTTGACTGGATAAAACATGAAAAACAACTGCATAAAATTGATGTGCAGGGCGGGATATTGGAAGAAGACTGTCGGGTGTTGCTACAAAATTTCTTTAAGCACAAAAGGACATCAGCTAAGGCTACATAACTTTGGGCAATATGCGCGTAATTGAATCCTGCAATCCATGCTGGTCGTTGTACTTCCAGACTAGCAAATCATAGTAGTTGCGTATATTTCTTACATATAACACAGGTTCATGTCCACGTGCATAACCAAACTTGGTTTTTTTATACCATTCTTTTTGCGTCAGAAGTGGCAAAGACTCTCGTACATCCGACCATTGATCCGGGTTACCTCCGAGGGTTTGGGTCAACACGCGCGCATCTTCCAGGTGACCAAAGCCAACATTGTATGCGGCCAGTGCCATCCAGGTGCGGTCGGGCTCGGGAATACGCTCAGGGATTTTCTTTTTCAGTTTGACCAGGTATGAAGCGCCACCTTTGGTGCTGTCTACCGGGTCGTTACGGTTTTCGATGCCAAGTTGTCGTGAAGTTCTTTTGGTGAGCATCATCAATCCGCGTACACCTGTTGGAGAAATCGCTTTGGGGTTCCAAAGTGATTCCTGATAACTTATCGCGGCCAGAAATCGCCAGTCAATATCATGCTCGCTGGCAACCTGTTTGAAAATAGGAATCAGATTCTCAAGGCGGGAATTAATATGCTTTCTAAATGTGTGGGCACCCGCATAATTCAGGCTAGGAATATGACTGTAATGTTTTTCATGTAACTGTTCGATTAATCCATTTTCTTTAGATGCCGCCAAAAACTCATTGGCGGCCTTTAGCAATGAGTCATCGCGGGATTTGGGAAATACCCAGGCTAGCGATTGTTGCTGACTGATCTTGAGTCCTTTGCGCAGTTTGGGATGGAAGCGTCTGTTGAATTCGTAATCATTGGAATCACTAATAGCGTATTCAAATTCACCATCTTCCACTTTTTGCAGAAGAGTACTAATGTCCATATTGGAGTGTGACTGCCAAGTCAGAAAATCATATTCTTTGTGCAACTGATTTATGTGTTCTTCATGACTGCTACCATGAATAACATGAATAGTTGTGCCTCTTAGATCTTCTATAGAGCGGGGTTTCTTGTTTCCAGCCTTGTAAACAACCAGTTCTGAAATGTCCTGATAACTGTCAGAAAAATTCACCAGTTGTTTGCGGGTGTCAGTGACAGTAATTCCGGCTGCAGCGATATTGGCTGTGTTGCGACCAAGGGCCGGAAGTATATTTGAAAATTCATCACTTATTATGACATTGGGGTAGACGCCCAAATGTTTTGCAAATGCGGTAGCAAGATCGTATTCAAACCCGGTGGGACCTTCTGCACCTATATAATAGGTCGTAGGAGTATTGCGTGTAATGATAGTGATTTCTCCACTACGCTGTATTCTTTCCAGGTCAGTGGTATGCAGCTCCCGGCTTTCAAACTGAAGTACAGCGCTCAAGCCCCATATTAATATGCCGAGGACAAAAAGATTCTGGTAAGTTCGTGCAAACATAATCAGTATAGGGTAACTAAATTCTAGATAAATGGCATTAAAATCTCTACGGGATGTTGTGACGCAGCATGCAATGATGCCTTTAGAGGCATGAATTTCCTCGATTTTGTTGATATTTGTGATTTGTATTTATTAAGTTGGTCTAAAGACTGTCTCTCTTGCCTATGCGCGCGAATAGTCATTTTTCTTCTATATTTGTCGTATTGGCTGGATGATTCGCGATCAAATTCAAATAATTTGTTAATTTGGAGAGATTCTTTGGTGGGTTGATATCCCATAAAACTATTAGTGCCCGACAGCTTGATATTAGTTCTTGAGGGAGGTGATATTGTCGGATTGTTTTTTAACCGCCCGATAATGATAGTAGATCTTGATTCGGTCGCCAAAGAGACCAGCTGACAGGAGCTAATTCAAAACGAATTGGAGTTTGCCAACCCTCCTTGAGCTTACTGCTCAAGCTGGTTCACACCTTAAAGAGGCTGTGTCTAACACGCTTGAGAATACATTAAGTCCTTATCTGTACCAGCTGTCGTCACGGCCGCTGAATCAGAAAATTTATCCACTAAGAAATCATATTTATTTCAACAAGATAGGTGAAACTTATTAGATTATTTCTGGATTTTATGTATCGTGTAGCATTAGGGGAAGGTTTAACCTGTTCTACTTGTCGCTATTTTAGTTGTCAGTTATTGATTTTACAGCCCTCGATTAAGTAGCAAAGCGACAGGGTTTTACTGTGTATTCCCTGTTAAATTTTTTCCTTAATATAACTAGGATAAATATCAGATAGTTACTTAATTATCCTTTAACCCGTAATAATAATTGATTAATGTTAGTAATTTTCTGGACATAAGCAATTAAAGTAATATGTAACAAAAAGTTAGATAAATATTTATGTTACGTACTATTATTAGAATTAAAACAATAACTTAACTTACTAAGTTAACACAAGTTTTAGTTTTAAAGCCAAGAAAACGCTTTAAATTCAACAGCCCACTTAAAGTGGTTTGTTAACTTGTTGTTGCTTTTAACCAGTTTCCAGGGTTCTAAAAGAAGGAAAAATGAGCGCGCCAACAAGAATAATAAGCGAGCAAACCAAACGCATCATTGAAAATAAAGTCACGTTTGATGTTCCTGCGCGCAATCCAGAACGTGCGGTGTCGCATTTATCCCAACCTAATCTGGAGCTAGCGGATTTATTGGTAACCTACCTTGAACAATTAGGCGTGGAGTATGTCTTTGGTGTGCCTGGTGGCCCAATTGAGTCACTGTATAATGCATTGGCCAGAAGTGAGCGTCGAGGTGGGCCCAGAGCTGTGGTGGCCCGACATGAAACAGGGGCCGCTTTCATGGCCGATGGCTATGCTCGATTCAGGAAAAATAGGCGTGTGCTGTGGAACGGTAGGTCCTGGAACCACAAATCTGATCACAGGCGTCGCATCAGCCTATGACAACCATACGCCTCTGTTGGTCATTACTGCTCAAACTTCTTTGGCCAATTTTGGCAAGGGTGCGACTCACGAATCAGCGGATACTGGAATTAATGCCGCAGCGATGTTTTCGCATTGCACTCACTACTTCTCTTTGTTGAATTTTGGAGTGTTAACCAATGTGTCTGATACTCCATTTGTTTTTTTACCTGAAAAGCACCGTGATAATAAATATAGCTTTGTCCAGGATGTTTGGAGCCTCGCCAATGACTGGGAACTAACCGCGGGTATTCGTTATGATGCCTACAATGATTTTGGCGATACCTGGAATCCTCGTTTAGCTTTGGTGTGGTCGGCTAGACACGACACGACCTTAAAGCTCCTTTATGTACAGGCTTTCCGTGCTCCTTCCTTTGCCGAATTCCGTAATCAGAATAACCCTGTGGCACTGGGTAATGATGAGCTGGACCTGGAAGAAATAGAAACATTTGAATTCGCGCTGGATTATCGTCCGGCGGAATCTTTACACTTGGGTGCTAACGTTTTTTATTACAAATGGGACGATATTATTCGGTTTGTGCAAGTAGGGAGTACGTTAACTGCGCAAAATGCTGATGAGCAAACAGGCTATGGCTTTGAACTGGAAATGGAATGGATACCCACAGGTAATTTTTCCTTGCTGACCAACTATGCGTTTCAGGATTCCGAAGATGAAGATTCCAATAAAGATGCCGGCAATGCACCTCACCATCAGATTTATGCCCGCGCCAATTGGGAGTTTATGCCGAACTGGATAATTACTCCGGCAGTCAATTTTGTACTTGATCGAGATCGTCCGCCGCGGGATTCACGTGATGAGCTGGATGATTATGCGGTGGTCGATCTTACTCTGCGTAGCAAGGCTTTTAGTAATAGCTAGAAGTCGCTGCGGGAGTAAGAAACCTGTTGAACTCATCCCCGGAAGAGCCGACGGATGCCACTTTGAATATTTCCAATGATTTGCCACTGGAGAGAAGAACTGTATTTGCTGAATATAAGAATAGATTTTTAATCAAACTTTTCACCCTGAGTGAATCGTCATGTTATTTGACAAATACAGAGCAATCATAACAACAATAGTCGTTGTCATTGCTTCAGTGTTTCTGTGTGTTTCTGCGCATGCCGAAACAAAAGTAGGAGTGATCATTCCGGAACTGCGGGCACCTTTCAAAATTATATTCGATAATGTTGTGGAAGGTGTGGATGACGAGCTCGGTAAGCATGTTCCCCAATTGATATTAGATAAAAAATACGATTCCATAGATATTGCTCATTGGGTACAAAAAGAAAATCTTAATGCCGTCATCACGCTGGGCCGATTGGGGCAGAAAGCTTCTATTTATGTACCGCCTAATATAGCAGTTGTGAATGGCGCCCTGTTATCCGCGTCCAGCGATACCAATAGATATCCAGCAATTGCGCTTACCCCTGATCCAAGAGCATTGATTGATTTATTGCATCGTCTTGATAATAAGCGCAAGAAAGTGATCGTAGTCTACAACCCATCCAATAATCAGTGGCTGGTTGATCTGGCAAAACGACACGCCGAGCGAAATGGAGTACGATTGGTTGCATACAAGGCGACAGATATTAAGCAAGCCGCTATTATCTATGATGAGATTTTTTCCGGGAATGGCCTTGATGATACTACGTTGTGGTTACTTCAGGATAGTAAGGTGGTTGATTCCAAAGTTGTGTTGCCATTTATTTTAGAGAATGCCTGGCAAAAGAATATCGTTGTGTTCTCCAGTGCGCTGGGTCATGTTAAGAAGGGCGTTCTGTTTTCAATGTATCCCGATAATAAATCGCATGGCAGACAATTAGCCAGACTGGTAGAAAAAATTCAGGCCAATCCATCCAAAGCAGGGAATGAGATGTATCCAACTACGGGACTGCAACAGGCGATTAATTCGCGTACGGCTGAACATTTGGGTCTGGATCTGTCAAGACCTGAACTGAGAGAATTTGATGTGGTGTTCCCGGTATCCAACTAAATTATTGAAATGAAATTTTTTAATTATATAAAGGCTATAGTAATTCCTCCTGACTTTCGACGTCAGTTGCTGATGGCATTGGTGGGTGTAATTATATCTACAGCGGTGATATCGACCTTTTTCATTTCTGAATTCACTTCAAACGCGGTCAGCGAAAACCTCCTGGAAAAAGGTAAAAAAGTGACAGAGACTTTTGCGTCACAAACTATTTTGGGTTTATTGGTAAGTAATGTTGAAAACGTTGAAGATTCTGTCGCGGCAATATTGAATTTCCCTGATGTGCGGGGTGTGGGTGTTTATGACACTGAAAAAAAACCGCTGATCGAAAAGGGACAGAATACATTACCATCCGAGGGGGGCTGGAGTAATGAAGTCGACCTTATAAAAGAGACCGAGCAGGACTGGTATTTCGTTGCGCCCGTATATTATTTGCATGAAACAGACGAAGACGCGTTTGATGAAGAGCCTGCGCCTGAGTTGCTGGGTTATGTCAGGGTGGTGCAAAGCAAGGCGGCGTTGCATTCTCTAATCAGTCGAATTGGCAAAGTTAATATTCTTATTTCGCTGGGCTTGTCGATGGTCTTGATGGTGATTCTTCTGATGATTACCCGGCGTGTTACTCGTCCTCTTCAACAACTTATGGGCTTTATGCACCGTGCCCAGGATGGTGATAGGGAGGTGCGCGCTGAATTGTCCGGGCCCCAGGATATCCAGGAAATGGAAACCGCGTTCAATACTATGATTGAATCGCTGCAGGATCGTGAAGTCCAATTAGAAACAGCGCGTGATGCCGCGATTCAGTCAGCACGGATTAAAGGCGAGTTCGCTGCCAATGTCAGTCACGAGTTAAGAACTCCACTGAATGGTATTTTAGGAATGCTGGAATTATTGGATGGAATGAGACTCACGGACAAGCAAAGAGAATATGTGACGATTGCACGTAATTCCAGTGATGCTTTACTGGCACTGATTGATGATATTCTGGATTTCTCGCGAATCGATTCCGGAAAATTGGTCGTCGAGTCTAAAGAGTTCAATTTGCGTGAGATGCTGGATGATGTGGTCAGAATTATGGCAACCCAGGCTCAAAGCAAAAATCTTGATCTTGCGCATCTTATCTGCCCAAGTATCCCGGGAATGGTTATCGGTGACTCGCGCAGAATACGCCAGCTATTATTAAATTTGTGCGGTAACGCAATTAAATTCACAAGCTCCGGCGAAATTGGGATTTACATTAACTTAATACAGACACATGGAGACGATATTCGACTGCGGTTTGAGGTTAAGGATACCGGTATCGGTATCCCGGATGAGGCTAAAGAAAGAATATTTGAAGCATTTTCACAGGCAGATGCCACCACCACACGTAAATACGGTGGTACAGGTCTGGGTTTGACGATCTGCAAACAGCTGGTGAATGTACTGGGTGGAGAGCTTGGAGTAGACAGCGTGATTGGCCAAGGCAGTGTGTTCTGGTTTGAATTGCCTATGCGCAAATCCAATGCTAATGACTTAATGTCGTCTGAAAGCAATGGAACAATGGACCTGCGTGTGTTGATAGTGGATGACAGTGAAATTGTTCAGTTCAGCGTGCAACAGATTTTCGAAAAATGGGGTGCTTATGTAGAGTGTGCTGAAAGTGGCGAATCTGCACTGCTTAAGTTGCGCCATGCCGCCCACCGCAACAAATCTTTTGATGTTGTGCTTGTGGATGAATTTATGACCGGAGGTAATGGAATTGAATTGATGCGTTCTATTGACCAAAGCTCGGAAATCAATTCCACGAGAAGAGTATTAATGACCAATCAGACTTATCCAGAATACTTCCTGGAGAGATTTCATGAGATTGATGGATTAGTGCAAAAGCCCATTTTGCAATCCAGTTTATATGATTCGGTTTCCACTGCTATGAAGGGCAGTGTCAATATTGTTAATCCAATATTTGCCAACAACGCTGAATTAAATGATATAGCGCTGAATGCGCAAGTGTTAGTGGCCGAAGATAACTCGGCTAATCAGCAGGTGGCTATTGGCATGCTTGAACGATTGGGTTGTTCCGTTATTGTTGTGGCTAACGGTATAGAAGCAATTAACCAGCTTGAGAGAAGCCGCTTCGATCTGGTGTTCATGGATTGTAATATGCCGGAAATGGATGGCTATGAGGCAACAAGTAAAATACGTGCCGGTAACCATGCCAATGCGAATATACCAATTATAGCGATGACGGCTAATGTGCAGGAAGGGGACCGTCAAAAATGTTTGCTGGCAGGAATGAATGATTATCTTTCAAAACCATTGAAGCTGGATAAGCTGCGCGTAAAGATTGAAAAGTGGTTACCAACTTTGCCCGCAGAGCTAAATGAGCAAACGGTGGATGGTATTTCTGTGCTAGATGTTGTTGAGCCCAGCACAGGGTCTATTGATAAAGCACGTATTGATGAGTTGCGTGACAGTGTGGCCGGTGCTTTCGATAAAATGGTTGAGGCTTACATTGAAGACCTGCCAGGGCTGCTGAATTCTCTGGAAGAAGCAGTGAATTCTAAAGATGCGAAGCTGGTACAGCATTATGCGCATAGCATTAAAGGCAGCAGTAAGAATTTCGGTGCAGTAGAGCTGGCTAACGTGGCTAAAGAAATCGAAGACATGGGAAGGGACGAACAGTTACTGGATGTGAATACCCATTTAATTTCCCTGTTCGAAGAAGTCGATCGTGTGATTGGTTATCTCGATAATCTTATCCATCCGCAAAAGGATAGAATTATTTCTGATAATCCAGTAAGGCCCAGTGAGAAAATAGATCGCGTGCTGATAGCTGATGATGACCGTAGTATGCGACTTGCATTAATGAATGTGTTGGATTCTGTCGGGTACGAATTAAATGAAGTAGAGAACGGGCAGGAAGCATTGGACTATTGTCGGGAACACATGCCGGACCTGGTGCTTTTGGATGCCATGATGCCTGAAATGGACGGATTTAATGCTTGTGAAAAAATACGTCTGCTGGAAACCGGGAAACATATTCCTATTTTAATTGTGGCAGCACTGGACGATGAAGAATCGGTTGAGCGCGCCTTTGAGGTCGGAGCGACGGACTATTTGCCCAAGCCAGTTCACTTTGCGGTTTTAAGGCAACGTATCTCACGCTTGTTGCATGCGGCTAACGTAGAGCGTCATGTACGCCAGCTTGCCTATACCGATCCGTTAACCGGGCTGCCCAATCGTACAACTCTTTCAACTTATCTGAATGAACTGCTAGCCAAAGCGCATGCCAGTGGAGATATGATCGCGATGCTGTTCATGGATCTGGATCGGTTTAAGCTGGTGAATGATAAGCTCGGACATAGTGTTGGCGATTTGCTGTTAAAGGCCGTGGCCGACCGGGTTCAGCGATGTGTGCGTGCGGGTGACATGGTGGCGCGTCTGGGAGGAGATGAGTTCACTATCATTATTGATCGCGCCAAGTCGCGCGACGCTGTGGCCAGAATTGCACAAACTATTTGTGACAGTATCGAAAGACCTTTTTCATTCTCTGGTCAGGAAATTTTTGTATCCACAAGTATTGGTATCTCGCTCTATCCCATGGATGGGAATGATATCGGTGAATTGATGAAACATGCCGATACGGCTATGTTTCGCGCTAAAGAAGTGGGTTGCAGTTACTTCTTTTACGAAAGTGATATGGAAGCGGCTATGACACGTAAAGTGGAGATAGAAGCGGATTTACGACGCTCCGTGAGTCGTGACCAGATTGATGTTTATTTCCAACCCAAAGCCGATCTGAAAACAAATCAGATTATCGGCGTGGAAGCCCTGGTACGCTGGAATCATCCTCAAAAAGGTTTAATTTGTCCTCAGGAATTTATTCCACTGGCTGAGGAGACCGGCATCATTAACGAAATTGGTTTATGGGTAATGATTGGCGCCTGCCTGCAAATTCAGGACTGGATCGAGAAAGGCTATGGCACCTATTCTGTGGCGATTAATCTCTCTGGTGTCCAGCTGGAAAACGGGTGTATTGTAAATCAGGTCAAACAGGTGCTTGAAGAAACCAGGATTGATCCTTCTCTACTGGAACTCGAGATCACTGAAAGTACTATCATGAATCATCCTGAGCGTGTCATTGAAGTACTCAAACTTCTTAAGGAAATGCGGGTCAAACTGGCAATTGATGACTTTGGTACCGGATATTCTTCGTTAAACTATCTAAAACGTTTTCCCATTGATTCGCTTAAAATCGATGCTGCCTTTGTGCGCGATGTGGAAACAGATGCGGATGATCGCGCCATTGTTCAGAGCATAATCGCATTAGCAAAAAGTATGAGGCTAAAAGTCGTCGCTGAGGGTGTTGAAACGCGGCATCAACAGGAGTTTCTAAGAGCACAGGATTGTGATTTTATTCAGGGGTATTATATCGGCCGTCCAGTGAGTGCCGAAGAGTTTGAAGAATATGTACTGAAAAATGACAAGTCATACATTTCTGTCGTCCACCACTTATCCGATTGTCGAGGAAGTTGAAATACTTTATGTATCTCTTTGTAAATTAATGGGATATTAGTATTTTTCTTCTAATTTCCAAATATTAAACGAGTAAAAGTCTATTTAGTTTCCAGTGATATAGGCGCGCTTCATTAGATCAAATTTAGAACGCTTGGAGTAAGCCTTGAATTGGAAAAAAATATTGGAATTCCACGCCTGTTAGTGTAGCTTATGCATATTACGAGAAACTTGTCGTATAAAGGGTGGAGGAACGATCCCTCAAGAGCTGGCACAAATTAAAAATAACGAATAGTGTCAACAAGCTATCATTCAGTAGGTCAAGGTAATACGATACTAATTCTATATGGGTAAATAATGTTCACATTTTGTGTACATTGACGCTCTGGTTCAGAATTATTTATTGTATCTGCCACCCGTATATACAACGTTATTAATACTGAGAGTCGTTATAAAATTAATATGGAAACATTTCCTAGTCTTTTGCAACAGCACGCAACACAAAGTGGAAATCGAACTGCGCTTCGCATGAAGCGTCACGGTATCTGGAACTCATACACATGGCAGGAAGTTGCTAACGAAGTACAAAAACTGGCTTGTGGTTTTGCCGCCACCGGATTAAAGCCGGGTGATAAAGTTGCCATTATCGGCAGTAACGTGCCGCCGTTTTTTTTCTCTATACTAGCTGTACAAAGTCTCGGTGCGGTGCCAGTACCCATGCATGCGGATTCAACAACGGATGAGTTGAAGTATTTGCTGGAAAACTGCGAGGCAAAATTTGCAGTACTTCAGGATCAGCAGCAAGTTGATGCAATCTACGAAATTATTAAAGAACTGCCACTGCTGACTGAGGTGGTTTATTTCGATGTGCGAGGTATGCAGGAATATGATCATACCCATCTGAAGAGTTACATCGACTTTGAAGACTTAGGCGAGCAATTTGCCAAGGACCATCCATCATTCATGTCAGATGTTTCCAAGAATGTAACGCCAGACTCTGATGCATTTATCGTATACACCGCGGGGACTTCGGGTGCCTGTCGCGGAGCAGTATTAAGTCATTCCAACTTTCTGACTATCGGCCAGACATTTGCTGATAAGGAAGGCCTGACGGATAGCGAAGAAGTTTATGCCTACCTTCCATTGTCTTATGCCAGTACTTTATTTTTCGTATACGCGCTTTGGATGATTAAAGGGTACACAATCAATTGTCCTGAAAGTAATGAAACTATCCTTGCCGATATGCGTGAAGTGGGACCTACACTTTTCTATGGACCTCCGCATTTCTACAAAACTGTTTATTCGCAGATTATATCCAGAACCGAAAACACTAAATCAGACTTTCTGCGCAAGCATATCTCTAATCTGATCACAGATGGGCGTAGCTGGCTTGGTGACAAGCTGATCTTTAATCCAATTAAAGATCAATATGGATTAAGTCGTATCAAGCATGCCTATGTCGGTGGAGATGTGCTTAGTGAAGGCATCTTTAATTTCTATGTTGCACTGGGCATCAATCTTAAAGCCACTTACGGTTGTGCCGAAAGTGCAGGTTGCATGAGTGTACAGGACTCAAAAGATCTGAATGCCGAGCACAGCGAAACCATGGTGGGTGCGCCACTGTCAGGTGTTGAAGTTAAAGTCGATTCCAATAAAGAAATCTGCTTTAAAGGTGCCAATGCATTTAAAGGCTACTATCGGGATGAAGCACAAACCAGTGCAGTCATCACAACAGATGGCTGGATTAAAACTGGCGATATCGGTGAGATGGTCGGCAACCATATACATGTGATTGAACGTACCGACTGGGTGGGTAAATTTGCTAATGGCGTCGACTTCATGCCCAAGCAAATTGAGAATGCACTTAAAGCTTCACCCTATATTCAGGACGTGGTCCTCATTGGTGAGAATAGGGATCATCTTGCTGCACTAATCGTGATTAATGCTGAATCGGTGGGTGCATGGGCAGAAAGAAGACAAATGCAGTTCACCGGGCTGCGTGATTTGGCAACCAAGAATGAAGTGACACAGCTTATTTCTTCAAAAGTAAAAGAAGTTAACTCAAGTGTTCAGGGTATTGGTGGAGATAATTGTCCTAAAATTATGCGCCATGCGATTCTGCATAAAGAATTTAACGCGAGCTCGGGTGAAATGACTCGCTCACGTAAACTTAAGCGTAAAACTCTCGCAGATAAATACAGTCCTCTGATTGACGCTTTATATTCAGGCGTAGATACCTACGATATCACCGACTCAAATGGTGAAGTCGTAGCCAAGCTTAGACTTCAAACCGCGTAATAAAACTAATACGATGAATAATAGTACAGACTCAAAAAAGCCTATCCTTGTTTTAGAAAACATCAACCTTTCATTTAAAGGTGTTAAGGCGATTACTGACATCAGCTTTAATGTATATGAAGGTGAAATATGTGCAGTGATTGGTCCAAACGGTGCAGGGAAAAGCTCTATGCTTAACGTCATTAATGGTGTTTACATTCCACAAGAAGGCAGTATCACATTTGACGGTAAGAAATTTAATAAAATGAAACCTTCAACAGCCGCGTCAATGGGGATTGCAAGAACTTTCCAGAACATTGCCCTGTTTTCCGGTATGTCTACCCTGGATAACATCATGACAGGGCGCAATAGCTTTATGAAAGCTACTTTCTGGGAAACGGCACTCAATTTGCCACGTGCAAGACGCGAAGAACTGGAAAATCGCGAAGAAGTTGAAAAAATAATTGAATTCCTGGGCCTGCAATCCATAAGAAAAACTCCTGTTTCATCTTTGCCATACGGCTTGCAAAAGCGAGTGGAACTGGGACGTGCGCTGGCTGCTGAGCCAAAAATGTTGTTACTTGATGAGCCTATGGCTGGTATGACCATGGAAGAAAAACTGGATATGTCCTGCTTTATACAGGAGATTAACAGAAACCTCGGAACAACCGTAGTGCTGATTGAACACGACATGGGCGTGGTTATGGATGTTTCTGATCATGTCGTAGTTATGGACTACGGCAAAAAGATTGGTGACGGAACTCCTGAAGAAGTTATGAATAGTCAAGAGGTTATTGACGCTTACCTGGGCGTCAGTCATTAAAGCCTGATTAAAGGAATAGAGGAACAATAAATATGTGGGATTGGTTTCCGTTTTTTTTAGAAGTACTGGTTGGTGGATTGCTTTCCGGTGTTATGTACTCACTGGTTGCTATCGGATTTGTACTTATCTACAAGTCATCCGGTGTGTTCAACTTTGCGCAAGGTACCATGCTGCTATTAGCGGCCTTAACCTTTGTCAGTCTGACCGAGCATCAGGTTAACTTTTGGGTCGCCTTTTCTATTACGCTGGTACTAATGGTTGTTCTGGGGGTTATTGTTGAAAGAACGGTCATGCGACCGCTAGCTAACCAGTCACTGCTATCACTGTTCATGGCAACAGTGGGTTTGAACTATTTTCTGGAAGGTTTGGCGCAAGGCGTATGGGATTCAGCAGTCCACGGTGTTGAACTAGGTATTTCCAATGACCCGATATTCCTGATTGAAGAATTTCCGGTACTGGGCCTGGATATTATTATCAGCCAGTTTGATATTGCGGCCGCTGTCATTGCGGGATCTATGATTCTGGGTCTGACGTTATTCTTCCAGTACACGCGTACAGGTCTGTCATTACGCGCAGTATCGGATGACCATATGGCTGCGATGGCCGTTGGTATTCCTCTTAACAGAATTTGGGCCATTGTGTGGGCAGTAACGGGTGTGATCTGTTTAATTGCAGGTCTGCTTTGGGGTGACCGTGTCAGCGTATCGTTCACGCTTACAGCAGCCGTACTGAAAGGTCTACCCGTGATTCTTATTGGTGGCTTGACATCAATACCTGGCGCAATTGTCGGTGGACTTATTATCGGTGCCAGTGAGAAGTTGGGTGAAATTTATCTGGCTGAGTTGTTTGGTGGTCAAGGAATTGAGCACTGGTGGGCATATACTACAGCACTAATATTTTTAATGATTAGACCCACCGGTATCTTCGGTGAGAAACAAATTGAGAGAGTTTAAGCATGTATTATCGTGAGGCAGGGAGATTAGTAAGAAGTTTTGCGGATGACCGCCGCATGCTTCCACTCAAGGAAGACCGTATTATAGTGACAGTCTTTGTCGTGGTGGTAATGTTTGGTTTGATAACCGCGTTCGCGAGTAACTATTTGCTGAGTGCTATTTTAATACCAATGATGGTACTTGGAATTGCAACACTTGGACTGAATATTGCGACAGGTTATACCGGACAGCTATCATTAGGTACAGCAGGATTCATGTGTTTCGGTGCGTTTGCGGCGTTTAACCTGATACTGCGTGTCGACTGGATGTATATACCACTGGCTTTCTTCTTTGCCGGTATTATTGCAGGTCTAGTGGGGATCGTGTTTGGTTTGCCAAGTCTTAGAATTAAAGGCTTTTACCTGATCGTGTCTACGCTGGCAGCACAATTCTTTTCCGAATGGGTATTTAATGCTTACCCATGGTTCCTGAATTACACTTCATCAGGTGTTGTAGCATTACCTACCTTCCACTATAGAGTATTTCCATTCCAGGAAATGACACCCTTGAATGATGCTTTCTGGCATTCATACCGAGGACGCTATCTGATCACTCTGACTGTCACTATTGCGCTAATTATTGCCTGTAAAAACATGGTACGCAGCTCAACCGGGCGCAACTGGATGGCAGTACGGGATATGGATATCGCGGCTAATGTTATCGGAATCCCGGTAGCCCGAACCAAACTAATGGCGTTTTTTGTTAGTACTTTCTATTGTGGTGTTGCAGGTGCAATGTACTCATATTGCTACATTGGTAACCTTGATTTCATGATTTTTAACCTTAGACGATCGTTTCTGGTGATGTTTATGGTGATTGTTGGTGGTCTGGGATCTATCCTTGGTTCCTTCCTTGGCGCTATATTTGTATATGGCTGGCCTATTCTGGTAACACGACTGGGTGATTCAATCTTTGGTGGCGGTACGCTGGATACCGCGTTTGTAGAGAATAACTCGAAGATTGTGGTAGGAACAATAATTATTGTTCTGCTGATTAAAGAGCCGGGTGGTTTTGCAGCACTGTGGAATAGCACCAAGCTAAAACTAAGAGTCTGGCCTTTCTCCAAATAAAGAATTATAAATTCCCTAACAATGTAGTTGGGAAACACAAAAAAGTACCCTAAAGGAGTAATATATGAAGACGAGAGTAATGGTACTGACAAGCGCACTGCTAGCGAT
>CAZWQM010000030.1:0-15183 GCA_964636225.1 uncultured Thiotrichales bacterium | reverse complement strand
ACTGGGTCGGTCATTATCAAATTGAGGATGACTGGCTGACAGTAAGTCTGGATGGCGCGGTTGGTGTTGCGCAAGTGAACCAAATTTTACGCGCGTATGGTATAGAAGTATATGTATATCAGGATACAACTTCGATCACTGCTGAAATGGAGGTAGATCTCCTTCAGGCGCCAGAAAATATTATGCAATCCTTTGCCGCAAAAATAGAAGTAAGCAGCGATTTAACATTTGTCTCAAAAACTCTGGGATTAAAACCATCGCTAGTTTCTGTCAGTACCCATTGTAAATTGCAGAGTGTAGAACAGGTCACCTGTACAATTAAAAATTCACAGCAAGTGATGCTTGATTTTTATGCGGCACCAGATGCATTGGCGGAATATTTTGATCAAGTGGAAAAACAGTATGTGATTGAGATTAATCCAGGCAACGAATTGATTGCTCAAATTTCAAATAAGGAAATCTTAAGTGCGAATCTCAAAGGAGATGCGTCCATTAATGTGCGCACGCCTTTATCCCGATTGATATCAAATGTCCAAGTGTCAGACTTTAATTTGAATGCCATTAATCAGGACTGGGAATTCACTGGTGCTTATGAAATGGTTTTTGAAGGCAAGAATGTTGTTCAGCCGGTCAGCATGTCCAGAGTATTATTTAGCGCGAATGGAAAGCTGCAGGCAGATAAAGAAGGGCTGCAACTGCATTTGCAGCGCGGTGCTGAAGTGAATGGGCTGGATGTCGGTTATAACCAGCTTGTAATGAAAGCGTTTCAATCTAAATTACAGAATGATGTCAGAGTTAATTATGCTTTTGAGAAAAATATGCTTGAGATCTATGAAGCGGAAATTTCGATGTCAGCAAAAAAAATGAGTTATGAAAATATGAAGCTGAGTGTTTCTCCTCTAAGCTTCAATGCTGAAAAGTTTTTATACAGTGACGTTTCGTCAAGTTTAAGCGCGCATTTCGATGTTGATGATGTGCGTATTGCGGAGGATGGAATGCTCACTCATATTTCTGCATTGAACGCGAAACTTTCCCTAAAGAATGATCAATTATCTATGCGTGGCGATGCACAGTTGGGTAAGAAGAAACAGCTTATGGAATTTTCTGCTGTGCATAATATGCAAATCGGTTTGGGGCGAGGCGATATGTCAGCGATGTCCCTAATGGTTGAAAATAATGAAATTATTCGGCAGCAAATCAGTCGCTCAGGCCTTCCTCTGCAATTAAGTGCGGGCTTGATTGATGTAAATGTTGAGGGTGTCTGGAATACGGAGAATTCAGACTTGGAAGTTGGTGTGAGGTTGCGCTTAAATGAAATGGCGGGAGATTATGCGCAGAATCAATTTTCAGGATTTAACACGCAACTGGAGTTTTTAGGGTCTAATGGCTGGCTCTTAACGCATCCGGCGAAGTTTAATATTGCGGCGATCAATGCAGGAATAATGATAGAGAACTTGTCAGTCAGTCTGGATAAAATGGAATATCAAACGCAGGAACAGCCATTAATACTATTAACTGATCTATCTGCTAGCGTGCTGGACGGAAATCTGTTTGCAAATAAAATTGAAGTGGACCTGAACCAAAGTGAGAACGCGTTTTCAATTTATCTTTCTTCGTTGTCTCTGGAGAAGTTACTGGAACTGAATCAAACTGAGGACTTGCTCACGAGTGGAACGCTTAATGGTGAGTTGCCCGTACAAATAAAAGACGGAGAAGTTTTGATTCATCATGGATGGCTGAGGGCGGATGATAAGGGCGGGTATATTAAATATCCGCGTATTGGTGAGGTGCTGGTGGGTAACGAGAATCTTAAATTGGTTAGTGAATTGCTTAAGGATTTCCAGTACAACACCATGTCGGCACAAGTTGACTTGACGTCGGGAGGGGGAATCACGCTCTCAACCAGCCTTTATGGCCGCAGTCCCAATGCCCAATTAAATAAGCAAATTAATCTGAATTTTAATATAGAGTTTAATTTGTGGAAATTTCTGGAGAGTGCTAGATTATTAACCCGAATTGACCAGGATATTAATCAAAAAGTGCTCTCAAAATAAGGATAATGTCAGGAGCTTTGCGAATTGATAAAAGGTCAACTACTTACCAAATGAGCAATAAATGCAAATGAATAGATTAATATTTTGTATGCCGGTGATGGCAGGTTTAATGTTAGCGGCTTGTAACCCAACGGTTAAAGTGGAGGCGCCAGATGAACCCATCACAATTAATATGAATATTAAAATAGAACATGAAGTTCGTATAAAAGTAGATAAAGAACTGGATGATGTGTTTGCTGAGGATAGTGGTTTGTTCTAATTCATTTGAGATAAAAAAACAGAAGCAAAAAAATGAAACGTAAAATTGTAAAATTATTTTTTATTGGGCTGATTTCTTTAAATATGACTTGTGCATTTGCGCTGGACTTGCAGCAGGTTAAAAGTGATGGTCTGGTTGGCGAGCAGTTGAATGGTTATCTTGGTGTGGTGAAATCAAATGCCAGTGCGGAAGTGAGGGCTATGGTGGATGACATTAATGCCCAGCGTAAAGCCAAATATCAATCCATTGCCGCAAAAAATAGCACCAGCGTAGAAACAGTGGAATTACTGGCAGGCAAGAAAGCAATAGAAAAAACTGAGCCGGGTAATTATATACAAACTGCTACCGGCTGGAATAAAAAGTAACTAGCTGTCAGGTCTTACCCAGCATAATATTTTATTGTTTGCGGGCATATCCCAAATTTTTGCTGAATCAAAATTATTATTCATCGCCAGTAGATCCAGGTCGTTTTTATCTCTAATGCCAGACTTGGTGTCGCGCTGCTTTAACCATTGATCAAAACGTCGATTGCTCTCGCTGGTATATTGCTGGTCTATATTGAATGGACCATATAGACAGAATATTCCAGGTGAAGCGAGTGTTTGGTTTAATCCAGAAAACAACGCTTCAAGTTCATTCCAATGCATAATATGGGCTATATTTGCAGCAAAGGCACCCTGATATTTCTGTGTTGGCCAATCGTGCGTCACGTCAAGTGCGATGGGAGCAGGGACGTTTGTATTGCTTAACTCGTCCAGCCACATGCTAATACCGGATAACATGGGGGCTTTGTCGCTTGCCTGCCAGGTCAGATGCCGAAGGTGTTGCGAGAAATAAGCAGCATGTTGTCCGGTGCCGCTGCCAATCTCCAAAACTGTACGAATGTCCTTGAAGGTTTGTTTTAGTACGTAAAGAATATCGTTACGGTTTTGTTCTGCGGCAGCTGCAAAAGGTTTATTAAGCATGGAGACTGCTTAAATCATCTATGAGGTTTTGCGAATGTAATCGATTAATGACTTTGTAGAGCAATCAGTGCTGGATAAACTCTTATCGCTCTGTAGAACTGGAAGAATTTTATTGGTTAGTGTTTTACCCAATTCAACGCCCATTTGGTCAAATGAATTGATATTCCAAATAATGCCCTGAACAAATACTTTGTGTTCGTAAAGCGCAAGAAGGGCACCCAGCGTAGTCGGTGTGAGAGATTCGCACATAATCGTGTTACTGGGTCGGTTACCAGGGAAGGTCATATGAGGAGCCAGTTCTTTAACCATTTGACCCGTGATGTTCTGGCTGGCTAATAACTCTACCGTCTCTTTTATTGAGCGACCCATCATCATGGCCTGAGACTGGGCCAGCATATTCGATAGTAGAATCTCATGATGATTTTTATGTGTATGTTCGGCTTTGGAAAAACCGATAAAATCACAAGGCACTATCAGAGTGCCCTGGTGAAGCAGTTGGTGAAAAGCATGTTGTCCATTGGTGCCAGCCTCGCCAAAGATAATTGGGCCAGTGTTGTAATTGGCCCGTTTGCCATCACGTGTGACGCCTTTACCATTACTTTCCATGTCGAGTTGCTGCAAGTATTCAGGCAAACTGCGCAGACGATGGTCATAAGGTAATACCGCATGGTGAGGCATGTTGAGGAAATTAATGTACCAGATGCCAAGCAATCCCATAATGACTGGCAGGTTCTGATCCAAAGCTGCGGTCTGGAAGTGTTTATCCATAGCATAGGCACCAGTTAGCAGGCTGCGGAAATTTTGCATACCAATCTGTAACGCGAGTGGAAAGCCCACAGTACTCCATAGGGAGTAACGGCCGCCGACCCAATCCCACATATTCAGAATATGATCTGAGTCGATGCCAAAAGATTTTGCTGCCTGGGCATTAGAAGTAATTGCCACAAACTGTTTGCGAACAGATCGGCGAATACCGCTTTTTTCACGTAACCATGCCGCTGCGGTTTCTGCATTTACTGTGGTTTCCTGAGTTGAGAAGCTTTTGGAAATGACAACAAACAGGGTTTCTTCAGGCAATACCTGCCGTAACACTTCGTCAATTAAATGTGCATCTACATTGGCGACAAAATGGACTTTGATGTTTTTTTGCGTAAAGTGTGACAACGCTTCGCAGGCAAGTTTGGGGCCCAGGTATGAGCCACCAATACCGATCACGACAACTTGTTTGAGTGGAGTATCCTTGTAACTCATCCACTGCCCATGATGAAGCTTGTTGCACAAGCGTTCCATTCTGGCCAGTTCTGTTTCTACTTCTTTACTGACGTGAGTATTTACCGGGCTGCGTAACGCGGTATGCAATACTGCGCGATGTTCGGTGTTATTGATAATTTCACCGCTAAACATTCTGTCGCGCCACTTCTCAAGTTCAGCCGCTTCGGCCAGTTTGAATAATAATGTCAGTGTCTGCTCGATGATGCGGTTTTTAGAAAAATCAACCAGCAAGGGATTTGACTGAATGGAAAACTTTTTGAAACGATTGGGATCTTCTGCAAACAGTTGGCGCATTTCGACATCACGCATCAGTGATGCATGGTTAATGAGCTTTTTCCAATGCTCGGCGATCATTTGTAGATAATTCGGAATTAAAAAATAAAACTCTTTGTCAGGGTTGTTGTAAGCGGCTCATAGAATTATGGGCCAGTTGTGGAGTAGGATCCGATTTCTTCTTCTATTAATATTTTCTTCTGCCAGTTTCTGCTTCTATCATAGCAAGGATATAACCCCAGTGAATAATTGTTTTAGACAATAACGCCGACACAAAAAAAGCGGGCATTTGCCCGCTTTTTTTGTGAAATGCGCCCGAATTATCGGTAGATTGTTCCGTTTTTGATGTGTGAAAACAAGTTCATCTGTGCAGCAAAGTTTATGACCACAGCAAGTGCGACCAGTCCGACTACTATCCAAGCCATAATGACCTCCAAGTAAAATATTTAAAATTGTTATATCTCAAGTATACACAATTAAGTTGTAGAGAAAAGTATGTTGTCTATCAGGCGAGTTTCTCCCAGCCAAACGGCCGATAAAACCACAATTTTCTCAGTGATTTGGCTTAAAGGCTGAAGATTGCGTGCATCCCGAATGTTGAAATATTCCACCTTCATACCGGCGTTTTCTAGTTCAATTACTGCCGATTGCTCTAATTCTGCGATGGAATCTGTAGTGAAATCGGTTTTAACTCGCTGCAAACTGGTATAGAGACAGTTTGCTACGGAACGCTGTTCAGGGGATAAATGAGTGTTACGAGAACTCATGGCCAGTCCATCTGCCTCGCGTACCGTCTCACCTGCGACAATATCAATATCAAAGTTTAGCTCGCTGACAAGACGGCGAATAATTAATAGCTGCTGATAATCCTTGTTGCCAAATACGGCAATATTCGGGCAGGTAATGTTAAATAATTTGCAAACCACCGTGCACACTCCTTCAAAGTGTCCGGGGCGAAATTCACCATCAAACATCTGGGCAAGTTCAGGCACGATTATTTTGAGTGCGGACTGTGTACCGCGTGGGTAAAGCGTTTCCGTGCTAGGAGCAAATACAGCGTCAACATCCAGCGTACTTAAAAGTGTTAAATCCGATTCTAGTGTTCTGGGGTAGCGGGTGAAATCATCCTGTTGGTTGAACTGTATGGGGTTGACGAAAATCGACACAATGACGCGTTCGCCTAAAGCCTGTGCCTGCTCAATGAGTGAAGTGTGTCCTTGATGCAAATGGCCCATGGTGGGGACCAACACCACTTTTTCGCACCTGTCCTTCCAAGAGCGAATAACTTCACGAATGTGCTCAGGTTCAGAGTAGACCTTCATTCCATCAATAAATGAACAGGCTAGACAGGAAAATTCCCTGACTTAACTTCGGCAATATAATTAGCAACAGCTTCCTGAATACTGCAGGATTGCATATAATTTTTTACGAAAGGAGGTGTCTTGCCAGGAGTAATGCCAAGAATATCCTGCAGAACAAGAATCTGGCCATTACAATCCTTGCCGGAACCAATACCTATCACGGGAATACTGACTGCTTTTGTGATTTCAGCGGCAAGCCTCGCTGGAATGCACTCCACTAGCAGAATATCTGCGCCGGCTGCTTCTAATGCCACACTAGTCATCAGTAATTCATTGGCGGATTCGCTATCAGTCCCCTGAGTATGATAGCCGCCCAGTTTGTGAATATTCTGTGGACGCAAGCCGAGATGAGCGCAGACTGGAATGCCGCATGCGCTAAGTTCTTTTACAATTTCGGTTTGACGTTGTGTGGCTTCAAGTTTCACCATCTGGGTACCGCCTTCCTGCATCAGTTGAGTAGCGTTACACAGCGCACTATCGATATTGCTGTAGCTCATAAACGGCATATCAGAAATGACAAGGGAATGTTGTGTGGAACCAGTGACACATCTTGTGTGGTAAATCATGTCATCCATTGTCACAGGGACTGTTGAATTATTGCCCTGTATCACCATGCCCAAAGAATCACCCACCAGAATAATATCGATGCCGGCCTGATCCAGAATTTTTGCGAAAGCCGCATCATAAGCGGTGAGGCAGGCAATTTTTTGATGCTGCTCTCTCATGGCCTGCAATTGGTTAATGGTGATGCCTAAAGCGCCTTGTGCACTCATACTCACTACCTAGCTTACGAACGAAAGCGGATTGAAATAATGGCGACCACTGGTGGTGTTCATGATCTGGGACTTTAATTGCTCGTAATCCCGATCATTATTGATAAAGTCAATATTGCTGGCATTAACAATTAACAGTGGAGTGTCGTTGTAATGGTAAAAGAAATCGGCATAAGCTTCATTGAGTTGTTCCAGATAACCGGATTCGATGAAACGTTCGAAGTGACGACCGCGCTTGCGAATGCGTTCAAGCAAGGTGGGTACCGGTGCCTGCAAGTACACCACCAGTCCCGGCTTGGGAGTATCCACAATCATGTGCTCGTAGAGCTGCAGATATAAATCGTATTCTTTTGGTGTCAGAGTGACTTGAGCGAATAATTGATCTTTTTCGATTAAATAGTCCGCAATTTTAGTCTGGGAAAAAATACTGCCCTGGCGTAATTCCTGAATTTGCTTGGTGCGATGCATTAAAAAGAACAGTTGGGTCGATAGTGCGGCTTCCCTGGGACGTTGATAAAACTGTTCAAGAAATGGATTTTCATCCACCTCTTCCAGTACCAGTTCAGAATCAAAATCATTTGCCAGCCTTCGCGCGAGACTGGATTTGCCTACGCCAATAGGGCCTTCAATGACAATATATTCAGGTAAGGGCGTGGGCATTTTATAGTGGTAGTCTGCTGAGTCCGTTTGTATAACATCGCGGCTGAATTCGATGTATCACTCCTAGATTAGGAATCATGAGGTTTTTATTCACTTCATGCAATGGGTAGAGAACAAATTCCCTTAATTTTATCCCGGGATGGGGCACGCTAAGTGTCTGAGTTTTAAGCGTATAATTCCCATACACCAGGATATCCAGATCCAGGGTACGTGGCCCCCAGTGCTCACCTTTGCGTGTGCGTCCATGCTCATTCTCAATCGTCTGCAATCTGCACAAAAGCGTTTCTGCATCCACCCTGGTTTTTAGCCAGGCTACGGCATTGATATAAGGGGGCTGATCAGGCGGGCCCATCGGGCGGCTGCTATACAAACTGGAAAATGAATGCAGCGTGGTATATTCAATTAAGGTTAATTGCTCGATGGCGCTGGCTACTTGCCAGGATGGGTTTTCAAGGTTGCTGCCTAACCCTATATAAGCGTCGGTGATCAATGAATTGAGCATGTTATTTCTTGTTACGGTGTCTGCGCGGTCTATGCTGATTTTTACTTGCCAACTTTTTCTGTTCATGTTCTGGTAGGGCTTGTATTTCAGTCCACCATTGGCAATCGGACTCGTCAACTTCGCCACATTTTACTCGTAGACACATAAAATCATAAGCCGCACGAAAGCGCGGATGCGCCATCAACTGCAGAGCTTTTTTCCCTTGTTTGTTACGAAAACGGTTTTGTAATTTCCATATTTCACAAATAGTAATTGAGAATCTTTTGGCAATCGAGGTGATGGACGACTGATCCTGAACGGCAGTGCGTCCGGCGGCCCAGATATCTTCTGCATTGGGGCGGTCGCCCGAATGGTTTTGTTCCAACAGGCGTAAATAAGGTCGCCATAACAGAATCGCAAAAATGAAAGCCGGGTTAACAGATTTACCACTTCGGATTCGAGTGTCGGTATTTTCAAGAGCACTGTGTATTAATAAGCTGAACGATTCGTCATGTTTCAATGCCGCATGGGTCATTGGGAATAACACTTTTAACAGGCCGAAATTTTCCAGTTCCTGAAAGCAGCGCAGTGCATAACCGCTATGAAACAGCTTGATGACTTCATCGAATAGTCGCGCAGGAGGAATTTCTGCGAGCAAATGCCCCATAGACTGAATTGGTTGTTGTGTTCGGTCTTCAATATTTAAGTCAAGTTTGGCACGAAATCGGAGTGCTCTTAACATGCGTACGGGGTCTTCCCGGTAACGTGTTTCAACATCACCAATTATGCAAATTTTGCCAGCCTGTAAATCCTGGTATCCGTTGCAGAAGTCGAGAACTTCAGAAGTCTCTATGTCGTAATACAGTGCGTTAATGGTAAAGTCGCGGCGAATGGCATCTTCTTCGATGCTGCCAAACGTATTATCACGCAAAATCCTCCCATGGGCATTCGCATGGTCCAAAGAAGTGTGATCATGCTTGGCGCGAAATGTCGATACTTCAACGTTATTGCGATGAAAATATACGTGCACGATACGAAACCGGCGTCCGATTAAACGACTGTTATTAAAAAGTTCGCATACCTGTTCCGGGCGTGCATCAGTTGCGACATCGAAATCCTTAGGTTCTATGCCGAGCACAAGATCGCGCACGCAGCCGCCAACTAGGTAGGCGGCATGCTGGGCTTTTAATAAGGTTTCAACAACGTAGCGTGCCTGATGGCAGATCTTGCTTTCATCAATGAGGTGTTCGCTAGCAGGAATTCTATTAAGCGTGTGTGTAGTGTTGTTAGTTTTATCCACTCGCTAATTATAGAGTGAACTATCCATGTCAGGGTGAAAAAAAAGCGGCCATTGGCCGCTTTTTTCTAAATCAACGAAGTTCTAAAGGTTATAGCCCTTCTCTTCGTGTTGAGAGATATCCAGTCCAATGCGTTCTTGCTCTTCAGTCACGCGTAGTCCGCAAATTAAGTCGGTCACTTTTAGAACAATAAAAGTAGCGATGGCTGTCCAGGCAATTACGGAAACTACAGCAGTGAGCTGAATACCAAACTGATCAGCTATGCCGGTACCTTCCGATAATCCGGCGCCGCCAAACTGCGAGGCGACAAAAATTCCGGCAAACAATGTGCCGATAACACCACCCACGCCGTGTACCGGGAACACGTCCAGTGAGTCATCAATATGTAAAGTTCGTTTCATGAAGTTGGTGGAGGTAAAACATACAATACCTGCAGTAATACCAATCACCACCGCTCCCATGGGGCCAACAAAACCTGAGGCTGGTGTTATGCTACCCAAGCCTGCGACCATTCCGGTCACAATACCTAATACACTGGGTTTGCCGTATTTGATCCACTCGATAGTCATCCATGTGAGAGAAGCGATGGCAGCACTCAAGTGGGTCACCAGAATAGCCATGCCGGCATCACCGTTGGAGGCCAATGCGCTTCCCCCGTTAAAGCCAAACCAGCCTACCCAGAGCATACCTGCACCTGTGACAGTCATGGTCATATTGTGTGGAGGTAATGGCGTGTTGGGAAAACCCTTACGCTTTCCTAAAACAATAGCCGCTATTAAGGCACCTATTCCGGCAGTGATATGCACGACAATGCCTCCGGCAAAATCCAGTACACCTTTTTCTCCCAGCCATCCGCCGCCCCATACCCAGTGACAAACTGGAAAATAAACAACTGTCATCCATAACAGAGTAAACCACAACATGGCTGAAAATTTCATACGCTCGGCAAAGCCACCAATGACCAGTGCGGGAGTGATAATGGCAAAGGTCATTTGAAACATAATAAATACCGATTCGGGAATGCCCCCTGACATACTGTCACGCGAAACTTCTGATAAGAAAAGATTATTAAAGCCACCTATCCATGCATTTAAAGAGCCGTGTTCAGTGAAGCTCATGCTATAACCAAATATCAGCCATACCACAGAGGCAACACAAGTAATGGCAAAACATTGCATGAGTACAGACAGTACGTTTCGGCTTTGTACCAGCCCGGCGTAAAATAATGAAAGTCCTGGAATAGTCATAAACAGCACCAGTGCAGTGGAGGTTAATATCCAGGAGGTATCGGCTGCATTTAATTCGTCGGCCTGTATCAGGGCTGGGAACAATAGAAGTGCGAGTAGTATTAAGTGTTTTTTGTTCGAGTAAATCATTCTTTCCCTCATCAGTTTAGAGTGCGTCATTGCCGGTTTCTCCGGTTCTAATGCGAATCGCCTGCTCCAGACTGGAAATGAAGATTTTTCCGTCACCAATTTTTCCGGTGCTGGCTTTGCGAGTGATAGTTTCCACCACGGTATTGACACGATCGTCCGAGACGGCAACCTCAATTTTTAGCTTGGGTAAGAAATCAATAACGTATTCTGCGCCTCGATAAAGCTCGGTGTGTCCTTTCTGCCTTCCGTAGCCTTTGACTTCGGTGACAGTCAGACCTTGTATGCCTTGTTCAGTAAGCGCTTCGCGAACATCGTCTAATTTGAAGGGCTTTATTATAGCGGTGACTAGTTTCATTGTTATTATCTCCTTAGTTTCGCGTTAGAATAGTGCAGTATGATATTCAATGATGCAATAGGCACCAATTAATGGCTGTTGATATTAGGATGCACTTTATCGGGGCGGCAGTACTTGATGTGACTATGCTCGGCTTGCGGAGAAGATAGCGCGCGCAGGGGCGGGATATCCTTCGATGGTCAGTTTCGGATTAACAGGATCAAGAAAATTGGATAATGAATAATTTTGCATCCAGTCAGTGGTGCGTTGTTCATCCAGGCCAGTGACCTGTCTATTATGTAACTGGACATTTTTAAAGCCACTTTCAAGCAGCCAGGACTGAACCAAAGAGGGGCTGGGAACGCTCCACACATTTCGCATACCGGCATAGCGATGTTTGGGAATGAGCTCGGTTGATTCTTCTGTGTCAATAATCAGGGTTTCCAGAATTACCTGCCCGCCTTCTCGCGTGTGGTGATATAGACGTTTTAAATGTTCTAACGGGTCGCGTCGGTGATACAGAACACCCATTGAGAAAACACAGTCAAACTGATTGAGCTGAACGGGTAATTCTTCAAAGGGCAGCGGTAACAAATGAGCATTGACAGGATGGCGAATAGTTTGCGTGAGTGCGTAAAACTGGGCAAGAAACACCAGCGTGGGGTCCACGCCAATCACTGTTTTGGCGCCTTCCCCAAGCATGCGCAACATGTAATAGCCGTTGCCACATCCCACATCTAAAACAGTTTTATTCGTAAGATCCGGTAAACAGCTTTGTAGGCGTTGCCATTTTTTATCGCAACGCCATTCCGTTTCAATATGTATTCCAAAAACATTAAACGGACCTTTACGCCACGGATGCAATTGTTTCAACGTATTTAAATAACAAGCCTGCTTTTCAGGTTTTATATCGTGGGCGGTACCGATTTCAATGACGGAAGTGTCAAATCGGTAATGCGAAGTTTTTAGCGTTGAAAGCTGTTCAAATGCTAACAGCCATTTTGGAAAATGGCCGTATGAAGGTTTGAAAAAGACATTTTCTAACTGTTGCAGCAGGATAGGTTTCCAGCTTGCATCAGTCGAAAGTTCAGTCGATTTGAACAATGGCTGGTAAAGCTCAAGTTTCATTGAATGCGATTATTTGACAGCTAGTAAAGATACGAAATTCAGACACTGAAACCACACAGTAACTTTTGAAAACCCTGCATCTGTTAATCTTTGTTGATGATTCTGTAAAGATTCACGCAGTAATACATTTTCAATCGCTTTTCTTTTTTGGCTGATTTCAAGCTGACTGTATTGATTGGCAGATTTAAAACCCGCGTGTAATTGCTGAAACAAGTGCTCAGTCGATTCATCGGGGAAAACAATTTTCTCGGTTAGGATTAATGCTCCTCCAGTAATCATGCCCGTAGCAACCTTGTTAATTAACTCACATCGTTGTTCGATAGGTAAAAACTGTAGTGTCAGATTAAGAACTACTATCGAAGCATTGTCGATTGAAACAGTATTGATATCAGCCAGTTCGCATTGAATGCGACCATCAGCATTGACTTGAGATATTCGCTGTCGGCATTGTTCAATCATGGCGGATGAGTTATCGATAGCATGAATAGTGACAGAATCTATTGAGCAATGATTTAATATGGATAAGGCCACCGCACCATGTGAGCAACCCAGATCATAACAATTGGTATCGGGACGTAAAAATTGCGAAGCGATGGGGCCGATGTTGGCAATCAGTGTTCGATAGCCCGGTACTGAACGATCCACCATGTCATCAAAGGCATCACTGACCGCCTGGTCAAAACTGAAATCCTCGATGTTGCGCAGGGGCTGTTTGTATAGTTCGTCTCTATTCATTCAGTGAAGCTACGCATGCAATCATGCAATCTAAAAATAAACGCTTACTGTGAACCAGGGGGTCTGCTAGGTGGACCACCCATAATCAAGTCCAGCGTATCACGCAATACACGGCCTTTATCATTAGGGTTTTCTGTTTGTTCGGCACGCATTAAACCCGCCTGAAATGCATGTGAAAGGTTGGGGCAGTCGTCACCAATTTCATACAGTACATGATAAGCGACGCCTTCATACAGTCGAATAGTAATCGGCAGTCCGCCTGCGTTCCAAATTCTTGAGCCCATATTAATGGTTTCTGCAACTTCCAACAGCAAAGGGCGGAATTTGCTACAGGTTTCTTTAAGTTGATATTGAAAGCCTTTGGGATTGTCCAATGCCTCGTCCAGTACCTGTGCTTTTTCTTCATCCGTAACAGGTTTGAGTGTTGTGCTCTGTTCGGGCAGACATGCGCTGAGTAAGAAAACAGCAATTATGATGATGGCGCTTAAATATAAAATCCGCATATGTGACCTTCTTGTACAATTAGGCTAGGCATTTGAGCATAGCCCATAGTGAAAGTCTATTCGCGAAGCGGGCTTGTGTTATGAATTAAATAAAACAGGAGCGCAGCTTAGCTTTCTAGTTAGCTTTCCAGGAAAACGACCTGATTGCGACCATTTTGTTTGGCCTGATACAGGGCTTTGTCTGCACGTTGCAACAGGCTTCTGCCAATCATTTCTGAAGACTCAGTGGGTATTTGCTGGAAGTTAATTGTGGATACACCGACAGAGACTGTTATATCAATGGCATTGGTATCGTCTTTAAATTGGGTTTCTGCAATCACAGAACTAATGCGTTCAGCAATTTCAATTGCTTTTTGTTTGCCACTTTGCCCCAGTAAAACTGCAAACTCTTCACCGCCATAGCGAGCAACTACATCGATAGAACGAATCTGCACGCGCACTAGTTCCGCGACTTTCTTTAATACGGAATCACCTGCATCGTGACCATAACTGTCGTTAATAATTTTGAAGTGATCAATGTCGATGAAAAGGCAACTCAAACTGGCTTCCAGTCTTTTATTGCGAGAGATTTCTTCCTGCAGTCGCTGATCGAAGCAACGGCGATTTTTAATGCCGGTTAACGCATCCGTCAGTCCTGCCTGTTTGAGTTTTTCATGGGCAATTGCAGTGTGTAAGCAAGTGGCTAATACTGCGGCCATATGTTGTAGAAAATCCGTCGCATTGCTTTTTTGAAAACGGTCAGCTTGATTGCTGCCCAAATTCAGGCTGCCCAAAAGACAGTTATTTCTTTGCAGGGGAAGTAGGGCAAGACTGCGTGGATATTTATGGTTGGCCAGGAACAACGCGCGATGCTTTGTTAAGTCAAATTTGCCTAAGGAAGGCTTGCGCGTGAGTCCGTAGATACTTCTTATGTGTGAAATTTCTGGCAGTAGTTGCAATGCTTCCTGCTTGTCCGGATTGTCTCCGCACTCTTTAAGTAACTTGTAAATTTGTCGGTGGGGGTCATGTAGTGTAATGGTGAGCGTGTCCCAGCCAAACGTTGAACGGCTGTGGTGAGTAATAATTTGCAGCAGTTCAGTCAGAGAGCTGCAGCTGAGTAATTTCAATTCCAGGTACTGAAATTTTTTGAGTATTTTCTCGTTATTGCGCGCATCA
This sequence comes from uncultured Thiotrichales bacterium, assembly GCA_964636225.1. Lineage (GTDB taxonomy): Bacteria > Pseudomonadota > Gammaproteobacteria > UBA4575 > UBA4575 > UBA1858. The sequence goes on along the minus strand of CAZWQM010000030.1, from coordinate 556 downwards.
TCATAAACGGATTCAAGTCTTTGCTTAAGTGTTTCGAGTTCGTTTAGTTGAAGATTTTTTTGTTCGGGTTGCGCCGCCATGAGTGTTCCCTTAGTGAAGTAACTTCAAGCCATTCAGGGGGATAGGAAATCCCATGGCGTAACCTTGTGCGAAATCAACACCCAGTTTGCGCAACTGTTCAACCACTTCCTCGCTTTCAGCGCATTCGGCAATCGTGCCTATACCCATGACATGACCCATCTGGTTGATTGCCTCTACCATGGCATAGTCGATGGTGCCTGCAGACATATCGGTGACAAAACTACCATCAATCTTCAGATAATCGACTGGCAGGTTCTTAAGGTATGTAAATGAAGACAACCCACTGCCGAAATCGTCCAGTGCAAAACAGCAGCCAACGGAATTTAATTCCTTAATAAGGTGCGTGGCCTGGGAGAGATTATTAATTGCCGCGGTTTCGGTAATTTCAAAACATACATGCTGCGGATCGACCTCAGAACTAGCGCAGAATTCGACTTAAGATTTTCACTGCTAAAGGTTTTATATACACTGGTCA
>CAZWQM010000029.1:0-15215 GCA_964636225.1 uncultured Thiotrichales bacterium | reverse complement strand
TGCCACCGCCGCCACCGCCGCCACCGCCGCCACCGCTGCCACCGCTGCCACCGCCGCCACCGCCACCACCGCCACCACCGCTGACAATGGCGACGTCACGAATGACCCCAGATTGTTCCCAGTCGTCTTTATGAATATCTAGCGCGAAAGTGATTCGGTTATTTTGATTAAAGTGGTATCCATTCTGTAAACCAAGTCCAATGCGTTGAGTCTTGGTGGTTGTAAGAAAAGATCCACTGATTGTGTCGTCATCAATAGAATCAAAGCCTTCATCATCATAACGATTTTCGTCTTGTTCTAGATAATTTGAATACCCCCAGCCACGTAAAAATATATTTGATAACGGATCATAATCAAATGATACCTGGACAGTGTAGTTTTCCTGATCTTCGATGCGTTCGAAGCGTGGACGAGAAGCGAAGTCATCAAATAAAACAGTTGACGGAATACCGTATTCTCCATACAAAAATGAGCCGGTTATTCCTAACGTCAAATTATCACTTGCCTGGTAAGTTATGCTGCCGAACCCGGTATTTCTTTCTAAATCGCTATTAAGTCGATCATCACCATTTTCGAAAGAAGTGGCATCGAAATCGTCTGATAACTCAAAGCTGTTCTGATTTCGATGAGTCAGATTCCCATAAATGTCCAGATTACTGTAGCTGCTACCACCTTGTGCCGAGATATGGCGGTGTCCATCGGGTCCTGCTTCGGAAGAGATGCTCAGTTCCTGTTCCTGTGCGGATCGGGTTAGTACATCAATAACGGCAAAAGCGTCTGCGCCATAAAGTTCGGAGGTGCTGCCAGTTGTCACTTTCACCCGGTCCACCTGCGAGGTTGGAATAAATGTCGGATCGAACTGGCCATCAAATGTGGAGTTGTAAGGGATTCCATTCACTAAAAACTTGATATGGCGTGTTCGCAGTCCTCGGATATCGATTCTTGGTACGCCCTGTCCACCCACTCGTACATTCACGTTAGGGACAGTTTCCAGCACTTGTTCCAGACTGGTATCTCCACGCTGTTCAATAAATTTTTTGTCAATTTCATACGAATTGCTGATTTTACTAATCACGGGTTGATGGGCTTCAACAACGATCTCGTTTAGAGTCGTATTTTCCCCAAGGGCAATAGTGCTAGAACTGAGCGCGATGACAATAATGATTCCCGGATTAACAATATATGTTGAGTTAATATCAACTTTCTTATATGTATATATATTCATATATTTAAATGTGTTGTGTTACTGGAAATAGTGTGGACTTTATACAATATCAGCATATAAATATGAATATGAAGGCATTTACCTAGCAATATATGAAATTATTTGCATATATATTAGATAGAAGAATGCTGATATTTTGTAGAGGCAATTTTTGGAAAGCAGCACCCTCAGAAATAAGTGCTTGGATTGAGTATGGGCTGAACGGGAGAAGCAGAGCGAAATGATGACAATTATTATAAGGTTGAGCTTTGTTTTATTGCTAACTTTCAGCTCTTTTAAACTTAACGCGAGTCAGGAAGTCGCTCCGGGTATTGTTCGTCTTGCAATTGTCAATTCGCCAGCGTACAGCGGCTTGATTAAAGAACTTTTACATGATTTTGAGAAACAAACAGGCCTTCGAGCCGATGTTTATAGTGGTAGCAATGTGTATGAGTACGCGCGTTCCGGACAAGCGGATATTATCATTTCCCACTATGGGAAATTAGAACTCGAATCATTCGTTTTGGACGGCTATGGCTTGTGGCCAAAGGCAGTATTCTTTAATCAAGCAGTATTAATTGGTCACCCAAGTGATCCAGCAAAGATTCGTGGTGTTGGAAACGCAGCACAGGCGTATGAAAAAATTGCTTTAGCGAAAGCCCCCTTTATTGAAAATAATATATCCGGAGTGAAGTACCTCGCGGATATTCTGTGGGAGCGTGTTGGCCAGCCCAACAAACAGGGGTGGGTAATTGAAGAAAATCTTGCTAAAGGCAGAGCAATGCAACTGGCGGAAGACAGAAAAGGCTATGTTATATGGGGAGCTATTCCTTTTCTGCGTTATAAACAAAAGAAAAACTCAAATCTGGAAATTCTCGTATCAGATGATCCTATCTTGCAACGTATGATGGTTTCGGTGGTAGCTAACCCAGCCAAAATTGATGGTGTAAACCATGAGGGTGCAAGTGCTTTACAAAATTTTTTAATTAGTCCGAAAACACAGGCAAATATCGCAGCATTCCGTATTCCGGATACTGACTTTCAGCTTTGGTGGCCAGCAGGACGAAACAATTAAAGTGAGAAATTAATGGACAGAAACAAGAGTTAACTTAATAGCATGAAATCTTCCCTGTAAGTTAGCTGTTTAACAGAGTATTAATTGCGGGTTAAGGTTCGCTGTAGAGTTTGTCTCCACCACCTAGTCTTGTGTCAGTTTAGAAGTTCATAAATTCATAGAAAAGCGCTTATTTCCACAGCATTTGCGCGAAACCCAATGCACATATCTGCGCCGAGTCAGCGAGCTTTCAGCGTGTAATGTCCAAAGTGTTTTCCTTGGCTAAACGTCGGTTTACCTTTCAAGCATAGGCAGCTCTAAAGGCCTCTAAATGTGAATGATTCATTAAATTTAGGCCTGATTTCGACCTAAGGCAGGCTTGCACACTGACACTTCTATCTGTGTGAAATAACACAAAACTCAAATTAAAAAAAATTTCGAACTTAGCTTTTTATTTTTGGTTTAGCACCTCTCCTAAATAGATATTTCCAGACCAGTCATTTTAAATGATAAAGCAGCTGTATCCGTGACTGGGGATGTGCCATGTCGTGTCAAACTGGCAATACTTCGTGATGCATGTGAGTGTAGTTCCGTAATAATCAGCGCTTCTGTTTGTGTTGATTACAGCAGGTATTGCCAGGCTGAGCATGATATTTATCTTATGAAGGTCTTGACTATATAGTCCACTTAAACAGTGACAAATAGGATGAATTCTTCTATCGAGAGTATCCCGGAGCGAACAAAACGTTAGATTGTTGTAAATAAACTAAATAGCAAGTAGGAAACCATTCGCAAATGAGTGAAAAATCTACTCTGCTAGTTCGAGGAATATTAATTGATACATCCTGATACTGAACTTCGATTTGTGAATGACGATATTGGTTATGGCGTGTTTGCTACCGCACCTATACCCAAAGGCACTATTGTTTATGCGAAAGATAAGCTCGAAATTGAGCTGACCCCTAAACAATTTAACAAGCTTGATAAGATTCATCAGAACATTGCTGATAAATATTCCTATATTGATGAAAAAGGAAATCGAGTAATAAGTTGGGATAATGCAAAATATGTAAACCATAGATGTGACTGTAATTCGATGAGTACCGGCTATGGGTTTGAAGTCGCCATTAAAGATATTAATGCTAATGAAGAGATAACAGATGAATATGGCTTATTTAATATTCCATTTCCTATTGAGGTAAACTGCGGCTGCGAAAATTGCAGGAAGATGCTGCTACCAACAGACGCGGATACATACACGGCAGAGTGGGATGAAAAAGTAGAAAATGCATTAACGAATATTTTAGAGATCGAGCAGCCGCTATGGAATGTTATTAGTTATAGTTCTGCAAGGGATCTCACCGGATATATATATGGGAAGAAACCATATAAGTCTGTTGATGCGCTGAGATATAGACCAGTGATTAAAATGAGTGAGAGGTCAGTAAGATGAGCGGGAGACTTATTTGCTGCCATTAAAGAATTTCCCCAAAACCTGTAACAAAAATACAGTTGAGGAAAAGTTATTTGGGCGTATTGCCGATGATATCGAAAAGCGAGGATACAGTATTCAACATGGTGCTTTGCCCAATGATGTAGCAAGTGCATTGTATTCGTATCAACAAGATCTGAGTGACAAACGATTTTCCAATGCAGGAGTAGGGCGAGGTGAATATTTTGCTAATAAGGAGCTTGTAAGAACTGATAGGATCTGCTGGATTTATGGCGAATCCGATGCAGATCGTGAGTGGATTGAGTGGGCAACCAGATTACAACGATTTTTAAATCAAAGACTCTTTCTCGGGCTCTTTTCATTTGAAAGTCATTTTGCTCATTATTCTCCTGGTGCTTATTATAAAAAGCACTACGATGCTTTTAGGGGTGAGGCAAATCGCATCCTATCAGTAGTCGCTTATTTAAATCCCTCATGGACAAGCACCGATGGTGGTGAGTTAGTACTTTATACTAACGAATATGATCGGGAAGGGCTAAAGGTTGTACCGTTATTGGGTACATTTGTTGTTTTTCTCAGTGAACAGTTTGCACATGAAGTTTTGCCTGCAAGTAAAGATAGACACTCTGTTGCCGGCTGGTTCCGTGTTAATACGTCAACTAATAATAAAATTGATCCGCCTCAGTAGCTGGAGTTTTCGTCCATGTAATAATACACCGAGTTAACTTTGATCGGTGCAAATGCAGTCATTCAATATCAGTACTACCATACAAATGTTATTGCTATTGTAATGATAAATTCATATTTTCTTCTAGAACTTTCCTGGCAATTTCTCCTCTTATTTTCGATTCGAGAGATTCATTTTTCGAGGTCGTTAATTAACACAGTGGACACTTCAATTAGAGGAAAATATGTCTATCACAATGGGTGGCTTCCATCCAAAGCTTAAAGTTCCAATTTCAGTGGATGACACTGGGAATGAGTTTTTCAATATTGTTTTACTGCCAGAGACAGCTTTGCTAATAGTAATCCTGGTAGTTGAATTTGTACTGATGCTTGCATTATTTTAGTCAGACTGCTCCTGGTTACGTTTTTCACGGGTAAAATTGTAACAAAAAAGATGTCCTCCTCAATAAAGTCAGAGGAGGACTATCTACTGATTCCATGGCTGGATTTATCCAAATCTTAAACCGGCTGTGTCTATCTACCAGTATCAACAATGCCGGAGCATTCTCGAAGTATCACGCAACAGTTTTTTGAATATTGATGGGATGTAATCTTTTCGTTCTAGCTAGCGCTGCACAAAGTATTTTATCTAACATACCCGCGTAACTGCAGTTTTCAAGCTTAGCCATTTTTGCCAGATGCCCATCCCAACACCATCCCGGATTAGGATTGATCTCCAGAAGTCTCGGCGTCCCATTGGCATCCAAACGCCAGTCAAATCTTGCATAGTCACGGCAACCCACGCGCACAAATAACTTCATACAGCAGTCATGCAAATATTGCTCTACTTGTGAACTCAAGTTGGCTGGTACAGAGCGCACATTTCGGTAAGGAGATTCGGGGTCCCATTTAGCCTCATAACCACATACTTTGGGTAAATGATCAGGTAATTCAGAGTAGTCTTCTTCAATTATAGGGAGAATATCTACGCCAGTTGACGGATTGCCTATCACACCCACACTAATGTCTTTCCCAGGCAGGAACTGTTCGATAAGTATTGGAAGCTCATAACCATACTGATCGCGGACTCTTGAAACACCCTGTGCCAACTCTTCAACATTTGTGCAAATACTTTCTTGTGTAATACCAAAACTTGAGTCACCAAAGTTTGGTTTAATAATTAGCGGAAAAGGAATGGCAATATCAATGAATGTAGTGTCTTCAGGCTTTATTACATAAGCATCTGCTACGGGGATATCCAGCTCTTTAGAGATGCCTCTCACCAGAGATTTATCGTAACAATAAGCAAGGCATTGAGGCGTTCCGCCTGTATAGGGTATATCATTGAGTTCAAGTAATGCGGGTACATGTAATTCGTATTCAGGCTTATTGTAGAATCCCTCATCGCATAAATTAAAAAATAGATCGAACTTTTCTTTCCAGCTTCTTGAGGCCGCTAGGAAGTGCTTATGGTTATCGAAATAGCTAAATTTGTAATTTGTAAGCTCGCCAAGCGCTTTTTTAAGCAAATTTATTGTGTGAAAATCATCATCATCAAACTCACCTCCAGGTTTAACTTTATCGAATATTCCAGGATCACCCAGCAGGACTGCAATTTGAGGGCTATGCTCAGATTCGGATTCAACCTCTGCAGAAGATTTTGCAGAATGGGCGACAACAATATTTCTTATTGCCATCATGCCAAGATCTTGATTGCGCTTGGATTCAGTATTTAATTGAGTTCCGTGCTGAATATCTAAAAAGCCATTTTCAGTGAGCATATTTTCAATACCTTCAGCGCTATATAGTCGCTCAGCATAGAACTGATCGGCGATGACACCTTTTTTTACATGAGTGATAACTTCTCGTGATATCAAACGCTCCTGGTCTTCTGATAGGGACCTTTCCCGACAGACAAAGTAGTTTTTATCAATCCACTCCCAACTGCGTGGTTCAAAGTTAGTACGGATATGCTCACCATCGGTTAGATCGATTAATAATTTTCCACCGGGCTGTAGAATACGTAATATTTCTTCTAACACAACTTCATCATCTTTTTGTGTCTCAAAGTATCCGAAACTATTTCCAAGAATCATGACAACCGAAAATTGATGATCTTGATAAGGTAATTTTCGGGCATCCCCTTCTCGAAAACTGATATTCAGCTTTTCTTTTTTGGCATCAGCTTTTGCCTTGGTGATTAAATAACGTGAACGGTCAATACCAAAGAGATTTGTATAACCTCGGCGTGCAAACTCCATAATATGCCGGCCTTGACCACAGCACAGATCAAGCATGGCTGCGTCGCGTGGAATTTGAAGTATATTTTCCAATATCTCGACTTCATTTTCTGTCAGCAAAGAGTCGCTAACCACATCACCATCTGTGCGTAAATAATTAGCGTTAAAAATATGTTTCCACCAGTCGGCCTTCACATAGCTCTCAAGATTCTCAACCGGCCCAAGAACATCTATCAGTTTCTGGTTACGAGATTTTTGTTTTTTATTTGGTTTGACAGGCGAATTCATGCAATGACCTCCTTGCATAATGAGCTTAACTTTTAAAATTCTGCTTATCTCAGAAAGACAAATAGCGGCGCGATTCTGCTCTTAAACTTTTGATAAGTCTAGCAATTGCTTACATGTATCCACAAATAATAACAACACAAATAATTTCAATAGATTCAAAGTGTTATATGCAATATCGCCATATTGAAAAATACAGTACTATTGGCTACCACGCTGTGCTTTACCCGCGAGGCGTAACTCTAATGTCATTCGGTATAACTTAAGCATTCCTATGAAAAAAGTAAAGTCGCGTTACGCGTTCCACAGATTACTGCTAGGCTCTGATTTGTCTGTTAGACGATTGCCGACTATGACAGTGCAGGCACCTCAAACAGGGCCCACCATCTGGCTTACGGCCTGCGTTCATGGTGATGAAGTGTGTGGAATGGTCGTCATACATGAAGTATTACGCAGGGCCAGAAAACGGCTTACTCACGGTTCCATACATGCCTTACCTCTCTTGAACCCATTTGGCTTTGAACACAGTTCACGCAAAATCACACCGAGTCAAGAAGACTTAAATCGGTGTTTTCCAGGTAATGCGGTTGGAACGCTCGGCGAGCGATTAGCAGACACAATCTTTTCCATGATTATGCAAAGCCATCCTGACCTGGTCATTGATTTGCATACGGACTGGAAGAGATCTATTCCTTATGTTGTATTAGATGCCAGGCCAAGTGAATCTTATGAGTTCACATACGGCATTACAAAAAATATTGCTCTAGATACTAATTTAGCAGTCATTCAGGAGCTCGATATTATCGACGGCTCCTTATCTTATAATCTGTTATTGCGTTCTGTACCTGCGCTTACATTGGAATTAGGTGAACCTTATATTATCAATGAAGACAACGTTAGCACCGGAGTAGAAGCAATTTGGAATGTTTTATTATCCATGGGCATGTGTGAAGTTATCGAATCAGAGATGCAATTACTTTGTACGGACAACAAAAAACCGAGTAGCATTTACCATTATTTTGATAAACCTTATAGTTCAACAAGTGGTATCGTTCGCTTCCTGGCGCAGCCGGGAGAACTGATTCAAGCCGGTCAACCCTTTGCGAAAATCGTTAATGCATTTGGCAAACATCAAGAGACGATAAGTTCATTACATAATGGCATTATTCTGGGTCACACCGACTCATCAGTCGTGTTTCCAGGAATGCCTATTATGGCTTTTGGCGTCCGTTAAGCCGAATATTCTTATCTGAATGAATTTAGTTGAAATGTTTGCTAAGGGTGGGAAAGCATACGTTAACAACTCTTTAATATTAGTGAAGCCAAATATACTGATCTAGAATCGATCTGAATGTCTGCTAACGACCCTTAGCAGACATTCGCATAGTGACTGCAAAATAGATAAAATTATTATAATGGATAGAATATTAAAGCTAACGACCTACTTAAGCAGAAGAACAAGTAAAGATAATTACGCTACAACATATGACTGAGTCTTTAAGCAAATCTTCAGATAAATTAGGCATGGGGCCTGGATCACTTATTCATGTTGGTGACGTCCTCGAATCTGAATCTAGAATTACGGTAATTGACTACAGCAAAAAAACGTATTTCCAGTATGACTGATATGGAAGTAGCCCAATTAAAATCAGATATGGATAAGTTGCCAGCGGGTCAAGGTGTGCTTGGAATTATAGCATTAGTACTGATTATTCTATTGCTGACAGAGATACTCGGTTACACAGATGTCTCAGATAAAGTTTAATTGACGGCAAGGCTAATTACATTATTAACGCAAAGCAAGGTATCGCTGCTTTGATTTGCGTTCTTAATTCTTCTTATTCAAGGCTGCGTACAAAATTCTTATCAATTCGAGCCGCCATCTGAGAGTGCTCATTCAGAACCTATATCTTCAAGGATCCCGCAAAGCCATATTATAAATGGTGTTGATTGCTATCCCCAGCGTAAATACCAGTGTGGCCCTGCATCTTTAGCCTCGCTGTTGACTTTACAGAGGCATCGCTATTACGCCTGAGGAACTTGGTTGAGAGTGTCTGCATACCAGAGCTGAAGGGGAGTTTGCAAATAGAAATGCTTGCATCAACTCATAGAATGGGGTTACTTGCTTACAAAATTAATGCGGATACATATACGCTTTTATATGAAATTAGTAGAAACAACCCAGTATTAGTATTGCAAAATCTTGGATTGAGCTGGATACCTGTTTGGCATTATGCGGTAGTCATTGGGTATGACCTGGAAAGAAATATTATTGTTTTGCATTCGGGAACGCGAAAAAATTATGAGATGAAATTATCTACATTTGAGAAAACATGGAGACGTGCAGATAACTGGGGGTTTCTTGCTGTGAAACCATGCGAAGTTACAGATACCATGGTCGCGAGTGATTATTTCGCATCAGCGGTTGCTTTTGAACGGGATAATACTGAAAGTAAAGTTAATAGGGTATATGAGTCGGCTGTAACTAAATGGCCTGAAGATAAATTGATTAATTTGGCTTATGCAAATTATCTTTATAGCAATGGATTGCTGGATGATGCTGTTAAGATATACAACAGCATTTTAGATTATCAACCTTACTAGCCAACGGTGCATAATAATCTGGCACAGACTTATAGTGATCTAGGCGGATTAAATTTAGCAAAGTTGCACGCTGAAATTGCAATAAAACACGGCGGTGTGTTCGTTGATGAATATCGCAAAACACTGCAAGATATAAATCACAAGCTAGGAGCCGATTAGTTCTCTAACTATATTTGAATTTATCTATTCCCAGTTTCGTATTTCATCATGGATTAATAATATAGTTTGAATATTTATTTGTTAAAGGATGCTGAATTGAATTGTAGATTCATAACGCATATCAAGGTGTATTTTTATTGACTTGCGCAATTAATTTTATATGATAATTAATCAATCTTAGTAATACGTCTAAAGGTAAAGTGTAGATATGAAAATAGGAATAATCAGCGGCAGTCACCGTCGCTCATCGCAGAGTGAAAAGGTCGCAAGATATATTAATTCTTGCCTTATTAATAAAGATATTGATACATGGCTTAGTTTGCTGGCCAATAACCCGTTGCCATTATGGGATGAATCAATTTGGGAAGGCGATAAAGCCTGGATGGAAAGACTTGATCCCTTAAAGAAAGCGCTAAGTGAATGCGATGGATTTGTTATTATTTCACCAGAGTGGCATGGGCAGGTGCCTTCTGGATTAAGAAACTTTTTCCTTATGTTTAGTAATAAAGAGATTGGGCATAAACCGGCGTTACTTGTCGCTGTTTCATCAGGAATTGGCGGTTCCTATCCTATTGCAGAGCTACGTATGAGTAGCTATAAAAATAATCGTATTTGTTATCTGCCTGAGCATTTGATAATTCGTAATGTGGAAAGTATTTTGAATGAAGATATGAACGATAATGACGAAGAATCTCATACTTATTATCTGGAGCGTATTGATTGGTCATTGGATATTCTGTGCGGATATACAAAAGCATTAAAGTCGATGCGCGATACTACTAATATATTTCACGAAAAATTTAAAAATGGCATGTAAGAGTATTATAAATTTTATCTCATAAATGAATGAATGGTTATTAGCAAATGCGTTAAACATTAGACTGAATAACGTCAATAAAATCTTCATATATCTATAAACATGCTTATTATTGAAGGCACGCATGAAAATTGATCTGGCAAGTATCGATTTAAACCAACTGATCGCAGACTATGCAGTGCCATGGTCTATAATTGTTTCTTTATATAATGATATTACGTAATAGCCTTAAGCTCTAGCAAACGTCGGTTTCAAGTAGTCGAAAAATTGCACATCTATTACAAAGATCTAGCGAATAGGACTGAAAGTAAAATATGTACGTAATTAGAGCGACCCATATTTATTAGTGTACGTAATCAAGTAAGATACTTAATACAGGAAAAGTATAAGTATTTTCAGCGAGTGTATGCAGGCAAGAATGGCCACTATATTAAAATTTAGTTGAATAGTCCTGGTTAATATCTGATATGATTTTATCTCCATGAACTGTCTGGGATAATAACCCTTAACTTGAAGCCGATGAAAAAATTGCTATTGATTATTTTAATGCTTATCCCCGTTGTATCTCATGCGGAGTTCTTTAAAGCTAATCAAATAAAAGAACATTGTTTTCGAGATGGTAAATACCATGAGGGTTTGTGTTTGGGGTATATCATGGGTGTACATGATGGCATTCAACTTATGGAAGAAAGCTGGCACGACGTGAAATATTCTATTTGTCTTCCCAATAAAACTAAATCAGGTGAACTTAAAGAAGTAGTGTCGAATATGCTTGAGAATGAAGATCTGGACAACATGAAGGATAAGGCATCCGATATCATATGGCAGGCTTTGTTGCAAAATTTCCCCTGTAAATAAATTTGTCTCGCCTTAACGGTTTTTAATACCTGTGTGTTTCTGAATTATTCCGATGCATGCGCTGATTGTTAGTGCAATTTACAACACCACTATAATTTTTGATGAAGCGAATAGCTAATAATTATTTATAAAGGGAGCTGCCGCTATAAAAACGTGCTGCAAAATGACTGCGAGAGCGGAAATTTTATAGAGAGCATGAATCTACCTTTCACATGCTCTCTATAATGATTGGTTACAACTTATAGGCACTTGTGGGTATTAGTTGTATGACATGTACAAAGCCAGACTAATTAATACTACAGCAAATGCCTGGATGATAATTCTGGCCCACATAAAATGTTCGCCAAATTGCCGATCTGCAGTACCGCCTATTGCCATTGATAATAGACCAAGTCCCAGTGTTAAAGTCGTTGCCAATAGTGCAAACGTAATGACGAGATTTAATGTCATATTATTCCTCCTTTGTCGCTGGTCTATTATTATGCGCTTAGTTGAGGTTGTCGCCAAAAACTATATACACAATATAATTTTAATTGAAATTTCAGGAAGTTATAAGTTGCCGGATGCTGTGACTATTATAATTGAACCAATGGAAGTTATAAAACATAAAACTGGTTTATAAGAATGATTAAATATTTTGACTTATTGGTCAGAAGTACTGAGAGAGCCGAAGCTGTATGAAGTCGTCATATTTGAATGCAGCTGTTATCGAACTATCTCTGGTATTGGTAAATAACTGACCTTCAACTTCCAGTTTTAATGAGTTACCAATACGTCTTTCCGCTTCTACTCGCAGACTGTAGGATTCGTCTTCCAGTTCGATCACACTACCGGCCAGTAAATTGGTGTCCTGAATATCATTAAAGGTATAGCGCATACCTAAAAATATGTGGTTCTCTAGGGCTATGACACGAACGCCGGTTTTATCACGGCCATTGTACAAGTGTTCAAACAGTACACCAAAGTCGGCATCCGAGTTTCTAAACTGGAAAAAGTGTATTCAAAGCCAATCACACTTGCAGCAAAAGTAACTCCCTGGCCTTCGCGGACAATAGCTTCATCATGCTGACTTCGCGTACCACTGAAAAGCATCGCAATGAGGCGAAATCTATGGGCGTGAACGAATACTTATCCAAGCCGTTCGTTGAGGACGTACTGCTGGAAAAAGTACAAAGTCTAGCCACCAATAAGTGAATAAAACGTGGCGTAAAGTAACATTTCTAATAAATGAATAATTCTTATCTAATTTATCTGTATTCTACTTTAGGCATCCCTGTATAATTCTAACGGCAAAGAGTACAGCGCCTGTAGCTCAGCTGGATAGAGTAACTGGCTTCGAACCAGTTGGTCGGGAGTTCGAATCTCTCCAGGCGCGCCAAATAAACAAGGTCAGTTTTTAAGCTGGCCTTTTTTATTTGTAACGTAGTTGATTTTTACTCCTCAATATTCCTGTGCATGACGAATTGGTAAATTAAACCGAAGATTGGAGATGCGCTAAGCTAAGACAAAGAGGTTTGCAATTAAACTTTTCTATACTCACAACTGATTGCAATATTGCTACACTAAAAAATGAGCAGGCACTGTGACACTAAGCGAAGAATGTACACGATGGTTTTTATAAGAGTCTGTAAAGTCAACTAGCTTATTCTGTAAATAGATTTTAAAAGATAGAATTAAAAAGTGGATCATTGTCAGTGTTTATATCGTCTGGTGACCTTTTCTTAATAATAATCTCGTTATATATCTTGTAAAGGATAGCCATACACTGGTTCTTTATTCACTGAGAGTCCAATAATTTTTCACTTTAAATTGTTGGTCTTTTTGTGCTTTGTTTATGACCACTCATCAATAGAATATTTTCTTTAAATTATTTAAACAGATATTATAAATAATTATATCTGTGTCGATATATATCTGATTTTTAAGAATAAAATACTTGGTTAAGACGCTTTTAATTTATGTTACACAAACTGATTTATCTACTTTTATTTATCTTTATTTCATCAAAAGTATTAATGGCTGAGACTTCGGTGGTTCAGATTGAAGTAATAGACCAAAATAACAATTTAGTAGAGGATGCAGTTATTACACTGAAATCTATTGACGCTAACATTGAACATCACGTAAGTCCATCTACGGCTGTAATGGATCAGATAGATAAACAATTTGTTCCAAAAGTACTGGTGATACAAAAATGAACAGAGGTAAATTTCCCTAATAGTGAAAATATAAGACATCAAGTTTATTCATTTTCCACTCCAATGCCTTTCACGGTACCTCTTTATCATGGAGAACCTGAAAATCCGATTATATTTGATAAGGCTGGTTTGGTGATATTGGGATGTAATATACATGATTTGATATTTTCCTATTGTATATGATGTTACCTATTATATATTTTGCTGTAGTTATGGACTGACTAATATCAATTTAATGAAGAAAAGAAAAACTAAAGCTTATGGTTAAATGCTGAAGTCAGAAATGACGGGTAAATGATCTGAAGCTGCACGGGCAAGTTGAATATGACCAGCGAAACTATTAATCGTCTTGACGTCACCCCTATAAAATATGCGGTCTAATGCTCTTGAAGGGTATACCGCAGGAAATGTTTTGGTGACACCTAAAGCGGATGAGAACTCGTTTTCATATAAGACTTTACGACACAGGTTCTGCCACAGGTCATTAAAATCACCACCAATAATAACTGGGAGATCATGTGGATTATGAGTTATAAAACTGTTTTTAATAAGTCGTTTTATTTGTATCGCACGCTCAAAAGCCGCCAGTCCCAGATGGACATTTAGAAGCTTGATGCTGTTGAAATGTGACTTTTCTTTGAGTGTAACATGTACAGCGATGCTACGGCGCCGTTTCTTGGGAGGAACAGTCAGGTCTATATCGTTAATATTGCTTAAAGGGAAGCGGCTGAGGATGGCATTACCATAACAGCCTTTATTTAGCTTAACATTAGCCTGATATGCCTGATATTTGTAACCTAGGGATTTTGCCAGCAATTCTATCTGGATATCATGACTAGAGCGGGGTACGCCATCATCAACTTCCTGTAATAGAACGATGTCGGGGTTATAGTGGCTTATGGTCGCGATAACTCTTTCAGGCTTATATTTTCGATCAATGCCACCTATACATTTATGTATGTTGTACGACATGAGCCTAAAATCCATTTTGTACTCCGCAATTAGTGCAAATATTCTAGCTCATAATAGCCGGATCAGCAGGGAAAATCGAAAAAGAATTTAATGAGACATTATGCTTCCAGTAACCATTCTAACGCAGGTTCGATTTCGTCAAATTTCCTGGCGTGTCCTGAAATTAGCCAGGAGCCAATTTGAGCGCCTATCTGCAGCCACTTTTTATTTCCTACGATAGCAACTTTTTTAAATTCATGCGCATGTTTATGGCCTAATTTAAAATCATCCCATGCTGCTCGCAGATCCCATCCTTCAAATTCTGTGCCATCAATTAACACAAACATATTTGGCTGAGTGACATTATCCAAGGCACCGTCAATAAAAGGCGTTATTGTTTGATAGTCATTGTGAGTAAGCTTGCCAATTGCTTTCACGTATAGATAATAGTGATTGTAGGAGCGTTCTATTCCAACAGAAAGTCCATGTCGTTGATAATGCATGTGTTTTCCTGAAATGTATTATTAATGGATTACATTAAAGGCTGGAGCGAAGAAGCGATTAATATAAGTCAATTATTCTTGTTGTTACAAACTATCTTTTTGTCGCCTATGCCTTATATAATTTCAAAATCAATATCTGGTATTATGACGAAAGGTTACTGATTAAGATGCAGTACTATTACTGGCCTGCTTTGATTTCATTTGCTCTTTCATTATATGTGGC
>CAZWQM010000028.1:0-15525 GCA_964636225.1 uncultured Thiotrichales bacterium | reverse complement strand
CGTTCAAACTTCTCCTTCGACATCGTTCGATACCCCTTATCTTATATATTTAAAATACCAGTTTAAAAACAAACGCTTTTAACGACCTTTAGTTATCGCTTCTACAACAACCGCTGGCGCTTCACTATATTTCTCAAATTCCATTGAATATGTCGCTCGACCCTGAGTCGCTGATCGTAAATCGGTCGCATATCCAAACATTTCTTTCAACGGCACATCCGCGCGCACAATTTTACCCGCTGGCGCTTCATCCATGCCACTTACAATCCCTCTACGGCGATTCAGGTCTCCGACCACATCGCCCATGTAGTCTTCAGGTGTCACCACTTCCACTTTCATGATCGGTTCCAGCAACACCGGTTTTGCTTCCCGACTTGCTTCCTTGAAACACATCGAGCCGGCTATTTTAAACGCCATTTCCGAGGAGTCCACATCATGGAAGGAACCGTCAAACAGGGTCACTTTTACGTCCACTACCGGATAACCCGCCACGACACCACTTTCCAGTGATTCTTTAACACCTTTCTCTACTGACGGGATAAATTCTTTAGGAACCGCCCCACCAACAACTTCATCTACAAATTCAAAACCGCCACCTTCTTCAAGCGGTTCAATCTTCAACCAAACATGTCCATATTGGCCACGTCCACCGGATTGGCGAACAAATTTGGTTTCATGTTTGACCCTGGAGCGAATTGTTTCTCGAAAGGCCACTTGTGGCGCCCCAACGTTAGCATCCACTTTAAATTCACGCTTCATGCGATCGACAATAATGTCGAGATGCAGCTCACCCATTCCGGCGATAATGGTCTGCCCGGATTCTTCATCGGTTCTAACACGAAAAGAAGGGTCTTCCTGCGCAAGCTTCTGCAGGGCCACCGCCATTTTTTCCTGGTCACCGGTAGTTCGGGGTTCCACCGCCACAGAAATCACCGGTTCCGGAAATTCCATGCGTTCCAATGTGATGACATCTTTAGGTGAACACAATGTTTCACCGGTGGTGACATCTTTTAGCCCAACTGCCGCGGCAATATCGCCAGCCTGGACTTCTTTAATTTCTTCGCGGGAATTGGAGTGCATTTGTAACAAACGTCCGATGCGTTCTTTCTTCCCTTTGGTTGGGTTGTATACCGTGTCGCCGGTTTTAATGACCCCCGAATACACCCTAAAAAATGTCAGTGTTCCCACGAACGAATCGGTGGCAATTTTAAATGCCAACGCTGCAAATGGCTCAGCATCCGAAGCATGCCTGACGCCTTCAGTCTCATTCTTATCATCAAGAATGCCGGTAATTGGTGGCACATCCAGTGGAGACGGCATATACCTGACCACTGCGTCCAACATCGCCTGCACACCTTTATTCTTAAAGGCAGATCCGCAAAGCGCCGGAACCAATTCTCCAGCCAGTGTGCGAATTCTTATTCCCTGATATATTTCATCTTCAGACAAGTCACCCTGTTCCAGGTACTTATCCATTAATTCTTCCGAGGCTTCTGCGGCCGCTTCCAGCAACTGCTCACGCCAATGCTGGCATTCTTCCAGCAAGTCTCCCTGGGGTATATCCCGGGCTTCATAGGTGGTGCCCATATCAGACTCATTCCAGTAAATGGCCTGCATGCGTACAAGGTCAACGACCCCTTTAAAACTCTCTTCCGCACCAATGGGTAGCTGCATGGGTACCGCATTTGAGCGGAGCCGATCACGAATCTGCCGAACAACTCTAAGAAAGTTCGCGCCAGTGCGATCCATCTTATTGACAAATGCCATGCGTGGTACATGGTACTTGTTAGCCTGTCTCCAAACCGTTTCCGACTGTGGCTCTACACCACCCACTGCACAAAATACCGCACAAGCACCATCCAGCACTCGCAATGATCTTTCCACTTCGATGGTAAAATCCACGTGACCAGGAGTATCAATAATATTGATCCTATGCTGATCAAACTGTTGTCCCATCCCTGTCCAGAAACAGGTCGTCGCTGCTGAAGTAATGGTGATCCCGCGTTCCTGCTCCTGCTCCATCCAGTCCATTACAGCGGCGCCGTCATGCACCTCGCCTATCTTATGAGATACACCCGTATAAAATAATATGCGCTCTGTGGTTGTTGTCTTGCCTGCATCGATGTGCGCCATGATTCCGATATTACGATATCGTTCGATGGGCGTTTTACGAGCCATTTGGGTACTTCTTTCTAAGGCATCGACTACCAGCGGTAGTGAGAAAATGCCTTATTCGCTTCTGCCATTCTAAGCGTATCTTCGCGCTTTTTAATTGCTGAGCCTTTACTCTCGGCGGCGTCAATTAATTCACCAGCCAACTTATTTACCATCGACTTCTCACCACGCTTACGGGCAGAATCAACGATCCAGCGCATAGCCAATGCTGCCTGACGTACTGGGCGCACTTCAACTGGTACTTGATATGTTGCACCACCGACTCGACGAGATTTCACCTCAACAGGAGGGCGGACTTTATCCAACGCTTCCATAAACACATCCAGACCTTGTGTGCCTTTTTTATTGGAAATCTCATCCAGTGCTTTGTACACAATCTTTTCAGCCACAGATTTTTTTCCGCTGACCATTAAGATGTTTACAAATTTAGCGAGCTGCTCATTTCCATATTTTGGATCAGGCAAGACTTCTCTTTTTGGAACTTCTCTACGTCTAGGCATGTTTTTTTTCTTTGCTTTATTTGTGTTTTATTTCTTTATTTTGAATGGATTCAGTCAAATTAAGACTTAGGTCGCTTGGCACCATACTTAGAACGCGCCTGCTTACGGTTAGCTACCCCCTGGGTATCCAGACTTCCGCGCACTGTGTGATAACGCACACCTGGCAGATCCTTAACACGACCTCCACGGATTAATACAACCGAGTGCTCTTGCAGGTTATGTCCTTCACCACCGATATATGAAGAGACTTCAAACCCATTAGTCAGGCGCACACGTGCCACTTTACGCAATGCCGAATTCGGCTTCTTTGGCGTCGTGGTATAAACACGCGTACATACACCGCGTCTTTGAGGACATGCAGCCAGCGCAGGTACATTACTTTTTTCAACTTTTCTTTGTCTCGGCTTGCGTACAAGCTGATTAATAGTTGCCATTATTAATTTTTCTCCGGCATAAAATAAACGACAGGCCGGTTTTTGGCTCGGCCTGTCGTAGGGTGGCGAGATTCTACGGAGTCGGGCTGCACCCTGTCAAGAAGAACAGCCCAACTGCACTAGGTTTCTAATGGATTATCATCCATATCCATAGGCTCAGACTCGGCCGTTCCGGCGACAATCGCCGCATCTACCTGAGTTTCAGGCATATCAGGCATTTCCGGCATTCCCATGTTCAATTCCTGACGGGTTTTCCTTCGTTCCTGGTGATAGGTCAATCCGGTTCCAGCAGGAACCAGACGTCCTACGATGACATTTTCTTTCAGTCCGCGCAGATAATCGTTTGAACCACGTACCGCAGATTCCGTCAATACTCGCGTTGTTTCCTGGAAAGATGCGGCAGAAATGAAGGATTCTGTCACCAGTGAAGCCTTGGTGATTCCGAGCAATATATTTTCATATTTTGCAGATTCCTTATTTCTGGCTACCATGTTTTCATTCACTTCATACAGACGTGCACGCTCGACCTGTTCTCCACGCAGCAAATTAGTATCGCCATTATCGGTAATTTCGACCTTACGCAACATCTGGCGAATAATGACTTCGATGTGTTTATCATTGATTTTCACACCCTGCAGACGATATACGTCCTGAATTTCCTGTACTAGATACTCAGCCAATGCACTGACACCCAGCAATTTCAGAATATCGTGCGGACTGCGCTCTCCTTCGACAACCACTTCACCTTTGTCAACATGCTCGCCTTCAAAAACATCTACGTGCCGCCATTTTGGAATCAGCTCTTCTATGGTCTCACCATTTTCCATAGTGATCACCAGTCGCTGTTTGCCTTTGGTTTCCTTGCCAAAACTGACAATACCTGACTCCTGCGCCATTACCGCCGGTTCTTTAGGCTTACGAGCTTCAAACAAGTCGGCCACACGTGGCAGACCACCCGTGATATCACGTGTCTTTGAAGATTCTTGCGGAATACGGGCGATAATGTCACCCACACCCACTTGCGCACCTTCCTCCAGACTTACAATGGCCTCCGGCGGAAGCACATATTGTGCAGGGAAACTTGAATCAGGCAGGGTTAGTTCATCACCCTTTTCATTCACCAGTTTCACCATAGGTCGCAAGTCCTTGCCTGCAGCTGGACGACTCTTGGGATCTGCGACCACAGTTGAACTTAATCCGGTCACTTCATCTACGCGCTTATTGACGGTCACGCCATCAGAGAAGTCGACGAGTTTCACGCGACCCGCTACTTCGGCAATAATTGGATGGGTGTGCGGATCCCAGGTTGCGATAACCTGACCAGCTTCCACAGCTTCTCCTTCATTGGCAGAAATGGAAGCACCATACGGCACTTTGTAACGTTCACGCTCACGTCCATGTTCATCAATCAGACCTATTTCACCGGAGCGTGATGCAGCAACATTATGCCCATCATGATGTTTAACCAGCTTGATATTATGGAAACGCACAGTTCCCGGTGCTTTTGGCGCAATGCTGTTGGTAGAAGCTGCACGACTTGCAGCACCCCCGATATGGAAAGTACGCATGGTCAACTGTGTGCCCGGCTCACCAATGGACTGGGCTGCCATTACACCCACGGCTTCACCTTGGTTAATCAGGTGTCCACGCGCCAGATCACGACCGTAACAGGATGAACATACTCCATAGCGTGTTGCACAGGTAATTGGTGTACGCACAAGAATTTCATCCACGCCCAATTCTTCAAATTGTGTTACCCATTTTTCATCCAACAAGGTGCCTTGAGGAATGACCGTCTTCTTGCCCGCCGCATCCAGTACGTCTCTGGCCACAACACGGCCCAATACTCGTTCACTCAAAGGCTCAACCACATCGCCGCCTTCAATAATAGGATTCATGACGATGCCTTCTTCAGTGCCACAGTCATGTTCAGTAATCACGAGATCCTGCGCCACATCCACCAGACGTCGAGTTAGGTAACCCGAGTTAGCGGTTTTAAGTGCGGTATCCGCCAGACCCTTACGTGCACCGTGAGTAGAAATAAAGTACTGAAGTACGTTCAAACCTTCACGGAAGTTTGCAGTAATCGGCGTTTCAATAATGGAACCGTCCGGCTTGGCCATCAAACCACGCATACCTGCTAATTGCCTGATCTGTGCCGCGGAACCCCGCGCACCAGAATCAGCCATCATGAAAATGGAGTTAAATGAAGGTTGAGAAACAGTGTTGCCTTCGGCGTCCTGGACTTGCTCTTTACCCAGCTTATCCATCATTGCCTTAGCGACTTTTTCGTTAGTGTGTGACCAGATATCAACAACTTTGTTGTAACGCTCACCTTTAGTCACGAGACCTGATGCATATTGCTGCTCAATATCTTTAACTTCCTGCTCGGCTGCACTCAGAATGTCAACTTTGTCACTGGGGATAACCATATCATCTGCACAGAAAGACACGCCTGAAAGCGTGGCATACTTAAAGCCGGTATACATCAACTGGTCAGCAAAAATAACCGTTTCTTTCAGACCCACTTCGCGATAACAGGCATTAATCAAGCGAGAGATTGCACGCTTGTTAAGATCCTGGTTAATTAGCTCAAATGCCAACCCTTTGGGCAGTATGTCCAGCAGTAATGCACGACCTACAGTAGAATCCTTGATAACCGTTTGTTCTGATTCATCACCATCTTCTGCAGTGATGGTTTCTGTCATGCGGATTTTGATTTTTGCATGCAGATCAGCTGCGCCGGTTTCAAATGCTCGATGCACTTCATCCACGTCAGAGAAGATCATGCCTTCACCCTGAACGTTGATTTTCTCACGCGTCATATAATACAGACCCAGTACAATATCCTGTGAAGGTACGATAATAGGCTCGCCATTAGCTGGAGAAAGTATGTTGTTGGTCGACATCATTAATGCGCGGCCTTCCAACTGTGCCTCAATCGACAGAGGTACGTGTACTGCCATTTGGTCACCGTCAAAATCCGCGTTAAATGCAGCACACACTAACGGATGTAACTGAATTGCTTTACCTTCGATAAGCTGTGGCTCAAAGCACTGAATACCCAGACGGTGCAGCGTAGGCGCACGGTTAAGCATAACCGGATGCTCGCGAATAACTTCTTCGAGAATATCCCAGACTTCCGCGCCTTCACGCTCAACAATTTTCTTACAGGCTTTAATAGTAGGGGCAATACCACGTAGCATTAATTTACTAAACACAAATGGCTTAAATAATTCCAACGCCATTTTCTTTGGCAGTCCACACTGGTGCAGTCTTAAAGTAGGACCACACACAATCACTGAACGGCCCGAGTAGTCCACCCGCTTACCCAGCAGATTCTGACGGAAACGACCCTGCTTGCCTTTGATCATATCGGCAAGCGATTTCAGTGGGCGTTTATTAGTGCCTGTGATCGCGCGACCACGACGTCCATTATCAAGCAATGCATCTACAGATTCCTGCAACATACGCTTTTCATTACGCACAATAATGTCAGGCGCATTCAATTCAAGCAGTCGCTTTAGACGATTGTTTCGATTGATCACACGTCGATATAAATCATTCAGATCCGAGGTAGCAAAACGGCCGCCATCAAGAGGGACCAGCGGACGTAGATCAGGTGGCAGTACCGGCAGTACCAGCAGAATCATCCACTCCGGCTTATTGCCAGACTCCAGCAGATATTCAACCAGCTTCAGACGTTTGGAGAAACGCTTCAGTTTTGCTTCGGAACGGGTATTTTCGATTTCTTCGCGCAGTTCAACTTTTTGTGACTTAAGATCAATTTGAAGCATTAATTCATAAATGGCTTCCGCGCCCATTGCGGCATGGAATTCATCACCATGCTGTTCTATCGCATCAAGGTAGGCTTCTTCCGAAAGCAATTGTTTGGTTTCCAGTGTTGTCATACCCGGATCAATCACGACAAACGCTTCGAAATACAGAATGCGTTCAATTTCACGCAGTGTCATATCCAGCAGCAGACCAATACGAGAGGGTAAAGACTTCAGGAACCAGATATGAGCCACGGGACAGGCCAGCTCTATGTGACCCATGCGTTCGCGACGAACTTTGGTCTGGGTGACTTCTACACCACACTTTTCGCAAACAACTCCACGATGCTTTAAGCGTTTATATTTTCCGCACAGGCATTCATAGTCTTTGGTTGGACCAAAGATCTTGGCACAGAAAAGTCCATCTCGCTCCGGCTTGAATGTTCGGTAATTTATGGTCTCTGGCTTTTTAACTTCGCCAAATGACCATGACCGAATCATGTCAGGTGAAGCAAGTCCTATTTTGATGGAATCAAAATCTTCTGACTGCCCTTGTTGCTTTAATAAGTTTAGTAAGTCTTTCATCGTGTCTCCTGCTGGGTCTACGAAAGGTTTAATTTAAATCGCAAATCCGTTCTCTAGAAATATTGTTTAATGGCGCTCTAGTCACTTTGCTCCAGCTCAATATTGATACCGAGCGAACGTATTTCTTTCATCAGAACGTTAAATGATTCCGGCATGCCTGCTTCCATTTGCTGATCGTTATCAACGATGTTCTTGTACATTTTGTTACGTCCAGCCACATCATCCGACTTCACAGTAAGCATTTCCTGCAGTGTGTAGGCCGCGCCATAAGCTTCCAGTGCCCAGACTTCCATTTCTCCGAAACGCTGACCACCAAATTGCGCTTTACCACCCAATGGCTGCTGGGTTACCAGACTGTATGGTCCGGTTGAACGCGCATGCATCTTGTCATCCACGAGATGATTCAGTTTCAGAATATGCATGTAACCAACCGTCACACGACGTTCAAACTGTTCACCGGTACGACCATTGATAAGCACTGTTTGACCATCTTCAGGCAGATCCGCCAGTTTGAGCATACGTTTAATTTCATGCTCTTCGGCACCATCAAATACGGGCGTCGCCATTGGTACACCACCCTGAAGGTTTTTCGATAAGGTCATGATTTCGTCATCACTGAACTGATCAAGATCCACTTTAGTGCCTTTGTCCTGGTTATAAATTTGATCCAGGAAGCTGCGTAATTCGGCAGGTTGGCCATTGTTATCCAGCATGCCTTGAATTTTCAGCCCCAGACCTCTGGCCGCCATACCCAGATGAACCTCAAGCACCTGTCCGACGTTCATACGTGACGGAACACCCAGTGGGTTGAGAACAATATCGACCGGCGTGCCATCCGGCTTGTGTGGCATGTCCTCGACCGGAACAATCATTGAGACAACACCTTTGTTTCCATGACGACCCGCCATCTTGTCTCCGGGTTGCATGCGACGTTTAACCGCCAGGTAGACTTTAACCATCTTGAGCACACCTGGTGCCAGATCATCACCCGCAGTGATTTTTTCACGCTGTTCTACCAGACGTTCTTCTGCCAGCTCACGCTGATTCGCAATACTTTGGGAAAGTTGCTCCAGACTCTGATTGACACTTTCATCACGCATACGAATTTCAAACCAGCGATCTCGCGACAAACCTTGCAGATATCCCGCAGTGACTTTCTCGCCCGACTTCAATCCATCCGGTCCACCTTCCGCAACTTTATTCGTGATCAGACGCTCAACACGATTGAAGATATCTTCTTCGTGAATACGTAACTGATCGCGCATGTCTTTTTTGACCTGCTCAATTTCCATTTCTTCAATTTGCAATGCACGTCGGTCTTTATCGACGCCATCACGTGTGAAGACTCGCACATCAATCACAGTCCCTTCCATGCCTGAAGGAACACGCAGGGAAGTGTCTTTAACATCCGAAGCTTTTTCACCAAAAATCGCTCTTAACAGTTTTTCTTCCGGTGTTAGCTGGGTTTCACCTTTCGGTGTCACTTTTCCAACCAGAATATCGCCCGGCTTAACTTCAGCACCGACATAAACAATTCCCGAGTCGTCCAGTTTAGCCAGCAGACTTTCACTCACGTTGGGAATATCAGCCGTAATTTCTTCTGCACCCAGTTTGGTATCACGTGCCACGCAACTCATTTCTTCGATATGAATAGTCGTGAAACGATCTTCTTCAACCACACGCTCTGAGATAAGGATCGAATCCTCGAAGTTGTAACCATTCCATGGCATGAAGGCGACCAGCATATTCTGACCCAACGCCAGCTCACCCATATCAGTTGATGGGCCATCTGCCAGCACATCACCGCGTGCAATCACATCACCTGGACGAACTAGTGGTTTCTGATTAATACAAGTGTTCTGATTGGAACGTGTGTATTTGGTAAATGAATAAATATCCACACCCGCTTCACCTGGCTGCGTTTCGTCATCATTCACGCGTACAACAACACGTGCCGCATCCACGGTATCGACGACACCGCCACGTTTAGCAACCACCGAAGCACCAGAGTCGATCGCGAGTGCACGTTCAATGCCTGTACCTACCAACGGCTTGTCAGCACGCAGTGTGGGTACCGCCTGACGTTGCATGTTAGAGCCCATCAATGCGCGGTTCGCATCATCATGCTCCAGGAAAGGAATGAGAGAAGACGCCACCGATACGATTTGTTTTGGCGATACGTCCATGTATTCAACTTTGTCAGGTGTTGATAAAGCGAATTCATTTAAATGACGACACGAAACCAGTTCATCCAACAGATTACCTTTTTCATCCAGGCGTGCGTTCGCCTGCGCGATAACATACTGGCTTTCTTCAATGGCAGAAAGATATTCAATATCACCTGTGGCTTTGCCATTGGTCACTTTGCGATATGGCGTTTCCAGGAAACCGTAATCATTGGTACGCGCATAAATCGCCAGTGAGTTAATCAAACCAATGTTGGGACCTTCAGGTGTTTCGATAGGACATACGCGTCCATAGTGTGTGGGATGAACGTCACGCACTTCAAAGCCCGCACGCTCACGCGTTAATCCGCCCGGACCCAGTGCAGAAATTCTTCGTTTGTGTGTCACTTCTGAAAGCGGATTGTTTTGATCCATAAACTGTGACAATTGACTTGAACCAAAGAATTCCTTAATCGCTGCAGCAACCGGCTTGGCGTTAATCATTTCCTGAGGCATCAGACCTTCAGACTCGGCTAGCGTTAAACGTTCTTTAACTGCCCGTTCCACTCTAACCAGTCCTACGCGGAATACGTTTTCAGCCATTTCACCGACACAACGTACACGGCGGTTACCCAGATGATCGATATCATCCACCATACCGTTACCGTTACGTATATCGATCAGCACTCGCATAACATCCAGAATGTCTTCTTTGCTTAGCGTGCCTTCACCGGTGGTCTCTTCACGACCCAGACGGCGATTGAACTTCATTCTTCCCACTGGAGAAAGATCATAACGATCTGCCGAGAAGAACAGATTATTAAACAATGATTGAGCCGCTTCTTTTGTTGGCGGCTCACCTGGGCGCATCATGCGGTAAATTTCTACCTGAGCTTCTAATTCAGTGGTGGTCGAATCAATCGCCAGCGTTTGGGAAATGTAAGGACCACGGTCGATTTCGTTGGTATACAGAATCTCAAATTCTTTAATACCACTTTCTTCAAGCTTGTGAATATTTTCTTCGCTTAATTCTTCGTTTGCATAAAAAATCAATTCACCAGTTTCTTCGTCGACTATATCATGCGCAATTACTTTGCCAATAAAGTATTCCTGAGGAACGATTAGCGTTTTTAAATTAGCTTCTTCAAGTTTACGTACGTGACGCATAGTGATACGTCTGCCGGCTTCGACCAGCACTTCACCTTTGATTTCAATATCAAACGCAGCAATTTCACCACGTAGATGTTCCGGCGTTAATGCCAATTCAAAACCTTTCTTGGTAACTTTGATGTTGTGCGTATCAAAGAACATGGAAAGAATTTCTTGGGTGTCATAACCCAGTGCACGTAACAGAATAGTAGCGGCCAGTTTTCTACGTCGGTCAATACGAACAAACAGGCAGTCTTTAGGATCAAATTCCATATCCAGCCATGAGCCACGGTAAGGAATGATGCGCGCGGAATAGAGAAGTTTTCCGGAAGAATGTGTTTTGCCTTTGTCGTGATCAAAGAACACGCCTGGCGAACGATGCAATTGTGAAACAATCACACGTTCGGTACCATTAATAACAAAGGTACCTGTGTCCGTCATTAACGGAAGCTCACCCATGTAAACTTCCTGTTCTTTTATGTCTTTGACTTTTTTCTGGCTGGCTGGCGCATCTTTGTCGTAGATCACCAGACGTACGGTGACACGAAGAGGAGCTGCATAGGTAAGGCCGCGCAGCTGGCATTCCTTAACATCAAAAACAGGCTTGCCCAAACGGTAGCTGACGTATTCCAAAATAACATTCCCCGAATAACTCTCGATTGGGAATACGGTATTAAATGCTCCATGCAATCCGGTATCGGCCCTGTTATCTGCGCTCGCATCTACTTGCAGAAATTGGCGATAAGATGCCAGTTGAATCTGAAGCATATAAGGCACTTCAAGAATCTGTGGTCGCTTACCGAAGTCCTTTCGAACTCGTTTCTTTTCGGTGAAACTATATTGCATTTAGCCTCCTCGTATCCGGGCTTTAAACTGATTACTGAAAAACATGTCGGGCGAATGACTTTTAATGTTTTTCACTAATCCTTGTAACTAAGAAATAAATTTGAAGCACCACGAGCGAACACATGCTATGGAAATACCCATAACATGTGTTCGCATCGGAATGCTGTTAAGCACGTAAACTGAAATAGAATTACTTAAGTTCTACTGCAGCACCAGCTTCTTCAAGCTGCTTCTTAATGTCTTCTGCTTCATCCTTGGAAGCACCTTCCTTAACTGTAGAAGGTGCGCCTTCTACCATATCTTTCGCTTCTTTCAAGCCAAGGCCTGTGATAGCGCGGACGACTTTAATTACAGCAACCTTGTTGCTTCCAAAACTACTCATAACAACATCAAATTCGTCTTTCTCTGCTGCGGCCGCTTCACCGCCAGCGGCGACTACCGGTGCTGCAGCAACTGCTGCGGCAGCAGATACACCGAATTTTTCTTCCATTGCGGAAATCAAATCAACGACTTCCATAACAGTCATGTTGGAAATAGTTTCCAAAATTTCTTCTTGTGATACAGCCATTTCTAAATGCTCCTAAAAAAATATAAAACCGTTAAGTGACTTAACTTTAAGCTTGCTTTTGGTCGCGTACAGCAGCCACAGTCCGCACCAATTTCGCGTGCGGTTCTGCCAAAGTGCGAACGAATTTCTCGACCGGCGCTTTCATTACTGCCATTAAGATACTGATTGCCTGTTCCTTCGTCGGTAAGCTTGCCAGACGTTCCAGCTCAGATGCATCTAAAAGCTGGCCACCAATGGATAGCATTTTGACGATTAGCAATCCGTTTTCTTTGCTGAAGTCCTTTAATACGCGAGCCGCTGAACCCGGATCTTCCTGCGAAAATGCAAGAATCATCGGTCCAACCAGTCCTTCACGCATGCACTCGAAATCCGTTCCTTCCAATGCGCGCTTTGCAAGTGTGTTTTTTACCACTCTTATATACACGCCACCCTGGCGCGCTTTTTTACGCAAATCAGTTAGAGCTTCTACACCGAGTCCTCGATATTCGGCAGCAATTGCCGAATGGGCTTCAGCCGCAACCGCAGCAACCTCAGAGACAACTTGCTTTTTGCCTTCCAGGTTTAGTGCCACAGTAGGGTCCTCCTAAGTTGTACTTAAATCAGATTCACCTAAAGGTATTTCAGATTTAAGCGTTACTACAAAGCTGGCGAATACTCACCAACACCATCGCAGTGTTCCAACTCAGAGTATTCTGAATGGAGCCACCGTCTGCGCAGGATTCATCACATGGTTTAAACAATGCATTTATCTATAAAGAAAGAATAAAGATAAATGCCTCGTTCCTGCGGTCTTTGACGGCTGTTCATAATGATGGAACTTATTACGAAACAGCCCAAAGTCTTTTTCTATGTCATCCTCGCAATGGCGAGGATCCAGATACACGAATCTATCAATGCACATAGATTCCCGTTTTCACGGGAATGACATTTATTTGTTTATTAAGTTAAAGCCGTCTGATCGACCTGCACACCCACACCCATGGTCGAGGATACAACGACCTTTTTCAGGTACACGCCTTTTGCAGCCGAAGGTTTGGCTTTTATCAGATCACCAATCAGAGCCTGCAGATTTTCCACCAGCTTCTGGGCGTCAAAATCAGCCTTGCCAATGCTGCAATGCACAATGCCGGTTTTATCTGCGCGGTAACGTACCTGACCAGATTTGGCATTTTTCACAGCCCCTGCAACATCTGGTGTCACAGTCCCAACTTTAGGGTTAGGCATTAATCCTCTTGGACCTAATATCTGCCCCAATTGACCTACTACTCGCATCGCATCCGGTGTTGCTATCACAACGTCAAAATCCATTTCACCTTTCTTAACGGACTCCGCCAGATCATCAAAACCCACAATGTCAGCACCCGCCGCTTCGGCAGCCTTGGCTTGATCACCTTGAGCAAATACTGCTACGCGAACGGTCTTTCCGGTTCCGTTAGGTAATACTGTGGAACCGCGAACGACCTGATCCGATTTGCGTGGATCGATACCCAGATTAACTGCAACATCGACAGATTCGACAAATTTTGCACGCGCATTGTCTTTAACCAGCATCATGGCTTCTACCGGCGCGTAGGCCTGCATAGAATCGACTTTCTCACGAGCTGCTCTAATATTTTTTCCTGCTTTTGCCATGATTAAACTCCTTCCACCTCAAGACCCATACTACGAGCACTGCCCGCAATGGTACGTACAGCAGCATCCAGATCGGCCGCAGTGAGATCAGGCTCCTTGGTTTTGGCAATTTCTTCCAGCTGTGCTCGAGTAACTTTGCCTACCTTATTGGTATTAGGCTTACCAGAGCCTTTAGGAATGCCTGCCGCCTTCTTGAGAAGGATCGCCGCAGGAGGCGTTTTCATAATGAATGTGAAACTACGATCGCTATAAACCGTAATCACAACAGGGACTGGCATGCCTTTTTCCATATTCTGCGTCTGCGCATTAAACGCTTTACAGAATTCCATGATGTTCACGCCACGCTGACCGAGTGCAGGTCCTACAGGTGGGCTAGGATTAGCTTCCTGCGCACGAACCTGAAGCTTGATATAAGCTTCGATTTTCTTCGCCATGTTTGCTCCTTAACGGGTGCAAGCGCCTTGGGTATGTACCTTTAGCTCCCCGTGATTGTTTTAAAACTAGCGGAATTCTCAAATAAGAACTCCGCCTAACTTCTTTGCTTTATTACTTCTTAAATAGTCGTTACGTGGTTACTTGCCACTTAACCTTTTTCAACCTGTCCGAATTCCAGTTCTACGGGTGTTGAACGACCAAAGATCTGAACCGCCACTAACATGCGACTCTTTTCATAATTCACTTCTTCGACAACGCCATTAAAGTCGTTGAAAGGACCATCGGTAACACGTACCACCTCACCCGGCTCGAACAACACTTTTGGACGCGGCTTGTCGACACCTTCCTGAATACGCTGCAAGATTGCATTCGCTTCACGGTCCAGAATCGGCGCCGGTTTATCTGTGGTTCCGCCAATAAATCCCAGTACTTTTGGCACATCTTTTACCAGGTGCCATGAGTCATCATCCATTTCCATTTGTACCAGGACATATCCGGGAAAGAATTTACGCTCACTGCGCTTTTTCTGACCTTCACGCATTTCCACAACTTCTTCCATAGGCACCAGAATTTCGCCAAACTTATCCTGCATACCCAAGCGCTCAATACGCTCGCGCAGGTAACGCTTCACCTGGTTTTCAAACCCTGAGTAAGCGTGAACTACATACCATCTTAATGCCATTTCGCGCCCTCTCAATTACCCAATGATCATGCTCATAATCCAGCCGAGGAACGTATCCAGCAACCAGAGAAACAGCCCGGTTAGAACAACAACGACCATAATGACCAACGTTGTCTGTATGGTTTCACTGCGGGTAGGCCATACCATTTTGCGCACTTCTGTTCGTGCAGACTGCATAAAGCTGGTAAGAGCACGTCCTTTTGATGTCGTCAGCGCAATGCCTGCCGCTATGATGACAAACAACAATATACCGAGCACACGGTACAGCAGTGGTTGATCCGCCAGCTGATAGAAGCCAAAAAAGCCCACTACCAGAAGAATGGCCGCCAATACCAGCTTGACCGTATCCATTGTACTATTTGTTGCTTGTTCAGCCGTTTCGGCCATTTTTATATTTCCTTAAATTCCTCTGCCATAACTGGCAGGCCAGGAGGGACTTGAACCCCCAACCTACGGTTTTGGAGACCGTCGCTCTGCCAATTGAGCTACTGGCCTATGTTACTCTTTTTGTCAGGCAATCGGGATTATTCAATAATTTTAGCGACGACACCGGCACCCACCGTACGTCCACCTTCGCG
>CAZWQM010000027.1:0-15611 GCA_964636225.1 uncultured Thiotrichales bacterium | reverse complement strand
CACTGCTGCCTCCCGTAGGAGTCTGGGCCGTGTCTCAGTCCCAGTGTGGCTGATCGTCCTCTCAGACCAGCTAAAGATCGTCGCCTTGGTAGGCCATTACCCCACCAACAAGCTAATCTTACGCGGGCTCATCTAATAGCGGCCGAAGCCTTTCCCCCGTAGGGCGTATGCGGTATTAGCAACCGTTTCCGGCTGTTATCCCCCACTATTAGGCAGATTCCCACGCGTTACTCACCCGTCCGCCACTCTACTCGCTCCCGAAGGAACTTTCTCGTTCGACTTGCATGTGTTAAGCATGCCGCCAGCGTTCAATCTGAGCCAGGATCAAACTCTTCAATTTAAATTTCTGTCGCTTATGGCGACAAATCTTTTTTGAGAGTAAATGACCACTAGCCTACTGTTATATAGGTTTTGAATAAGGTCACTCACGCTCGATTTTTTGTACAGCGAACGCAAGTGCCCACACAAGTCACTTGATATATTGTAAAAAAACGACTTCGGCATTTGCGCGAAGTGGACCGACAATTCTATCCCTACACCTTGCCACAATCAATATGAAAGGTGGTTAGAGATAATCTTGTTGGATGTCTCGTCCTGTCTGAACGAGGGCGTGAATTATAGTGCCTCTTTGTATTTAATCAACACTTATTTTCATAATTTTTTAATAATTTCCTCAAGCGCTTATAAATGCCTCATCTCAGTCATTCGAATACATTCCTGAAGCCAATTTTTGAACAAATCAGCGCGATATCTCTATGATTTGATTATTAAAACGACAATTTGCAGATATATTAACCCTCTAACTGATTTGGGTTCAGAATTCGCACTTCACGCTGCGGGAACGGCATCTGCATTT
Source organism: uncultured Thiotrichales bacterium (assembly GCA_964636225.1). GTDB lineage: Bacteria > Pseudomonadota > Gammaproteobacteria > UBA4575 > UBA4575 > UBA1858. The sequence continues at coordinate 14,755 of CAZWQM010000027.1, read as the reverse complement.
CATTCGCTTTCACGGCTTTCCAGATCATCATATTCAGATCTGCGCCGACCCGATTCATGCCGTCATCGATCGCCTCCATCCAGTATTCCACCAGAATGTCGATACCCGACTCTCCAAATCCACTGATTTCCGCATCGGGCTGCTCTTCAATACTGGCACCCGGCCCACTGATAACTTGCGGGTGCTGTGCAATGGTCTCTCTTAGCACCTCGACGAGTTTTTCCACATCCGTGTCGTATGCGACCTGGAATTCTATTGAGTAGCGTTGCTTCTTATTCTCGTGTGTCCAGTTGACAAAGCTGGTGGTAATAAACGACTCATTTGGCACCATGATGTCCTTACCTTCAAACGTCTTAAGGATAGTAGAACGCATATTCAGGGCGCGAATGGTTCAGGCACGACCATCTTCCAGCTCGATGTAATCACCTACGGTCAACGATCGATCAAGCAGAATAATCAATCCTGAGATAAAGTTCGAGGCTATCGCCTGCAACCCAAATCCAAGCCCAACACCCAGAGCGCCACCAAACACCGCCAGTGCCGTCAGATTAATACCCATTACCTGCAAAAGCAGAATGAAAATTACCACAAACAGGGCAATTTCAAACAACTTGGCAAACACTTCGCGGGTACCGATTTACAACCCTTCCTGCTTACGAATAAACTGCTTGCCGGTGTCATTGGAAACCCGACCCAACCAAAACAGCGCAGAGCCAAATATAATTACGCGTGCCACGGCATACAGGGAAATAACAATATTGCCGATTTGTAATTTCACCGAATCCAGATAGGTGGTGACATTGTCCAGCCAACCAAACACGTGCAGAACGGCTATTGGAATAACAATCCATTTAACAAACTTTCTGGCTGATTGAGTACGGATGAACTGCGAAATAATTGCGCAGATAAACGCGACCACCGCCAGACTTTGTACGATTTGTACCAGCCATGATTGTTCAACAGTCGCGTTAACGACCTCGACACCGGCGCCAAGAAATAACAATAGAAATAGCGAGAATAACAGTCCTTGCAGCTTAAACAGAAACTTACGCAGTTTACCCATGGACCCCGCCTGGGGAGGCGATGAAGGCACTTTCAGGCATTTCCCCATAACCTTACTTGCAAACATAGCAAGTACAATTGGGAAAATTATGATACCTATCTGTGCATAAAACTCAGGGCTTTGCGCCCATTCAATAATCTGCTGATAAATATCGGCGGTTTTGGCTTTTATCTCATCCAGGCTAATCGCAGGTGCCGATGTTTCAATTCCGCTTTGCCAGTAGTGCCGGTAATCTCAATAATACCTTCTGCTGCCTGCTTGGCTTGCGCCTGCCCTACCTCGCTGTCACTCAAAACTCAATCCTCACTGAAAAACAGATTCTCACTAAAATATTGATATCAGAATATCGCTACCCGGAAATCGTTACCCGTGCAATTTTGCGCTTGCCTACCTGTAATATAACGACGTCTAACATATCCAAAATCTGCTTGCCGTCTTCAACTTTTTCACCATCTATTTTGACTGCACCCTGTTTTATCATGCGAATGGCTTCTGAGGTGCTACTCACCAGTCCCGCATCTTTTAAAGCGGCAGCAATCGTCCACGGCTCCTTCTGTTTAGTTAACTGGTGCTCAGGAATTTCATCTGGCAACTGGCCTTTTTGAAAACGCTGAATGAAATCCTGACGCGCAGACTCTGCGGCCTGCTTGTCATGAAAACGCTCAATGATTTCCACCGCCAGTTCAAACTTGATATCCCGGGGGTTAGCACCATCCGATTCAATCGCTCGACGCATCGCGTCAATTTGATCGATGGATTTAAAACTCAGCAGATCAAAATAGCGCCACATGAGTTCATCTGAAATGGACATGATTTTACCGAACATATCATTTGGCTGGTCATTAATGCCGATATAGTTATTCAGCGATTTCGACATTTTCTGCACGCCGTCCAGACCTTCAAGAATAGGCATGGTCATAATCACCTGGGGCTTTTGCCTATAGTTTTTTTGCAGTTCACGGCCCATGAGCAGATTAAATTTCTGGTCGGTACCGCCCAGTTCAATGTCTGCATTTAATGCCACGGAGTCATAGCCCTGTACCAATGGATACAAAAATTCATGTATCGCGATGGGCTGGTTATTTGTATAGCGTTTATGGAAATCATCCCGCTCAAGCATTCTTGCGACTGTATGCTGAGCGGCCAGTTGAATCATGTCCGCAGCGGACATGGTGCCCATCCATTCCGAATTGAAGCAGACGGTTGTTTTCTCCGGATCTAGAATTTTAAATACCTGCTGTTTGTACGTTTCAGCATTTTCCAGCACCTGTTCCTTGGTGAGCGGTTTACGTGTCACATTTTTACCGGTGGGATCTCCAATCATTCCGGTGAAGTCACCAATCAGAAATAATACTTCATGCCCTAGGTCCTGGAACTGGCGCAGTTTGTTAATTAGCACGGTATGTCCCAGATGAAGGTCAGGGGCGGTAGGATCAAAGCCCGCCTTTACTCTGAGCGGACGATTCTCGGATAATTTCTCCTGAAGCTCGTTTTCGAGCAAAATCTCCTCGCACCCGCGCTTTATCTCTTCTAACACTCTAGTTATCTCCGTTATCTGTCTTATTTGTATACAAAATCTGTAGTTTTTGTTCGCTCAGTAGGTTATCTTCCTCGTCTGCGCACATTAACAATTGACGACCCGATGCGGGCCATCTATTTTTAAGCAAAAAACACTGGGAAGACTCTTGTGCAATATCGATCAAAACTGGGCGTAGATTATAAACTTAGTTCACCGCGCAAAGCGCAAAATAGGCATCATTATGTGCTAACAGGTGTCATTGCGCTGACCATCCTCTCCATCATGGGCGTTGTGATTGCCAACGTCAGCGTGCCACAGGAAAGAGTCGAAGCTGTAGCCATACCAGAGCCAGCGAAAGAAGATATTACTCCTAAAGTTGACACTATTGCTCTGACGCTTGCAACCAAACCTGACAACACCTCCGATGTTAAATATGCTGCTCCAGACATCAAGCCCGCGCTCCAAACTGCACTAAATAACATTGCTCCAAATAACTCAACTTCAATAAAGCCAGAACCTGAACCAACACTTGCCCTCGCTCTTGCAACCGAGTCTGCCCTCGTGGAGATTACTCCCTCTGAAGAACAAATAGAGGTCGTCACTATCAAGCAGGGAGACAGTCTTTCCACTTTATTTAGCAAACGCGGCTTAAACACTGAACTGCATAAAATCATGCAGCTTGGCGATAAGGTTAAGGAATTAAAGTCTGTTTACCCCAATCAAAAACTGCATTTTCATATTCAGGATAAAAACCTCGTTAGCATTGAGTTGGAAACCAGTGTTAATAGACGACTTAAAGTAGTCAAACGAGATCAAAACTATTATGTGGACGAAGTCGTGCGGGACTTTGAGATTCGCACAAAGGTAGCATCATCGACCATAAAAAATTCATTATTCCTGGCTGGTCAACGAGCCGGTCTCTCCGATGCCTTGATTATGAAATTAGCCAATATTTTTGGCTGGGATATTGATTTCGCACTCGACATTCGTACTGGCGACCAATTCAGTGTCATATTTGAAGAAAAGTATCTGGACGGCGAGAAAATAAAAGATGGCTCCATTATTGCTGCCGAATTTGTTAATGCAGGCCAGAGTTACCGCGCAGTGAGATACACCGACAGCAAAGGCGAAACAGATTATTATTCCCAGAACGGACGCAGCATGCGCAAACCTTTTTTACGCACGCCGGTGGATTTTGCACGTATTAGTTCCCGCTTTAATTTACAACGTAAACATCCATTACTAAATACGATTCGTGCACATAAAGGCGTCGACTATGCTGCTTCCATTGGCACTCCCATAAAAGCATCAGGTGATGGCAAAATTATTCACCATGGTAACAAAGGCGGCTATGGGAGAACGATCATCGTTAAGCATGGAAGTAGTTACAGCACTTTGTATGCGCACATGAGTCAATACGCAAGAAACACTCAGGTTGGCCAGCGCGTCAAACAAGGACAAATTATTGGTTATGTCGGCAAGAGCGGGCTGGCTACCGGCCCGCATTTACATTATGAATTTCGAGTGAATGGTGTACACAGAAACCCCTTAACAGTGAAACTGCCTGACGCCAGCCCACTGCCTAAAAGTGAAATGGTCCGATTCAAGACCGCCACGGCCGAACAATTTGCCCAACTTGAATTACACACTTCTACTGTGATCGCCAAAAATCAAAACTAGTGTAACTAAGTTTGAGCAAGGCATATATTGGTTTAATTTCAGGCACCAGCGCCGATGCTATTGATGCCGTTGCCATTAGCATTGATGATGAAAACAATATTTCTCAATTGGCCTCACGGGCTTACCCTGTGGATGATGCCCTGCGTACAAAAATCTTTTCCATCCAAAAAGACACCATTGACTTAAGTCAGTTGGGCGAACTGGATACTCGACTGGGCGAAGCATTTGCTGAAGCCGCATTGGGATTAATACGGCAACATAATCTAGACATCCGCCAAATTCATGCGATTGGCAGCCATGGCCAAACCATCAAACATGATACGGAGTGCGCGCATCCCTACAGCCTGCAAATTGGGAATCCAAGCATCATTGCAGAACGCACCCAAATTACCACGGTAGCCGACTTCCGAAGGCGGGACATTGCCGCAGGTGGTCAAGGCGCTCCTCTGGTGCCCGCCTTTCACCAGGCATGGCTAGGCAAACTGGATAACTCAGTAGTGCTAAACATGGGGGGCATTGCCAATATAACGGTTTTAGACTCTCAGGGAACTCAGCCTCGACTGGGCTTTGATACAGGGCCCGCCAACACTCTACTCGACTCATGGTCACGCAGGCATTTAGATAAGTCCTTTGATGAAAGCGGACAATGGGCAAGCGGTGGAACTCTGCACCAACCGCTACTCAACAGCCTGATGAAACATCCTTATTTTCGCAAAGTGCCCCCCAAGTCTGCTGACATCAGTCAGTTTAGTCTGAGCTGGCTGCAAAATTTTTTGCAGTTATTTCCCGACATTTCTGCTCAGGACGTGGCCGCCACACTGGTCGAGCTCACGGTGTCCAGTATCCAACAGGCGCTAGCCGCCTGGGCGTGCAATACCCAGCAGGTTATTGCGTGTGGTGGAGGATGTAAAAACGATTTTTTAATGCAGGAACTGGCCAAACGGATTTACCCGATTCGTTTAACTACCAGTGTTGAATATGGTATTGGTGTGGATTGGGTAGAAGCCACAGCGTTTGCCTGGTTAGCCAGACAAACGCTGTTGAAAAAACCTGGAAATGCACATCACTCTACGGGAGCAAAACACCCCTGTGTACTGGGCGGGGTTTATTACAAATAAATGCTGCAGAATCTACCTTTTAATGCAGTAGATTCTATTAATATAATAACCGTGTCTAGGTGGAAAAAGATGAGCCACAACCGCAGGTGGTCTTGGCATTTGGATTGCGAATTACAAATTGAGCCCCTTCCAACCCTTCGGAATAATCAATTTCGGCGCCCACCAGATATTGATAACTCATGGGGTCGATTAGCAGGGTCACTCCACCATTTTCGACTGACGTGTCACCATCCTGTAATTCTTCATCGAAAGTAAAGCCGTATTGAAACCCGGAACAACCCCCACCCGAGACAAAAACTCTTAGCTTGAGGTTGTCATTTTTTTCTTCTTCTATCAGCTGCTTGACTTTCCCTGCTGCTGCATCAGTAAACACCAAAGGCACTGGCATACCGGAATCCGGACTCATTTGTTCAGACGCCATGTGAATTTCTCCATTCAAATATAATAACTCGATAAAAGACTACATAACCCGAGTAATTTGGTCAACTACTCTAACCGGGGAGCATCTGACCCGATAGAGATAGGTTAGTTATTGCCAGCCGTAAGATTGCCCTCATCAGATACAGTGTTTTGTGTAGTCTTATTATTCTCGGCAGATTTGTCCTTAGGATTACTGGCCTGAACGGACTGATGAATCAAGCTGCCATTCACTTCCGCGCCCACTTCCATTTCCAGCAACTTGTAATAAACATTACCTTTGACTTTGGCATGTTGAGCCATTTCCAGCGTGGCTGTGGAATAGACATCACCTTCGATCATTCCATTCAGAATGACACAGGGCCCTTAACATCGCCTTCCACACGGCCTTTTTCACTGACTATCAACACCGTTTTATCATTGCTCTCCGCAATCAAGTCGCCCTGAACTTTACCTTCAATATGCAGACCGCCACGATAGTGAATATCGCCTTTAACAACAGTATTCTTTCCTATCAATGTATCAATTTGCGCTGCTTTAATTTTCTTTTAACCAAACATGTTAACTCCCACTTATGAGTTCATTCCATGAATAAGTGATCTGAATAGTTTGCTTTGATTTTGACTCTGGTTTTACTTTTACTAGAATTTTTTTGGGCTTAAAGTCTTCCGGCAATTGAAATGCACCATTCAGCCTTTGGAAATATTTAAAAGAATATTCTATCGGATCTTTAGTCCCCGCTTCAGTAAAGGGCATTTGAATTCGGTGCATTTCACCATTTTGCTTGCCATCAATAATGACATACACTTTACCTTTAGCCAGCTGCTTACTATGACTGGACTGTGTTAGCAGAAAATCATAGTAATACTCGCTATTGCCAGCCGACCTTAAGCTAAAATCACGTACTTCGATACCGACTTTAGATTTTTCCGGCACCAGCAAGCTGCGATAAAAGACCAGCTCTTCTGTCAACTTCAGAATCTTCATATCCTTTTCACGCAATGTTTTCTTGGTTTGTTCTGCGGCCTGCAACTCAACCTGAGTTGATATTGTCAAACTCGCCACCTCACGACGCAGATCTTTTAATTCCCTATTTGCTTTTTTTAAGTCGATGCGCAACTCAGCGACACTTTGTTGATTATCCTCAAAGGGCAAATCTATGCAAGCCGCACCCACCGCATAAAAAGCCCAGGCAACAGACACCGCAGCCAGCATGGACACCAGGATTTGAATTCTTTTTAAACTCGGGTGATACGCACTCATAGAGATTTTCTCTAGTTTTGGTACGTTGACTGTGACTTTAGATTTTCCCATTAGCAACTAATTAAACTTCTAGCCATGCATTTCTGGTCTTTGATTAAGGTAGTAAAGCAAGCGCTTCCAGGCCCAATGTTTCTGGCAGTCTGTACATAATATTCATGTTTTGTATTGCTTGCCCAGCTGCACCCTTGACCAAGTTATCAATCACAGAAAGCACTACAATCTGCTGCTCAGATGTTCTGTTTACGGACATTAAGCAGTGATTGGTTCCTCGTACTGACCGCGTTTCCGGATGCATACCCGGATCAAGCACACTCACAAAGTATTCCTCAGCGTAGCGTTGTCGATAAAGTTGCGTTAAATCTTTTGTTTGATTGTCCGTAAAGGCATACAGTGTGGCATGAATCCCTCGATTCATTGGCAACAAATGTGGAACAAAGGTAACTTGCGCCTCACCAGCGGAACATACACCATTTAAAATAGCGCTTATTTCTGGCTGATGGCGATGTCCGGAGATTCCATAAGCCTTAAAACTTTCACTCACCTCAGCATGTAATGTGCCTACACTTGCACTTCGGCCCGCACCACTCACACCGGATTTCGTATCCGCAATCAAGCGCGCAGGGTCAACCAGCGACTGCTCAAGTAACGGCAACAACCCCAAAATTACAGAAGTAGGATAGCAACCTGGATTGGCGATCACACGTGCCTGCTGAATTAAGGCACGATTTAATTCAGGCAAGCCATAAACCGCTTCTTCGACCAGTTCGGGACATGCGTGGGTTTCACCGTACCAGCGTTCCCAGGTCGCCACATCCTTAATTCGAAAATCTGCAGCAAGGTCAATCACGCGCACCCCTGATTTGACTAATTCTGGAGCCAGTGTCATCGCCGTGCCGTTGGGCGTCGCAAAGAAAACAAGCTCACATTCACTAAGAACTTCAACCGATGGCGGCTGAAATTTCAATTCTGAGAGCGCAAAAAAACTAGGAACCAGTGAAGTCAGAGGTCGGCCGGCTTCACTCCTAGATGTGATCGCTTGTATTTCTACTTGTGGATGGCCACATAACAGACGTAACAGTTCTATGCCTGTGTAACCCGTCCCGCCTACAATACCTACTTTAATTTTTTTTATTGAGTTATCTGTCATAATGAATTTGCATGTCTGATGGTTAAGTCATAGTGTAACTGCATAAAAGCGGGTAATACAAAATTGTGCTGGCTTTTGGTAGGCTTCGTTTAATGCTCAAATTGAATACTTCTAACCCTGCGTATTAGGAGTTATTGAATTTGACAGATTACTGTTACCTAATGTTCATCGTTCGTTAACCGCTAATCACAAGTGCTACATTTCTTAATCCTGCTGGGAGAGTAGCGTATATAACCTGGAGATTTTCATGCAAGGCAGCAATCTGCGTCGATTCAAGCGGAGAATTTTATCTACCGGGACCTGGAAAATACGATTGGTATTCTGGTCAGGTGCCATTCTGGTCGGATTGGTTGCAGCATTCTTTGCTGAAAGCGCCGATTACATTCACCTGCTATTTACAAAATTACTTTCCATTTCTCCATATATACCGCTGGTACTCACACCCTTAGGACTAATGTTGGCATCATGGTTGACCACCCGATTCTTTCACGGTTCCAGTGGTAGTGGAATTCCGCAGACCATAGCAGCACTGAATATTCCTCGCTCCTCGGATCGGGAAAGCCTGCTGTCCTTGCGCATTGCTATAGGAAAAACGTTACTGACACTTATGGGGCTGGGTTGCGGAGCCTCCATTGGACGCGAAGGCCCCAGTGTACATATCGGTGCATCAATCATGTATGTGATTGGTCGTTATGCACACTTTCCCAGACATTATCTGGATCGCAGTCTGATTCTTGCTGGCGGGGCAGCCGGACTTGCTGCCGCCTTTAATACACCGCTGGCAGGGATTGTTTTTGCGATTGAGGAAATGAATAATTCATTTGAAGAACGCACCAATGGCACTCTGCTTACCGCGGTGATCATTTCCGGAATTACTGCTATCGCCATCCTGGGTAATTATAGCTATTTTGGACATTCTGATGCCAGCATGAAACTCAGTATTTCCTGGTTTGCCATTATTGTCTGTGGCCTGACGGGAGGCCTGCTCGGTGGTTTATTCAGTGCCAGCCTCATCTGGAGTGCGCAATGGATTTCACCATTTAGGACTAGACATCCACTGATATTGTCCGCTTTGTGCGGGTTGGCGTTGGCAATTATTGGTCTGGTCACAGCCGGACAGACTTACGGTACGGGCTATCAGGAAGCCAGTGGATTTGTCAGCGGAGCAGAATCGGCGGATGCACTGTTTCCTTACCTTAAAATGGCCGCAACCACGATTTCATATTTAACCGGAATACCCGGTGGAATTTTCGCGCCCTCACTGGCTACCGGTGCAGGATTGGGTAATCAACTCGCTATGATATTCACCGATGTTCCAGTCACCGCCATTGTTCTGCTCGGTATGGTGGGATATTTCTCTGGTGTTGTGCAGACCCCCATCACATCCACAATAATTATTATGGAAATGACCAATAATCAGGATATGTTAATCCCCTTGATGGCCACGGCCTTTTTAGCTTTTGGCACTTCGAGAATTGTTTGCCCGACCCCAGTTTATCGAGCCCTTGCCAAACCTTTCATAGAAGCACGCATGCAAAATCATTCCAAATAAAAAGGAAATTACATAGATGGACATTATTTCAGGCACTGGTTTTCTGTGGATAAAAGCCTTTCATATAATTTTCATGGTGACCTGGTTTGCCGGGTTATTTTACCTGCCTCGCCTATTTGTTTATCACGCCATGTCAGATGATCCTACCAGTCACGAACGCTTCAAGATAATGGAGCGAAAATTGTTTTTTGGCATTATGACACCCGGTGCGGTGTTGACGATTCTGTTTGGACTGTGGATGTTAACCCCTTCCTGGGATGCTTATATGGCCGGCGCCTGGATGCACTTCAAATTAGGCCTAGTCTGGTTGCTCATTTTCTATCATATCTGGTGTGGCTTTCTGGTGAATGCTTTCAAACATAACCGAAACAACAAATCACATGTTTGGTATCGCTGGTTCAACGAAGCACCGGTGCTGGCACTCGTTGCTATTGTTATTTTGGTGGTAGTCAGACCGTTTTAAATCCTGCCAGTTTACGCAAAACAGCTAAATGCATGACCCAGATTAAGATGCCGAGAATTAATAATTGCACACTGATGGGTGCAAACAACTGAGGTGCTTTCATTAAGGTAATCATTAAAGACTCTTCATAGTAGAAGAACCATTGATGATTGTCGGGGAACACTTGGGTATGTAACCAGTAAAAGAACTTTTTCGCCCCTAATACAACAATTAAAACAAACGACACAGACACTACACCTAGCATCGCTATCAGTAGTTTTCGAGTGGCAGGCATGGCTATTCGATATACAATCGCAGCGGCAAGTAAGATCAAACAGAAGATAAGTGTCGCCAAGCAAAACCAGTTTAATAAATCCAGCAGATTTGCAACATCCTTTAAGTGAATAATTTCGTTGTCAGTCAAAAGCAGACCTAAGGGTAGTCCGGTAGGACTATAAAATTTTATTTCTTCCAGACCCTCTCCTCGATTCTGAATCGATTTAACGATTTCAGAAAACAGTCGGTAGTGTTCTTTATGAACCGTAGCAATGAACGCCTTTTTATACAAGTGACGCGGCATGGTTTGCTCAATAGTCTGGTCAATTTTCAGTGCTGAATACCACAGCGGATACATAAAATTGACCTGGGCAGACAACTGCCACGCCAGCCAGAAACTGATGAGTAACGAACCCAGCGAGTAAAATGCCCACAAGGCATAGGTTTGAAATATTCTCATATCGTCACTTTGTAGCTTAAGCGATTGAATTTTATAGTTAACAGCAATCTTCGTGACTTTACTTCTATTTTTAGGAAGACGCGATATTCCCTGCTACAAATAGTGTTGACAATCATTCTCATTTGCATTACTTTTTACCTATGTATATTTGTATCTGCAATCAGGTCACCGACCGTCAAATTCAGCAAGCGGTTAATGATGGCGTATCCTCATTTTCAGAAATCCAGTCTGAACTGGGTGTCGCCACCAAATGTGGTGAATGTAAAAATCATGCACGCCAATGTATGCGACGTAGCCGTGCACAATTCGAAAGCAACATGATCCTCGAACGTAAGCCTTCAGGAGCGCTTGTCCCCCAGCTTGCCTGAACAGTCCTCTCTTTAAATCATTCTTGCTGTAAATGAAAATCACTCTTTTCATGTGTTGTACTCTCATTTCCAATTCAATCATTTAAGTCAATATCGTTTATAATCTTAATAATTCTTCAAACTTACACGGATATAAGCTTATGAAAGGTGATGCCAAGGTCATTGAATATTTAAATCTGGCGCTAAAAAATGAATTAACCGCGATTAACCAGTATTTTTTACATGCCCGCATGTATAAGAACTGGGGACTGCATAAGCTCAATGAAAAGGAATATCACGAGTCCATAGATGAAATGAAACATGCGGACATGCTGATTGAACGTATTTTGTTTTTAGAAGGACTGCCTAACCTGCAAGCGCTGGGAAAACTATTAATCGGTGAGTCTCCTGAAGAAATGCTTAAGTGCGATCTTCAACTAGAAATGGAAGCAATTCCTGACTTGAAAGATGCCATCGAATATTGTGAAAGTGTCAGGGACTATGTCTCTCGCGAAATATTTGAACATATTCTTGAAAGTGAAGAAGAACATGTTGACTGGTTAGAAGAACAATTTGATCGCATCAAACACACTGGTCTACAGAATTATTTGCAGGAAATGATGCTGGAAGACGGCTCTGACTAACATTCAAAATAGATTTCAATCACCTAAAAGTCCGCTTCTGCTGGCGGACTTTTTTTTTGATTTACCACTTTTTCTGGATGAGATATACATTACTCGAAAGTACTTAGTCGATTACAAGTTTTTCCTTTTGCCTGATCACTAGTTCGTCTTGCAAATTCATTCTCAGCTTTTTACACCCACCACTAGCACCCCTTTAAGTTAGCCAGATAAACACGACCTCTTAATTACATTAACACTTATGAGATTGATTTGAATTAGTATTATTATTTAAATAAACTTCTTGAATTCAAGCGCATGCACGCGGACAGGAAATCAATATCGAGCGCGTATTACTGGATTTACACAGTGGCAGACTGTTAGGCAAGTGGGGAATATACGTAATATCCACAGTAGCGACATTACTGCTATTACTTGCAATCAGTGGAGTTGTAGTCTGGCTCCAAAAAAAAGATGACAAGCCTGTATCAGATATACGGTTGATCAACAGTCACATTCATGATTGGCGCAAATTCAGTTAGCGCTCGCTGGTAGACTTTTCGTTTAAAGAACACCACATCATTGATCGGCTGCCAATAATCTACCCACGCCCAACCATCGAATTCGGGTATATCAGAATTTTGCAAATTAATGCGGCTTTCATCAGAAATCATACGCAACAGAAACCAGCGCTGCTTCTGACCAATACACTTGGGGAAACAACGTCGACGTATAAGATGAGGCGGCAAGCGATACTTAAGCCACTGTTTGGAGCTGGCCACGACTTCCACATCATCTCGTGACAGGCCTGTTTCTTCTTTTAATTCACGATACAGAGCATCTTGGGGCGATTCATTTTCGCTAATGCCCCCCTGTGGAAACTGCCAGGCATCTTGCCCGCAACGTTTGCACCAAAATAGTTGCCCAGCATCGTTATATAAAACAATGCCTACATTTGCCCGATACCCCTGTAAATCTATCATTTTGTTGTATATTGTTAGAATAAACGCACAGCCCTATTCTTTCACATGCACTGAATTGGCGCAAACATACGCATAACTGTAGGGAATTTCGTCAATTTTGCCCTTAAATGACCATATTTACAAAGGAGATATTCTTGGCACTTGCACTTTTTGATCTGGACGAGACACTTTTAGCTGGCGACAGCGACTATTTATGGGGCCAACATCTGGTCGAGAAAGGTGCCGTCGACGGGGAAGTTTATGAACGCTGCAATCGTGATTTTTACCAGCAATACAAGAAAGGCCAGCTAGATATCTATGAGTACTCGAGTTTTGCCTTTAAACCATTGAGTGAACATCCACTGCAAATACTTAAACAGTGGCGCAAGGAATTTGTAGAAAGCAAAATCAAACCTATCATGACGGATAAAGGCTTAACCACGATTGAAAAACATCGTGCTGCCGGCGACCATTTAATTATTATCACTTCGACGAATAGTTTCATTACTCAACCCATCGCGGAACTGTATCGGGTTCATCAACTAATCGCAGCTGAACCACAAATGCTTAACGGAGAATACACAGGAGAATTGACCGTTCCCTGTTACGCACATCATAAAGTTGACCGCTTAAATGAATGGCTCAAAATATGCGGTTTAAATTTACAAGGCAGTTATGGTTATAGCGATTCGCATAATGATATTCCATTACTAACTGCAGTCGAGAAACCTTATGCAGTAGACCCTGACGATGTCTTGCGCACACACGCTACTCGACACCACTGGGAGATTATCTCATTTAGGGATTAATCAAAAATAGATAACCGTTTCTAGATACGCCTATGGCTATTTTTTTAGTGATTACAAGCCAAATTTTCAATGGATAGATACTCATCCAGTAAATTATTTGCCTGTCTTGTTTCTTCGTTTGTAAGTAGTCGGTACTGACTTCCACAGGGCCACCCATAACCCCAGCGATACCAGCCATAAAAACAAGGACTACCAACCATGCGTACACCATCACTAGCGAAAGGCCCAGGCCTTTATCTGAACTGCAACCTGGAATAAAAAAAGACTAATAAGACTATTAAAGAACCACCAGCAATGACTTTAAATATACAGAAAAGTTGCGTGCTATTGATATCTCCAACATATATTGACTTTTCTTTTTCCCCAGCGAAGCGCGGCATGTTTATCTTTACCCATATAAATATCAACTTTTTTATTCCAGCGCTTGTTCATTTTATCCAGCACGATAAAGTCCTTATCAAATCCTTCGACTGTCACCAGTGTTCCATACGTCAACCCCATCGCCATCAAGTCACGCGACACTGCAATTACCCGCATCCCCGGCCGCAGGCGATCACCCCAGGCTGAAATTGATGGTGTTGAATCGGTTTCACCGAGATATGAAGTATACGCAGTGGCAGTCACCTCAAGTTTACGTGCTTCATCTTTGCACGCCGTGTTGGCATAAGATACTTTACAAACGAGCAATAACGCTAATACTAATAATTTTTTCATTGTTTTTATTTTTCAAAAGATAATGATTAAAATTTATTAACTTAGAGAGCACCATGTTTGACAAGCAATTGATAGATTGATTCCGCCATAACACGATATCCTTGCGAATTTAGATGAATTGCATCCGATTTATACTTGTTTTCACGCAGTAAATCAGCAAGCAAGTCGTCTGCAAAGGCTACGTTATACTGCTCTGCCAATTCTTCATAGAGTGGCGCAACTTTTGAAAATAATTTCTTTTCTGGTACACCAATTAAACCCACTTGAACTCCATTTGATTGGGCCAGTTCAATCATTGCCGCCAGATTCTGCTTAATATTCTGCGCACTTTTATTACGCAGAATATCATTGCCGCCTTCAAGCAAA
>CAZWQM010000026.1:12227-17545 GCA_964636225.1 uncultured Thiotrichales bacterium | reverse complement strand
GGTGAAACGGCGCGCGCAGATCATTTTTCACTCAATGGCTATGCGAGAAAAACCAATCCCTTGCTTGAGAAGCAAGCAGTAGTGAGTTTTACAGATGTAGATTCATGTGGAACCAGTACGGCGCACTCCGTCCCATGTATGTTTTCAATTAAGAGTCGTCAGGAATTTTCCACGAGTGAAGCAAAGCATGAGGAGAATGCATTAGATGTGCTGAATCGTGCAGGGGTGAATATCATATGGCGCGATAACAACTCGAGCTCCAAAGGGGTGGCTGATCGGGTTGAGTACCAAGATTTCCGCACGTCGGAAAGAAATCCGATTTGTGATCCTGAGTGTCGCGATGTGGGTATGTTGTCAGGGTTGGATAAATATATCCAAGATCATCCTAAGGGCGATATTCTGATCGTTCTTCATCAAATGGGTAGCCATGGGCCAACTTATTATCAGCGCTATCCAAAAGATTTCGCCATTTTTGGTGAGGGGTGTGAGACTAATCAGCTTGACCAGTGTTCTACTGATCAAATCACCTCGAGCTATGACTCAACTATTCTTTACACCGATTATTTTCTCAATGAAACGATCGAGTTCTTAAAGCAATACGATCAGACCTTTGAAACATCGATGTTATATGTCAGTGATCATGGTGAGTCCTTGGGCGAGAATGGCTTGTATCTTCATGCGATGCCTTATGCGATAGCGCCAAGATCGCAGACGAATGTGCCGGTCATCCTTTGGATGGGTGCTCAGCATGCTGATTATGATCTGCAGCGTGTGTTACGCGCTAAAGATAATAACTTTAGCCATCACAATGTGTTTCATACCTTATTGGGACTCTTTGAGATTGAATCTGAGGTGTATCAGCCGCGTTTAGATTTAGTTAATTTAGGGATCAGGAAGCACTAGCGCGCCGTTGGCTTTTTCATCTGGCTGCGCGTTTGTTCGGCTCTTACAGCCAGCGAACCCAGGCTGACGCCTTGTGCGATATGGTTGGCGTCAGTGATATTGCCGAGTGTTTTCCACAGAGCTTTGCTGCCGAGAGAGCCATCAAGCATTTGTTGATAGCCACTAATGGGCCAGATACAGACTGTGATGAACCGACCGCGCGAAATTCAAAACGGTTGCCGGTAAAGGCAAAAGGTGATGTACGGTTTCGATCTCCAGGATCTCGCTCAAACTTCAGAATTTGAGACAGACCAAGATCCATCACACCACCACTGGCTTTTTCGAGCAACTTACCTTCTTTAATGTCATTGAACACACCTTCAAGCTGGTCCCCGAGATATACAGACAATATCGCCGGTGGCGCTTCATTGGCACCCAGACGATGATCGTTTGCAGCAGAAGCAATTGCAGCTCTAAGCAGAGGACCAAATAAATGTACGCCACGAATCACCGCTCCACAGAACAATAGAAACTTTAAATTCTCATGCGGTGTGCTGCCGGGATCCAGAAGATTACCCTGTGTTGAGTTACCGACAGACCAGTTCACATGTTTACCGGAACCATTAACACCAGCAAAGGGTTTTTCATGTAGCAGGCAAACAAACCCATGCTCTTTCGCGGTACTTTTCAAAATGGTCATCATTAACTGCTGATGATCCGCAGCCACATTGGCAGTTTCAAAATAAGGCGCTATTTCAAATTGTCCCGGCGCCACTTCATTATGGTGGGTTTTAGCTGGAATACCTAAACGATAAAGCTATCTTTGCCGGTGGTTGTTTCTGGTGTGTTGAATCGGATTTTGAAAAACTTGAAGGCGTACAAGAGGCTGTATCGGGTTTTACCGGGGGGAGCCTGAAAAATCCGACATATAACGGTAATCATCAAGGTCATTATGAAGCCGTTGAAGTTACTTATGACCCTGCAATTGTTAGCTATGAGCAATTGCTGGATTATTTCTGGCATCACATAGACCCATTCGATGCGAGAGGTCAGTTCTGCGATAAAGGTTTCAGCTATTTAAGCGCTATCTTTGTTTCCAATGCAAAGGAACGCGAACTGGCTGAAAAATCAAAACAGAAAGTAATTGAACAATTCCCGCAACAAACCGTAGTCACTCCGATTCTGGATGCTTCTACTTTCTACCCGATTGCAGGTGATGAAAGTTATCATCAGGACTATTACAAGAATTACCCTTTTCGATACAAATACTATCGCTGGAATTGCGGACGCGATCAGCGTGTGCAGGAAATCTGGGGTGAACAGGAAGCGTATTAAATATGCCTAGATAGAACACTAAAATCAGTTATTCTATCTAGGCAGTTAAATAATGTAGTGTTTTAAAACATCTCTGAGGAATCCACTTCCTCTTTAACCTGACTACTGTCACGTGTAGGGATGAAATCACCAGTAATCATTTCCTGATAACACATACCGGGCCCGACCATCGGATAAACACCGGCATCACGATCGATAATCACTTCCAGAAAAGCAGGCCCAGGAAAGGCTACAAATTCTTTAATAACTCTTGGTAGATCGGCTTTATTCACCAGACGTTCGGCGTATTCAAAACCATCTGCTTCGGCCGCTTTGATGAAGTTTTTTTTATGCAGAGATTTGTCGCTGGCCGACAGGCGCCCCTTAAAGAATAGCTTCTGCCATTGTTTCACCATACCGTCACCAAAGTTGTTTAAAACGACAGTTTTTACCGGTAGCTGATACGTTGTTACAGTTTCCAGTTCTCCCAGATTCATACGAATACTGGCATCGCCATCAATATTAATGACCATGTTGCCAGGCTTTGCGAACTGCGCACCTATCGCAGCAGGCAAACCAAAGCCCATGGTTCCCATACTACCCGAGGTAAGCCATAGACGTGGCTGGGTAAAATCAAAATACTGCGCAGCCCACATTTGATGCTGGCCCACACCTGTGCTGATAATCGCATTGCCTTTGGTATGCTTGTTAATCTCTTCAATCACTGCATAAGGCTGAATGGCTTCGGACTCTTTATCGTAGTTCATTGCATAAGTAGATTTAAGATCTGCAATATGCGCATGCCACTCGGCATAATCTGGCTCAAATTTGTATACCTCTTTTCCATACTCCAGAAGCTTATGCAGACTTTCCTGCAACAATCCTACATGGTGCCAATTAACCTGCTTTACTTTATCAATCTCGGATGGATCTATATCAAAATGAGCAATGAATTTTGCACCGGGCACAAATTTACACGGTACTGCGGCTACACGGTCATCGAATCGTGCGCCGACCGCAATCAGAAAATCACAATCATCGGCAGCATAGTTGGCAAATGCCGTTCCATGCATACCCAGCATATGCAGGGCGCGGGGCTGAGTGGTATCGTACGCACCAATCCCCATCAGGGTTGTTACCACGGGAATTTTATATTCATCTGCAAAGTTACGAAGTTGCTCTGAAGCTTCTCCATTAATTACACCGCCTCCAGCATAAATTAAGGGTCGTTTTGCCTGAGACAGAGCATCAAAAAACTGCTTTTGTTTATCCGAGGTTAATTCCGATGCGATCACTGAATGTATACGTTCGCGATATCCACGCACAGGTAACTTTCCCTGCCCCAGAAATGGACCTACCCAGTTCTGTACGTCTTTGGGTATATCGATTACGACCGGACCCGGTCGACCAGTGCGGGCAATTTCAAATGCGGTGCGTACTGTCATTTCCAGCTTGGTTGGATCCGACACCAGGAAGATATGCTTGGCCACGGCGCCCATAATATTTGAAATGGGTGCTTCCTGAAAACCGTCACTGCCAATCGCGGCGGTCGGCACTTGTCCACAAATAACCACAATTGGAATTGAGTCGGCCATACTGTCTCTGACAGGGGTTACCGTATTGGTTGCCCCAGGACCTGAGGTCACCACAGCCACACCAACTTTACCACTGGCACGCGCATAGCCCGATGCCATAAAACCTGCACCCTGCTCATTCGCCGGCACAATTAATGGCATGGCGTCATTGGTTTCGGCATTGAAACGGAATATTGCGTCAAATGTTGGGAGAATAGCACCACCGCTATAGCCGAAAATGACATCTGTTTGTTCCTGAGCCAGAACCTGAACAATAATATCCGAACCCGTCATTTCCTGACCGGCGAGCGGATGATCGGAAGCCTGTTCGATTTCCAGGGCTTGTTGAGCAGCGCTTTGCATAGCTTTGTTAAAATCTTGATTAATAAAGGATGTAACAGTAGAAGTTACTTATTTATAGGAGGTGAGTCAATGACCAAAAAGTATCGATTTCACACTTAAAACGAGTCTGTTTGGGATATTTTTACTTTAAGCACCTTAAGACGAAATAATCTCGCATTGAGTTAATTATTGTCAGCACAACCAGGCGCTTCCCCATCCGCCTTTGCCAATCAATTTCTGCATCACTCATAAAAAACATTGGCTCAATTGATCTGTATGACTTGCACGTCATTTAGTAAAACGCTAGGTTGCCCACTCGGGAACATTACATAAAAAAATAGTAAGCACATGGATTCAAAAATCAGCGCCAAAAGTTACAAACCAGAAGAGTACTTTGTAGAAGAGGAACCCTACTACGAGCCCATCGCCGATGAAATTGAAGTCTATGAGGCGGCCTATCGGAATAAACTACCGGTATTATTAAAAGGCCCCACAGGCTGCGGCAAAACCCGCTTTATGGAATATATGGGCTGGCGTTTAAAACGCCCGCTGATTACTGTTTCCTGCCACGACGACCTTACCGCTTCTGATCTGGTAGGCCGTTACCTGGTTACGGGCGGAGAAACCGTCTGGGTGGATGGTCCCTTGGCTCGTGCAGTACGCACGGGCAGCATTTGCTATCTTGATGAGATCGTTGAAGCACGCAAAGACACCACCGTGGTCATCCACCCGCTTTGTGATGACCGACGCGTGCTGCCAATGGAGAAAATCGGCGAGTTACTAGAGGCTCCGGATGAATTCTGTATAGCCATATCCTACAACCCCGGATACCAAAGCGTATTGAAAGACCTTAAGCAAAGTACAAGACAGCGCTTTGTTGCTCTGGAATTTGACTATCCTGAGGCCGCCACGGAACAGAAGATCATTGAAAAAGAAACGTCGGTGGATGCGAATACTGCAAAGCAACTGGTCAAATTTGCACAGATGACACGCAACCTGAAAGGCAGCGGCCTGCATGAAGGCGCCAGTACGCGTTTACTGGTTCACGCCGGCAAACTCATTCAAACCGGTATAAACCCAGTGACCGCTTGCAAAAGTTCAATTTCCCAGGCACTCACCGATGATCCGGAAATGCTTGCTGCTGTAAATGAACTGAGCTCTTCAGTTTTCTAATCAACTAACTTTATACCCTGGCTTGGGCGCAAA
>CAZWQM010000026.1:0-12127 GCA_964636225.1 uncultured Thiotrichales bacterium | reverse complement strand
AATCACAGAGATATTCAATACAATGTCAACAGAAGGTTCACACCGTTATATCTCATTTTGGGATGCATCCAAATTCTGGTTAAAACTGGGTTTTATCAGTTTTGGCGGACCAGCCGGTCAGATCGCTATTATGCATCAGGAACTGGTTGAAAAGCGTCGCTGGATTTCCGAGCAACGTTTCTTACATGCACTCAATTTCTGTATGCTGCTGCCCGGGCCCGAAGCGCAGCAGCTGGCTACCTACCTGGGCTGGCTAATGCACAGGGGAATAGGCGGCGTGGTCGCTGGCGCACTTTTTGTCGCCCCCTCTTTATTTATTCTAATTGCCCTGACCTGGGCCTATCTCGCCTATGGTGATGTCCCCGTCGTTGCCGGAATATTTTATGGCATTAAACCCGCCATCACTGCGGTCATCATACATGCGGCCTATCGCATTGGTTCACGTGCGATTAAAAACAGTTGGTTATTTTCCATATCGGTTGCGGCATTTTTATCTATCTTTATCTTTAAAGTACCGTTTCCCATAATTGTTATATGTGCCGCTATAATTGGTTTTATTGGCGGACGCTTTATTCCGGATGAATTCAAATCCGCCAGCAGCCACGATTCCAGTAATGCTTCTTTTGGACCGGCTATCATTGATGATCATATCCCGGTACCAGCACATGCCCGGTTTCGTATAAGCAAACTGTTTCGGGCTGTAGCACTGGGTATCGCATTATGGATGGTTCCTATGTTGTTACTGTATCTGTCATTTGGATGGAACCACACGCTGACTCAAATGGGCTGGTTCTTTACCAAAGCAGCATTGGTCACTTTCGGTGGAGCCTACGCGGTCCTTCCTTATGTGTACCAGGGCGCCATTGAAAATTATTCCTGGGTTACCCCCACTCAAATGATCGACGGACTGGCGCTGGGAGAGACGACTCCGGGACCGCTTATTATGGTCGTCACATTTGTAGCCTTTATAGGGGGTTATGTAAACAATCTGTTTGGTCCGGATCAACTATTACTTGCCGGAGCCGTAGCAGCACTTGTGGCTACTTGGTTTACTTTTTTACCTTCTTTTTTGTTTATATTTGCCGGTGGGCCGTTCATTGAAACTATACACGGAAATTTAAAATTCACCGCACCCCTTACGGCCATTACCGCGGCCGTAGTAGGCGTGATAATTAACCTTGCCCTGTTCTTTGGCTATCACGTACTTTGGCCTCAGGGATTTTCCGGCGCGTTCGACTGGATTTCTGCCATCATCGCACTGTTCGCAATGCTGGCGTTATTTCGCTTCAAGCTTAATCTTTTACATGTCATTGCCATCTGCTGTGCTGTTGGACTCATACTCAAAACACAGGGCCTGTAGAAAGCGACACCTGCTGACAACAAAATCTGACTAAATTTATTCGCTATACTCATCTGACTCTTTCTTGTAATCTGAGAATGCATCGCTTAAAAAGCGGGCATTCATACAATAACTATAATGATTATCAGGAGTAGAGAATGGATAATTCGAGTCGAATTAAATATTTAAAAATTGCCCTGTTGCTGTTCGGCATCACTTTTACCTTTATTCTTTTTCCCATGACCGAATATTGGCCATCGGGCTGGTCCTGGCATGCTGAAGGACGTTCCTATTATCTGGAAATGATTCTTAGCATCTATGCCACGCTGGGAATATTTTTAATGCTCGCTTCACGTAACCCGCTGGAGCATAGAAGTTTGATTTGGTTTACAGTCTGGTCCAGTGTTGCCCATGGCGGCGTGATGGCCTGGCAGGCGTTTGATGGCGCACATAATATGGGTCATCTCTTGGGTGATGTCCCCGCTTTGTTTCTTGTCGCAGCGGTACTTGCTTATTTAACTCCGCGTAAAACTTAAAGCCCCATTAAAAAAGCCAGCCCATTGGGCTGGCTTTCACTCTTAAAGTTACACAAGAGTAAGGAGGTATTAGAACAACGCGATACCGATCGCAAATAAGGTTGATAAAGCTGCAATCAACAACATGATCTCAATTGCAGCTGATTTGCAAAAGTTTGAGTTTCCAAACATGTTAATTCTCCATAAGGTTAAAAGTTTATGCGAATTAGTATAGTATAAAACTCTAATATAAGCAAAGAATAATATTATTATATTCTATAACAACGCACATTTTGCTTATAAACGGTTTTATTTAGCTCTTTTGTGTGATCTAGTCTTCCGTCAAACACGAATTAACCCAATATAACCATTTTTTTAATAAGGTTTACATAATAAAGGGCAGACACTTTGGTACAGAGCGCTTTCTTCTTTTCTATTTTAATTGCCGCCAGTCTGGCTTTTATCGCCATCCTGCTTCCGTTCTTTGAGCCAATACTGTGGGCCGTCTCACTGGCTATTCTATCTAAACCGGTTCAGAACAAATTAATCGCAACCCTGCCCAATCGCGAAAATCTGGCCGCGCTGATCACCCTTTTTATTATTGTATTTGCAGTCATTGTGCCTTCCCTGTTGCTCTCCATTTCTGTAGGCCGCGAAGGTATCGGTTTATATCAGTCCATCGCCAATGGTGAAATAGATTTATCCGGCCCAATTAACTGGGCTCAACAAACCTGGCCTTCTCTGATTGATCGTGCAGAAAGTCTGGGTATCAATCTGGCCGAAATGAAACAGAAACTTTCCAGCTCGGCTTTACAGGGTAGCCAATGGGCCGCTTCGCATATTTTTACTTTCGGCCAGAACACGGTTCGCTTTGCTGTGATGTTTTTTCTGATGTTGTATTTGCTGTTTTTCATTTTGCGCGATGGTAAAAAAATTATCGATATTATTATTCACATTCTTCCGCTGGGGGATGAACGTGAACGTTTTCTGTTATCCAAATTTGCTGAGGTTTCACGCGCTACAATAAAAGGAACGCTCGTCGTGGGTATTGTTCAGGGCGCGATTGGTGGAATTACATTCTCATTGCTGGGCATTCAATCGGCGATTTTCTGGGGCGTAGTGATGATTTTATTATCTATACTCCCGGCAATAGGATCCGCGCTGGTTTGGGCACCTGCAGCCATATACCTGATTGCAAACGGCATGCTGATTAAAGGCATTATATTAATTGGCATAGGCGTGTTTGTGATTGGAATGGTAGATAACATTCTTAGACCCATACTGGTGGGGCGTGACACACAAATGCCAGACTATCTGATTTTATTTAGCACGCTTGGCGGTATTGCCATGATTGGCATTTCCGGTTTTGTTCTGGGGCCAGTCATCGCTGCATTTTTTCTTACCATCTGGACCATGTTTGCACAGGAATATAATACTAACGAATAAGTGCCTGAACTCGGTTTCTTAACTCTGGAATCACTTCCTGCTCAAACCAGTTGTTTCTCTTTAGCCAAAGTTTATTGCGTGGGGACGGGTGTGGCATGGGCAGGTAACGCGGGTAATATTGCTGCCATGCACGTACAGTTTCGGTTAAGTTTTTTTGCTTGTCATCGGGCAGATAAAATTTTTGTGCATACATTCCAATCAGTAACGTCAGTTCGATTTGCGGCATGAGTGACAACAATGGTGTATGCCACTTCGGCGCACACTCCGGCCTGGGTGGCAGATCACCCGACTTGCTTTTACCCGGATAACAAAAACCCATCGGCATAATCGCAATTTTACCAGTACCATAAAAAGTATCACGTTCAACCCCCATCCATTCTCGCAAAGTATTTCCACTGGCATCGTTCCAGGAAATACTTGTTTCGTGTACTTTTGTGCCGGGCGCCTGACCCGTGATAAGTATTTTTGCTTTAATAGAAGGGCGCACAATAGGATTGGGCTCAAATGGTAAGTGTTGTGCACAATGCTTACATGCACGAATTTCACTAACCAGCCTTTGTAACTTAGAAGCCGCCATTATTTCTTTCTTTGGCGCGCACGTCTGGTTTTGTATGCAGATATCTGCTGCATGAGTTCACTGTAGGGAAAATTTTCGACATTTTTATATTTAGCGCGAGCAGACTGAAGCAACGCATAAATATCATTTTCATCGAGATCAGATTCAGCAGATTCCTCGCCACAAAGAATTTTTACAAGGCCTTTTATAGAGCCATTTTGAATTCTGATTTCAGCATTATGCGGTAACTGCCCATCAATCATTTTTTGCTGTATGGCAAAACGTGCTTTTTCCCGCAGAGTATACAAAACGTTTGAGCACCATTGTTGCGCAGCTTCTGATTGACATGATACCCCTTCTCTATCAGCCAGATTAAAACGTGTCGCCTTGGAACAATTACATGTGCGTGAATTAATTGCTTTTTCAAACACGCAGCGGATTGGGTTAATATTTTTATAAGTTGAGTGATACTCTTGTTCATCCATATCAATGACTAGGCTACTTTTCCCATTCGCGCAAAATTGGCGCGTCTCTATTTTCAGTGAGTTTTGCTTCGGCAATCTCTTCGTTGTCTGCAAACATAATTTTTACGTCGCTGATATCTTTCAGTTTCAGCTCAGATCTTAAATTACCTGCAAATGTTTTTGCTTCTTTATATTCTGCAAAACTGTCTTTTAACTCGGCTTCACGTACAACGCCATTGGTACCTTTAGTTAAATGAAAAACAAAATAAGGCATACTTTTTGAACTCGTTAGTTGTTTTGTTCATTAAAACACTGTTAATTTAGCTTGCAAATAACCAAGTGGGGTAATAGCCCTGCGTTATATTTGATTTTCAAGCTGCCAGAAAGCGCTATTGACAGTTTGGGACATATTTTAAATAGTAGATACATGAATAATCCCTTTACTTTTGCCGCTAAACTCGATGATGTACTCCCCGGCAAAACAAAAAAAGTCTGTTTCCCCAATCACGGCCCCGTTTTGCTGGCCAATGTTAATGGGACAATTTATGCCGTTGAAGACACCTGCACCCATGAAGACTCCTCTTTGTCACTGGGGTGCTTGCGTGAAGACAAAGTAAAATGCACTTTGCATGGCAGCTGGTTTAGCGTGATCACCGGAGAACCTACCGATGAACCCGCGGATGAGCCACTCAATTGTTATGCCGTAGAGATTCGCCAACAGGAAATCTGGATTAATTTAACGCCCGGCAAATAGGCTTTTCAGCACAGCTTATCAATTTTCCCTATGCTTCATCATGGAGCAATACGCCACAATTTTACAAATATCTACGCCTGTCCGTCGAATCAAATCATTCAGCGCCAAAAACCTCATTGTTTCTTCCCACGGTAAGATACTGAATCTAGATAATTTGTTTTGCCCTGCAAATTTTTTCCAGTTCATACACATAAGATTGGCATTTATTTTGCTGAGTAATTTGGTAAGTAGAGAACAATGATATAAATCCACAAGAAGGTTTTATGAAATAATTAATCCTATGCGCTGTAATATCGGTATCAATATTATCAACAAGCTATGCCTGCGATGAAATGTATACCACCCAGGCAGTAGTCGACTATGTTTGTAACTATGGCCTGGTCAGTAATACGCAGTGCCGGATGTGGAAAGAAGATATGCGTCAAATGAGTTATAACAACCGCATTATCATCGATTCATTCATTAGCTGGGATAAAGACATGGAAGAGGCAGCTGAAGCGGGTAACTACGTGGCTGAATACTAGCTCTTTACATTGATTTTATTATAAAAAAATCACCGTATAATACGGGGATCAGAAATTCTTTATAGTTAATTTCTTAACTATTCAACTCAATTAACTAGCACTGCTGCGTACCATGGTAAAGATTTACCACGTGACGTGCCTCAGCAAAGAATAACCATCGCTCAATCATCACGCCGATAAAAGCGCTAACCACCGCAGCAACCAATGCCGTCGTAAGTGGCAAAACACTTATGCCTATCCACAGCGTCAATGCCGGGATCGCGAAAGCAAATAACAGCATTAACCAGCGCAATGCAATTAAACGTGCACGCGCCACCTGATAACCAAACTCATCTGTCAAAAATGTTCCTGCGGTATGACCCACATCCAGCAGACGCACCATACTTCTTGTAAATGAAGTGGCAGTATTAATCGTCGGACCAGCCGGAGTGCCAATCCAGAAGAAATAAACAATTTTTGCAATTGCAGCAATACCAATCAGATATGTCGCAGTTGCAACCAGGTTCATGCTAACTGTCTGGAAAACTGCTGCCAGTAACAGGAAAATCAATCCACCCAGCATGGCACCCAGCAAAATATAATTCACCGGCGTTAACGCATTGTGCCATTGGCGAATGGTTTTAAGACAGGCATAAATCATTCCGGTAGAAAAAATAGTGGTCAGTGCCCATATCGCAGTCAGAACTGAAATGGCTACCAGCCAGCTATAACCTCCCAGGCCTTTCCAGATCGTCAACATATATAACGCGGCAATGGGATAGAAGATAACAGCCAGTAAACCTTCACGTGCCAGCCACGAAGTTCTTACTCGACTGAAGGCGCGCCAGGCATTTTTTGGGTTGGCCAAATGAAATGTAGATGAAATCAATCCAAGGGTAATTAAAACTAGTGCAATAACACAGGCAACAAGCACACCAGTGCTACCTAAAGTATTGCCCGGGTTGATTGCATTAAATAAAGCAGTAATGACAAACAGGCCATAACCAGCGCCTGAAGTCACAGTAAAAAATATAACCGAAAATACTGGATGCATGTTGAATCTTCCTTGATTTTATTTTGCAACTAAACGGTTAACCCAGTCTTTGACTTTGGTAATCGGGTTAGTGTCGTTAATATAGGTATCCACGTGTTTCTTTTCACGTGGCGGCAAATACTTGTTGGTTGGCTCATAACCCAGCTCCGGCATCAGTGAACCACCATCGCGTTCGCGCGTAATCACCGACACTTCAGAATCCGGATCGTCAAAGTCACCAAAGTAACGTGCATGCGCCGGGCATGTCATCACACAGGCAGGCTTGCGCTCATCTTCAGGAAGATTGTTATCGTAAATTCGATCCACACATAGCGTGCATTTTTTCATTACACCATCTTCACGGTCTAGTTCACGCGCACCGTACGGACACGCCCATGCGCAGTAGTTACAACCCATGCACTTGTCCTGATCTACCAGAACAATGCCGTCTGACTCACGTTTGTAGGAAGCACCTGTTGGACATACAGTCACACAGGCGGCGTCTTCACAATGCATGCATGACATTGGGAAGTGCACTGTTTTACTGTTTGGGTAGTCGCCGACTTCATAGTTACGAATACGGTTAAACCAGACACCGGTCGGATCCTTGCCGTAAGGTTCAAAGTCAGTTAACGGTCCGGTAGTTCCAGATGTGTTCCACTGTTTACATGCCAAAGCACAGGCATTGCAGCCCACGCAAGTGTCTAAATCTATAACCAATCCCAGTTTCATTTTTTCTTATCCCTTTTTGTCTCGCCATGCGTCAAAATGTCTTTAAGCGAGCGATTCAAACCCACTGCTTCATGTGTCTGATAACGCAATTTTTCCTTGGAGCGTTGCGAACCCGGCAATGGCTTAATAGTTTCGAAGTTTGGCCAGACACCCACTTCACCCGGCTGGGCGGGATACACTTTCACTTGCAAGTCATACCAGGCCGCCTGACCGGTAATCGGATCCGAATTTGTAATAGGTCGGCCAGTGTCACCACAGGGAAGATGCTCATTAATGAGGTGGTTCAACAGGAAGCCCTGATTTGATTCATTCGCTTCAGGATCAAGCCCCCAGGTACCACGTTGTTTACCAATCGCATTCCATGTCCAGATGGTACTTTTCTCTACCCCTTCCATTAATTTAACCTGCACACGAATCCTACCAGTTTTGGATTCAATCCAGATCCATGATAAATCGGTAATGCCCATTTCTTCCGCCTGCTGTCGATTCATGTACATATAGTTTTGCGCAAGAATCTGACGCAACCAGGCATTTTGTGAATCCCAGGAGTGATACATCATCATGGGGCGCTGGGTAATCGCATGGAAGGGATATTCCTGCGGCGAAGTACAGCGCTGCTCCAGCGGAATGTAGAACTCAGGCAACGGATCAAAGAATCTCGAAGTACGATACTGGTCACGTTCATCTGTAGGTTGCGGGCCATCATATAACCCGAGACCGGCCAGCCGGAATTTCTGCAATGTTTCCGAATACAGTTCCATCACAATTGGTTCGGTGCTACCAACAAAACCGGCATTCTTGGCAAATTCCAGATAGTCCTTATTGGCAAAACGATAGTAGCGTTCGTGTTTTGCCAATTTGTATTCAAAGAAGCATTCGTTCTCGACGTACTTTTCCCACTGGTTGGGATTGGGTTCGCCGCGTAAACTTTTTTCGCCATCCTTACCTCGCCACCCGGCCAGGAATCCTATACCCGGTGACTTTTCGTAGTTCACGATAAAGTCTTTATAACCCTTGTATTTACGTGAACCATCTTCGTTGGTGAATGCGGGGAATTTCAGACGTGAAGCCAGTTCCACCATCACTTCCTGCCAGGGGCGTACATCCGTTGTGATTTCAACCACAGGAGCACGTATGGCATCACATACACCATCCGGTTCCGAGATGGGACGATCCAACATGGAAATGGTGTCGTATCTTTCAAGATATGTGGTGTCCGGTAATACCAGATCCGCAAACCCCACCATTTCAGAATGGAACGCATCCGCCACTACCAGGAATGGCAGTTTGTATTCTCCGTTTTCATTTTTCTCACGCAGCAGTTCGCGAATCTTTCCAGTGTTCATGGAAGAATTCCAGCTCATGTTGGCCATGAAGAAAATTAACGTATCAATCGTGTACGGATCACCATTCACAGCATTGGTGATGACCATATGCATCAAGCCATGATTGGCAATCGGTGCTTCCCATGAATACGCCTTATCAATACGTAACGGCTTACCGTTTTCATCAATCACCAAATCTTCCGGGCAGGTAGGGAAGCCCAGAGGAGGACTGTCCAACGGTTCGCCCGGCGCTTTGGGCTTGGCCGGTTTAATCGGCGGACAAACATGTTTGGGGTAAGGTGGTTTCGCCAAATGACCGCCCGGTACATCTACACTGCCCAGCAATACTTGTAGCAGGTGAATTGCACGACAGGCCTGGAAGCCATTGGAGTGCGCTGAAATCCCGCGCATCGCATGCATAGAAACCGGTCGGCCAATAAAACTACTGTGCTTGCGTCCCGCCCAGTCTGTCCACTCGGTTTTAATTTCAATACTTTCTTCGAATGCAATGTGCGCCATTTCCATGGCCAAACGTTCGATCACTTTCGCCGGAACACCACACATTTTGCTGGCATGCTCCGGTGCATATTCGTCCGACAAATAACGTTCCGCCAAAATGGTGAACGAGGTTTTAACCGTCTTGCCATCGGCCGTCTGGTATTCACCAAACAGTGCTGGCTTAATCTCAGGCAGGGTGGCATCCACAAAAGTTTCTTTTTCCAGATCCCAGGCCAGTGGTTTGCCTTCTTCGTTACGGTAAATCAGACCATCGCCCACTTCCTGCGGCGTGTGTACCACCAGTTGAGTGGCGTTGGTGTAACGCAGCACATACTCATAATCAAACAGGTCGTTCTTTAATAGTACGTGCACCATGGAAAGCGCCAGCATGGCATCGGTGCCGGGCTTAATTGGGATCCACTCATCGGCAATGGCCTGGTAACCGGTACGCACCGGATTAATAGATACAAACTTGGCACCGCGACGTTTTAATTTTTCCAGACCAATTTTAATTGGGTTGGAAGAGTGATCTTCTGCCACACCCCACATCATGAAATATTTTGTTCTGTCCCAGTCCGGGTCACCAAATTCCCAGAAGGAATGGCCAATGGTGTAAAGGCCGGCTGCGGCCATGTTGACTGAACAAAAGCCGCCGTGTGCTGCCCAGTTAATAGTGCCGAATTGCTGCGCCCAGAAACCTGTCAGTGCCTGCATCTGATCACGACCGGTAAAGAACGCCAGTTTCTTGGGATCAGTTTTACGAATTTTCTCCAAACGCTCTGTCAGGTAATCCAGAGCCGTGTCCCAACTGACTGGCTCAAAATCGCCCTCGCCACGCTCGCTGTTTTTCTTGCGCATCAGCGGCTGGGTTAACTTGCCGGGAGAATTCTGTTTCATAATGCCAGCATTACCCTTGGCGCACAGTACACCTTTATTTATTGGGTGGTGCTTATTGCCCTGAATAAAACGAACGAGATTGTCTTCAACCGTAACTTTGATGCCACAACGACACGCGCACATATAGCAGGTTGTGTATTTGGTCTGTTGATTACTGTGATCTTCAAATTGAGGTAAATTTGCTGGCACCGATATTCCTTTCTGGGTGATTAACTCTTCGCTGAGTACCATTAACGGCGGTCTGCTTATTTTTTTACTAATAAAATAAGCATCTAAGAATTATATAATATTCTTATACACTAACGCTTAGCGATTCATTTCCGCCAATTAATCTTGCTAATGCCCCTATAGTATATGATCAATATAAACGAATAATATATTTCGTTCTGTACAGATTGTTTATATTATTACCAAATTATTGAATTAAAGGGGCAAAATGCACTATTCGCATTTTTTTGGGTCTTAGGGTAGTGTGATTAAAAAAACCGCAGGAGATCAACTCAATGTAAGCCTATGAGGGCCTGATTCAAACCATTGCACTGACTATGGGCGTCGCCTGGGCCAGTGGCATTAATCTGTATGGCACCCTGGTTGCACTGGGTATGATGATGAACATGGGCTATGTGGCGCTTCCTCCTGATCTGCAAGTGATAGGGGATCCATTAGTCATCGCGGCCGCCGCGTTTATGTATGTGGTGGAATTTTTCGCAGACAAAATCCCCGGCGTGGATACTGGCTGGAAAACACTTTACTAAAGCGGGTACCCGGGTACTGATCAATACCTCTCCCGAACCTTTTTCCAACTGGGGTTCTTCCATTGCTGAAGATATCGCCGTGTTTGCCGGTTTGTGGGCCGCACTGCAACACCCGGTAATCTTCCTGATATTGCTGGTCATCTTCATTTTGCTGATGGTATGGCTGTTACCCAAACTGTTCCGCGCCATCAAAAAAGTCATTCGCTTTCTCATTAACCTGTTTGCAGGCAAACAGCAGCCCAAGACCAGTTTTGCTTCGGCCATAGATGAACCTCCTCCCCCTACGCTGGGCAAGGATTAAGCTCATTATTCGCTTATCTACAATTGGGTGGCCGCAGCTACTCACAACTGCTTGTTTTAAAGCCCTTTATGCCTCTGTACACTAGCAACCTTTTTTAGCATACAGGCAGTCAAAGGTGAGCAACATGTCAAACTGGATCGACGCAGAAGTTATTGAAAACATTCACTGGACCGACACGCTTTATTCACTGAGAGTGAAAGGCGACATTGGTGAATACCAGGCAGGCCAGTTTGGCCGTTTGGGTTTAATGATTGATGACCAGATTGTCGGTCGCCCCTATTCTTTTGTTAGCGCACCGCATGAAGACTTTTATGAATTTTATTCCATTGATGTTCCGGAAGGCCTGCTCTCACCACGACTGGCCAAACTTAAAGCCGGCCACCATATTTATCTTGGCAAAAAAGCCAATGGCTTTTTGATACTCAATGAAATTCCCGATGCCGATGATTTATGGATGATATCAACCGGTACCGGCATAGGGCCTTTTCTTTCCATCCTGAAAACTGAAACCCCCTGGAAGCGTTTTAAAAAATGCGTACTGGTACATGCCGTACGGACGGCATCGGAACTGACGTACCAGGATCTGATTAACAGCATTAAACAACAGCATCCGGATCAATTTGAATACGCGCCTTTTGTCAGCCGCGAAAAAACAGACTTTGCGCTACCGGGTCGCATTCCCAAAGCTTTAAAGAAAGGCGCTCTGGAAGATCGCGTTAATTTAAAAATTGAAAATGGCAAATCGCAAATCATGCTTTGCGGCAACCCCGACATGGTTAAAGACGTACGCGAAACTCTGGAAAAACGCGGCCTCACCAAAAACCTGCGTAAAACGCCCGGCAGCATCAGCACCGAAAACTACTGGTAACAAAACGTTACAAAACCACGCAAGCCCCGGCACCATTACGAATTCCTCATGCTTAAACACAGTGCACATCATGCACTGTGACACATTAAATTTTTCATAACACCCGTCAATTACAATAATTATTATTGTGATATCATCTAG
>CAZWQM010000025.1:11970-18907 GCA_964636225.1 uncultured Thiotrichales bacterium | reverse complement strand
TCGCTTCCAGATAATTAAAGCCCCAGAAGAACATCACCATGGCGATAAAGAAAACTGTAAAACTATGAGCTAACCAGGTCATCAACAGAAACGCCAGCGCACAAATTAATATTGCCAGACTGAATGTGACTTTTGTTTTATTACTTTTTTCAGAAATGATAATGGTGGGCACCAACAATAGTAGTGAAATAACCATCACCGATAAATAAATTTTCCAGTGTCCGGCTGGCAACATTTGATACTGGTCTCTGAGAATAAGAGGAACTACGACAAAAATCGCCGTCAGCGACATATGCAGAATATATACACCGGCATCCAGACGTAATAACTGACTATCTCTTAACACAGTTCCCAGAGTCGCAGAATTGACCAGATTTGACGACTGAGTGCCTTTCACTGGCGTAGGGATCAACACAGCCACTACGAATATTCCAGCCAGCGCCAGAATTGCTGTGATCCAAAAAATGCCCGGCACGCCAACCCACGTTTGCAACACCGGCCCCAACACCAGCGCAACCATAAATGAGGCACCGATACTGGCACCAATAATGGCCATCACTTTTGTACGATGCTCTTCGCGCGTTAAATCCGAGGCCAGCGCCATAATAGCTGAGGCTATCGCGCCCATTCCCTGCAGCGCACGTCCAACAATCACCCAATATATGGAATCTGCCAGCGCTGCAACAACACTTCCCAGCACAAAAATTGATAACCCGATAATTATAACGGGTTTGCGACCGATTCTATCCGACCATGCCCCAAACGGAATCTGAAATGTGGCCTGGGTTAATCCGTAAATGCCAATCGCAATACCAACTAAAAAAGGCGTCACGTGAGACAGATGCTCGGCATAGATTGCAAATACTGGCAGGATCATAAAAAGACCCAGCATGCGTGTGGCATAAATAAGTGCCAGCGAGATGGCCGCCCGGCGTTCAAGCGGGTTCATGGTTTAACCTCTGTGTTAATGAAACTAATCGTTTCTTTGCGTTGAATGGTTGAAAGCACGTATATTAACAAGTTTGGCTTTACTGAGATATGCGCATGGCAGCGATTAAAATTCGCGGGGCTCGCACCCATAATTTAAAAAATATTAATTTAGACCTTCCGCGTGATGAATTAATCGTAATTACCGGTTTATCCGGTTCCGGCAAATCATCGCTCGCCTTCGATACCATATTTGCAGAAGGCCAGCGCCGCTATGTTGAATCGCTTTCTGCCTATGCCAGACAGTTTCTGGCCCGTCTTGAAAAGCCTGACGTAGATACCATCGAAGGCCTGTCACCGGCGATTTCTATTGAGCAAAAATCAACCTCTCATAATCCGCGTTCTACTGTCGGAACCATCACCGAGATTTACGACTATCTGAGGCTTCTCTACGCCCGCGTAGGCTCACCCAAATGCCCCACACACGGCAATGACCTGAATGCCCAAACCGTCAGCCAGATGGTCGATAAAGTCATGGAGATGCCCGCTGATAGCCGCTTAATGCTCTTGGCTCCGGTTGTTCAGGAACGTAAAGGTGAACACCTGCAATTATTTCAGCAATTACACTCTCAGGGATTTCTACGCGCACGTGTGGACGGCGAAGTATACGAATTAGACGAACCGCCCAAACTGGATTTGCGCAAAAAACATACCATAGAAGTTGTCGTTGACCGATTCAAAGTAAAACCAGGCATTGAACTCAGGCTGGCGGAGTCATTTGAAACCGCGCTGAAGCTGGCAGAGGACATTGCCGAAGTCGCTTATATGGATGACCCGAATGCCGAACCACTGTTATTTTCTGCCCGCTTTGCCTGCCCTGTGTGTGGCTACAGCGTTAGTGAACTCGAACCACGTCTATTTTCGTTTAACAACCCGATAGGCGCATGCCCAAGTTGTGATGGTCTGGGAATTGAAAAATATTTTGACCCGGAGCTGATTGTTAGCTCACCCCAGTTAAGTTGCGCGAGTGGTGCGGTACGCGGCTGGGATCGACGCAACGCACATTATTTTCAAATGATCCAGTCGCTGGCGGCTCATTATGATTTTGATGTTGAAGCACCATTTGGCTCCCTGGATAAAGAAATACAGGAAATTATTTTATATGGCAGTGACGAGGAAGAAATCGCATTTAAATACATCAACGAGAAAGGCCGCAGCACAACCAAGACGCATGCCTTTGAAGGTATTATTCCCAACATGCAACGTCGCTTTGAGCAGACGGATTCGCATCTGGTGCGCGACGAACTCAGCAAGTATCTGTCAGAACAGCCCTGCGAATCTTGCCATGGAGATCGCTTAAATACTCAGGCACGACATGTTTATGTATGCGATCGAAATCTGCCTTCACTTACTTCGATTTCCATCAAACATGCGTTAACATTTTTTCAGGAGATCCAGTTACAGGGACATCGCGCGGAAGTCGGCGCCAAAGTGATTAATGAGATTCGAGATCGACTATCTTTTCTGGTCAATGTAGGACTGGACTACTTAAGTCTGGATCGCAGCGCCGATACTTTATCTGGTGGCGAAGCCCAACGCATTCGTCTGGCGTCACAAATCGGTTCGGGACTGGTGGGTGTTATGTATGTTTTGGATGAACCTTCCATAGGCTTACACCAACGCGACAATCAACGTCTTCTCAACACGCTGACTCGACTGCGCGATCTGGGTAACACGGTAATTGTGGTGGAACACGATGAAGATGCCATCCGTTCAGCGGACTATGTGGTAGATATTGGCCCCGGTGCCGGCATCCATGGCGGTCAAATTGTTGCAGAAGGGACACCCCAGCAAGTCAGCGCAAATAAAAATTCACTGACCGGAAAGTATTTATCCGGACAATGCAGTATCGAAATACCTGCCAACAGAACGCCGGTCAATCCACTAAAATTACTCAAAGTTTATGGTGCCACCGGCAATAACTTAAAGTCGGTTAATGTGGAATTCCCTGTCGGTTTATTCATTGCTGTGACGGGGGTCTCCGGTTCAGGCAAGTCCACGCTGATTAACAACACACTTTACGCGGCCGCTGCCAGACAGTTAAACAAATCCAGTATTCACGTTTCGGATTATGAAGAAATTGAAGGCATGGAACTCTTTGATAAAGTGGTTGATATTGATCAAAGCCCGATAGGAAGAACACCCCGCTCGAACCCCGCCACCTACATTGGTTTATTCACACCTATTCGGGAATTGTTTGCCGGTACTCAGGAAGCCCGATCACGTGGCTACACTCCCGGCCGATTCAGTTTTAATGTCAAAGGCGGACGTTGTGAAGCCTGTCAGGGTGATGGCGTCATTCGAGTCGAGATGCACTTTCTACCGGATATATATGTACCCTGCGATGTGTGCAAGAGTAAACGTTACAATCGTGAAACCCTGGAAATACAGTACAAGGGCAAAAGCATTTACGATGTATTACAAATGACCATAGAAGATGCGTTGGAGTTTTTTAAAGCGGTACCAGTGATTAAACGCAAACTGGAAACGCTGGTTTCAGTGGGATTGACCTATATTACGCTGGGACAAAGTGCCACGACCCTGTCTGGCGGAGAAGCGCAGCGAGTTAAGCTTTCTCGCGAGTTATCCAAGCGCGATACTGGTAAAACACTGTATATACTTGATGAACCTACTACTGGCCTGCATTTTCACGATGTTGACCAATTGCTTGGTGTACTGCATAAACTTCGCGATCATGGAAACACCTTAATCGTGATCGAGCACAATCTGGATGTCATTAAAACTGCCGACTGGGTGATTGATCTTGGACCTGAGGGCGGATCGGGTGGTGGAGAAATTATATGTACCGGAACACCAGAAGACATCACTAAAAATAAAGCTTCGTACACGGGTCAATATTTAAAACCTCTATTAGCTAAGACTAAAAAATCTTAACGGTCACTTAAGAACAAGATAATGGTAATGTTTTTGTTAAAAAGGGGGCGTCCGCTTTAAGAAACTGCGCCATAAATACCAGACGATCCTGTTTGATATGGCGACTGCCAAAATGCAAACATTTTGAAGTGTCTACAAACCCTCCGGAGCCAGGCTGTCCCATTATCGACTGTGGTCGATAATCACTCAGTGATTGTTCAATTTCCTCATCTGTATATCGCCTTTTCGTCACAGGGTAATCATTTAATACCTGCTCGCTTTGCTGCGCTGACAAAAAAGTAAAAGGCCCGTTTTCATCACCTACTGAAGTGACATTGATCAATAGCTTTAATTGAGAAACATCTTCTTCATCCAAATGATACATTTGACTGGAAAGTGTGGTGTCATTCGTGGGTGACCACCACAGTCTTAGTGCGCTTAGCACAAAGGGACTTTTCAGATAGGCGGATACGTGATTTAAAACATAGTCACTTTGCAGAAACTCTCTGATGCCCGGTTTGGATAATAAGCTTTCGTCTGCATCAATGGTGAGCAAAAATCTTTTTTTTGGATTATTTAAAAAATATTCTTCTGTGTATTGCTGTGATTTTTCACTGTAAAGCGAACAGCACTCTGCCACCAGCTGTTCAGCTTTTTGCGCAGAATCCGGGCTTAGATACAGATACCCTTTAGCTCCAAAGTCGCTCGCATCAAAATTCGGCTGTTCACACACAGCAATAATATTTGCTTTATTACCTTTCAGAAAATAATTTATTAATCTCAGGATACTGTAAGTTTTATGCCGCGAGATACCCAATTTTCTATGCAAAAACTTTAACAGAAATGCAAGTATAGATTTTTTCAAAACATGCCAACTTAGATAGTCCGAACAATTTCGATAGTAAGATATATAC
The DNA here is from genome assembly GCA_964636225.1 of uncultured Thiotrichales bacterium. GTDB lineage: Bacteria > Pseudomonadota > Gammaproteobacteria > UBA4575 > UBA4575 > UBA1858. The sequence continues at coordinate 14,132 of CAZWQM010000025.1, read as the reverse complement.
ACAATGCAGACAAATAGTTTGCCATAGGCAGGCTTATCATCAGCTTACCTTAAATGATCAGCATCATAGCTATCAATAAGCGTATGCACATAACAAAAAAGCCAGGCATATGCCTGGCTTTTAGTTCGATATCACCAAAATTGAGCTTTTACTCAGGTCGATCGACCAGCTCAACTAAAGCCATAGGTGCATTGTCGCCGGCTCTAAAACCGCATTTAAGAATGCGCAGGTATCCGCCTGGGCGCTCCTTATAGCGTGGACCCAATTCCGTAAATAACTTACCTACAGCGGCTTTATCACGTAACCGTGCAAAAACCAGACGACGCTGTGCAACTGAATCCTGCTTGGCTTTAGTGATTAATGGTTCAATCACTCGTCTCAGTTCTTTGGCTTTTGGTAAAGTTGTTTTAATTACTTCATGCTCGACTAAAGACACAGCCATGTTCTGAAACATAGCGTTGCGGTGCGCGTCTTTACGATTTAATTTTCTACCTGAATGTCTGTGTCGCATATCTTCTGTCCTGCAAACTTAAATGAGTGGTTTGCGTTCTTCTTTCATGTGGGCCGGTGGCCAATTCTCCAGGCGCATACCTAGAGATAAACCATGAGAACCCAACACATCTTTAATTTCTGTTAATGACTTCTTGCCCAGGTTAGGAGTCTTCAATAACTCAACCTCTGTACGCTGAATAAGATCGCCAATGTAATAAATGTTTTCAGCTTTTAAGCAGTTGGCAGAACGTACTGTCAGTTCCAGATCATCCACCGGACGCATCAAGATTGGATCAATTTCTGCTTCGCTTGGGGCCTGCTCTTCCTGTTCGTCGCCCTTAAGGTCAACGAAAACTGTGAGTTGCTGCTGGAGAATTCCTGCTGCCTTGCGAACTGTTTCTTCCGGATCCACAGTGCCGTCTGTCTGTAAATCAATGATCAGTTTATCCAGGTTAGTACGTTGCTCAACACGTGCGCTCTCAACAGAGTAAGCCACTCTTCGAACCGGACTAAAACTGGCATCCAGCATTAATGTGCCGATAGCACGATCCTCATCAGAAGCTCTCTGGGTTGAAGGCACGTAACCCCGACCCTTGGCCACTTTTAGCGTCATATTGATAGAGCTGCCAGTGGTTAAATGTGCAATCACATGTTCAGGGTTAACAATCTCGATATCGTGATCGCCCTGAATGTCTGCGGCCGTTAATACACCAGGGCCATTTTTATTGACAGTTAAAGTCGCTTCGTTCTTGTTGTGCATTTTGATTGCCAAACCTTTCAGGTTTAACAAAATATCAACCACATCTTCCTGAACACCTTCAATCGCAGTGTATTCGTGCAATACTCCTTCGATTTGTGCTTCTACAACTGCACAACCCTGAATGGAAGAAAGCAGAATGCGACGCAGCGCATTTCCAAGCGTATGGCCGAAGCCTCTTTCCAATGGCTCTAAGACAATTTTTGCGCTCTGAGGGTTAATGACATTAACGTCAACTAACCGAGGCTTGAGTAATTCGTTTGAACTTGCCATAAATAACCTCTCTGCTGTTATTACTTAGAGTAAAGCTCGACAACGAGCGATTCGTTAATATCTGAAGAAAGATCGCTTCTTTCAGGTGGCGCTTTGAAAGTTCCAGTCATTTTCTTTGCATCTACCATCACCCAATCCGGGAATCCGAATTGTTCTGCAGTATTAAGTGAATCCTGAATACGGAGCTGCTTACGCGCTTTCTCACGCACAGAAATCACATCATCAGCTTTAACTTGATAAGACGGAATATTTACTACAGAACCATTCACTTCAATTGACTTATGGCTAACTAGCTGTCTGCATTCCGCACGAGTCACACCAAAGCCCATTCGATAAACCACGTTATCCAGACGACACTCTAAAAGCTCCAGCAGGTTTTCGCCAGTTGAACCTTTCTTTAAGTTGGCTTTTTTGTAGTAGTTGCTGAACTGCTTTTCCAACACGCCATACATACGACGCAGCTTTTGCTTTTCACGCAATTGCAAACCGTAGTCAGAAGTTCTGCCACGTTTGTCACCATGCTGCCCCGGAACTTTATCCGCTTTACATTTTGAATCTAACGGACGAACACGACTTTTCAGGAATAAATCAGTTCCTTCGCGACGGCTTAACTTACACTTTGGTCCTAAATATCTTGCCA
>CAZWQM010000025.1:0-11870 GCA_964636225.1 uncultured Thiotrichales bacterium | reverse complement strand
AAATCAGTTCCTTCGCGACGGCTTAACTTACACTTTGGTCCTAAATATCTTGCCATAACTGCTTACACTCTTCGCTTTTTAGGCGGTCTGCACCCATTGTGTGGAATGGGAGTAATGTCTGAAATATTTGTAATCTTGAATCCCAACGCATTTAGCGAACGCACGGCGGATTCTCTGCCAGGTCCTGGCCCCTTGACCAATACGTCCAAATTTTTCATGCCGTACTCCAACGCCACGTTGCCGCATCTTTCGGCAGCAACCTGAGCAGCAAAAGGAGTGCTCTTGCGTGAACCACGGAAGCCCGAACCACCTGAGGTTGCCCATGCGAGTGCATTTCCCTGGCGATCTGTGATTGTAATAATGGTGTTGTTAAAAGACGCGTTTATATGAGCGATACCGTCGGTAACCACTCTCTTTATTTTCTTCTTAGTACGACCTGAACTTGCTGTTGCCATATATAATAATCCTGCTTATTGCTATCTCTTGATAGGACGACGTGGGCCTTTGCGTGAACGCGCATTGGTTTTAGTTCTTTGTCCACGAAGCGGTAAACCTCGACGGTGGCGAATGCCTCGATAAGTCCCAAGATCCATCAATCGCTTGATGTTCATGGAAATCTCACGACGCAGATCACCTTCTACCTGAAATTTTGCAACCTCAGCACGAAGCTTCTCGACTTCTTCTTCAGTTAAGTCTTTAATCTTAACTGTTGGACTAATTCCAGATGCATCACAAATTTCTCGCGAACGAGTTCGCCCAATACCGAAAATTGCTGTCAAAGCAATTTCAGTGTGCTTATGTACTGGGATATTGATACCGGCAATACGTGCCACATTACACTCCTAACAATTTTTCAATTTCACCCGACAAATACGGGAAGCCGCAAATTTTACTAATAAAACCACGGGATTCAATCATATTCTCGTAACTAACTAGCCCTGTCTTTGCTTGTGTCTTGGATCCGTGCAAATCACGCGTACCACGCGATTTCTGCGAATCACCTTGCAATTACGACATAGTTTTTTTACTGAGGCCCTAACTTTCATTTTAATTTCCTATCTAAAGACCTAACGCAATTGCCCTGCGCGGCCACCTTTTAAATTCGCTTTTTTCATTAATCCTTCGTATTGATGTGACATTAAATGCGACTGCACCTGCGCGATAAAGTCCATCACCACCACTACAATGATTAACAGTGACGTACCGCCAAAATAGAACGGCACATTAAATTCAAGTATTAAAAATTCAGGCATTAAACATACCAACGTAATATAGATCGCACCCACTGCAGTTAAGCGAGTCAGCACATTATCAATATAATGTGCGCTTTTCTCACCCGGTCTTATGCCTGGTATAAACGCACCTGAACGTTTCAAGTTATCCGCGGTTTCTCTTGAATCAAATACAATCGCTGTATAAAAGAAACAGAAAAACACAATGGCCAGTGCATAAAACGCCACATAAAGGGGCTGACCTGGCGCCAATGTGGCCGAGATATCCTGCAACCATCCAAATCCTTCAACATTTCCAGCCCACTGCCCAAGAGTTGCCGGGAACAGAATTATACTGGAAGCAAAAATTGGCGGAATCACGCCTGCCATATTCAGTTTTAACGGTAAATGACTTGACTGCGCAGCATACATTTTACGTCCCTGCTGCCGCTTGGCATAATTTACCGTAATTCTTCTTTGCCCTCTTTCTATAAACACAACCAGCGCTGTGACAACCACTGCCATCACAAAAAGCAGAAGTACCAAGCCACTGGAAAGTTCACCGGTTCTTGCCAGTTCCAGAGTCCCACCTATTGCTGCGGGCAAGCCTGCCACAATCCCCGCGAAAATAATAATGGAAATACCATTACCCACTCCGCGTTCAGTAATCTGCTCTCCCAGCCACATCAGAAACATGGTTCCGGTTACCAGACTTATGGCGGCTGTAAACACAAAACTTGGACCTGTATACAATGCAACACCTTGATTTTGCAGTGCAATTGCCACACCAATCGCCTGAAATGTGGCCAATAATACAGTTCCATAGCGTGTATATTGGGTGATCTTGCGTCTTCCCGCTTCACCTTCTTTTTTCAGTTCTTTAAGCGAAGGCACCACTGCGCTCATTAACTGCATGATAATTGATGCAGAAATATAAGGCATTATGCCTAGCGCAAAGATACTTAAACGCTGTAATGCGCCGCCTGAAAACATATTAAACATGCTCAGGATTGTGCCACTTTGTTCTTCAAAGAATCGGGCCATTGCCGCTGGATCAATACCTGGCGTAGGTATAAACGAGCCGATTCGAAACACAATCAACGCCATTAATACGAAAATCAGGCGTTGCTTTAATTCAGTTAATTGCCCCATCCCACCAAGCTGGGCGGCCATTTTTTCGCGGGATGCTGACATATCGTACTACTAGTCTTCTATTTTTCCGCCCGCGGCTTCAACAGCAGCACGCGCACCTTTAGTAAAGACCAAGCCGCGTGTTTGCACAGGCTCACTAATTTCACCAGATAAAATCACTTTTACCCGTTGGGCGAATGCAGGCACCACATTGGCATCTTTTAATGCCTTAATGTCGACTATCGCAGCGTCAGTAAGCAGTAATTCGTTTAGTCTTACTTCAGCCGTTAATTTAGATTTTGAAGAACGAAAACCAAATTTTGGCAATCTACGCTGCAAAGGCATTTGACCGCCTTCAAATCCCACTTTATGAAAACCACCTGAACGTGACTTCTGGCCTTTATGACCACGTCCGCAGGTTTTACCAAGACCGGATCCGATTCCACGTCCAACACGCTTTGAATCAGGACGACTGCCTGCACTTGGCTGTAATGTGTTTAATCGCATTCTAGATTTCCTCTACTTTCAGCATGTACTGAATTTTATTAATCATGCCGCGATTTTCGGGGGTATCGATCACTGTCACAGGATTATGTATTTTGCGAATTCCCAGACCTCGTGCACAATCCTTATGTGACTTCAGTCGCCCATGAATACTTTTTACCAATGTTACTTGTAGTTGCTTACTCATTTGACTAACCCATAATCTCTTCAACTGATTTTCCACGCTTGGAAGCAATGGTCTCAGGAGATTGCATGCTTGTTAAACCCTGCATGGTTGCTCTGACAACGTTAATAGGGTTTCGGGTACCAATGCACTTTGCCAATACATTGCGTACTCCCAATACTTCAAATACTGCCCGCATAGCACCACCGGCAATAATACCTGTACCTTCAGAAGCAGGCTGCATATGTACTTTAGCGGCACCATGAACACCCACTTTGGGATAGAATAAAGTGCCATCCTTCAAAGGGACTGTTTTCATGTTACGACGTGCTTTTTCCATTGCCTTTTGAATTGCAATAGGAACTTCCTTAGCTTTTCCGTAACCAAAGCCAATTTTACCTTCACCGTCACCAACCACAGTCAGTGCAGTGAAGCCGAATTGACGACCACCCTTAACTACTTTAGCGACGCGATTTACCGCGACTAATTTTTCCTGTAACCCATCTGCAGTTTTATTTGTTACTTCTTGTCCGGCCATTATTTACCCTTTAGATTCTATTTAGCATATATTAGCTTATAGCTTAAAACTCCAGCCCTGCTTCTCTTGCAGCATCCGCCAACGCCTGTACTCGACCATGGTATCTAAATCCAGAACGGTCGAATGCAACTTTGGTAATACCCTTGTCTTTAGCGCGCTCGGCAACTAATTTACCTACCGCTTTTGCTGCTTCTACGTTACCTGTGTATTTCACGTTTCCACGTACGTCTGAATCCAGCGATGAACCACTGGCCAGTACACTGGCTGTCGCGTCATCAATGACTTGAGCATAGATATGTCGTGACGTTCTATACACACAAAGGCGTGTCGCGCCCTGCGCACGGATATTGGCACGTGTCTTTTTGCTGCGTCGAATTCTTGAGGCTTTCTTATCCATATTCTCAAACCACTTACTAAATGTGCTTGTCTAATCTTGATTGATATAATGTTAACTATTTCTTTTTAGCTTCTTTACGAATAATTCGCTCGCCCGCATATTTAACACCCTTGCCCTTGTATGGTTCGGGCGGTCTGTAAGCTCTGATTTCAGCCGCAACCTGACCGACTCTTTGCTTATCAAACCCTTTCACCAGCACTTCTGTCTGGCTGGGTGTTTCGACAGTGATGCCTTCTGGTACCTGATACTCAACCGGATGTGAAAAGCCCAAAGACAGATTTAACACATCGCCTTTTGCCTGTGCACGATAACCTACGCCGACCAGTTCCAGTTTACGCTCAAAACCACTTGAGACACCGACAACCAGGTTATTCAGTAACGAGCGCATTGTGCCTGCCATGGCAACATCATCTTTGTTTTCCGCGGATACCAATAATGTGGCATCTTTCTGAACCAGTTTCACTGCCGGGTGAATAACCAGTTCCATTTCTCCGTTAGCACCCTTGGCACGAACATTTTGTCCGTCTATTTTTATCTCTACACCCGATGGGATTTCTACAGGTTGATTTGCAATTCTAGACATAACTAATACTTAATTACTCAACCGTACAAATAACTTCACCACCATGTCCGTTTTCACGTGCAGCGCGGTCCGTCATCATACCTTTTGAGGTTGAAATTATCGCAATTCCCATTCCACCAAGTACACATGGAAGTTCTTCTGCGCTCTTGTAAATGCGTAATCCAGGTCGACTTATCTTTTTGATTTTCTCGATGACGGGTTTACCCATGTAATATTTTAAATCGATGGTCAGCTGTTTTTTTACACCTTCACCTTCAAGACGCCAGTCCGCAATATAACCCTCATCCTTAAGGACAGTCGCAATAGATTGCTTGTATTTTGATGCAGGCATACAGACACTGACTTTATCAGCAGACTGACCGTTTCTAATACGGGTCAGCATATCTGCAATTGGATCACTCATACTCATAATAATTACCTTTACCAGCTCGCTTTAACCAGGCCAGGAATATCTCCTCGCATAGCCGCTTCACGTAGTTTGTTTCTGCCAAGACCAAACTTACGGTAAAAACCGTGTGGTCTTCCGGTGATATTGCAGCGATTACGCTGTCTACAAGGCATCGCATTGCGAGGAAGCTTTTGAAGCTTCAACGCTGCTAATTCTTTTTCTTCATAATCTGCCGTTGAGCTTTTTATGATATTTTTCAGTTCCGCACGCTTTTTTGCATACTTCTTTACAGTGCGTGCACGCTTCTTTTCGCGTTGAACCATAGATAGTTTAGCCATTCGTAATGCCTCAATACTTCTCTTCGTTAATTTTTAAACGGAAAACTGAATGCAGCCAGCAAGGCTTTTGCCTCTGCATCTGTAGGTGCGCTTGTAGTAATGGCAATATCCATTCCACGAATCGCATCGATTTTATCGTAATCAATTTCAGGGAATATAATCTGCTCTTTAACGCCCATGTTGTAATTGCCACGACCGTCAAATGCCTTACCGCTGATACCACGGAAATCACGTATACGAGGTATCGCGATATTAATCAGGCGATCCAGAAACTCATACATGCGCACTTGTCGTAATGTCACCTTGCAACCAATTGGCCAGTCATCACGAATATTAAAACCCGCGATAGATTTACGCGCCAAAGTCACAACCGCTTTCTGTCCAGATATTTTCGCCATATCTTCCAGCGCATGCTCGATGACTTTCTTATCTTTAGTCGCTTCACCCAAACCCATATTCAGGGTAATTTTCTCTATACGAGGGACTTGCATGACATTGCTGTACGAAAACTCTTTCATTAACTGATCACGTACAGTGTCGTTATAAAATGCTTGTAATCTAGCCATTACACATCCACCACTTCGCCGTTAGATTTGAAATAGCGAACCTTTGTGTTGTCTTCCAAAGTTTTCACTCCAACACGATCCCCTTTGCCTGTAGCCGGGTTAAATATGCTCACGTTAGAACGATCAATCGCCATTTCTTTATCGATAATTCCGCCGGTGATACCCAGGTTAGGATTAGGCTTCTGCGCCTTTTTAACCATATTAATACCTTCAACAAGCACTCGACCGTCAGCCAGTACTTGAGTAACAGTTCCACGTCGGCCTTTGTCTTTGCCAGTGTTTACTATTACTTCATCACCCTTTTTAATCTTATTCATAGCTGTAATTCTTTTGTACTTCCGTCTTTATAGTACTTCAGGCGCCAGAGAAATTATTTTCATAAACTTCTCTGAACGTAATTCTCTTGTAACCGGACCAAAAATACGTGTTCCAATTGGCTGCAGCTGTGAATTCAACAAAACTGCGGCATTGCCATCAAAGCGAATCAGAGAGCCATCGTTACGACGCACACCCTTTGCTGTTCTTACCACAACCGCGTTATACACTTCGCCTTTTTTGACCTTTCCACGTGGAATCGCGTCTTTAACACTAACTTTAATGACATCACCAATGCCTGCATAACGGCGATGTGAGCCACCTAAAACTTTTATACATTGAATTCTTTTTGCGCCACTGTTGTCGGCCACATCAAGATTAGATTGCATTTGTATCATGGTTAATCCTTATTTAGCCTGCTACGCTGGGCGTGACTACTTCAACCAATGTCCACGACTTAGTCTTGGAAATTGGACGACATTCTTTAATAGTTACAACATCACCAATCGCGCATTTGTTTTCTTCGTCATGCGCATGGAACTTAGAAGACTTGCTTACAAACTTCCCATAGATTGGATGCTTAACACGTCTTTCAGTTAGAACGACAATGGACTTATCCATTTTATTGCTAACAACTTTACCTTGAACGGTACGGAGTTTTTTCTCTTGTTTTTCCATAGTCATCTATTTAGCTCGCGCTCTTTTGCTGCTCATTAAGCACGGTCTTTATACGTGCGATATCTTTACGAATTCTAGAAAATTCATGGTTGCGGCTGGCCTGACCCATTGAATATTGCATACGAAGCTTGAATTGCTCTTTGCGCAACTCAATCAATTCGTCTTTTAATTCACTTTCGCCTTTGGCACGTAAATCTGCTGCTTTCATTACATTAATGTCCTTATGACGAATGCTGTTTGAATTGGAAGCTTGGCTGCGGCCAGTCTAAAGGCTTCGCGCGCCAATTCTTCCGTTACACCTTCCATTTCGTATAACATTTTACCTGGCTGGATTTTAGCCACCCAGTATTCAACGTTACCTTTACCTTTACCTTGTCGCACCTCCAGAGGCTTCTTGGTAACAGGCACATCTGGGAAAATTCGAATCCAGATTTTTCCACCACGCTTTACGTGACGTGTCATTGCACGACGTGCCGCTTCGATTTGTCTTGCAGTTAGTCGACCGCGACCCACGGCTTTAAGACCAAAATCTCCAAAGCTTACTTTGTTACCATTTAACGCAAGTCCACGGTTACGACCTTTTCGTTGCTTGCGGAATTTGGTTTTCTTTGGTTGTAACACAGTTATTAATCCTTATTATTTATGCACTAGCGCGTTTAGTTTCTGGCGCTTCTTCTTTATTTTTACTTTCAAGATCGAATACCTCACCCTTGAAGATCCAGGTTTTGATGCCAATTATTCCGTAAGTAGTTGACGCTTCTGCTGTCGCGTAATCAATATCGGCTCTTAAAGTATGCAGCGGTACACGACCTTCGCGGTACCATTCGGTACGTGCGATTTCCGCACCATTTAATCGACCGGAAACATTAATTTTTACTCCCAACGCACCCAGTCTCATGGCATTACTTACCGCACGCTTCATCGCCCGTCTAAACATAATTCGACGTTCCAGTTGTTGCGCCACACTTTCGGCAACCAACTGCGCATCTATTTCCGGCTTACGGATTTCTTCAATATTTATTTTGACGTTATTGATGTTCAGGTCCATGCGGCGCGCAATTTCCTGGCGCAGCGCTTCTACATCTTCACCTTTTTTACCAATGACAATTCCCGGTCTTGCAGTATGAATAACAACAAACGCTGCACGTGCAGGCCGATCTATTTGAATCCTGCTTACCGAGGCCTGCGATAACTTATCTTTCAGATATTTTCTAATATCTAAATCGCTGTTTAAAAATTTTGCATAGTCTTTACCTTCTGCATACCACTTGGATGTCCAGTCGGTTGCAATACCTAATCTAAAGCCTGTTGGATGTACTTTTTGTCCCATCGGATCTATTAACTCGGTTATTTATGTATTATTTAAACAAGCAGTACGTAGACTACCGGTTATCTCCAACAGTCACGGTTAGATGACTGCTTCTTTTTAATATCTTGCAGGCACGTCCTTTGGCACGTGGCTGAAAACGTTTTTGTGTTCGTCCTTCATCAACGAAAATCTTAGTCACTTTCAATTCATCAATATCCGCACCTTCATTATGCTCAGCATTGGCAATAGCGGAATCCAGGACTTTCTTAACTATCCCTGATGCTTTTTTTGAACTAAATTCCAAAAGCTCCACGGCACGGCTAACTTCCATGCCACGAATCTGGTCTGCCACCAAACGGCATTTTTGTGCCGAAATACCGATATGCTTTAATTTTGCTGAAACTTCCATAATTTAACTCTTATTGTTTCGTGGCAACTATTTTGCCTTTTTATCGCCTGCATGCCCTTTAAATAAACGGGTTGCAGCAAACTCACCTAACTTGTGACCCACCATATTTTCTGAAACCAGAACAGGAACATGTTGACGCCCGTTGTGTACTGCGATGGTCAAGCCCACCATTTCCGGTGAAATCATGGAACGTCGCGACCAGGTTTTAATTGGTTTGCGATCGTTATTCTCTACCGCCACTTGTACTTTCTTAGCAAGATGATGGTCTATATGAGGGCCTTTTCGTAATGATCTTGGCAACGTTATGTCCTCGTTATTTCTTAAACTGGTTAGTTATTATTTCTTGTTACGACGGCGCACAATCATATTATCTGTACGCTTGTTCTTACGTGTTTTAAATCCTTTAGTCGGCATACCCCAAGGTGACACAGGATGACGCCCTCCTGAAGTTCGACCTTCACCACCACCATGCGGGTGATCAATCGGGTTCATCGCTACTCCACGCACAGTAGGCTTCACACCGCGCCATCGACTGGCACCAGCTTTACCTAATTTACGCAGGTTATGTTCCGAGTTCCCAACTTCACCAATTGTTGCACGGCAGTCAGACAGTACTTTACGCATTTCACCGGAACGTAAACGCAATGTCGCATGCGCACCTTCTCGGGCAACTAATTGGATCGCCGCGCCGGCGCTGCGACCAATTTGCGCGCCTTTACCTGGTTTTAATTCAATACAGTGCACAATGGTACCTACCGGGATACTTCTTAGCGGCAGAGTATTACCGGTTTTAATGGGTGACTGTGCTCCCGACATAACTGGATCATTGGCCTTCACACCTTTAGGCGCAATAATATAACGGCGCTCACCATCGGCATATTTCAATAACGCCAGATGCGCTGTTCTATTTGGATCGTATTCCAAACGCTCAACTGTCGCTGGAATTCCGTCTTTATCACGCTTAAAATCAACCGTTCTGTAACGCTGTTTATGACCACCACCACGATGACGTGTAGTAATACGTCCTACGTTATTACGCCCACCTGATTTTAGTTTCTTTTCTACCAGTGATTTTACCGGCTCGCCAGTATGCAGATCTTTCGAAACAATTCTTACCTGAAAACGTCGACCTGGAGAGGTTGGTTTTGATTTTACGACTGCCATTTTTATTCCATTCCAGTTAGATCAATGTCATGCCCTTCTTCGAGCCTTACATATGCTTTTTTCCAGTCACTGCGCTTACCCATAACACGACCAAAGCGCTTGTTTTTCCCGCGCACACTGACTGTACGAACTGAAGCAACTTTCACTTGCAGCAGCTTCTCTACTGCATCCTTAATTTCCTGTTTGCTTGCGTTGGGCAGCACTTTAAATACATGATGATTCGCGCTATCCGCAAGCACTGCAGATTTTTCCGACACATGTGGCGCAACTAATACTTGCGTGAGGCGCTCAATACTGACTGACTGACTCATTTCAACCACTCCTCAACTTCTTTAAGCGCATCTTCCGTGATGACCACATGTTCAAATTTGATAAGACTTACCGGATCAATGCTTGACACTTCATCCACATCAACCTGGTGTAGATTTCGTGCAGACAAATATAGTTTCTCATCCGCTTTATCAGCACCTACAATAATGTATGCAGACTCAACACCAAGCTTACCCAGTCTTGCAATCATATCTTTTGTCTTGGGTGTCTCCGCAACAAAATCGTCCACTACATGTAAGCGCTCTAATCTAATCAATTCAGAGAATATGGAAGCGTAAGCTGCGCGCACCATCTTCTTGTTTATTTTCTGTTTGTAACTACGAGGTTGCGCGGCAAAAGTCTGGCCACCACTGCGCCACAATGGTCCTCGCGTTGTTCCCGCTCGTGCTCGGCCTGTACCTTTTTGGCGCCAGGGTTTGGCACCGCCACCGCGTACTGCTGAGCGATTTTTTTGCGCTCTGGTTCCGGAGCGTGCCGCCGCCAAATAGGCTGTCACGGCTTGATGGACAAGCGATTCATTATAGCTACGGCCGAAAGTGTCATCCGACACTTCCACTGAGCTACCGTTGGTTACTTCAAGTTTCATAGTTCTATTCAATTATAATTATGCGGTTACAACCGGCTTAACAATTACGCGTCCACCCTTTGCACCTGGAATTGAACCCTTAATCAAAATTAAGTTTCTTTCAGCGTCCACTCTTACAACAGTAAGATTTTTCGTACTGACCTGTTCATTTCCAAGATGACCCGCCATCTTTTTACCTTTAAATACGCGCCCCGGTGTTTGACACATGCCGGTAGATCCAGGCACACGGTGTGAAAGCGAGTTTCCGTGCGTGGCATCCTGACCGCGGAAATTATGACGTTTAATTGTTCCCGCGAACCCCTTACCTTTAGAGATTCCAGTCACCTGGACTTTTTGTCCTTCCTCAAACATATCGGCGCTGATTTGCGCACCCAGTTCAAGTTCAACCGGCTCGGAGTCGGCTAAACGGAACTCGTACATACCTTCTCCCGAAGCCACACTGGCTTTGGCATAGTGGCCAGACAACGCCTTATTGACACGAGAAGGCTTACGTGATCCATAGGCGATCTGAACCGCACTATAACCATCACTTTCCTGTTGTTTTAGCTGCGTTACCCGATTGCTATCTACGTGAAGCACAGTGACAGGCACTGAATCACCATCTTCCGTAAATACACGGGTCATACCCACTTTTTTTCCAACTACACCTAAAGGCATCGATTTAATCTCTATATTTCTAATTCAGACGTGCAAAAAACACGTAAAACTGTTTTTTTAAGACATCGCGAATGTGGCCCGGAAGAGCATTGCTCGTCCGGGCCACAGGAAGCCGCGAATTATTACAGAATTTACCGCAATAGGAAACCGCTTTTTTGAAAAATTTTTCTTTTATTTCAGTGACAAATAAAAGACATGCGATCGCTATATGGCCATTAATTCAGCTTAATTTGAACATCCACCCCTGCAGCCAAATCCAGCTTCATCAGGGCATCCACCGTTTTATCAGTAGGGTCAACAATATCCATAATTCGCTTGTGAGTGCGAATTTCATACTGATCCCGAGCGTTCTTATCCACATGAGGTGAAATCAGCACCGTGAATCGCTCTTTTCTAGTAGGTAAAGGAATAGGCCCTTTTACTCGCGCACCTGTACGTTTTGCCGTTTGCACGATTTCACTGGCGGAGCGATCAATGAGGCGATGATCGAACGCTTTTAATCTAATTCGAATACGTTGACTTTCTGACATTAGTTACTCTTTTTTTCCATTATTCAATAATTTTAGCGACGACACCGGCACCCACCGTACGTCCACCTTCGCG
>CAZWQM010000024.1:0-20565 GCA_964636225.1 uncultured Thiotrichales bacterium | reverse complement strand
CTCTTCCATTGGAAAAAATTCTACTTCTCCCGCCTTTGGTTCTAGGGGACGATTAACTGGCACTTGAGCCGCAGTGGGCGCTCCAGAACGGCGGAGGCTGCCCTGGAGCAAGCTTTGATTGCTCGGTCCGGGCGTTTGGGCGAGGTTCACAAGCCCTCCCAATTACGGTCGTACAACGGCTTGGTCTTCACAAGCCGCAGCTAAACAGCGCTGGACAAGAGCTATAGTCTGCAACAGGTGTTCATAACACGCGGCCCAGAGAAAACCGCATGGTGTAGCTGGTGATCCGTACACTCAAAGATCAATGCGCGCATCGTCAACGATTCGAGACCTTGCAACACGCCAGCCGAGTCATTGGCGATTGGATTGGGTTCTACAACCACCAGAGGCCTCATCAGGCCCTCAAGGTGAAGTCCCCAGCCCAAACCTACGAAATGTTCAAATTAGCCGCATGACATATGCAGAAACCGCTGGGTCAATACACGCCGAAATCAGGCACGGCCATGAAGAAAACCTGCTTAGGCTTACGTACTAGCAACTTGATCTGTCGATTTCGGCTGGCTCGGCAGAGCATCCGGATAAGAAGTTTACAATTAATAAAATTTAAATGACTTCCGTAATTTAATAGAATGAATTCATATATCAAAATAATTCTTAATAGAAGTCCCCAGATGGGCTACATGCGACTGATCTGGGGGCGCATATGATGCAAAACCTGAGGTGAAAAAAGCGAACCCCTGCTCTTGGTGCACACCATTTTTGATAGCTACAAAGCTAACCTCAGGAAACAAAGGCGACTTGCGCGCACCTAGATGATATTGGGTGGAGGCTTCGATCTCCTGTGAGTAGGTCAGAGTAACAAACAGGCTGTTTCCTCGATTATCAATCTGACCAAAAAGAGGGATATCATCATCGTTAACTCGGACCCTTGCCAATACGCGCTGTGCAGCTAAGGCTTGCTGCACGTTGTCAAATTCTATTAGGAAATCCCGGGTCATACGTGGGAACACATCTCTAAAGTCAATACCCAGACCGCGTAAAAATTTTGAATGATCATTTAGACGGTAATAAAACTTGACACGGTCATACGGTTTTTGTGCCAGACCAGTAGCCAGCAGTACATCCACATCGGTTTGAGCGAAATACTCCCCTACAATCATGTCGTACAGACCGAGCGCATCGGCCAATGGATCATTTTCCTCGGACACATACCAAGTCGGATTTTTATTATTTGAGTTCTCTCGAATCGGCTTAGCATTTAAGAAATAGTGGTGCTGAACGTGTGCCCCGGCATTGAGGAATAATGTCGAAAAATTTGGCTTCTTTTTTTTGAACATGGTCCAATGCAAGTCGTGCAGCAAGAGATCCAACACTAAGGCTTTAAGCCATGGCTTACGGCGGCTGTCAGCAATAAGCGACAGATATTTTTGATAGTGCCCTATCCTCGCAAATCGCAACAAACCCAAAAACAGTTGTAAGGCCGACTTAACTGTAATGCGCGCTCTCGCGTTGTCATTGACAGCTTGGGACACAGCCTGGCCCATTGATTTACTCCACCATGAGGAATCAGTAGATGTTTGCGTCCAGGGATCAGGTATGAAATAGGCTGGTTGCTTGAGCCGGTTTTCTGCATTCATTGCAGAAACGACGCCAACTTTATAGCCTGCTTGCTCTAGCTGTTCAAAAATTTGCGGTGTACTTACCTTAACAATATCTCCTAAGCGGAAAATACCATGATCAGAGAAGGTCTTGCATGTATGCACGGAAGCCCACTGAATCCAAGGCTCCAACTCTTCGTACCGCTTCTCTGAAGTCGTACGTATTTGAGCTCCTGCTAGCAGCTTTTTAAGCGAAGGAAACCTCGCGTTATCTGCCGCTACATATTTCTTAACAACATCGAAATTTATCTCGTTGAGTTCAAGTAAGATAAGCTTCTTAGCCAATTTATTCATCATCTAATAAATTCTCGTAAATTTTGATGGTCTGACTGATAACAGAATCAAGTGAAAACCGTGCCCTAGCACGTACCTGCGCATTGGCACCATAAGCTCGGCGACGCGGCTCATCCTTTATCAAGGACAAAATGACTTCAGCCAAAGCGTCGCTGTTGCTCACGGGGACCAAATCGCCTGTAACACCAGGCTCAACCGCCTCCCGGCAACCGGTGACATCGGTCGTCACCACAGCACATCCCGCCGCTGCAGCCTCTAGCAGCGCTTTGGGCATACCTTCACGATAGGAAGGCAAGCATACGATGGCCGACTCGCGAAATAGAGGAGCAATATCATACACATGCCCAAGCCACTCAACAAAACCCTCAGCTTGCCAAGCCTGCAATTGAGCAACATCGATAGAAGAAGGATTGTCATATCCTGCCGTACCTGCCAACACAAATCGCCAATCTGGCGCAGCATGTTTGATTTTTTTAGCAGCCCTAACAAATTCTTCTATACCCTTGTCTCTAAGCATGCGCGCCGGCAACAAAACAATCCTGGATTTATCGCTAGATGTGGAACCCTCAAATAGGGACAAGTCCACGCCTGAACCCTGAATCAGGGACACAGTAGACCTTTGCGTCATTCCCTTGTTAATTACTGCTTGATAGTCGTCTAAATTTTGAACGATTATCCGCACATTTGGATGCCGAAATGCAAATCCAGCCAGTACCTCATATACACCTCGCACAAAAGCGCGCACTCCTCTTTGGTCATTACCTCCAGTATATGCATAGCCCATTCCTGAAATGGCCAAAACCAAACCATGCACCCTACAAATCCTTGCAGCTAGGCCACCATACAACACCCCCTTGGGGGAGGCGCAATGTAAAATATCAGGCTTGAACCTGAACACAAACCACACCAGCTGCAGTACGCCAATGAGTTCAATTAGTGGATTCATCCCAGAGCTACTAAACGAAGCCCGCCGATGCAATACACTTTTCTCCCGTAATCGCATCACGGCAGTCTGCTCCATCAATTTACTGCCTGCTCTACCAGTCAGCAAACTAACATCAAAACCGGCTTCGCGCGCACCAACCGCTACAGGCAGCCTGTGCGACACGAAGAAGGCCGCGTGATTCACTACATAAGCAATGCGTTTCTTAATCATGCTGCTCTGATAGCCATGCCTGAAACATTAATACATCCCACAAATGGGACTGCCAATTACGCTGGCCAGAAAGATGCTCTGCCCACTTTTGTCTAATAGGCGCTGGATCAAAGAAACCCTCGCTGCGCAAACGACGTTCCGCTAGCAAAGTCTCAGCCCAATCGCGCAACGGCCCACGTAACCAATGGGCAATCGGAACCCCAAACCCCATTTTGGGTCGCTCTATCAACTCTCGAGGCACATAACGGTAAAGCACCTGGCGCAACGGCCACTTGCTAACCCCGTCACGCAGTTTGTATTGCATTGGGAGTGCCCAAGCAAATTCAACAACACGATGATCAAGGAGCGGCACCCTAGTTTCGAGACTTACGCCCATGGCAGCGCGGTCTACTTTAACCAAAATGTCATCTGGTAAATAGTTAAGCATATCCAAAGCCATCATACGCTCTACATCTCCTAGGCCTGAGAGATTAGCCTGCCCCCTAAAAGACGCTAGGGGCTCGGAAGTGCCCAATACTATATTCTCGGGATCTGCCCAGTGAGAGACCATACCATCATAAAGATCATCAGCTGAAGAACTTCCCAATAGCGTAGCCCCTTTATAGAGTTGCTCCCCAAGTCGGCGCATAGATACCGCGTTACCCAACAAGTTCCAAAAGGGTAATGGGACGGATGAGAGAAAAGTCGAAACCAGTCGCCTAAATGGCCTCGGCATAGAAGCCAAACTCCCCCATAATTTAGCCGTCATTTGATATCTGTTGTAACCACAAAATAATTCATCACCACCATCCCCAGACAATGCAACTGAAACATCCTGGCGCGCCAATTTACTTACTAGAAATGTAGGAATCTGAGATGAATCTGCAAAGGGTTCTGAAAAAAGTCTGGGTAAATTAGGAATCACTCCCAAAGCCATTTCTGCTGTAACATAAAGTTCCGTGTGATCAGTTCCTAAATGATTTGCAACGGCGCTAGCATTCTTAGCCTCATCGTAACTACTTTCATTGAAGCCAATGGAGAATGTGCGAATGGGCTTTGTAGATTGGGACTGCATTATTGCCACGATGGTTGAGGAATCCACGCCACCTGAAAGAAACGCACCCAGCGGTACATCGGCCTTCATCTGCAGAGAAACGGCATCGTGCAGCAAGGTTTCCAGCGAATTTACAGCCTCATCAGGTGATCCAGTGAAAGGGCGGGCCATACTCTCCAGGGCAATATCAGATCCAGACCACCAAGAATGAAGTGAAGGTTCGGGCGATGCAAGGGATACAGTTAGCAAGTGACCTGGCAAGAGTTTGTGTATACCCTTGAAAATACTATTAGCTCCCCCTATACAGCCATGCTTAAGGTGTAACGCTAGTGCATCTCGATTAATCTCAGCGGCGAATGAAGGATGACGGCGCAACGCTGACATCTCCGACCCAAAGAGAAATGTCTTATCTTGACCGAAACCCTGCCAACCATAGTACATCGGCTTTTCACCCAAACGGTCTCTGGCTAGAGTAAGCGTTTTAGATTCACGGTCCCACAAGGCAATTGCAAACATACCAATTGCACAATTGAGGGTACCAATCAGCCCCCAAGCATCGATACATGCCAACAACGTTTCCGTATCTGAGTTTCCACGCCACGAGAGAGAAGCATTCCCAGCAGCTTTCAAGCGGCTCCGAAGAATATCGTGATTATAAATTTCGCCATTGAAAGCAACCACATACCTTCCACTTGCCGAGGACATCGGTTGGGCACCCGAAGGGCTCAAATCTAAAATGCGAAGTCGGCGGTGAACAAGGCCAATACCAGAAGCCGAGTCAGTCCAGAATCCATGGCTATCTGGACCGCGATGAACCAATTGATCAGCCATAGAACGGAGAACAACCTCCCCGTCCCTGCACTCAAACCCTTGCGACAAAGTAAAAAAACCAGCTAGACCACACATAATTAAAAAAACCTGTTACGGGATACAGTACCGTATGAAAATGGGATGGCTTTAGGAGTTGAATACCAATAATTAACCCAAAATGGCAAAAAAACAACCCACAAAGAACCGAAATTAAAAATGTATGGATTAAAAATGGAAGCAATTAACATCGAAAGAGATCCGGCGAGACTAGAGAAATATATAATTAATTCATCCAACGAAACAAGCTTAAGATTAATAAAAGAAAATATAAAACAAAAAGCGAGCAACAAACAAAGTAAAAAAAAGAAGGGGAGTCCAATCCATTGAGCTAAAACAAAATAGCTTAGCTCGAATGCCCAAGGATTTTTCAAAGAACGGACAAATTCACCAACATGGCCAATACCATTACCAAAGAATGGATTATTTGCAATATTGTCAATCAAATAATTAAATTGTTCAAGCCTAACAGTATCAGAAACGACACCAGATGAAATACCACGAATGAAATTATACTGAATATAACCAAAGACTATGGAAGCAGATACAAAAAAGATAGTCAGCAATATTAGAAAACGCGACCTCTTGAAAAAACTCCCAATACCAGAAAAATAAGCCAAGATAAACATCAAAGCGACCGATGATACTGTTGAAACAAAAATAGATCTGCTACCAATAAGAAAGGTAAACATATTTATTCCAAATAACATAAACCAACCAGCCACTGATGGCGTTTTATATCTTGAAACAAATCGAAGAATATAATATGAAT
This sequence comes from uncultured Thiotrichales bacterium, assembly GCA_964636225.1. Taxonomy (GTDB): domain Bacteria; phylum Pseudomonadota; class Gammaproteobacteria; order UBA4575; family UBA4575; genus UBA1858. The sequence goes on along the minus strand of CAZWQM010000024.1, from coordinate 14,785 downwards.
TAAAGAACGCAGGAACAAATATAAATAAAGCATAATTCGGGAACTGAATCTCAAATCCATCATCGACTCCGAATCCAAAACCCCTGTCAAGCAAAAAGAAGAGAAAAGAAATACTTTCAAATATCTCATTTCCATAAATGTAAAAAAATATTAAAATAGATGAACCAACGAGCACATTAATAATATACAAATAATAAGTCGTAAATATAATGTTACCAACCCATTGGGAGCGTCCTATTTTGAACATAAGAAAATGCAAGGGTATCGATATCAAAAAAAATGTCGATAAAACATATGCGCCAGCATTGCCTCTTAAAAGACCCAACAAAACACCAGGCAACAAGCATAGAACAAATGCAGCGAGAACGAAGCCAATACTTATATCACTACTGCGAACATTAAAAGAATGAATGAACCAATATAAAATCAATGCAGTAGAAAGTAATGCCATAACACCGAAACCCGGTGTACCGAAAATTAGATTATAAATGAAATATAAAAGGAAGATTATACGCATCACACTGAAATCAAATTCATAATATTTAATATACCATTCACATACGATTCACGGGTGAATGTATATTTATTTTTAGGAGTGAATTGACCTGTGCGGCTTTGAACAAAACTGATTGATTTACTTAATGCCTCCCCCCAATCGCTGGGATCATCGACCAAAACACAATGACCATACTTGTGATGTAATTCCCTCGTTGAAGGTACGTTGTCACATACGGTGAATATACTCATAGACAAATACATGTTCGCTTTGTATGCATCCCGAGCATATGTCCATTCAGAAAGATCCAAAGGTAGAAGACCGATCTTCCAGGTGGGCAATATAAGTCGATCTACACCATTATACCATTCAGTTATAGTAATATAATCTCTAAATTCCCCACCAACCAAATTCAAAAAATTTTTAGATACACCAATAACTTCCAGACGCCAGCCAGAAGTTTTTAAAATCGGAAGAATCTTGGGTATAATATTTAAAAGATAGGGTTCACTTGTAGGAGAACCAATCCAACCAACAATGTTTTTCTTACTCTGGAGGTGATTTGTCTTATAGATATCAACAGGTGTATCTAAAATTTTAACCGTAGAATTATTATTCAATGATAAAAAATGAGACCTCATTACGCTACTACTGACTACAATGGTACTGGCGATCTCTGAAAGATATCGAAACTTATTGACTAAAAACCTATTATCCTTATATTTTAGATAAATAGGATCATCAAATTCGACGAGGACTTTACGCCCGAGAGTATATAAAAACCCTTCGAATCGCCATGGGATATAGGGAAGTATTTCATATTCAACATAAATGATGTCGTATTTCTTGCAGAATAAAATCTCACGCAATAAAAAAAATATACGAACCAGTAAGCATTTTGCGTAAATTATCCGAGCTATCAAATATTTGGCAGAATAAACCGCATCAAGATAATTATCGGAAAGGAGTGGACTAACTTTGAACTTATAACCATTATCCTCATAAAATCCGACGTTAGAAAGTATTCGGATGCGGCTACTAGCACCTTTATTCGAGTACTTGGTGAGGCACAATACTGACTTCATTTTTTAACGACTTTAAATATAATTTCATATGCAGGAATTATACTAGATAAATTTTCCTCATAGAACTCTTGCGTGTAGTAATTGAGGTTGAAAACATAGTTAAAAATTTTTTTAATCAGATATCGAACATAAAATGGCTTTGGTGATTTAAATACTAAATGAACTTGCTCAATTGATAAATTAATAGCATCAAAATATTTTGGAACTTTTCTTTGAAAAAGCTCTTCTTTCAAGTAATAAGACATCGTATATAAACCCGTTGTGTTTATGTGTGTGGGATCACTATAAAAATAGGGATTAGAGAAATGAGGACATGTTATTTTTACTACACCACCATTTGTCAGTATCCTCTCAATTTCCTTAAAGTAGTCAATCCAATTATCAACATGATTTAAAAAATGAGACATTATAATCTCTTGAACGGACGAATCACTGAATGATTTCATGATAGAAAGTGCATCGCCTACTATATCAACGTGTGGATATTTAATTCGGTCGATTCCAATAAATCCCGGAGGGGACTTAATTGATCCACACCCAATATTAAGTTTGTATGGAGGATTATTTATCATCTTTTAAGCCCTGAAATATCAACGAATAATTCTCTTATTCCAACTATTTTTTTCTTCACAATGTAGGATTTCAACAATCGAATTGGGAGCTCAACAAATACAGTAAGAGCATAGACAAGCGTATACTCGAAGCGTGTATAATTTTTATTGAAGTATTTCAGCCTACTCTTTAGATTATAACTAAGACTTTTCGCGGAATTAAATTCTGAACATCCTCCACCGTAATGCATCGCAATAACATTTGGCAATGTATATGAAACATAGCCGCTCCGATGTAATCTCAAATTTAGATCTAATTCTTCGTAATACACAAAAAAGCGTTCATCAAACCCATTAAATTTCTCAAAGTTCTTTCTTGATATAAAAAAGAATGCACCGGTTATTTGATCAACCCTCGTTGCATCGATATATTTTGATCCAGTTCTCAATGGCGAAAAGAAGCTATATATCTTGTGAAGACCCATAACCTGTGCTAAAAAATGCGGAAATCGAGGAAACTTTGAATGCGATACTCCAATTGATCCGTCCATATTCAACAATCTAATGCCAACAACGCCAATATTTTCCTGCTGACTTTTTGATTCATAAAAATTCAAAGTATCTTCAATACTTGAATCCTTCACTATTACATCGGGGTTAAGGAAAAGCAAGTACTTAGCTTCACCGGACGACGCACCATAATTGCACCCGGCCGCAAACCCTATATTCTCATTATTTATAATTATATTTATTTGTGAGCTAAATTTTTGTATTAATTCAAGTGAATGATCATGAGAGTTGTTATCAATAACAATGATATTGCATAAACTTGATGCATTAAATTTAATTAATGCTGAAATACAATTGAATAGATGTTCTCCGCTGTTCCAATTTACAATTATTACGTCTATCAATTTCTTAGAAGTCATCATGTTTTAGGATAAAAGGTTTTTGATTTATTTACTGAATACAACGAACAAATAGCATTTATGTCCATCACAAGTGTTGATGAAAATGCCATTTAAAACTTGAAACCATAAGTTACTGCAATATACAAAACAATCTTAAATTTAGATCTGTCGGCCATGTGATCAGTACTTTTTGTGAATTTGAGTAGCCTGATATTGTTAAGCGTGTTAAGCTAGATATAACCACTGAAAACGCGTTGACGTTCCCGTTTCGTACCCAGTATAGACGCAGAATGATGGGAAGCTATATCCGCACGCGGCCCCCGGGCGATGAATACTACGAAGCCATGGGTACTCTGGTGGTTGTATTCCACTTTCATCGAATAGCCACTAGCGGACATTCTGCTCAGGTGGCGACATATACCCAGAGATCCGCTTACATGTGGCAGCACTATTGACCCGACCCATATTAGCGTTTTGCTTCCGGTAGAACGTCTATTTCAAAATCCGCATACATTATTTTAAAATTAAATGCGAGCTTAATATGAATGAAATTTTTTACAGGTTGGATTACTGTGTGCTTAAAACACATGCATGCTATTTTTCGACTAATACATGTAAATACAAATATAACACACGGTAACCCAAGAAACTTAAGGATATATAAACACACAAATCTAGATTAACTGCAAGCTTAATGAATCTACAATGTTAAATATATTCTCCTAGCATAAGAAATACGATTGCAAAATATATTATTACATACGTCTTTGAACATGGCAAATCAACTCAGACAAAATTGTTTATATTGAAAGATCACCACCCGCCATTGATAATATTACAAATGCTTTCTATATTTTTGTTCGTCATTCGTGGATATAGCGGAAGTACCAGGTATCTATCTTCAATAGAATCCATATTGGGCAAATCATCTCGTCGGCCCCCGAAAACTGTATACCGATCATTCCTGTAGTGAACTTGCGCAGATTCAACGCCTTTTTCACGCAACTTCTTCATTAAATCCTCTCTACCGCCATCAACAACTATCGTCATCAACCATGCACTATTAAAATAAATATCATTTTCGGACTCCCCAATAATCCTATAACCATTTTGGTTCATGAGTTGGGAATATAACTTGAACAATTGATTTCGTTTCGAGATTACCGAATCAATTTCCTTCATACCAGCAAGTCCAATTCCGGCCGAAATATCATTCATTTGATATTTATATCCGATATCCACAATGTCATTTTCCCAAATTCCACCTTGCTTAGCTGCTCTATCAATACCGAACCAACGCAGCCTCTTACCATAATCTAACAATTCAGGATTTTTAATTGCTAACATCCCACCATCACCTGTAGTTAGTGTTTTTATCGCCTGAAATGAAAATATCGTAAAATCAGAATATGTGGATGCAAGCTTCCCCTTATACATTGTCCCAAGGGAATGAGCAGCGTCCGATATCAGTTTCAAATTATATTTTTGGCATAATTTATTTAATTCACTATAGTTACAGGGGATACCTCCGTAATCCACGCACGCAATAGCAACGGTCTTCTCAGTGATCCTTTTCTCTATATCACTAATCGAAACATTCATAGTTTCAGGATCCAAATCACAAAAGACTGGCTTCGCGCCTATGTAAAGCAATGGTAGATTAGTTGCTGTGCACGTAAACACAGGAACGATTACTTCATCACCGGCTTTAACACCAGCCATAATATAAGCTAAATGCAACGCATCAGTTCCACTTCCAACAGCTAATGCACTGCAGCCTTTCATAAATTTGGCGCCAAATTCAGACTCAAATCTATCGACCTTTGGACCTTGGCCGATCCATCGTCCAGATAGAGTATCTGCCACCTCATCAATCGCCCCTTCTGGCACATGGGGATAGAACAAGGGAATACCTTCATTTTCGTCTAGCAACGGAAATTCACCCATCGGTTTATTTTTTTTTGAGTTCACAATTCATCCTTTCAGAGTATAACAACCAATCAATGTTTCGCAGCGAAATACCAAACACAATAAAATATATGAACTAATTTAAAGATTTGATATGATTCTCCAAGCGCGTTCTGATGATAGACCATCCATATATTTATGATATTTTCGCATTAAAGCTAATTGTTTTGGCCCTACACTTAAATTACAGTTAATAATTTCATCAACTGATGCAATTACGTCGTTCCAATCTTCACAAAAATGATCTCCCACTATATCGGGAAGCTCATGGTAAAGCTCGCGATCTTTTTCTATATATTCGTGATAGTCAGGTATAAAGTTGATAATTGGCTTATTGAGCACCAAAAAATCAACCATCACACCAGATATATCAGTAACTAGAATATCTGCAGAAGATAATTCGCCGTACAAATCATGTCTCGGTTCAATTACGCGAATACATTCACATAATTCGATTTGAATTCTATCTATTTCACTTAAAATGTTTACTGGATGTAGCTTTATTAATAGCTCTACATTCCGCTTATTAAGTTCACCATCTAGCTGTTTCAGGTGAACATTGCTCTTCTTCAATAATTCAAATTCAGAATAGGCTTTTCCACGTAAAGTAGGCATATATATAACTTTTATCTTCTCTACTTCTTTTTTATATATAGTTAAGCCTTTAAAGAGTGCGTCATTCCTAGGATATCCAGAGATGAAAGTCTGCCCCGTTTGCGCCTTAAAAGCAGTTTCGTATATTTTGGAATCTTCATTGCCGCATGATAAATAATATGTATGCCGATGAAGAGTATAAGGCGCAATAACTTGCTTGATGCTGTGTCCATATTTTTCATATAAACTCATTGCATCGTACCCTATTTTTTTTATCGGTACTCCATGCCAAGTTAGAATTTTAATAGCGCTGCGTCTAATTAAAAACGGCACAAACTCCCATTCCGCAGCATGCGTATACACAATCTTACCAGAGAAAAGTTGAAGTATTATCCCGCTTACACTGTAAGCCTTTGCAACGGGCATTCCTATTGATCTTAATTCATTGTAAATTCTTGAAGATTTAGTAATCCAGTAGGCCTTATTTGAGCCCATATTATTTTTCGCGTACTCGAAAATATATTTTGGGTTATCGGAGTAAGTTAACCCATTCCAAGCCCCAAATAAAACTATTCTTTTATCAATTGGTAGTAGCAAATCAATCATTAAATATAGCGGAGTCCAAACTATATACCATATAGCCTTGATAATTTTTTTTGTATTATTATATATTAAATCGTACATAATTTGATTAATGTGTATTTATATACTATTTATCAAAACTTTAATTAAACGCTTGGCTTGCGATTTCTATAGGATTATATAATTGTCGCCATTTGTAATTACTCAATCGCTCATCTTGCGTCTTCACTTGAACGGTATCGAGCACCTGATCAACAGTTGCGTAAGATTTTAATATTTGAGTTAACGAAAATGATAACAGGAGTTCCTTTATCGAAAGAAGCAGGTTTTCGTATTCATGCGTATCAGCACTTATCAAATGCTTATCGATTAGGTTAGGTAACGTGAAACTACATGCTAATCCATGTGGCACTCCGAATCTGACGGTTAAGGGATACGAAATTGAGTGCGCGACGGCCGTTCTAGTTTGACTAATTGCAACTCCTGCCAATACACTTGCTTTCTGTAAATTTGATCTTTCTTCCATATTATTAGGATTATCCAATACTTTTTTTAATGAAGTACTCAATATCTCAAGGGCTCTGTATGAGTATATTAAGCTAATTGGCCCTGAATTTTCATTCCAGATACTTTCTAGTGCGTGTGAAATGGAGTCTAATGCTGGATAGAGTGTGTCTTCGTAGCTTAATGTTTTCGTGAGATTATAATCAAGTAACGCAATATCTGGAAATAGCTCGTCGCCTGGTAGTGAATACTTCTTGTAATTTCTTTTATCCCAGATAGTCGCGAAAGGTGTCACCTCAGCACCGGTACCTGCAGTTGTAGGAATAGCAATTAAAGGTAATCTATATTTATTACTTAGAGAACTTTTATGCTCTAAGAGATATTCAAGTGATCTAATGTTTTTGTTTGACACTAGATTTGCTAACACTTTTGCAGCATCTAAAGCGCTCCCTCCACCCAAGCCAATAACAACGTCTATTTCGATGTTGCGAAAACTTTCAGATGCGGCCTGGATATCCGATATATCTGGGTTAGACTTCACTTTGTCCCATACAATAACTATGTTGGATTCAAGTATATTCTTAATCCTATCAACTGTTCCACGAGTATTAAACCCAGCACTAGTGACCAATAATATTGTTTTACCGCTGATATAGTTCGGTAGTAAGTCAATCGACCCGAAAATAATCTTTACAGGATTAAAAAATTCAGATTTCATTTTATTATTTATCCATATCACGCATGAATGCTAATTTATTATTTTCTGGAGTTATCTCTGGACGTCCTAAGTTTTCACGTGAGCCTGTTTTTAATTTTATTTCCAATAATGTCGGACCTTTTATATTCGTTAATTTCTCCCATGCCACATCTAGCGTTGAATGATCATTAGCCATTGCATATCCCACATATCCTATTGCTTTCGATAGAGAATCAAAATCGATGTTTGCGGCCACAGTTGACTGTCCCCCAACCGACTCATGTGCTCCATTATTTAGCACGATATGAATAAAATTGTTAGGTTTATATCCAGCAATCACTGGAAGTGATCCCATATGCATCAAAATCGATCCATCACCATCTAAACAAATTATCCTACGCTCATGCTTACCAATTGCAATACCTAATGCTATCGATGCTGTGTGACCCATTCCCCCCACTGTCAAGAAATCAGATTTGGTTTGGTTATGTTTCTGCCGTATTTCATATACTTCACGAGAAGTTTTACCTGTCGTAGATACTATGATATCGCTTTCTTTAGCCAATTGTAAAATTTTTTCCAGAGCGTGCTCTCTAACAAAAGCTGATAGTTGCCTTTTAGATTTTACAGATTTATATTGAGCAAAAGTATTTTTACGAACAACTAATGCAACCGCAGCACCACGTTCGTACATATTGTTACAAGCAGTATTCATCACACTACTTATATCAGAAGCAGAGTCGATAACCCAATATGGAATCTCCATAATACGCAATTGATCTAAAGTGATTCGCCCTTGCTTAATATGCTGGGGTTCATCAAGAACACCAGGCTCACCTCTCCAGCCGATTAACAACATCATCGGTATCTTGTATACCTCGGGATCTGCAAGCGAAACTAATGGGTTTACAGCATTTCCCAAGCCTGAATTCTGCATATAGACCATAGCTGCTTTGCCCGTGGACATATGATATCCGATAGCGATACCGATAGCGTTTCCTTCATTTGCAGCAATTATATTCCTGGCTCTACCGCCTACGTCATCCACATGAGCACAAAATTCTGCTAATAAAGAATCAGGAACGCCCGTAAAAAAATCGATTCCTTTTTCTATAGCCAAATCAAAAAATTTTTTAGGCTCAATCATTTACATTGTCCCCGGTATGAGTTGCAATATTTCGTTTATTGGCATTAATCGGTCATCACACTCAGCTGATCTCTCATTCGTCAATATTGATTTCGCGGTCTCTACCATTGCTGGGTATGCACTTCGAAGAAGGTGGTTCGCATAGATGATAATATTAACGCCCTTTGAAGATAACTCGCTTTCTGTGACCGAATTATAAGTAGACGGGACAACAACCAACGTTTTGCGATTAGGAAGCATGGCATATCGTTCACAGAATTCGAATATTTCATCAGGTGATTTCTTGCGACTATGAATCATAATCCCATCTGCACCGGCTTCTAGATATGCTTCAGCACGTTCTAATGCATCATCCATTCCTTTGTCTAAAATTAGGCTCTCTATTCTTGCGATTATCATGAAGTCTTCTGTTGCTTGGGCCATTTTTCCTTTACGTATCTTTTCACAGAATGATGATATTTCATCTTGTGATTGCGCCACATCTGTGCCGAATAAGGAATTTTTTTTAAGTCCAGTTTTATCTTCAATAATCACAGCCGACACACCCAATCGTTCAAGAGTACGTACTGTAAATGTAAAATGCTCTGATAATCCTCCCGTGTCACCATCATAAATTATCGGCTTTGTTGTGACCTCGAGCACTTCATTTAGTGTCGTCATGCGAGCGCTAACATCTACAGCTTCAATGTCTGGCTTACCCTTTGCGGTTGAGTCTGTTAGGCTACTACCCCACATTCCATCAAACTCTCTTTGAATTCCATCATTTAAAACAACTTTTGTATTTTCAATTATCAGTCCTGTCAAGGCATTATGCAAATCAAGAAATCGAAGTGTCGGCTTCACCTGGAGGAGTCGTCTTAGGCGACCGCGTCGGATATCTGGTGTGGTCCCAATTTCCCTAATTGCTTTTTGTAGCGCCGTAGATGATATACCTTCCGTGTATGGAACTTCAATTAATTCACCACCCCATTCCGCTAATTTTTCTATTACTCTCCGTCGCGTTTCACTTTGCACACCACTCTTCCAATCATCACCATGCACGACGTAATTCGGCTTTATTTTCATTAAGTTTGGAACATAATCTAACGTCTCTTGAGCAACAATGCTAGATACACCCTTTATATTTTCAAGTACGATTCGGCGTTTTTCATATGACATGTACGGCACCCTCTTGTAGCTTGCAATGGCCTTATCCGTTAACAATCCAACCACTACATCACCATACTTCGTTGCCGTGTTGATTATATTAAGATGTCCTGGATGAATTATATCTGCACTCATTGCAACATATACTATTTTTTTCATTTTAACTCTTTCATTTTAGCATTCAAATTAATTCGTTTTTTTATTTCTGGCATCATGCCACCGCACCTGTATATCAATACAATCGATTCACTTATTATCATAATGTACGCCATATTTATTGGCGTGACTATTTCAAAAAAATAAGATATCCCTAAGATTGTCATATAAGTAACTGCACCAGCCATAACAGAATAATTTGCCACCTCTAGTCGATCAAGAAGTGCTGCCAGGGGATACCCCATCATAACGGTTGCTGCATGAATCACAATTGCAATTAGAAATACATTTAATATTGGAAGAGTATTTAACCAACTCTCATCAAAAATCATAATCAACAATGTTGGAGACACTATATATCCTACTGCGGCCCCTAGAGCAGCCACTCCCGTCACTATTAATATTAGCTTAATCATCAGCCCTAAATCTTTTTTATTTGCCATGTAAGGATACGCAGCAGCAGCAATTGGAGCCAACGCAGTTTGCATCACCTTATAAAGCTGTTCTGCCATTGAATACGTTGCGACAATTGTTGGATTTGCGCTCAATCCCAGCACGATGACCCCACCGTTCATGTAGGTTGCCACCGCAACTCGCGATAAGAAAAATTGCTTTGAAAATTTATAGCAATATGCGACAACCCCTAATTTGGGGATCTTTATCTTATACCCATTTTTATATAGGTATATTATTGATCCCAACAATGCGATCAACTGGCTTAGTCCATTAAATATATGAACTAAATAATAATCCCAACGATTGTTGACATACTGTACGCACAGGGCTGCAAATATTATCTTTGTTAATATTAAAATTATTGCATAATGCTTTATTTTTTCAAGCCCGTGAAATATCCATAATGGATTGATCATTTGCACGACTAACGGAAACAGAGATACTACAAATATTAAGGAATACTCTGAATATTTAGAATTCGTATACGCATATATAACTATTCCCAATGAGAATAACGCGAATAGAATTAATTTTACCAACAATGTTCCATTTAATAGTTTACATAGATAATTTTTATTGTGTCTATTTTTCGATGCTTTATTTGTCGCGGACATTCCATAACCGAAGTCGACCAATATGGCGCCTGTTGCAATTAATCCTTGAGAAAACGCGAGGACGCCATATATTTCTTGTCCTAACGTTTTCGTCAGGTGCATTAATACAATTAGTGGCGAGACATAATTCGCGATTTGAACTATAGCTAGTGCAAAAGCATTTCGCGATATTTGTTTGCTCATTTATTTCTTAACACTAAAGATTCTATATACCATTCCACTGAATAATCCAGCCCTTCTTTAATCTTATGTGTTGGGCAATAGCCAATGAGGTTTCTGACTTTTCTGATGTCCGCCAATGAATGACGAATATCTCCATTTCGGAAGGCTCTGTAAATCGGTTTCATATCCTTGAGCTTCGGATTCCAGCAAGCCAGCCTATCTCGGATGTAATAGTACAGTTCATTAAGGGTAGTACGATCACCAACGGCTACGTTGTACACTTGGTTGACGGCATCGACCTTGGTTGTTGTAGCGGCGAGGATATTGGCCTGAATGGCGTTTTCGATGTAGCAAAAGTCGCGACTCGTTTCGCCATCGCCGTTGATATAGACAGGTTCGTTTTTGATGAGCGAAGATATCCACTTAGGAATCACAGCGGCATACCCGCCTTCGGGGTTCTGACGACGGCCGAAGATGTTGAAGTAGCGCAGGCCAATGGTCTTGAAGCCATAGGCGCGGGCGAATACGTCGGCGTACAGCTCGTTGACCAGCTTGGTGACGGCATATGGCGAAAGGGGCTTGCCGATTTTGTCTTCAACTTTGGGCAAATCGGGGTGGTCACCATAAGTTGAGCTGCTGGCGGCGTAGACGAAGCGCTTGACCTTTGCGTCGCGTGCCGCAACCAGCATATTCAGGAAGCCATCGATGTTGTTCTGGCTGGTGGTGATGGGGTCTTCGATGCTGCGCGGAACGGAACCTAGGGCAGCTTGGTGAAGGACGTAGTCGGCTGGGAAGGACTGAGGACTGAGTGCTGAGGACTGAATTGTCCAGTTCATAGCTCGGTTGCAGTCTTCCAGGCTGCGGATGTCGCCGTTGGTGAACTGGAAGTTAGCCCATTGCTGTGTAGTGACGAGGGCTTGGACTTCGTCGAGGTTGCGTTGGTGGCCGGTACTGAAATTATCCAGACCAATGACGCGCTGGTTCAGTTTGAGCAGGGCTTCGAGTAGGTTGCTGCCGATGAAGCCGGCCACACCGGTGATCAGCCAGGTTTTTTGCTCCGCTTGAAGTTGGTTTTTGAGGGATTCGTAGGCAGTCATATTACAACCTCAGGTCAGATTCCTGAGCCGACAGGACGTACTTCAGGTCGTAAAGTACTGCAGTGGGCTTACCCAAAGCCCGAATGGCAGCAGCGCCCATGTCTTTGAACTGGTGGTGCGCGACGGCGAGGATGATGGCGTCGTAGCCGCCAGTCTTGGCTTTGCCGATTGGCGTAATGCCATATTCGTGCTGCGCCTGTTCGACGGACACCCAGGGGTCGTACACATCAACGTAGCAGTTGTAGTCTTTCAGCTCAGAAACGATATCGACAACACGAGTGTTGCGAAGATCGGGGCAGTTTTCTTTGAAGGTCAGGCCCATAACCAGCACTTTGGCTCCTTCAACCTGGATACGTTTTTTAGTCATGGCCTTGACCAGTTGAGCGACGACATAGGTACCCATACTGTCGTTCAAGCGGCGACCAGCCAGGATGATCTCTGGGTGGTAGCCGATGGCTTGAGCCTTGTGGGTTAGGTAGTAGGGGTCAACACCGATACAGTGGCCACCGACCAGACCGGGGCGGAAGGGCAGGAAGTTCCACTTGCTGCCGGCCGCCTTCAACACCGCTTCGGTGTCTATATCCATCTTGTTAAAGATAAGAGCCAGCTCGTTGATAAGCGCGATGTTGAGGTCACGCTGGGTGTTCTCGATGACCTTGGCGGCCTCGGCCACTTTGATGCTGTCGGCTTTGTGGGTGCCTGCGGTGATGATTTCGTCATATAGCGCATCTACAAGATCAGCGATTTCCGGGGTGGAGCCGGAGGTGACCTTTTTGATCGTGGTGACGCGGTGTTCTTTATCACCGGGGTTGATGCGCTCCGGACTGTAGCCGCAGTAAAAGTCCTGGTTAAACTTGAGACCTGAGTGCTTTTCGAGCACTGGCACGCAATCTTCTTCGGTGCATCCGGGGTAAACGGTGGATTCGTAAATGACGATGTCGCCTTTTTTGAGCACCTTGCCAACGGTTTCGCTGGCCTTGATGAGGGGGGTGAGGTCCGGGCGCTTGTACTCGTCGATGGGGGTGGGGACAGTGACGATATAGCAGTTGCAAGCGCGCAAGTCTTCGAGATTGGTGGTGTAGCTTAGGTGCTTGGCCGCGGCGAGCTCCTCTCGGGAGGTCTCAAGGGTGAGGTCGTTGCCGGCCTTGAGTTCATCGACACGGAGCTGATTTATATCGAAACCTACTACAGAACGTTTGCGCCCGAACTCGACGGCAAGGGGAAGGCCGACATAACCCAGACCTACGATGGATAAATTGATGTCTTTTAATTTCACAATAACTGCCTTCTCTAACAAATCAATTTCAAAAATCAGCGTGAGGCATTTTTGAAACCATTGGCTCCTTCGTCGCCCACTTCGGCCTTAAGCGCCTCAATCTCCACCTTCAACGCGTCGTACTCTTCCATCTTCCGTTTCAGAAACTGGCTGGTCAGGACCACTTTTTCGGCAATGCCCTGGGGGGTGAGTAGGTAGACGTACTTGAACTTGTTCTTGCTATTTTGGAAGTTATCCATCTTGACAAAGCCCTTTTCTATCAGGGCGTTCAGGCAGTAGTTCAGGCCACCCACGCTCATGCCAAGCGCCTTGGCCAGCTCTCGCTGGGTCAGGTCCGGGTTGTCTTGCAGGATGCGCATGATCCGAATGTGTGTTTCTTCTTGGATCTCTGACTTAGGACTGGTCATCGTATGGATTGACCTTTGGGGTTGTATTTAGGCCATGCGAAGCGGCCGTGGAGCCAATTTAGGGACGCTACCGCCATGCCGTGCCGCTGTGGACAAGCATGAACGGGGAAACTAGCTATTGGAAGCTGGCACGCGAAACGAACCAACCCGCGTGAACCGCCGCGATAGTTTAACGCTTCAGGGTCGTTTGTTCGAACCTTGAACGAAATTATTTACCAAAACAGTATCTAATGGGAAAACACTTCTGGTCCTCGAAGGCTGGCTGACAGCAGCCCCCTCTTCAGCTTATATGGAGAACGTGCCTTGCTACCCCAACGCCTATCCATTCCAAGGCATCCACATCCATCTGTTGGTGAGCAAGGACCTCGCCCTGATCCCCGCGGCTGTAGACCCATGGGATCCTCAAAGTCAGGCGGCATATATGGGGGGTTTTGGTGAATCTGGAATTTTCGACAAGTGACCACGCCCAACACCAACCAGCCTTGGTGGCCTGAATCGCCTATGACCGATTCAGGCAGGCTCAGGCCGATTAAAGCTGGTGCGTTTCAAACGATATCGAGTGAGCGATTCGCCAAGGCGACCTGCGATCGCTATCTCTGCCAAGGGTGGTTGAACGCAGTGCCCCTGGCTTCAAAATGTCCACTCTTCAGGGGAGCCCCCGGTATAGCCCATACGAGCCGACTGCCTGAAGTTAGGCGACGGAATTAATTAATACTATTTAACTAATTTATATAAAAGTATAATTAAAATAAATTAATCAAATGCGCCCTCCATTTATGTCGGGAAATTCCTACCTATAACCATTTTTAACTAGACAGCATACCCCGAGAGAAGGCCGAGCGATGCCGAATATTTCCCAATTGTTTATTCAAGACCGGGGGCCCGCTAAATCCCAATATCGGGTCAAACTAAAAAGGGGACGAGCGCCATGGCGCC
>CAZWQM010000023.1:0-21405 GCA_964636225.1 uncultured Thiotrichales bacterium | reverse complement strand
CGGTTCAAACTTAACAACCAATGTCCCTGTCGGATATTGAATCACGGTTCTTTCCCCGGCATTATTTATACCTACCAGAGAAGGGATTAATATACTGATAACGATTAGCACTAATACGTATTTAAGATTATTTAGTATGAACTTCATTGCGCGCCCCCTTGTATGTTTTTTTAACAATGATTTATTAATGTGTTCATTTAATTTAATACGACCATATTACATTTATACAATTATAGTGTTGTATCCTCGCGCCATACTCCAAACTTTATAGCTCATCTTTATTCCAGATGGAAAAATTATCTTTCTGATCAATGAATACTCGGGTTAACTTGCTTGTTAAGCTCCTTAAATACCAGACTTGCGTGGTGTGTAATCATTTTCCAGCCGTTTTCCGTATCACAATAAATATTAATCGCATAAACAATCGCTATTCTTTTTTGCTTTAATAATACGTCTTCTTTGAGGTAGTGAAATGCAATATCTTTTTCACATCTGTAAATTTTTTCACTGGTTTTTATTGTAGCACTAGCAAAACCTGTAAATATTTTTTCCCAGCTTGCTATAATCGGCTTAAAACCACATATTCTTAATGAACCGGGGTGTATGCAGACGACATCGTCTGTTTTATCCCATACATTCTTCATCAACTCGATATCTTGATTACAAAACGCCTGATAGAAAGACTCTTCTACCTTCATTGAATCTTCAAATTTAATATTCAAGACTTTCAAACATTATGCCTCTTATAAAACTTTGCGAACTCGAAGAAATTAGTGATGGCGATTCACGGGAATTTGTTATAACAGAATCTAACCCGGAACGTAATGTATTTATTGTACGCAATGATGATCACATTGTCGCTTATGAAAACATTTGTCCACATATTCATGCCCCATTAAATTGGATGCCGGATGAATTTCTAAGTATGGATAAAGACTATATCCAATGCGTTAACCACGGCGCTCTTTTTGAGATCGATACCGGACATTGCGTTTATGGCCCCTGTTCAGGGCAAGCACTGCAAAAAATCAGTCTAATTATTGAAAATGGCAATATATATGCAGATTTATAAGTCATTATTTCATGCCTAACATTTTCCGCCATCATTTAATTTTGTAATGTCATCACTCTTTATTTTTGATTACTAACTTATTTTATGCCCTTATTACAACGCTACTTTCCAGTCCTTGCAATTATTGCGAGTTTGTTTGCTTAAATTTGGCCACATTATTTAACAGACTTTAAAACATGGATTGTTTATTTGTTAGATGCCGTGATTTTTTGTATGGGTACAACACTCACACTTAACGACTTCAAACGCGCCCTTCAACGTTATCCCATAATACTGCTGGGATTAATTTTACAATTTGGCTTTATACCTTTGATTGCCTGGCAGCTGAGTCGACTCGCCGAATTATCCAGCATGCTTACGGCAGGTATGATCCTGGTCGGTAGCGTTTCTGGTGGCACAGCTTCTAATGTGATTTGTTATATCAGCAAGGCCGATGTGGCATTGTCGATTACCTTAACCGCCATCAGCACCTGCCTAGCAGTTGTTTTTACACCTTTAATCACCTATGCCTATTCAATCATACAGTTGAAATAGACATCGTTAATATGATGACCAGCATCTTTAATGTGGTTGTTTTACCTGTCAGTCTGGGCGTTGTACTTAATCAGTATCTTCGCATTCTTATATTACCAATACAGAAATTTTCCAGCCCTCTTTCCATATTGCTAATCTGCTTCATCGTTGCCATCATTGTTGCGCTTAATAAAACTAATTTATCGGCGATTAGCCCGATCCTCGTGGGCCTGGTATTGGCGCATAATATAGCTGGCCTGGGTCTCGGTTATCTCGTAACTTTAGTAATCACTCGCGATAAAATCATAAGCAAAACCATTGCCATTGAGGTTGGTATGCAAAACTCTGGACTGGCCGCAGCTCTGGCAGTAAAATTCTTCAGTGTCGGTAGCGCTTTACCTGCGGCAGTGTTTTCTGTCATTCATAATGTGACAGGTTCACTACTTGCCAGTTATTGGTCGAATAGCCTCACTAGAGTTAATAAATATGAATACAGTAACTGCAAATGCATTTGTTTTAATCGGCTGGGGAGTGACTGTCGCTCTGGTTTATAGCCTATTGAGCGGGCCTTTTAATGGACGCATGTGTGAAACTATATGCTTCAACATGCTTTACTGGGCAGCTTTAGTGTTAGCCGTGCTTGGCACAATACTCAGCCTTATGCAGGCAATGAAACCTGCTTCAGGGATATTCAGCAAAATCGGATTACTACTCGGTTTGCTTTTAACATTAAAACTGGCTGGTGTGATGGTGATCGGCATGATGGCAATTAATTAATCAGGCATTCGCATATTCCACCGCATTACCCAGCCATCTTCTAAGCACAGTTTCCACTCGCTGGGGATGGTTCTCCAGTAACCAATTTGCAGCCTTTTGCACATCAGGCAGCAAGTCCATATCTTTGTTTAAATTTGCAATCCGCATATGCATATCACCTGATTGTTTTGTGCCTAACACTTCTCCTGGTCCGCGTATATCGAGGTCAACTCGTGCCAGTTCAAAACCATCACTTATTTCACGCAAGGCTTCCAGACGTTTTTTAGCCACATCTCTCAATGGCGCCTTGTATAACAAGACACAGTTACTTTGTTTGTCACCACGACCCACGCGTCCGCGCAACTGATGTAATTGTGCCAAACCGAAGCGTTCCGCATTTTCTATAATCATTAAACTTGCATTTGGCACATCAACACCAACTTCGATCACAGTGGTGGCTACCAGCACATGAATTTTCTGATTAATGAATTCCTGCATTACTGAATCTTTTTCAGCCGATTTCAATCGGCCATGCAACAGTCCAACGCGGAGCCCAGGCAGCTGCGACTGCAAATATGCATGCGTATCCGTAGCGGCCTGGCTTTGCAGCGCATCCGACTCTTCTATCAAGCTACATACCCAGTAAGCTTGAGCACCTTGCTGGCAGACTTCCCGAATACGCTCGATAATATGGTCCCGTCGCGAATCTGGTATCGCCACAGTAGTAATGGGTTTTCTTCCGGGCGGAAGCTCATCAATTACAGAATAATCCAGATGTGCATACATACTCATCGCCAGGGTACGTGGAATGGGTGTTGCTGTCATAGTTAGCTGGTGAGGATAAATACTTTCTTCAGATCCTTTTCGAGTCAACTGCAGACGTTGTTGCACACCAAAGCGATGTTGTTCATCGGTAATACTGAGTGCCAGATTTTTAAATTCAACACCCTCCTGAAATAGTGCATGCGTCCCCACCACTACAGATGCTGTTCCACTGGCAATTAACTCCAGCATTTCGCGTTTCTTTTTGGCTGACATCCCTGAGGCGAGCCAGGCGACCTGTATACCCAGTGGCAACAGTTGATGACTAAAATATCGGTAATGCTGTTCTGCCAATAATTCCGTGGGCGCCATAACAGCAGCCTGATACTGATTCTCTACGGCAAATAAACAAGCGACTAACGCCACCACTGTTTTACCACTACCAACATCACCTTGTACCAAACGCATCATCGGGTGTTCAGTACCCATATCTTTTTCAACTTCTTTTAATACTTTTATCTGTGCCTGGGTCAGCTTAAACGAAAGATTTTCTATGAAGGGTTTCACCAGCGATCCATTTGAATGCAACTGATAACTTTTGCGCTGATTGCTGCGCATTCGAATCTTCATAATACTTAAATGATGCGCAAGCAACTCATCTAACACCAGTCTTTTTTGTGCAGGATGTTGCCTGTTAAACAACAATTGCTTATCTGCATCGGCCTTTGGTTTATGCACCTCATACAGCAGATCTAAAATAGCAGTGTTATTTGACGACATGCCAGGCATATCCTTTAGCACATCCTCAAATACAGTTTTTTGCTTAACTGCCCAGACAAGCGCCGTATCTACTAATGATTGAATGCGCTTTTGCTGCAAACCTTTGGTGCTTGGATACACGGGTTCCAGGCGATCCGACAGCGTCACAGTTTCATGTTCTTGCAACACGCGATATTGCGGATGAATCATTTCAATTCGGTTCCCGGATCGACGCGGTTCACCAAAGCACAACACTCTTTTCCCGTCGGCTAGTCCTTTTAATTGAGTGTTACTAAAATGAAAAAACCGCAGTGTCATTTCACCCGTATCGTCTATCAGCGTGGCTGTCATCATACGTCTGCGACCAAAAACTACTTTTGCTTTATAAACGCGCCCAATCACCTGCAATTCCTTGTTGCATGTGGTGTCAGCAATATTAGTAATGACAGTGCGATCGTTATAACGCAAAGGCAGATGAAACAATAAATCGAATATCGTAGTGATATTCAGCTTTGCCAGATTTTCAATCGCCCTGGAGGTGATGCCTGGTAGATCTTGTAACGCACACACGTTTCAGCATTTTTTAAATGTTACAGCTCTAGCACAGCATCCATTTCTACCTGCGCACCTTTAGGCAAGGACGCGACACCTACCGCTGCACGTGCAGGATAAGGCTGCTTAAAATAAGTTGACATTATTTCATTGACGATTGGGAAACACGATAAGTCAGTAAGAAAAATATTCAGTTTAACTACGTTACCCAAAGATCCACCCGCAGCCTCTGCCACAGCAGATAAATTATCAAACACACGCTTTATTTGATTCTCTATTCCACCTTCGACCAATTCCATACTAGCAGGGTCAAGAGGAATCTGTCCGGACATGTAAACAGTAGTACCCACTTTTACTGCCTGAGAATAAGTACCAATGGCCTGAGGTGCACGATCCGTTGCTATGATCGTTTTTTTCATAGTTTTCTCCTTGTTAAAAATAAATGCGTTACTAATTTTATCCGCGTATGCGTGAAGCTTTAAGTACGTTAGGATTTGTACGCAGGGTACGAATAATACTTGCCAGCTGTTTGCGGTCATGTACTCCTATAGCAAATGTAATGGTGGTACTTTTATCATCTTTGTCTTCGAATTCGATATCATCAATATTGGAACCTGCTTCTGCTATTCTAGATGCCAGTTTTGCCAGCACACCGCGCTGATTAATTGTTTCTACTCTTACATTCGCGACAAAATCCTGCTCGTGATTTTCCGCCCATGAAACGGTCACCCATTTATCCTTAAAGGCATTTTTACGATCGATATTGCGGCAGCGCTGCTGATGGATAACTAGTCCCTTACCAGACGTCATTATGCCGATAATCTGATCGCCAGGTATAGGACTACAACACTTGGCATAGTTGACCACCACCCCTTCGGTTCCACGAATTGCCAGTGGCGCCTGCTTGTTTGATTTTTTCTTTTTAGGCTTGGCCTCACCAATTCCGAGCAGACTTTGTATCATTAATTCTGCGACTCGTTCACCCAAACCGATTTCTGCATACAGATCTTCTATTGAATCCAGATTCGTGCTTTCAAGTAAGCGCTGGATTTCTTCCTTTTTAACTTGGTCAAAGGATCGATCGTAAGCAGCAAAGGATTTTTTAAACAGGCGTTCACCCAACTGAATGGCCTCTTCCCTTTGCAGATTCTTGAGATAATGTCGAATGTTCGCGCGTGCTTTATTCGTTTTGACAAAATTAAGCCAACTGGTTTTGGGTAGAGCAGTAGGCGTTGATATGACTTCTACGGTCTGCCCATTTTCCAGTCGTATGCTTAAAGGCGAAATACGCCTATCGACTTTGACCGCAACACAAGTATTGCCCAAATCCGAATGTACCGCATAAGCAAAATCCACCGCCGAGCTGCCACGGGGTAACACTATGATGTCCCCAGCCGGGGTAAATACATAAATCTCGTCCGGAAACAAATCGACTTTGACACTTTCCAGAAACTCAAGAGAATTACCAGTATTCTGCTGAATTTCCATAATCTCGGCAATCCACTTGCGTGTACTTGCGGGGGCTGGAAGTATTGATGTTTTTTGATCCTTGGATTTATATATCCAGTGTGCGGCCACACCTGATTCTGCTATCACATCCATTTCTTCGGTGCGTATTTGCACTTCTACCACTACTCCTTTGGGACCAAACAGAATTGTGTGCAGGGATTGATACCCGTTTTTTTTTGGGATTGCGATATAATCCTTAAACTTTCCCGGTACCGGTTTATACAGATTATGCACCACACCTAATGTGCGATAACAGGTATCGATATCTTTTACTAATAAACGTATGGCATAAACATCATAGACTTCGGAAAACGAAATACTCTTTGCACGCATTTTTTTATAAATGCTGTAAAGATTTTTCTCACGTCCGAAGATTCTGCTTTCTATGTTCGCATCTTCCAGTAAACTACAGATAGAGGTTTCCACCTCGCTCATGATTTGTTTGCGATTACTCTGATTTTTTTTTACGGCATTATCCAAAGCCCCATAGCGCATTGGGTATATGGCCTGAAACGCCAAATGTTCCAGTTCCACGCGGATTTTATGCATACCCAAACGTTGGGCAATCGGTACATAGATATCCAGTGTTTCTTGACCAATACGACGTTTTTTATCGCTACGCACGACTCCAATAGTGCGTAGATTATGCAGGCGATCTGCCAGTTTGATAATAATGATGCGTATATCCCGCACCATTGCGAGCATCATTTTGCGAAAGTTTTCTGCCTGCGCCTCGGCGCGCGAGGAAAATGTCAGATGAGTAAGTTTACTAACACCATCGACCAGCTCGGCCACGTCTTCACCAAATTTTTCCTTGACCTGCTCTTTCGCAGTTGGTGTATCTTCAATGACATCGTGCAGGATAGCCGCCGAGACGCTTTGATAATCCAGGTGCATTTCTGCCATGATTTTTGCCACCGCCAACGGGTGGTAGATATATGGTTCCCCGCTTAAGCGCTTCTGCCCTTCGTGAGCTTCCGCGCTAAACAGGTAAGCATTGTAGACGTGTTTGACTTGCGCAGGTTCCAGATAGGTATCCAGCAGTTCGCATAATTCACTGATCAGGAACCGAGTTGGGCTGACGGCACTTAATGATGGGTTAGAATTGGGTGTAGCCGTCGTTACCATATACCACTATACCTGCATATTTGCGCAGGCGATTTACAACTCCTGCTCGGCATCGTCAGCAGGAGTCATATCAGGCTGATCGTTTTCTTCGCTACTATCCGCATGCATCTGACTGAGTTCAATGCCTATCTCAGCATGCAGCGCAGCAGCCAGCGCATCAACTTCACTGATTTCTTCAGATAGCAATTCTTCCGAACTGCTTAAAGGTGTTTCCTTGAGGGATTCTTCCGTAATTAACTCATCGGCGATTTCGCGCAGCGCAACTACCGTGGGTTTATCATTTTCCCACTCAACCAGAGGTTCAGTTCCCATCGCAATCTGTCTTGCTCGCTTGCTTGCGACCATGATGAGTTTGAAACGGTTATCAATTTTTTCCAGGCAATCTTCGACTGTTACGCGTGCCACGCTATTCTCCTTAAGTTATATCGGGTTTTCCTAATGTTTAAAGTGTAGTCGATTTCCACATAATAGACTACCGCGGTGAATCAGCACATCCATCTCTTTTAGTTAAGTAACTGATCAAGTGAGCTCTGACTGGGTGCAACATAATTTTCCGGGCGAGTAAAAATATTCCGCAAGGCATTAACTGCTGCAACAATATCATCATTAATCACCAGATATTGATATTCCCCATAGTGACTGATTTCACTACGCGCCTGACGCATCCGGCTTAGAATGACATCTGCTGAATCCTGACCACGGGCTATTAACCGTTTCTCCAGCTCAGCTACAGAAGGCGGCAATATAAATATTGATATAGCCTGTGGATACTCTTTACGCACTTTCTTCGCCCCCTGCCAGTCAATTTCCAGCACCACACTCAAGCCTTGATCCAACAAACTATTCATAGCTTGCTTAGATGTTCCGTAAAAATTACCAAAAACCTCAGCATATTCAACGAAATCGCAGGCATCCTTCATTTTATTAAATTCCTGGACGGTGACAAAATGATAGTGTTCACCATCAATTTCTCCAGGCCTTGGAGCCCTCGTGGTGTGCGAAACCGCCACTTTCAGTTGATCAAGTTCCGTTTTGACTGCGTTCAGCAGACTTGTTTTGCCCGCTCCGGAAGGAGCCGATACGATATATAAGTTGCCTTTAGTCATACATTAATTTTTACTTTCAGATACCTAGCATTCAAACAAAAGGCCCTGACAATTGCCAGGGCCTTACAATAACAAGTGCTAATTTTATCTTAACCTGATGTGATAGGCACCAAAGCAATCTCCACGCGTCGATTCTGTGCTCGACCCGCTGCGGTATCATTACTAGCAATCGGGTATCCTTCACCATAACCATAATCCTGCAGTCTTGTAGGGTTTACTCCACGGCTGGCGAAATACTGCGTCACACTGCTCGCACGTCTTTTCGACAACTGTTGATTATGCTGTTCTGAACCCGTGCTGTCAGTATGACCCATTACCTCTATCAGAGTTTTATCATACTCATTTACAACGATATTGACAGAATCCAGCACATCATAAAAATCGCTGCTGACATCGGCACTATCCACCGCAAAGGTTATATTGCTGGGCATATTCAGAATAATGTTATCTCCATCACGCGTCACACTAACACCTGTCCCGGCAAGCTTTTGTCGTAATTTGGCTTCCTGAACATCCATGTAATAGCCGACACTGCCACCAGCAATGGCCCCTAAACCGGCACCAATTAATACCCGTTTCCTGCGTTCACGTCCGTCATCACCACTAATCAGACCCACTACTGCTCCGGCGGCAGCGCCAATGGCGACTCCCTTGGCCGCTTTGCTGGTCTGTTGCTCACCCGTATAGGGATTAATTGTTGAACATGCTCCCAAACTAAGCACCAGACTTGTAGTAATAAACAGGTTAGTGATTGGCTTTAATCTCATTTTTAATTCTCATAATTTTTATTTTGTGAACGATTACTTAGAAACAAACCTTACAATAAAGTTCGCAGCCATAATTCTCTGAATTTTCACCATATATCGGGTGAACATTTAGCTATATCTATAAAAATGCTGAGCACGCTCTACTAATCACATTTTTGAATTTAATATTCGTGTATATATGTATCACTCGAATATTTTTTAGGTAAATTTAAATGGAGCCGAACTCTGATTTTCTTTGGCCAAGCATTAATAACTCCGACCCTTTTGCAATGCTCAAACAGGTGGAAGAAAGCGCATACCCTAATCGGGAAACTTTAACTTCCAACCTTAAGGAAGTAGACCGATGGGCTCACCATATTTTAAAAGATACGGGATTACCGACTGAAATTAATGCGTTACAAGCCAGGTTAGACACTATTAAAGAGGGCTCCTCTTCCTGGTATGCCGGGTACAGCTTGCTGCAATCCTTTACTTTGAAATCTGCGCTGGACAGTGGCGACCACGCAACCACCATTCGTCTTGAATTCCTGTTGGCAGATTTCCGCTGGCAAAGCTATTTTGCACAAGAGCGCGAACAGATGTTACAGGATCAGAAATCTGTTGAAGATATTCTTAATAAAACTACCGAGGATGAACTCGAAATAGAGACTTATAGCGCTGCAATGAATGCACTTAAGAAAAAATATCCTCACTGCACAGTTAATGCCTTGCGCTTATTGCTGGCGAATAAATTGAATGTCAGCAAACAGCGTCTTGACGAATTAGATATACGTCCAGAGCAATAATTAGATAAACAATAATTAAATATGGAAGAGAATACTGGAATGGAAAACAGCCCAATTACAATGGAACTCTATTCAATTGACTGGGCAGTGCGTTTTGATGAATTCCGCAAGTTCAATCAAACAAGCTACTCCGATCTGCATCAGCTTTTGGATAAACTGGCAAATCTTACCAAGAGCAAACTAGACGGTAGTGATGGTGATTTTGACGATATTAAAGTACTTAAAAACAAACATGCCGCCGCAAAAGTGGATTCGTCAGAATGGCATCGTTTATCCATTCTCATACATCTTAAAATTATAGATGCTTCCATGCCCAAGGGGCTGACAGCGACTGAGACCTTAAGTGCTATTCAGATGATGGAACATTTGTGGAAAGCACTCAGCATGGAACAACAGATTCGACAAAATGCCCCCATTCAAAGTAAACCGGCGGCTAAACCAGCGGTGGCTCCATCGCCTGCCAAAGCAACCAAACAGGAGCAACCTGCGGCTTACACCGGACAGAAGAAGCCCGCCCCCGTAAAACCCGTTAACAACACTCAGGCTAAACCTGCGACTCCTGCAAATGTCCGCGACAACCGAAACGCGAGTAATCAGACCGAGAATGTTGTTATCAATAGGCTGGCCGAAGAAGCAGGCATTGATGATAAATCCATGGCAACACGCTGCTATGCAGTGGCCAGCTCACTAGCCGAGGAGTATCCTGAATATACCTTAACGGCGATTCGGGTGATGACTGCAGAAAAGCTGGGAGTTACTCGTCAATTTGTTGAAAATTTGGACATTAAGCCGGCGCGATTTAAAAATGCTCAATGATTCATGCGGTTAAGGCCTTATTGCAGTATTCCTTGTAATTGTTGTACGGATTACCTTAAGCACATATAATCTAAACTCATTATAATAATATATTGCTGCTTACTTTAAATTAATACTGGAGTCCCAATGAACTATGACGTTCCTGCACTATTAGTCGGTGCTGCCATTGTAGTAGTTGCGCTAGTGATGGCCTTTGTATTTGTCTAATAGATAAAATTACAACAAAAAAGCCTCGCATATTTGCGAGGCTTTTTTTATTCCCGAAGTTTTTGGTTCGACTTTAAGTCTTTTCTTGCTGAAACTCTTCCATCGCCTGTTGAAAACTGGTGTGGCGAATATCTTTGCCCTCTACAGTAAAAATAACGTATTCACATATATTTTTAGCGTGATCACCAATACGCTCAAGCGCGCGAGCACACCACATGACTTTTAGTCCGCGCTCGACGGAAGCTCTATTTTCAGACATGGATTTCACAAGCTTGCGTATTATCATGTCGTACTCTTCATTGATTACCTTATCGGTAGCCGCCGTTTTGTATGCGCTTTCTACATCCATACGCGCAAAAGCATCTAAAGACTCACGCAATATCGTTTTCACCAGATCACCCAGCATTTTCAGCTCGGAGAAATACATTTCCGAACGCTCTTCCGAGGCGAGATCAACCGCATAGCGACCTATTTTTTCAGCCTCATCACCAATCCTTTCCAGATCAGTTATGGTTTTAATGATAGCCATAACTAGACGTAGATCACTCGCCGCAGGCTGACGTAACGCAATAATATGATTACATTCTTCATCAATGGCGACCTCCATGGAGTTAACCTGGTAATCATTGGTTGCCACTTGCTCTGCCAGACTGCTGTCAGAATTGACCAGCGCGGATAGGCTGTTCTCCACTTGTTTCTCAACAAGTCCACCCATATTTAACACCTTATTTCGTGTTGACTCTAAGTCATCATCAAACTGGTGAAGGATATGTTGTCCTATATTCTTAATAGACATAACAGTTCTGCCCTATATTTATTTACTTGTTATTGTATATACATTTGCATACTTTGTATATACATTTTATTAAAGAATTGCTACTTTTTATCCGTAACGCCCTGTTATGTAATCTTCCGTTTTCTTTTGTTTTGGATTGGTAAACAATCGATCCGTCGCACCAAACTCAATTAGTTCCCCCAAGTACATAAACGCTGTGTAATCCGATACACGTGCGGCCTGTTGCATATTATGTGTCACAATGACAACTGTATACTGTGACTTAAGCTCAAAAACCAACTCTTCGATTTTTAAAGTCGAAATCGGATCCAATGCGGAAGCCGGCTCGTCCAATAATAACACTTCGGGTTTAATAGCGATCGCCCTGGCAATGACTAAACGCTGCTGTTGACCACCAGAAAGTTCAAAAGCATTATCCTGCAGCCGTGCGCCGACTTCATCCCAAAGAGCCGCACGTTTTAAAGACCACTCAACACGGTCTTCAATTTCGCGTTTATTGGAAACACCCTGCAAACGCATGCCATAAGCAACATTCTCAAAAATAGTCTTTGGAAACGGATTTGGCTTTTGGAATACCATTCCGACCCTTCTGCGCAAATCAGTGACATTAACGCTTTTATCATAGATGTCCTCGCCTTTTAGCAACAACTCTCCCTGTAACGTTACACCGTCGACCAGGTCATTCATTCGATTCATACAACGCAGTAAAGTTGATTTTCCACAGCCACTCGGGCCTATGAACGCAGTCACTCGATTCGTGGGTATATTCATATTGACATTAAACAATGCCTGTTTCTGACCATAGAAAAGCGAAAAGTTCTTACACTGCAGACAAATTTCTTCATTTTCGATCGAAGTTGCCTTTCTTCTTTTTAGAATTTGATCAGATACTTGGGTATTAATAGTCATGAGGTCATGGTCCAGTCTTTAACAACTTTTTTAGTGTTCCATCGTGCGATATTTTTCGCGCAAGTGATTGCGAATATATATTGCAGATATATTAAGTAACACAATCACCACGACCAGTATCAGCGCGGTGGCATACACGAGCGGACGAGCCGCTTCCACATTGGGACTTTGAAATCCAACGTCATAAATATGAAATCCCAAATGCATGAACTTTCTATCCAAATGTAAAAACGGTGCATTTAAATCAAGCGGTAATGAAGGCGCCAGTTTTACTGCCCCTACCAGCATTAGCGGCGCTACTTCCCCTGCAGCACGTGCCACAGCAAGGATTAAACCCGTCATCATTGCCGGACTGGCCATAGGAATCACCGTACGCCATAACGTCTCGGCTTTGGTAGCGCCTAATGCCAAAGAACCTTCCCGCACGGCACTTGGAATTCTGGACAAGCCTTCTTCGGTCGCCACAATCACTACAGGCACTGTCAGTAGTGCCAACGTTAAGGACGCCCACAACAGGCCACCAGAACCAAAAGTCGGCGCCGGCAACGCCTCAGGATAAAACAGCTGATCTATATTGCCCCCAACAAAGTACACAAAAAATCCCAATCCAAATACGCCATACACAATTGATGGAACGCCTGCCAGATTGTTTACAGAAATTCTAACCAGTCGAGTGACAAATCCCTGTTTTGCATATTCACGCAAATAGATAGCTGCGACGACACCTACCGGTGTAACAATTACAGACATCAGCAATACCATCATGACGGTACCAAATATTGCCGGAAAGATACCGCCTTCGGTATTTGCTTCACGCGGATCATCAGTAATGAAATTTTTCAGATTAACAAAGTAGTGTGCCAACTTGGTGGTCACACTCATGGAATTTGGACGAGTTGCTTTCACTACATCGGCCAGCTTTATTGGTTTCTCCCTACCATCCGCAACTTGCATCACAGCCTGATCACGTGAAATGGCAGTATACAGTTCGCCCAATTCATTCTTTAATACTTCGTATTCTTCATCCAGATGTTTACGCTCAGCTGCAATCTCTGCCATGGCTGCTGGATCTTCAATTCCGCTAAGTTCTATATTTCTTTTTTGTAGACGCAGCTTTTCTATTTTGTAATTAATTTTACCAATATCGAATTTTTCAATTTTATGGATTTTACTGCGCAATTCTTCGACTCTCTGCAGGCGCTTCTGCAACTCATCCCACAATGCTTCATTTGAAATAACAAGCACAGTGCCCTGTTCTTCAATTGCCTGAAGATAACCATAAAAATTCCCCCACTGGGTACGCTCAAACACAATAGCATCAACAGGTTTTCTTGCGGCAATTTCAGAGGGTTTTACAATTAATTTAAAATCCACTCCATACATATCGCGATTGCCAATCTTTAACAGCGTCCGCTCGACAAATTCATCTGTAAAATCAATTTTCATACCGGATGCGATCAACTGTTTAGCAGGCACTTCTTCAACTTTGGCCCGCTCACCTAACAGTACGATTTGATTATTATCCTGCTGATAATCTATTTCCCAGACCGTCTTGGGCCAGAAATGTCCCAACCCTCTGACGGCTATCAGAATTAACAGGCCGACAACCATAATCATACTTATGGATACAGCGCCTGCATTCAGCCAGACCCAGGGAGTACCACTTTTTAAAAACCCAAGCTTTTGTGTATTCATAATCGTTACAGACTACTGTATTTCTTTCTCAAACGCTGGCGCACAATTTCAGCCGCCGTGTTGAAGAAAAACGTAAAAATAAACAAAACAAACGCGGCCAGAAATAATATTCTGTAATGCGTGCTATCTACTTCGGACTCAGGCAGCTCCACCGCCACGTTTGCAGATAAGGTACGCATTCCCTGAAATATACTGAAGTCCATCACCGGCGTATTTCCAGTTGCCATCAGTACAATCATTGTTTCACCGACCGCACGCCCAAAACCAATCATAACAGCTGAAAATATTCCCGGACTCGCCGACAGTAAAACAACCCTGACCAGCGTTTGCCAAGGAGTTGCACCCAGTGCCAGTGATCCGGATGTTAAGTGTTTAGGCACACTGAAAATGGCATCTTCTGCTATTGAAAATATGGTAGGAATTACCGCAAATCCCATCGCCAGACCAATAATCAAAGCATTACGCTGATCAAACCCAATGCCCATTTCGTGATTTAGCCAGACACGAATATCACCATCAAAAAACACTTTCTCCATATAAGGTGAAAGATGAATGCAGAACATTGCTATCACAATAATCGGAATTACCAGCGCCACCGGCTCCCAGCCTTCCGGGATTAATTGTTTGGTTTTTCCAGGCAAATTCCACCAAAGCAATGCCATCAGAACGATACCGATTGGCAAAAATACAAATACACTGAATACTCCCGGCAAATGCATTTCTACAAAAGGCGCCAGCCAGAGTCCGGCAAGGAAGCCCAAAATTACCGTGGGCAAGGCTTCCATAATTTCAATCGAAGGCTTAACAATACCGCGCATTTTGGGCGCCATGAAGTAAGCTGTGAAAATTGCCCCACAAATCGCTAATGGCATAGCAAATAACATGGCATAGAAAGCCGCCTTTAGTGTTCCAAAAGTTAGCGGCACCAAACTGAATTTTGGCTCAAAGTCACTACTGGCAGATGAAGACTGCCAGATAAAATCGGGCTTTACATAATCTTCATACCATACTTTCCCCCATAAAGACTTAAAAGATGACTCGGGGTGATGATTATCAATGTGCCAGGCCTGAATCTGCTTATTTCGACTTTCTGCAATAAACATATCGGCACGTGGCGCTACTGCAAGTATATTAATGGCACTGTCACTGGCTGACAGTGACAACAGATCGCGTTCACTGGTGGTGTAATATAATTTAATAGTGCCCGCCTGACTGCCTGCAATCACTCCTTTTCGAAGTTGTTCTGCTGCAATGCTGACAACGGGCGAGTTGTCTATTTGTGTTTGTCGAATTCTGGTGATTTTAAATTCCAGATTTTCATCACCATCCGTCCGCACATTGAACCACTGAGATAAGGTTCCAGTACTGTCACCAATTAATAATGAAATTCCACCGGTTAAAAATTTGATAATGGTCGGTTTGACCTCCCCTTTAGTCACCCTTACTTTTTGTTTCTGATCAAAACTTTTTTGCCGGATATCGAAAGTAGATAAATTTCCATTCTCGCTAAGTACATATGCCCACTCCTGCTCAGGATCGACAAGCAAACCAAGTACAGGCTCCATAAAATTAATCTCGTCACTCTCGTCTACTTCGAGTGTAACCGTTTCATCAATAAATGAGGTTTCCTTCCGGAATGACTGCAGTACAAGATTGCCATCCGTGGTACGCGCCAACACTGTTATCGCATTTTTATTATCGCCCACCCCAAAATCAATTACGGGTCCCGGGGCTACGGAAAATGTTTCTTCACCGTAGGGATATAACACGTCGGGGTGAGTAATTCGTCGAGTCTCGGTAAATTCCAGATCATAATGATGCTGGAAAAACAGCATATCGCCAGACTGCAAGCCCACCGCCAACATGCCAGTGCTGTCGTTGACGACTTGAAATGAAGTAATGGGATTATCGGCTTCCAGAGGTAAAGTCTCGTTCAGAACGATTTCACCATTTTCTACATTAAAAAACGACAAACTTCCGGACTTGCCTACTCGAAAGCCTATCTCCGCCTGTTCTTCTACAGCCAGATATAAGGTTTCATCGCTGACATTAGCCAGTTGATACTGTCCCACCTCTTTTAAGGAAGGTTGGCCAAATAATGGATAAACCACACTCAGCAGAAACAGGAATATGAGGGCAATCGCCGCAATTACGCTAATTCCACCCACTTCAACCAACCGGCGGGCGGTTATGTCGATAGTTCTGCGTATTTTCCAGCGACGCTCGGCGGCAGCATTCTTATCTGTAGTAGAGACGGCTTCCATTTAATGAATAATGATTGTTGTTTTTATCGTGCGCTAACTATATCAAATGATTATGTGCATCATATAAAAAGA
The DNA here is from genome assembly GCA_964636225.1 of uncultured Thiotrichales bacterium. GTDB lineage: Bacteria > Pseudomonadota > Gammaproteobacteria > UBA4575 > UBA4575 > UBA1858. The sequence goes on along the minus strand of CAZWQM010000023.1, from coordinate 4,937 downwards.
AAGCCCTATAAGTATTTACAGGGCTTTCTGGAGCTAAAATTGCAACCTTTAAATCAATGGCAGTTATTACATGCCTAATGATTTCAGTGTCTTTTCAGTTACTTTTTCCGGTAATGGAATATATCCATCTTTAACTACTACTTTCTGACCTTCTTTCGACAACACCATTTTAATGAACTCACCTTCCAACGGAGAAAGTCCTTTGTTTGGATGCTTGTTCACATAGACGTAGAGGAATCGAGCCAGCGGGTATTTTCCTGAAATTGCCGTTTCAGACGTGGCTTCAATGTAGTTATCTGAGTCGCCCTTGGATAATGGAAGTGCACGAACCCCGGTAGTCTTGTATCCAATACCTGAGTAGCCAATTCCATTAAGTGATTGAGTAACAGATTGAACTACAGACGCTGATCCTGGCTGCTCGTTGACAGTAGACTTGTAGTCACCTTTACACAGCGCTTCCTCTTTGAAGTAACCGTAGGTACCAGACACGGAATTACGGCCGAACAATTGAACGTCTTTACGCGCCCATTCGCCGCTCATCCCCAGATCGCCCCAAGTGCTGACAGTATTCGTCGCACCACATTTGCGTGTGCTTGAGAAAATAGCATCCACCTGCTTGATAGAAAGCCATTTGATGGGGTTATCTTTATGCACAAATACAGCTAATGCATCAATGGCAACCGGAATAGCGGTTGGCTTGTAACCATACTTTTCCTCAAAAGCCGCAATTTCGTTGTCCTTCATCTTGCGACTCATCGGTCCCAGATTGGATGTACCTTCAGTCAACGCCGGCGGTGCAGTCGAAGAGCCTGCTGCCTGAATTTGAATATTTACGTTTGGATAGAAACGTTTGTAATCCTCTGCCCAAAGTGTCATCAAGTTTGCAAGTGTATCTGAACCAACACTGGATAAGTTACCCGATACACCGCTAGACACAGTGTACTCTTTCAATCCTTCATCGACTTTTGGCTCAGCGAACGCAACACTCGTCGCAGTCGTTACCACTACTAACGCAGTTAGCGCAGCAGTCATATGCTTAAAGTTCATATAATCTCCTAAAAATTGCCTTGTTTATCGGCATGTTAGATATGGAGCCGGTACTCTATTACTTATTTGTTACATTTGTATTACAGGGCGGTATCTAGGCACTAACTCGCTGTTCTTTATAAACATTACGTTTTTCGGGGAAGTACAGTTCAACGCGAGTTCCCTGTTCTTTCTGGCTGCGAATTTTAATTTCACCGCCATGTCGCTCCATTACATGCTTTACAATTGACAGTCCAAGACCCGTTCCACCCATATCACGTGATCGACCTTTGTCAATACGATAAAAACGCTCAGTCAAGCGTGGAATATGGACCTGATCAATCCCTTCTCCATGGTCTGTTATGGCCAATAGTGAACCGCCTTCACTGGCTTTGTCCCAGCTGATTTCAATTTGTGAATCCTCAGGAGAATATTTAACTGCATTGTCCATGACGTTCTGGATAGCACTTTGTAATTCACAGTAATCACCATTGATGTAAATACCTTCGTTCATGTTCAAACTAAATTGCTGATTTTTAAACAGATCAGAGGATTTCAGCATCTCAACACTTTCACGAACCAGCATTGCAATGTCAATTTTCTCTATGTGATTTTTTGTCAGTGGCAGACTTTCCAGTTTAGATAATGAAAGTAAATCCTCTATCAGGCGTTTGAGTCTTTGCGCCTGCTCCAGGGCACCCTCAACACCCCGGCGGGTAGCCGTGGACATTTCTTCACGCATGGCGAGTGTTTCAAGATAACCAATGATCACCGTCAGCGGTGTGCGCATTTCATGCGAAGCATTTGAAACAAACTCTTTTCGCACATTTTGCAAATGTAGAAGGTCACCATGATCATGCACGATCAGTAATTTATTACCATCTTCATATGAAACCACTTTCAGCAATAGATCTTTTTCCTGACTATTCTTTGAAGAAAACTCCAGTGGTTCGTCATATATTCCATTATGCAAATAGCGGGTGATATCCGGATCTCGCACAATATTATCAATCCGCTGACCAACATCACGCCCGGAATCGATATTGAGCAGTGTTCTGGCCGCGGGGTTGGCCCATTGAATCGTTTGCACTTGATCTACAATCAGCATGGCATCGGGCATCGCATTGGTGGCGGCATCAAACTTGTTTAAGGAATATTCCAATTTGTTCTGCTGTTCAAAAAGATGTTCTTTTATGTCGCAGACTTGGGCGATAATTTGATACATCGATCCGTGCAGATTCGGCACATCCTCAACGTACGCGCCTGCATCCAGCCAGCGACGCAGTTTCATTAGTTCTCGAAGATGCCAGATGATAAAGGCAAATAAGCCAATCGAAATTGAAAGGCCCCAGTGGCCCCCTGTGAGATAGCCCAGAATTAAACTGACAGCAAAAAAAGCTAAAGCCAGCCGAAATTCAACCCAGAATGTGCCTATGCGCATTATTTCTCGACAATAAAGCGGTAACCGTAGCCTCGAACTGTTTGGACCATTTTATGACAGTTATATGGTTTCAATAGCTTTCGTAAACGCAGAATGTGGACGTCCACTGTGCGTTCCTCTACAAATTTGCTACGCCCCCATACAAAATCCAGTAATTGGGTTCGGCTGTAGACTTTATCGGGATGCGTCATAAAAAAATCTAATAAGCGGAACTCAGTAGGTCCTAATTCTATAGGTGTATCATTAATGATTACATGATGGGCATTGAGGTCAAGTATTAACTTGCCATAACTGATTTTATTATCGCCATCACCATCTTCAATTCGACGCATCACCGCGCGAATTCTTGCCGACAGTTCCTTGATAGAAAAAGGTTTGGTGATGTAGTCATCCGCACCCGAATCCAGGCCTTCAATTTTATCCCGCTCTTCGGTTTTTGCTGTCAGCATAATAATAGGAATCGAGCGGGTAACTTCATCGCGCTTGATGCGCCTAACCAGCTCCAATCCTGATACATCAGGTAACATCCAGTCCATTAGAATCAGGCTGGGCAACTCCTGGGCCAGCATTTCTGTGGCGCCCCTTCCATCTACTGCTTCTTGGATTTCGTAACCATCGCTATCCAGCGCAAAATACACCATATCCCGAATCGGCTTTTCATCTTCGACGATAAGTATCCGGTGTTTTTTCATACGCGGTAAGACAAAATTAGCTGGCTGCAAATTCGACTGTAAATCCATCATCACTCAAAAAGATTGATCTTCAAATTGAAGGGATTATTTATTTCTCAAATTAAAAGTTTGTTACAAACCCAGAACAATTACAACAAACATAAAAAGGGGCAGTGTTTCCACTGCCCCATACCACTTCTAGGTTTAGCTTAGTTTAGAACTTGAACAAAATATCTGTCTGAAGTACTTTTTCTTCATCGTCATCCAGTCCAGGAGCATCCTGCTCTGAATCATAGTAATCAAGTCCAAGTATGATGTTTTTAGCAATCGCATATTGGAACTCAACTTCATTCGACTCAACGCCAGTGTTTCCACCCAGACGATCCGAATCAGGCAGAAAATCCGGGAAGGCATCTGCTTCAAGATCTGCATTGATGAACTTCAACTGCCATGTGTGTGGGTCTTTGACTTTTTCATCACCAAATTTGAAGCCAAAGGCACGGCCTGTGTCTTCATCACTGTCATCATTCTTCACGTAATCAGCAAAGATTGAGAAACGCTTACCTGGCAATAACACGTCCATCACACCCACTTCGCCTGACAAGCCGATTGCATCATAGTCATACATGTAGTTGCCGCCAACCAGCGTATTGTTGCCACCACTGCCAACGATAGATGGTCCATCTTCCAAGCCGTCAAATGAATAATAAGTACCGGCCACGTTACCGAAGAAGTTACCCGACTTGAACTTGTGACCCAGCTGGGCATAGGTCAATGTAGGGTCATCACTGACTGAAGAGTATTCTTCAAGAATCCAGTGACCCACATTGGCATACGCGGTGCCAAAGGAATTGTCTGTTTGTAGGTGAACAGACACGCCTTCAGGGTTGATGTCACCGTCCCATAACAGGTCTGTAGGTGCCCACAAATAGTCCTTGCGCCCAAACTTACCGCCGATAACACTGACCCAATCTGCGGGCATCCATTCTGCGAAGGCATAATCCAGACGTGCGTCTTTAGTTGAGAAACCATCATCCAGCGTCTCATTTGTTGAACGAGCATCGTCACTTCCACTGGCAAAGCCCAGACCCACATTCACAGTGTCTGTCACTTCAGCTTCCGCACCTAAACGTAAACGGTAGCGGTAACGTTCACGGCTGCTCTTGTCACCATTTTCAGGGTCTGCTTCCTCATATTGACGACGCAGACGCAAATCACCTTTGAGTTGAATTTTTTCGGCCCACTTCAATTTATCAGAAACCGTATTAACAGAAGCCAGTTTTTTCTCGGCAGTTTCTTCAATCTTGGCATCAGTTTTCTCCTGATCGGCAGCTGCTGAATTTTTCAGAAGTCCGTATGCTTCATCCGAGATAGTTCCGTTATCTCGAAGAACCTTAAGTAATTCCATCATGGCATCGTTTTCCGCGAATACAGGGTTAGAAACCACTGCGCTCGATGCGACCAGTGCGGCCATTGAGGCAGCACGAATATGTTTTAAGTTCATATTTAACTCCATGTGATTAAAAATTTTATGGGAAGTTAGCCGTCTAGCTTTACTTCAAATGACTTGAATGAAAGTTAATGGCTATATCATCTAAAGCTTTAGATGGACGCGATGGTATTTCACTTAGATGACAGTTTTGTGACAAAAATGTCAGAAATTCAGGTTTTAATTCGCTCAGATTTTGATTTAATAATTATTTTTTAAAGATTTTTAGTTCTATTACAAATTGAACAAAATATTTCTGTATCGCGCTTAAAAACTCTTAAAGCGTCGTAACCAGCAACAAACTGAGGAT
>CAZWQM010000022.1:0-24476 GCA_964636225.1 uncultured Thiotrichales bacterium | reverse complement strand
ATTGATATAATTTTTTACCAGCACTCGAAATAGATGCTGAGTACGTGCATCAAGTGGATTTTCCATTCAATCAATCCAATTCCAGTACTATATTAATGTTGCGTCGTTTATATGCGACAAAATATCCAACCCATAGTTTTTTTTAAAAATATTTTACCGAATAGGCTTGGCACTCCCAAGCCTTGAGTGCCAATATACACCATCCTAAAATCTAAGGACAAAACTGGACTGTTTCCGGTATAACGGTAACCTGCCACAATTTTCATACAGAATTGAACACTAATTAACCCGTGACTAACAAATTTACTTCCGTTGGCATCATTGCCAAGAAAAATGACAAACTGGTATTTGAAAGTGTTCGCAGTTTGCACCATTTTCTGCTGCAGTACGACATCAAGATATTTGTCGAAGAAAATGCAAAATTCTGTCTGGATAATACAGGTGTCAGATGCCTGGACATCTCGGAGATGCATCAGCATATCGATCTGGCGATTGTTGTTGGTGGAGATGGCACCCTGTTATCAGCCGCCCAATCCATGGTAACTCGTAATATCCCAGTTATTGGTATTAACCGCGGTCGACTTGGGTTTCTCACTAATATTCTGCCGGAAAATATGCATCAGGACTTAAAAGAAATTTTTTCTGGTGAATATCTTGAAGAAACCCGCAATGTCATGACCGCGACGCACCTGCGTGGTGATGAACATCTGGCTTCCTGTTTGGCCATTAATGATGTCGTTGTGCATGCGCGGTATGTGGTGCGCATGATAGAACTGGAAACACGGGTCGATGGCGAATACCTGAATACGGTTAGGGCTGACGGACTGATAGTCGCTACCCCGACCGGTTCCACAGCTTATGCTTTATCAGGCGGAGGTCCTATTGTTCATCCAAGTGTGGCAACCAGTTTAATTGTTCCAATTTGCCCACATACATTAAGTAATCGCCCCATTGTGGTCGATGAAAAATGTCGTATTGAAATTGTCTATTCCCGACAGAATGAGCTCAACGGAATTGCCTCTATAGATGGCCAACTGGAATCTGAAGTGATTCCGGGTGATCGTATTATTATCCAGCGCTCTGACACACCATTAACCCTCATACAGCCCAAGAGCTACTCGTTCTTTAAAGTTTTGCGACAAAAATTAAACTGGAGCAAACACCCGTAAGGCCATGTTGAAATCTCTGCACATTCAAAACTTTGCCATTATTGAAAAGCTGGAATTGGAATTTTTCCCTGGCATGAGTGCACTGACCGGCGAAACAGGCGCAGGTAAATCGATCATTATTGACGCCATTGGCCTGGTGCTAGGTGACCGTGCTGATAACAATTTAATTCGCGCCGGTAAGGATTTCGCAGAAATAATCCTGGAAATTGAAATCGAAAGAAAGTCGGCTAGCGCAAACTGGTTTAAGCAAAACGATTTTAAATTCGAAGAAGATTGCACTCTGCGCCGCGTGATTCGTAAGGATGGAAAATCAAAAGCCTATATCAATGGCATTCCTGTTCCCCTTAAAACACTTAAAGAACTGGGTGAAAGTGTCATTAATATTTACGGGCAGCATGCACATCAATCATTAATGAATGTGGCTACTCAGCGACAGCTGCTGGATCAATTTGCCGGAAACACAGCCGCCCTCAACGAGCTGCAAGTCTTTTTTTCCGGCTGGCGCGAGCAAAAACAATTATTCGAACGAATCAGCCGTAATTCCAGCGATATTCAGGCCACAGTTGAATTACTGCGTTATCAGGTAGAGGAGCTGGATCAGCTTGATCTGGAAGCTGACGAAATTAGTACGCTTGAGCAAAAACATAAGCGTCTGGCAAATGCCGAACAATTAAAGCAGGCAGGCCTACAAGCCAGCTACCAGCTGAAGAATGATGAAAATACAGACGTCTATACAACATTAAATCAAATCTGCACTCAGATAAGTAATCTACTTGAAAGCGATAACGATCTGCAATCGACACACCAATCCTTGCAGGAAGCATTCACTATTATTAGCGAATGCGCAGATGATTTACGCAACTACGCCGAAGATATTGAGATCGATGTGGAAGAACTTTTTCAGACGGAAGAACGACTGGCTGCGATTGATAGAATATCACGCAAGCATAAAGTTTCACCCGATGAGCTCATGGCGTTGCATGAGCGCATTAGCGATGAGCTTAGCTCTATGACGCGGCCCGATTACGATATAGATGCAGTGCGAATGAAACTTGATAAAATCGAAAACGACTACAAGGAACTGGCAAAAAATATCAGCAAGAAAAGATTATCGGCCGCCAAAAAACTCAGCACTGACATTACCCAGGCACTGAACAAACTAGGGATGGAGAAAGCCAGAGTGGAGATTGCAGTTCATTACCACGACACAACCTCTCCGACAACTTACGGTTTTGATTCGATTGCGTTTAATGTACAAACCAATCCAGGCCAAAAAATGCTGCCTCTTTCCCAGGTTGCCTCCGGAGGAGAACTATCACGCATCAGTCTAGCCATACAAATGATTGCTGTTGATAAATTAAATGTTCCGGTGCTTATTTTTGATGAAGTGGATTCGGGCGTGGGCGGCGCGGTCGCGGAAGTGGTTGGCAAAGAGTTACGCAACATCGGTGCGAAGCGACAGGTAATGTGCATTACACACCTGGCACAGGTTGCCGCAAACGCCCACCAGCATTACCGGGTCAACAAACAATCTGAGCAGTCAGACACGGTTTCTGCTATCGAATTGTTAAAACAGGCTGACCGAATTACTGAGATTGCACGTATGATTGGCGGCGTTAAATTAACTGAAAATACTTTCATGCACGCACAGGAAATGCTGGAAACCAGTATTCAGTAACAAACATCCGTTATACTTATGAGTCCAAACAAAATTAAACTTTACATGATCAAATCCATTTCAATCTATCTCCTGCTAGCCGCGTTCATTTCAGTCTCGGGCTGCAGCAGTCGACTATTTACTGTTTACAGAATTGATGTACAGCAGGGCAATATTGTCGACCCCGCTAAAGTTGAACAATTGCAAATAGGCATGACAAAAGAACAGGTGCAATTCTTAATGGGCACCCCACTGATAACCGATGTATTCCATCCTGATCGCTGGGATTATGTTTATCATCTCATTCCGGATTATGGTGATAATGAGCGACGTCATGTTGCCATATTTTTTGAAGGTGACAGTGTCGTTAATATTGAAAAAAGTGACGTTCCTCCTCCTCAAGCCACAAAAGAAGAAAAAGAAGAAACAACCTCTGAATCCTGACCAGATCCCGAGACGAGTAATTTAATCCTGCTCGGAACTGCCTGATTACCCATCCTTCAATCCTCTATATATTCACATAAGCGGGTCATAAAACAGTTTCGAAAACTGTGATCCAGTTCAAATTTACAGGTCACTTAATGCCTGTCGATCCCTGTAGAATGGCGGCTCGTCGTAAAATTTATTTTTTTGTGATGTGTTACAAACAACGAATGAGAATTTCGACAAGAAAGCCATTTGCATATCGTAATAAAGTAGCCACGACAGAAATAACTAAAAGCTTCAAAAGTTGAGGACTACAATTTGAAACTATAGCCAGCCGTGTTCAGCAACCAGCATAGGACTTTTAATTCCTTATCTGTAAAGCTTGTACTGGTAAGTATGCTTCTGAGCTCTAGCGCTCTGGCGCATGCTGGCCTGTATTTGACATTAATGAGCACCGGCTCAATCCCCCAGACTGAAGAAGTTAGCGTTATTAACGCCCTAAAATCGACTTTTCTGCCATTCAACTGGCTAGCGCCTCTGGATTAAATAGCGATGATTATGACGCAGAATTGTTACAATCATTTCTTGAGGCTGGCTCGATTGATTCAAACCTTATAAGCAAATCAGACATTGTGTTTTCACATGCCTATTTAAAATTTGCTAGCGATGCTAGAAAAGAAGAAATCAGCATATCAGACTCGGTTGATCCTGCCAGCGAACTTTTACTTCGGACCTTAAATGAAGCCGCTGAAAATAGTACGGTATATTCAACGTTATCCAAATTAAAGCCACAACACAGTTACTATAAAAATTTATTACGAGCCCTGGCTAATTACAAACAAATAGAACAACAATTAGATCACCAACAGGAACCTTTAAAATTATTCAAGCGTTCATATCAAATTGGCGACGTTTCCAGCGAAATACCTAAATTAAGACGTCTGCTACAAGCGTTTGGTGATTATCTTGAAGCAGACTTATCCAGTGAGCTGCTGGACTAATCATTAGCTACTGCTATTGCCCGCTTTCAAACACGTCACGGACTACTGGCGGATGGAATTCTTGGAAGACAGACTGTTCACGCGCTGAATGTTCCTATCTGGAGACGAATACAACAACTGGAACTTAATCTGGAGCGCGCACAATCCTTACCCGAAAACTCCAGCGGCCGCTATCTTTTGGTCAACATTCCGGCTTATCAATTATATTTATATAACAATCGCGAGCTTACCTATCAAACCAATGTCGTGGTAGGCAAGAAGAAGCATGAAACACCACTACTTTCTTCAGAATTAACAAAGATTGTCCTGAGCCCATACTGGAATGTGCCAAAATCCATCACTCGGAACGAGATCATTCCAGCACTGCAGCAAGATCCCAATTTCCTTGTGAAACATAACATGAAGCTGATCAGCACGAATTCGCATCAGCCCCAAGTCATTAACCCTTACTCAGTTGACTGGTTCAATATTGACCACAACGCAATCAACTTCAGAGTTCGTCAGGATCCAGGAGCACGTAACTCTTTGGGTAATATCAAATTTGTATTTCCAAACCAATATAGTGTTTATCTTCATGACACCCCCTCAAGGCAATTATTTGCCTACCCGCAAAGAGCATTCAGCCAAGGCTGTATTCGTGTTGAAGACCCATTTGGTCTGGCAGAAGCCTTATTGTCAAACGAGTTAGGGTGGTCGAAATATGATTTGCTGGATTTCACCAAACAAAGCAAACCCAAAGTTGTAGACTTGAGCGATGCGGTTCCCATTCATATTGCCTATATGACCGCGTGGGCCGACGAGCAGGGAGTCGTCAATTTCAGACCAGATATCTACAATCGGGATGGCCAATTACTCGCAAGCTTGTATAATTAGGACTCTTGAAATGCCAACACTAACCAGAACTTATACAGGAATAAATTTTGGCTCAGCGGTCCGAAGCAAATCACCCTCGTCGCAAATTTCTGATTCAAGCTACTTCTACTGCGGTTGCAGTGTGTTTACCGCAATTATCGCTAGCTAAATCCAACCCTCTGGAAGCTCGCTCACTTGCTTTCTTGAATCTTCACACTCAAGAAACCCTGAGCTGTATTTACTGGAAAAATAATCAACTTAGTTTCAGTGCGTTAACCAAGATCCACCATATTTTAAGGGATCATCGCACACAGGAAATCAGTCAAATTGACCCACAGCTGATTAATCTGCTGTATAAATTACATACAGCAACTCAATCAAAAGCGCCATTTGAAATTATTTCAGGCTATCGCTCACCCAAAACAAACGAAGCATTACGCAAAAACACTTCAGGCGTGGCGAAACGCAGCTTGCACATGCAAGGCAAAGCCATTGATGTCCGCCTGGCCGATGTAGATCTCAGAAAATTTCGGGATATCGCTATAGAATTACAGTCTGGTGGTGTTGGTTATTATCCAAAAAGCGGATTTCTGCACATAGATACGGGGACCCCCCGCTACTGGTAAAGCATAGCAGGTCTACAAAATCTTCTGCTCCAAATTCACTGATCTGTGAATTCACATACAAAGCCATACTAAATTTTTTCTGATTCCTGCCAATATTAAATCGTAGATGAGCATACGATTTAATTAAAATCACAGCAGGTAATTAACATGCCAAGAAAAATGTTACTACAGGCGTTAGGGTTCACGTCATTCTTCTGTACTTTGCACTTTATTCAGGGAGAATATTATTTCTATTCATGTTTATGCGCCTTAAGCTTCACACACTGGATAACTTACAATTCCAAATTCTTAAAAAATACACCTCAAATAAAGTTAAATAGATCGAGCAACTAGTGATTAGATTGTCGCACGCAATCGACGTGCCTGCATGGGATCCATCTTCAAAGGCCGATAGACTTCTACTCTATCACCATCTTTCAGTAGGGTATTCATCAAAACTTCTTTGCCAAATATTCCAACTCGACTATTCCCCAATGAAACTTCTGGAAACTTTTCCAGTAGCCCAGAGTGCAGAATAGCCTGTTCAAGTGTTATACCCTCATACACATCTAAATTAGCGATGAATTCAGAATGCTGAGAAATATAGATAACTTCAACTTTCATGTGTCCAATATAACCGTTAAATGTATGTAGTTTCTCTGGTGTTTACCAGATGTACCCTATTTAATAATCTAAGCTTCACAAGTAGACTTCACTGGCTCGCTGCACAAACGAAGTCACCAGACGATCACATATTTGACTAAAAAATGATTCCAGTGCAATTTTCAACATGCGATTAGATAATTCGAAATCAAGATCAAGTTGAACACGCGAACCGGTGTCATCTATATCTTCAAATTTCCATGTCCCTTGCAGTTGACTAAAAGGCCCATCCACAAGTTTCAACTCAATTCTCTGACCAGGAGTTAAAGTATTACGCGTAGTAAAAGAAGTCTTTATAGCTCCACGTGAAAAATATAACGAAGCCTCTTTTTCACTTGCTGAAATCTCATTTTCTGTACTTTTACTGCACCAGGGAACAAATTCCGGATAACTTTCAATATCGTTTACCAGTGCATACATTTGTGCGGCCGAAAATGGCACTAATGCATTACGACTTACATTTGACACAATTTAGATAATCCCTATCACATTAAGAAATATTAGCAACACACCGACCGGTGTAATGTAGCGAACCAGAAATCTCCATAGCTGATAGAACACAGGATTTTGAATGGCAATTTCATCTTTAACCGAGCTCTCTCGCATACTCCACCCCACAAATACTGCGATCAGTAAACCACCTAATGGCAACATAATGTTTGAAGTAAGGAAATCGAGCAGATCAAATACAGTCTTATTAAACACGGTATAGCCCTTCCAAATATTAAAGGAGAATACCGTTCCCAGCCCGACCAACCAGGTCACTATGCCGCAACTAATACTGGCTTTGAGGCGCGTATGCCCGCGCTTTTCTACCAACCAGGCCACTGCAGGTTCAACCAGCGATATAGATGAAGTCCAGGCGGCAAAAACCAGCAACACAAAAAACAATGTCCCAAACACGATTCCACCTGGCATTTGTCCAAACGCTAATGGCAACGTATTAAATATCAACCCAGGGCCTTGCGCAGCTTCCAACTGGTTAGCAAATACAATCGGGAAAATTGCAAGCCCCGCAAGTATAGAAACTGAAGTATCCGCAATAGCTACCGAGATACTGGTTTTTGCAATCGATGCATCATGAGGTAAGTAGGAGCCATAGATCATAATCGCACCCATTCCCAGACTTAGAGAAAAGAACGCCTGTCCCATCGCAGCCAACAGCACTTCCTGATTGATTTTTGAAAAATCAAAAGAAAACATAAACTCAACACCCAGACCAAAATGACCTTGTGATATCGAATAAACAATCAACAAAAGAATCAGTATAGCTAGCGCAGGCATCAAATATTTCACTGCTGCTTCCAAACCATTACTGACTCCTCTGGAAACAACTATCATCGTCATCAGCATAAAGAGTGTATGCCAGAAGATCAGTGTCCATGGACTGGCAATAAGATGAGAAAATAATTCTCCAGCCTGCGTTTCGGTGATTCCTCGTAGCGATCCTGTTGCACTTTCCAACACATAAGACAGTGACCATCCTGCAATCACACTGTAGTAAGAAAGAATCAACACACCTGCGATCACACCACTCCATCCAAGCAATCCCCAGGCTTTATGCGCGTTTTCCTGCTTGCTTAGCAACTTCATGGTGTTAATAGGACTCTGACGGCCTCGACGACCCAGCATCACTTCAGCGATCATAATTGGCAACCCAAACAAAGCGATACAAACCAGATATATTAAAACAAATGCACCACCGCCACTTTCACCCGCCATGTAAGGGAATTTCCATATATTCCCCAGCCCTACAGCCGACCCTGCAGCGGCCAGAATAAATGCAAGTCTCGAAGACCATTCTCCATGCATTGAAGTATTTATAGTTGGCATAATTGTTTTGATTTATTGCTAGAATCTGCATTCTGATCAATTTTGATGCCAGTCTCAAGTCAACAGATTAAATAAAGATTGTACGGCATCAGCCGTTTATAATAGTCCAATGAGCAAGAAGAAACCTGCAGCAGCAGACAATACAATAACGCTTAACAAAAAAGCGCGGCACGATTACTTCATTGAAGAAACTTATGAAGCCGGTATCGTTCTGGAAGGTTGGGAAGTTAAAAGCCTGCGCGCGAAAAGCATACAGGTCAAAGAAAGCTACATTCAACTAAAAAATGGAGAAGCCTGGCTGTATGGCGCCCATATTTCCCCCTTACAAACGGTGTCTACGCATATCAGACCCGATCCGCTGCGTTCGCGAAAATTATTACTGCACAGGAATGAATTAAGCAGGCTGGTAGGTGCTGTCGAACGTAAAGGCTACACACTTGTCCCGGTCAAACTTTACTGGAAAAAAGGTAAAGCCAAGGTAGAGGTTGGTGTCGCCAAGGGTAAACAGCAACATGACAAACGTAACACTGAAAAAGAACGTGATTGGCAAAGACAGCGATCACGCATCATGAAAAATTCGGACTAATCGTTTTCGGACTCCAGCAGAGTTGTCCATAAAGTAGTTTGTTTGTCATTATTCTGCGCAATATGCTGAAGTAATTTTTCGTGCTCAGCTTCCTCTTGTTTGTTCGCCTGAATCACTTTCAGATGATGCAAACTGGCTGTCTTTTTTTGCGCAGACTTTTTATTATTACGTGCTTCAATACTTTCTGCCAGACTTAAAGAGACCTGACCACCTGTCATAGCCAAATACACATCTGCGAGAATTTGCGCATCCAATAATGCGCCGTGCAGTTCACGATGAGAGTTATCAATTTCGTATCGCTTGCACAATGCATCCAGACTATTGCGTTGACCGGGATGCAGCTTGCGTGCTTCCTTGAGTGTATCTGTAACTTTACAGATCTGCTCGATGTTTTTTGTAGTGTGTCCTATGCACTGCAATTCGTAATTTATAAAACCTACATCAAACGCTGCGTTGTGAATAATTAATTCACTTTCGCTAATAAACTCCAGAAATTCTTCGCACACCTCATAAAATTTCGGCTTGTCCTGCAAAAATTTCTGACTGATTCCGTGCACTTCTTCTGCCCCGGCATCTATTTCACGCTCAGGGTTTAGATACTGATGGTAATATCGATCCGTCACCTGACGATTAATGATTTCCACAGCCCCGATTTCAATAATCCGATGCCCATCTAATGTATCCAAACCGGTGGTTTCTGTATCAAGAACTATTTGTCTCATTGCGTAATTGGCTGTGACTTGCTTTGGAGGTTATTCAACATTCATATCGTCTATGGCTTGATTGGCCAATTGGTCAACCAGTTCATTTTCAGGATGCCCACTATGCCCTTTTACCCAGCGCCATTCAATATCATGCGTGCTCGCCAACTCGTCCAGTTGACGCCACAGATCTTCATTTTTTACCGGTTTTTTGTTGGCTGTTTTCCAGCCGCGCTTTTTCCAGCTTGGCAACCACTGCTGAATACCATCCATCACGTAACGCGAGTCGGTGGTTAAAAGAACTTTGCAGGGGCGAGAAAGGCTGGTCAATGCAGAAATAGCTGCCTGCAGTTCCATACGGTTGTTGGTTGTATTGCTTTGTGCACCTTTAAGTGTTTTTTCCGAACCGTTATAACGCAGTAAAACTCCCCATCCACCAGGCCCCGGATTACCACGGCAGGCACCATCGGTGAAAATTTCAACGTGATTTGACATTCTCTTGCAATCCTACTGTTGGCTTGGGCAATTTACCGGTCAGTATCTGATTAGTTGCGGTTGGCCACGCGCGTTCCAGCGGCGTCAACCGGGCGACTCGCTTACGCGCAACAAATATGTATACACCACCCGTTGCAGATAAACGATACTCTAGCAATCGCCCCAAAGATTGCATTTTTTTCCATGCCTGTATTCGCTTAAAAGGCGGTAAATGTGCTATATAACGTAATTCAATTTCTTCAAAGCCAAGCAGTGAAGACCAATCACGAACGCGTCCTACACTATAAAATTTTGCATTCCATGGCGCTATTTTCTTGCGCGAAAGCATTAATCTCCACAGCCCGTAAAATGAATAAGGATTAAAACCCGCTATAACAACATGCCCCTCAGGCACCAGACAGCGTTCGACTTCTCGCAGAATCTCATGTGGTTTGGTTGTAAAATCCAGCGTATGTGGCAACACAAAAAGATCAATACTATCACTGCAGATCGGTAATACCGCCGGACTGCCAATAATATTTGCCGTGGGATGTCGATCAATACAGGCCTGGGTAGGAATTGTGCAGTGTTTTAGCAGCTGTCGATTAACAAAAGGATCACCTAATTGAATAGCGTTATAGCCGAATATATACGAAGTAATTCGCCATATATGCTGCTCGATCGCCTGTGATATCAACTCACCTGAATCCGTTTGGTACCATTCTCGTATACTAGTTAAATCGAACACTCAGTTACATTTCCTCGAGCAGGGTTGTTAATGCCCTACAAACCATTATTCTACGCAATTATTCCCGCGTTATAAATTGTGTAGTCGATCACAAATTAACAAAAGACACTGAAATTACACGTATTTCATCGCCTGAGCTGAGCATTTAGTTCGCTACACTACCACCTATTGTGGAAACTGTTGCTAATATGCGCACTAACAAATTTAATAAAGTCTAGCACTCGGCAATGGCTATAACCCAGGAAAAATCACGAACACTAGTCTATGCATTTATCGGCCTTACACTCGCCGTGATTGCATTTTTACTCGGGTTCCCAGATATTAAAGGTAGCTTACACATCAGCTTCCTTTTGATTGCTATTGTGCTGACAGGAATACTTTTTTATACCTCATCCAGTTTCGGCCTTAGTTATCAGGTAGCGTCCAAATCACAACAAGATCTGGATAAAAAAAACATACGTCTGGCACTCAGTTTTCAGGGTCAGGGGAAACTTGACGCGGCTTACGCACTGTTCAAACAATGCAATGACAGTAAAAAAATAACTCCCTACTTAACCTATCTCGCACAAGACTACGAAATAATTAAGCATACCAAGAAAGCCAATGAAGTGTATAAATATATCAAGAGTTTTGATACTGGTCAGTCAACTGAAAACTCATCCAAGGTAGTTAAAAAGGAAGTACCAAAAGTTGCTGGGATTAGTGATAAAGATTTATTTAACCAACGCTACGAAATCATCCGTAACATTGGCAAGGGGACCGGAAGCAATATCTTTCTGGCAAAAGACTATCAGCACAATAAGCAGCATGTGGCACTGAAAATTCTTAAAATCAATTATGATGAAAAAAACGCCCTAGAAATCGAACTACTAGCCAGTTTCATGCGCGAAGCAGAAACAGCCGCGTCACTACAGCATAAAAACATCATCAGCATCACCGACTCTGGACACGCGGATAATATTGCTTATATCGCCATGGAGTATATTCAGGGTAAGCCCCTGCAAAATTACAGCCGACCAAAATCCCTGCTTCCATCCAGTCTTGTGATAGAGCTTATAGCACAGTGTGCAGATGCCTTGCACTACGCGCACGAAAAAGGAATTATTCACCGCGATGTAAAACCAGCTAACATTTTATACGATCATGCTGCCCGGCTTGCCAAACTTAGTGACTTCGGTATTGCCCATATCGCAAATTCTACCCAAACTCTGGCCGGCTCGTTTTTGGGCACACCGTTTTATATGTCGCCCGAGCAATTGGCCAGTCAGAAGCTGGATGCACGTTCCGATATCTTTTCTTTAGGTGCTACCTTGTACCGATTGTTAACTGGCGTACTACCATTTTCAGGGAATTCCATGAGTAAACTAATTCAAACAATTGTGAACGAACCCCAGCAAAATATTCAGGAATTAAATCCGAATCTACCTAATAACCTCGCAAATGTGGTAGAAATAGCATTGGCCAAAGAACCCGAACAACGGTTCTCGAGTGCTTTAGAGTTTTCGAGGCAGCTACGCGCCTGCACAACGACATAATAATAATTAAATTTCAGTCCTAATCAAATGAATCTAAAAGGAATTTTATCTGTTGCCGGACGCACTGACACAGGTAAAGTACGATCGCATAACGAAGATTTTCTGGGCGAGAATCTAGAAATTGGGCTAGTCGCCTTAGCCGATGCATGGGCGGCTATAAAAGTGGTGAAGTCGCCAGTGAACTGGCAATTTCAACGGTGTTAGCTGAACTGGAAGAACGTATTTCAAAGTTAACTCCAGGTGAGTTAGACCCGCAAACCGGTTATTCAAATCAAAGTCTGGCCGTCAGAGAGGCGATTATCCGCGCCAACGAAAAAATATATCAAAGAGGCATGGAAGACCCGGAGTGCCGGGGGATGGGAACCACTCTGGTCATGGCCGTACTGTATAACAATCAGGTGACCATTGCGCATGTCGGCGATTCTCGCATGTACCGCTTTCGCGGTTCCAAACTGGAGCCGGTCACGGTGGACCACACTTTTCTACAAGAACTGGTTGATCGAGGCTATTACACTCAGGAAGAAGCCGATGCATCACTGAACCGAAACCTGGTGACCCGGGCCTTGGGGATTCAACCTACTACCGCAGTCGATATCCGTGAAGATATGGTGATTCCGGGTGATATCTATTTATTATGCTCCGATGGTCTGACAGATATGGTAGATGATCAAGAAATATCTAATATTGTGAGTGAGTTCCGTGATAATTTGGATAAAATAGCTGAAAATCTTGTGGAATGTGCAAACGTTAAAGGCGGGCGCGATAATATCTCAGTATTGTTGGCCAAACCAATGAAAGCATTCCCTGAGAAAAAGCGCTGGAACACTAATTTAAAGAAGATATTTGGGCAATAAATAGTCATTTCACATTTGGTTGTTACTCTAGAAGATAAGCTGGTTGGCGAATTTCCTATTACTAAAGAAAAGATGACGATAGGACGCAAGCCAGATAATGATATATGTATCAATAACCTGGCAATCAGCAGCTACCATACTCAAATCATTACGTTACTGGATAGCTCGTTCCTGGAAGACCTGAATAGTACGAATGGCACTTATGTGAATGCCCGACTGGTCAAAAAAAATTCGCTTGAAGACGGCGATCTGATTGATGTGGGCAACCACCGTATTCGTTATGTGGGCAGCGAACCCCAGCAGGAATCAGAAAATGAAGACGTGTTGGAAAAAACCATCGTCCTTTCTCCTGGTACTGCAGATTCTGTTGAAGAATTTCTTAAGAAAGAAAACACCATTGTCGAACCTCGACGGGCAAGCGTTTCATCCAACCATTCCGCACCTATCATTGATACGCGCGATGAAGACGAGGTGGAGCCAGTCGAGAAAGTACAGGCAACGGCTTCCACAGAAGCACCCTCGGCTCCCAAAGCAGAAAAATCTGCAGCTGTCGCCAAGGCTTCCTCTTCTGCAAAACCGGCTACCGAATCCAGTTCATCAGAGCCTTTAGGTAAACTTCAGGTACTGAATGGTAAAAATGCGGGCCTTGTACTTGACTTAAAGAAATCCTTAACCACATTTGGTTCGCCCAAAATAGCCGTTGCGGGTGTGACGAAACGCGCCAAAGGTTATTTCCTTATTCATGTACAGGGACAGGAAGGTCACTCGACATTATTAAATGACCAGCCCGTGAGTGATAAAGCCGCTCAGCTGGAAGACAACGACATTATTGAAGTGGCTAACATCAAGCTAGAATTTTTTACTGAATAAGGATTATTCATTCAAATTCAGCTGAGGTACTGCAGCAAGCAGTTTTCGCGTGTACGCATGTTGTGGATTCTGCAGCACATCCATAGCCTCGCCGCTTTCAACTATTTCACCCTGATACATCACGGCAACATCATCCGCCAGATAACTTACGACAGACATGTCATGAGTAATAAACAGATAACTCATACCCAGTTCAGCCTGTAAATCTTTCAACAAATTCAGTACCTGCGCCTGCACAGAAACATCCAGTGCACTGGTAGGCTCATCACAGACAATCACTTTTGGTTTTACGGCCAAGGCTCTTGCAATACAGATACGCTGACGCTGTCCGCCGGAAAATTCGTGTGGATAACGGTTTATCGCATCTTCAGGCAAGTCCACCTGACTGAGCAGTTTAACTACCGCCTGCCTGCGCTGATCAGCATTTTTTTCCACACCCAGCGACACCATTCCCTCTTCAATAATATCTCCCACCAACATGCGAGGATTTAGGGAAGAGTAAGGATCCTGAAATATGATCTGAAACTCACTACGACGCGAACGCAGAGCTTCCCCTTTGAGGCTTAATAAATTTTGCCCACGAAAGGAAACATCCCCATTGGTAACATCTAACAACCGAACAATACTCTTTCCCACTGTTGTTTTACCACAACCTGACTCCCCCACCAGTGCCAATGTCTTACCAGGATAGAGTTTTATTGAAACATCGTTGACCGCTTTTACGTGTCCCACGATACTTTTAAAAATACCTTTCCTAATCGGGAAGTGAATCTGCAAATGATTAACATCCAGGATAGAGTCTGTTTCATTAGAAATGGTAATAGATGAACTCATCACCTGTTCACCCTTGACTGAGAGACGTGAGCCTCGTTTATGAATACTGGGTACCGCATTGAGCAACTGCTGACTGTATTCATGCCGAGGAGAGAAAAAGAATGCTTGATTGGGAGCTGTCTCTACAATTTCACCATAGCGCATTACTGCCACTCTGTCTGCCACTTGCTGCACGACACCCAGATCGTGGGTAATAAATATCAGGCACATCTTTAGTTCTTCCTGTAGCTTTTTCAGCAACTCAAGAACCTGCGCCTGTATTGTAACGTCCAAAGCCGTGGTGGGCTCGTCGGCAATCAACAAGTCCGGGTTGGCAGCCAGGGCAATCGCTATCATGATGCGTTGACGCATGCCCCCTGATAATTGATGCGGATATTCATCCATATTACGTCGAGCATTAGGCAGGCCGACGGCATTCAGCAATTCCAAGCAGCGTTCTCGGGCGACAATTTTGGAAAGCGATTCATGGTGCAACATGGTTTCCATAATTTGGTCACCGATTTTAATCACCGGATTTAGCGAAGTCATGGGTTCCTGAAAAATCATGGAAACTTTACTTCCACGAACAGAACGCATTTCACGCTCAGTGTAATTCAGCAGATTTTCTCCATGCAACAGAATCTGACCCTGAGTGATTTTGGCCGCATCCGGCAACAACCTTGCGATGGATAATGCAGCAATAGATTTGCCCGATCCTGATTCGCCCACCAGTGCAAATGTCTCTTCATTACGCACATCAAACGAAACATTTTTTACCGCATGTATTGTACGACCCGACAGTTGAATATCAGTGGATAGGTTTTTTACGCTAAGTAAGCTCATACAAATTATTCCGAACCTGACACACGAGGATCCAGCGCATCACGCACAACATCCGCAAATAGATTGGCAAACAGAACCAGTGTAAACATAAAAACAAATGCAGCGGTTAACGACCACCACACCACAGGGTCACGCGCCATTTCCAGCCGCGCCTGGTTAATCATATTACCCCAGCTGTTGGTTGCAGGATCCACACCAATGTTAATGTACGAAAGTACCGCTTCAGCCAATACCAGACCGCTGAAATCAAGCACCACGGTTATTAAGACAATATGCATAAAATTAGGCATTATATGTTTTGCAAGTATATTTGCTTTGGTAACGCCAAAGGCTGTCGCTGCCTGTATATATTCCATTTCGCGCAACTTAAATGTTTCTGCACGCAGCAACCTGCATAATCCTGTCCAACTGGTAATTCCCAGAATCAGACACAAAAATAACAAACGTAGATCAGCCCTTTCTGTCAGACTGTCAAAACTATCCGCGTTATTGCTCATATAAACCTGCAACAGCAATACAGAAGCAGCAATTAACAACACATGAGGAATAGAGTTAAGTGTGGTGTAAATATACTGAATGACATCATCCACCCAGCCACGGAAGAAACCTGCCATGGCACCCAGCGTAATTGCTACCGGAAGCATCACCAACGTGGTCAGCGCACCAATTAATATTCCAGTACGAATACTTTTAATTGTTTGATAAAAAACATCCTGTCCAACTTTATCGGTTCCAAACAGATGATATTTAGTTCCCAGAAATACAGCGATAGAAATAACAACCGTCAAAATCCCCGTCGTTATTGCAATTGCACGCAAAGGATAATTTGACTCGCCGCGAATAAATATTATGAATCCTTCTGAAAATCCCAATTGCCGAGAGTTCGCCAGTTGCCAGATCAAAAGCAGCCAGATAGAAGCCCAAATCAGTATTGCACTGATCAATCCTTTTAGAGTCAGCGTTAATATATCCGCTGTTTTTTGCAACTCGGGGTCATTAAGATTAGCGCCTCCATATTGCAAACGAGGGTGGATTTGTTTCATGGATCCATCCTCCATCTCTACCATTTCTTTTGAAAACAACTGTGTCGATAGTGGCGCGGAAAATGTTTTTTCGACTTTAGTACGCATTGGCGTCATCAGCACATCCAGCACACTTAGTATTTCATTAGAATACTGATGTTCGAGTTGAGACGAATTTTCCAGTTGCGGTCTAAAATGAATTGAATCCAGCAAGGCAATTGAATAGTAGGTCAGTAACACAACAAGTGCTACGGCACCTGTGGTGCGTTTAACCACTTTGCTC
Organism: uncultured Thiotrichales bacterium; assembly: GCA_964636225.1. Lineage (GTDB taxonomy): Bacteria > Pseudomonadota > Gammaproteobacteria > UBA4575 > UBA4575 > UBA1858. Next base: position 7,541 of record CAZWQM010000022.1, on the reverse strand, counting down.
CATGGACGGCGCAGATGTTCTTTATTTCGAGCAATAATTACGAAGGCAATAATAACACCAGTCAAAGCAAAGAATAGTGCATCCGTGATTAAAATTACTGGCTGGAATGGCATTATAATCAGCTCAGACGAATTCTTGGATCAACCAGAGTATAGGAAATATCAGTCAGTATCAGACCAATAATATAGAGTACCGAACCCAGATAAACCATGGATCTGACAATCGCAAAATCCTGCCGATTTATTGCATCAATGGTATAGCTTCCCAAACCGGGAATACCAAAAAAGTTCTCGGTTAACAGACTGCCCATAAACAATAGCGGCAGCACAACCACAACACCCGTTAAAATGGGAATCAGGGCATTGCGCAATACATGTCTGAATAATACCAACTGCTCGGATAGTCCTTTTGAACGGGCTGTACGTACATAGTCTTTACCAATTTCTTCCAGAAAAATTGTCCGATACCAACGCGTCCCAGAACCGATACCACCAATAATGCCAATGATTACCGGAAGGATTAAAAATTTCATGGCATGCATCCCAGTATCATAGCCGGAGATGGGCACAACTTTGAGTAACTTCCCTACGACAAACTGACCGCCAATAATATAAAATAGTGTCGATATGGACATCAGTGCCACACAAAAAATCACTACCCAATAGTCAATATAGCTAGCTCTGAAAAAGGCAATTAATAAGGCAAACGTAATCGTTATTAGCAACCCAACCAGCAAGTGTGGAACCGCAATTGCCAGGCTTGGCCACATTCGGTTACTAATATCGTAGCTGATATCACGTCCACTGTCAGAACTGCCAAAATCAAATACAAACAATTTAATTGATTTCTGATAGAAAATAGTCTCAGTAAATTTTCCAGCCCCTGGAGATTCGCTGTTGTAAATCAACGGAAGGTTATAACCACGCTCACGTTTCCAGTCTTCAATCTGTTGTGCAGTCGTATGTTTATGACCGAGTTGGTTCTTGGCCATGTCATCAGGCGAGTTAACGACGAAGAACAATACAAAGGTAATCAGGTTAATTCCCAGCAACAAGGGAAACGCATAAAGAACACGACGAATAATATAATCAATCATAGACCTTTCGCTTTTTCTCTTTGATGAAAACCTCGAACCGCTGGGATTACTGACAATAATAAAATCACAAATAGCAAAAAAATTGGCCAGAGTATTGGTTTATTCCATTCTTCTCGGGCTTTTGCACGTAATTCCGAGTCAACACGTTTATATTTCATTGTATTGTTGGCCATCAGATTGGGCTTAACATTTTTATACCATTCATGATAAAGAGAATATGATTTTGGATTAAACGCAAAAATCCATGGCGCATCGGCACGTACAATCTCGTTCATTTTACGAATCAATGTTAAGCGCTCCTGACTGTTTTCCATATTTTTCATCACATCAAACAAACGATCAAACTCTGCATTTTGGTAATTACTGTAATTTTGCCCACTCGACAAGGCAATTGAGTTGGGCCCGTATAACAAAAAGAAGAAATTCTCCGGATCCGGATAATCTGCATTCCAGCCTAACTGATAAATCTGAAATGTTCCCTTATCCAGCTTTTCAAAAAAACGATTTCCGTCCGATCCACGTATCACCAGCTGTATATTGATCTTAGCAAACTGCTTGACCATCCAATTAAGTAACGCTTTAGTATCTGCACCACGACTGACCGTATCAAAGTAAAGCACCAGAGGTTTACCAGTTTTCTGATCGATGCCATTTTGATAACCCGCCTGCTGCATTAATTGCTTTGCTTCTGCAATGCTTTTGCGAACCGTGCGCCCATTCTCCCAACGATAAACATAGGAATTTATCCCGGCTTCGCCATCCTCATTACCAAAGATACCTGGAGGAATGGGCCCTTGCGCAGGCACACCGCGACCATTCTGGAAAATGGAAATAAACTCATCATAATCCACGGCGATTGAAATGGCTCTTCTCAGCAAGCGAGCACGTTCACTGTCCCCACCAATTACCGGATCTCTCATATTAAAACCAAGATAATACAAACTAGTTGCCACGGCAGAGGCAAGATCAATATTTCGATGTTTCATATCGTCAGTCAAACCAAACTCTCCCTGCGAGTTAAGCTCTACTGATTGATCAAAACTGTCAGATGATATTCCTGAGGTATCGTAATAGCCCTGTAAAAATTTATTCCAGTAAGGAATACTTTCTTTTTCCAGACTGAAAACAATACGCTTGGAAAAGGGTAGTTCTTTACCTGCATCATCCAGTAAACCCAATGCAGCATCTTCTGCTTCACCTTCATGCGGATATTGTTCCCCATGAAAATTAGGATTCTTTTCCAGTACCATACGTAAATTAGGATTATTCTCAGTTAGCATGTAGGGACCGGTACCCACCGGATACCAGTCAAACGAAATATTGCGTTCTTTCATGCCTGGCTGTGAATAGAATTTATCAGCTTCCCAAGGAATGGGCGCAAAGAATGGCATGTTTAACCAATAAATGAATTGTGGATACACACCCTTCACACGAATGCTAAATCGATGCGAATCCAGAATCTGCACGCCTTGCATCTCTATCTTTCGCAAATCCAGCCAGATATTTTTTTCCTGTTCAATTTCAGCGAGGACTTTATTTCGATACTCTGCAAAACCAACGATGTAGTTACCCAGTAACCCGGCCAGTGGAGAATGCAGATTAGGATGGGCCAGTCGCTTGATCTGGTAAACATAATCCTCAGCCACCAGTTCACGAGAGGAAGCATGATCAAAATCGGCCAGTATATTGACCTCTTCCAGGTCCACTATTGATAAGGAGTGATAGTAGTAATCTCCCTGCGTGTCTTTGGCAAAAGCCGGATGAGGTTGATATTTAATATCGCGCTGAATATCTATAATGTAATCGGTATAGGCTACTTCATCGGGTGCCGAATCTAATGGAAGTGGATGGCCCTGCTCATCCAGAAAAATTTTTGTCGGCATGCGCACAGCTGCCAGAGGAATTAGCTGATAAGGCCTTTTAAGAAAATGGTATTGCAGAGGTGGTTCATAGATCTGCGCAATAAATTCATATTCCGCTGCATTATATGACTTAACTGGATCAAGTTCTTTGGGCCGCTCACTAAATGAAGTATAGATAATACTTTCATGCTGATCCTCACCACGATAGGGATTGTTCCATTGTCCCAGGTCGCAACCCGATAGCAATAGACTTGCCAGCAGCATCAGCCATATATTTTTGGAGGAAAGTCTATCTGCCATCAATTTACAGGACAATGTATAATTAGTGACTTCATAAGGTCAGTATAACGAGTAGATCGTTTTCAGGCGAACAACTTTTACAGGAGAAATCATGGGCTTTCTGGAAAATAAAAAAGCATTAATTATTGGCGTTGCAAGCAACCGGTCAATCGCCTGGGGCGTCGCGAAAGCCATGCATGAACAAGGCGCTGAACTGGCGTTCACTTACCAGAATAATCGCCTTCAATCCCGTGTTGAAAAACTGGCCAGCGAATGCGGAAGCAGTATTGTACTCCCCTGCGATGTTTCAACCGACGAAAACATTTCAGAATTATTTAAACAGCTAAAGTCGGAGTGGCCCACCTTTGATATCCTTGTACATTCTGTTGCTTTCGCGCCAAAAGAAGAGCTGGAAGGCGACTTTGTAGAAAAAACCACCCGCGAAGGCTCAAGACTTGCTCACGATATCAGCAGTTACAGTTTGACCGCACTTGCCAAGGCGGCTCGCCCCATGATGAGCGGGCATCCCAGCGCGATATTGTCCTTAACCTATTTGGGCGCCATGAAGGCCATGCCTAACTACAATGTGATGGGGCTTGCCAAGGCCAGTCTGGAAGCTAACACGCGTTACATGGCTTATGCATTGGGCCCTGATCAGATACGCGTAAACTGCATTTCAGCTGGCCCCATTCGAACTCTGGCTGCGGCAGGCATCGGTGACTTTCGCAAAATGCTGGATCATGTGGAAGAAAATGCGCCTTTACGTAAAAATGTCTCTATTGAAGAAGTGGGCAATGCAGCCGCATTTTTATGTTCCGACCTTGCCAGTGGAATTACCGGAGAAATTACTTATGTCGACGCAGGATTTAATATTGTCGGTATGACAGGTTATTAAACAAGATTTGTCTGCTCGCCTTCCGAGCGAGCAATAATCACCGCACCGCAGGAATCACTAAACACATTCACTGCGGTGCGACACATATCCAATACTCTATCCACTGCCAGTATTAAACCAATCCCCTCCAGCGGAAGACCCATAGCCCCCAGTATGATAGTGATAGCGACCAGACTGGCAGCCGGGATACCTGCCACACCAATGGATGTCATTAACGCAAGTATTACAACTGTAAACTGCTGGGTAAATGCCAGTTCCAGTCCATAAGCCTGTGCAATAAATAATGCCGCAACACATTCATATAATGCGGTACCGTCCATGTTGATAGTGGCTCCTAAAGGCAATACAAAACTGGAAGTTTTATTCGGCACCCCGGCACGATCTTCAACACAATCCATCGTGACCGGCAATGTCGCCGAGGATGAACTGGTTGAGAAAGCCGTCAATAAAGCCGGAGACAAGGCCTTAAAGTGCAGTGACGGACGCACCCTGCCTAACACTTTTAATAAAATCGGCATAATAATAAACATGTGAATAGCTAATGCCGCCAGCACCACAAAGAAGAACTTTGCCAGCGGAATAAAGACATCCACACCGGATGTGGCAATAATTTTTGCCAGCAGCGCAAATACACCTATGGGTGCAAAACGCATTATTAAATCGGTGATTTTCATCATCACTTCGAACATGCCTTCAAAAAAAGTTAGCATGGTCTGCTTTAGCTGTGACTTTAATTGCGCAATATAATAACCAAACAATAAACTAAAAAAGATGAGACCCAGCATTTGTCCTTTAGCAGCGGCATCTATAATATTTGGTGGCACCATACGCAAAAAAATATCCGAAATATCACCAGTACTGGCTACACCAACTTGTTGCGTAACAGCTTCGGTATCCGCGTGCAGACCCAGAACTTCTTTTGCAGGGACATCATTTATCAGGCCGGGTTGAAATATCATTACCATAATCAGACCGATAGTGATGGCAATTGCACTTGTGGAAGCATAATAAAGTAGCGTTTTGCTACCCATGCGTGCAAAAGATCCGTCCTGTTCGATATTCGCAATACCCACCACAATTGAAGAAACGATCAGGGGCACAATAATCATTTTCAGAGCGTTAAGGAAAAGTGCGCCAAAAAATTCGTAATAAGGGATAAGGTCAAAGCCGGAATCAGCCTTGATTGGGCCCGTAAAAGGGCCAACAAGTACTGCACAGGCTAATGCAATTAATATTTGCCAGTACAGCTTCATAGATAGATAACTCGATTAGAGATTGCCAGAAAAAATGACCACGTCTCCCGTTTCCCTTAACGCTTTTAACATAGCCTGCATTTCTCTACGACCATATTTTCCCTGCACCGAGATCCAGTCCGCTGTTTCAACAACGGCATCCTTTTCTGCAACCACTACTACTTCATTGAGTCTTATCACTGCAAATACACCGTCATTGAGTTCCAAACCGTCAAACACCGGTAATTTATCCGTAGTTGCCATTGCAAATACATGGTCTACTACTTCGCGGGGAATCGACTCATCATCACGTAATAAAGCACCCGCCTTATTAAGTTTACTGTTCTTCTGATGTGCACTGTCTTGCATAGTTAAAGACTTATTATTTAGCGCTTTGATAATTTCAGAGCCTTTTGCAATTAACTGTTCACGTGCTTTGACTGTTCTTACAGCAGCCTTAACCTTATCCATGACCTCCTTTAAAGGTTGGGCATTTGATGGTTCGTGCTCTGCCACCCTCACAACAATCGAGTGTCCGTCGCCCACTTCAAGCAGTTCACTATTGGCACCTTTACCCAACACTTCCTCAGAAAAAGCGGCATTAACCACGGCCGGATAAGATGCAATCCCTTCCAGAGTCGCACCTTGTATCCAGTCCGAAGTCTGTACTTTCATATTTAATTCATCTGCTGCAGCTTCAAGGTTATCTTCATTCACATAACTTAAGTTTGATAACTTCTCCTGTAGCTCAACGAATTCTTTTGTCGCTGCTTCTGCACGTAACTCGTTTTCAATTTGAGATTTTACTTGCTCAAATGACTTTGTTTTTGGCGCAGTAATATCCTCAAGCTTTATTAGCTGCACACCCAGGCTGGTTCTTATAGGTGAACTCATGTCCCCCTTATCCATGGAAAACACTTTTTGTACAAACACAGGATTATCAATATCCGTACGCGATAAGAAACCAAGATTGCCACCATTTTTAGCAGAGAATTTATCTTCGGATAGCTCTTTTGCAACGGAAGCAAAGGTCTCACCCTTGTTAATTCGATCGGCTGCTGCTTGAAGCTTATCTAAAGCTGCAGTCACTTGATCATCTGAAGCATCCTCATCCAGCTTTAAAAGTATGTGGCTGGCCTTTCTTAATTCCGGAGTCTGATAACGCTCAGGGTCATCATCATAATAGGATTGAATTTCTTCTTCAGTAAAAGACAGCCGATCCGCAATGTCTTTTTGTTTCAGTTCCAGATACTCAAGTTTGACACGCTCAGGCGTTTTAAAAGAAGCTTTGTTCGCTTTATAGTAATTTTTAATATCACTCTCGGTAACATCAATAGTTTCTACATTTGGTTTTATCAGGAAATAATCAAAATTACGCTTCTGTTGTTTAAGTGCAGCGTATCTCTGTTTACCCTGATTAGGAAGAAAACTTGTATAAACGGCACTTCCCTGAAACTGATTAATACTTTCTTCTTGACGCAGCTGATTTTCAAATTCCACCGGGCTTCGGCGTTGGGAAGCCAGTAACTGTTCATATTTTTTTACATCAAAGCGCCCTGCGGTCTGAAACTGAGGGACAGACTGAATTCGCGCAGTCAGCACATTGTTACTGATTCGATAACCGGCATTTTTTGTTTCACCGGTTAACAGTGTGTTTAGTATGATGTCATCCAGAACAGTCTGCTTTAATTTATTTTCATCACTGTAAAGCGCATCAAAGGAACTTCCGAGAATGGATTTCAGATATCGTCTTTGATCCTGCACTTGTGCATCAAACACTCGTTTGACTATTTCTTCACCATTAACTTCAGCAACTTTTTGATCGGCGGGACCACCAAAATATTCCTGTATTCCCCAAAAGGCAAAGGGAATCACAATCAGAATTACAATGATATAAGCGAATATACCGGTCGCTCGCTCACGAATTTGCATCAACATCAGAATTTACTCAGTTCGATTTATATTTGAAAACGGCAGATAGTATACAAGATAGGGGAAGATGAAATCTTCCCCTATTTGTACAAAGGTGGCGGAGTGGACGGGATTCGAACCCGCGACCCCCGGCGTGACAGGCCGATATTCTAACCAGCTGAACTACCACTCCATATTTGGCTATTTTGCGTTGGTGGGTGCTGAGGGGATCGAACCCCCGACCCTCGCCTTGTAAGGGCGATGCT
>CAZWQM010000021.1:0-24589 GCA_964636225.1 uncultured Thiotrichales bacterium | reverse complement strand
CCGATAAAGAATACCAAATTATGCGTAATGCCTCTCTGGCAGTATTGCGCAAAATCGGTGTAGATACGGGTGGATCCAATGTTCAGTTTTCAGTGAATCCAAAAGATGGTCGCCTGATTGTGATTGAAATGAATCCACGTGTTTCACGCTCATCCGCTTTGGCATCCAAAGCGACCGGGTTCCCAATTGCTAAAGTGGCTGCAAAACTTGCGGTGGGATATACGCTGGATGAGTTAGATAACGAAATCACAGGAGGAGCTACACCGGCCTCGTTTGAACCGACAATCGATTATGTGGTTACCAAAATACCCCGCTTTGCATTTGAAAAATTCCCGCAAGCTCCTGCAATCCTTGGAACACAAATGAAATCCGTGGGCGAGGTGATGGCTATCGGACGCACCTTCCAGGAATCGTTTCAAAAGGCCTTGCGTGGTCTCGAGACTGGTATGGATGGATTAAATCCCGTGATTGATAAAACACATCCTGACTGGGCGCGTGAACTGGATGAGCGTTTGCTGGAAACCGGACCGAGTCGCGTATGGTTTATTGCTGATGCCATGCGTGAGGGTTATGAAGTTGAAAAATTATATTCCATGACTGCCGTGGATCCGTGGTTTTTGACGCAAATGAAACAGCTGATCGATCTGGAAAAAACAATCTCGACAAAAGCACTCGAACAGATAAGCCCAGAAGAATTATTTGAGATTAAACAGAAAGGTTTTTCGGATCGCCGTATCGCGCAACTAATTAAAGGTGAGACGGAATCCAGCGTGCGCGAATATCGATGGAAACATTCGGTACGACCTGTTTATAAACGTGTAGATACCTGTGCGGCAGAATTCTCAACCAGTACAGCCTATATGTATTCAACGTACGAGATTGAGTGCGAAGCCGAGGTGTCAAATAAGAAAAAAATTATGGTACTAGGAGGCGGTCCTAACCGAATTGGTCAGGGCATTGAATTCGATTACTGTTGTGTACATGCCGCGCTTGCCATGCGTGAAGATGGTTATGAAACCATTATGGTGAATTGCAATCCAGAGACGGTCTCAACCGATTATGATACTTCGGACCGATTATATTTCGACCCTCTTGTGTTGGAAGATGTATTGGAAATTTGTCGTATTGAGCAACCCACAGGTGTAATCGTCCAGTTTGGTGGACAAACTCCTTTAAAGCTTGCGCGTGATCTGGAAGCGGCGGGCGTGCCTATTATTGGTACCAGTCCGGATTGCATAGATTTGGCGGAAGATCGGGAACGTTTTCAGGCGCTAGTAAATAAACTTGAACTGTTACAGCCACCCAATGCCACCGCGCGTACAGTGGAACAAGCCGTGCCTTTAGCTAATAAAATTGGCTATCCTCTTGTAGTGAGGCCTTCTTATGTATTGGGCGGCCGTGCTATGGAAATTGTGCATAATGATGATGACTTATTGCATTATATGAACACCGCAGTTTCGGTATCCAATGATTCACCTGTGTTGCTAGACCGATTCTTATCTGATGCCATAGAAATTGATGTTGATGCTATCTGCGATGGAAAGGAAGTGTTTGTTGCCGGCATCATGGAACACATTGAGCAGGCGGGGATACACTCAGGCGATTCTGCCTGTTCACTGCCGCCACATACTTTATCTGCAAATATGCAGGTCAAGTTAAAGGAGATGACTCGCAAGCTTGCATTTGGTCTTGATGTGGTAGGACTGATGAATATTCAGTTTGCGGTAAAAGGCGAGGATGTCTATCTTTTGGAGGTGAATCCGCGTGCTTCACGTACTGTACCTTTTGTTTCTAAATCCATAGGGTTGCCGTTGGCCAAGATTGCGGCTCGCTGCATGGCTGGAATGTCTCTTAGAGAGCAAAACATTAGTACTGAAATTGTTCCACAACATTTCTCAGTAAAAGAAGCGGTATTTCCTTTCATGAAGTTTGTCGGTGTGGATCCCATACTTGGACCTGAAATGAAATCTACCGGAGAAGTTATGGGTGTAGGTAAAACGTTTGGCGAAGCCTTTGCCAAATCGCAATTGGCAGCCGGTGTTGACTTGCCTTTGTCGGGTCAGGTATTTATCAGTGTGCGAGATGCAGATAAAGAACAAACTGCCAAGGTAGCCAAGGAATTAAACGTACTGGGCTTTGAAATCGTGGCCACTGATGGCACCGCCAGCTTTCTGGAATCCAAACAGATCCCCTGCAAACATGTCAACAAAGTCATGCAAGGCCGGCCTCATATTGTCGATATGATCATCGACGGAAAAATTGATTTGATCGTGAATACTACTGAGGGTAAGCAAGCGATTGCGGATTCGTTTACTATACGTCGTAAAGCCTTACAGAAAAGAGTTTGTTACACGACAACAATAACCGGTGCATGGGCTCTTATAGAAGCAATTAAGCAGGGATCAAATAGTGATGTTTATCCTTTGCATGATCTGCATGCGCAGCTAGTACATTAAAGAATTAAATCAACGATAAGCATGAACAAAGTACCTATCACTGCGCGCGGTGCGCAAAATCTGCGTGATGAATTAAAACGGCTTAAGTCAGTGGATCGTCCTCGTGTTATCGAGGCCATTTCCACTGCGCGAGAACATGGCGATCTCAAAGAAAATGCTGAATATCACGCGGCTCGAGAGCAGCAGAGTTTCATTGAAGGTCGTATTCAGTATATTGATGGAATCCTTTCCAACGCAGAAATTATTGACGTCACTAAACTCGATACTGGAGGGCGTATTGTGTTTGGTGCAACGGTAGATCTGGCCGATCAAGAAACTGGCGATGAAGTTTGTTATCAGATAGTTGGTGAGGATGAAGCTGATATCAAACAGAATATGATTTCTGTGACTTCGCCCATCGCGCGCGCACTGATTGGCAAAAATGTCGGTGATATCGCGACAGTAATTGCACCTGGTGGCGAAAAAGAATACGAAATACTTGATTTGCGATATATTTAACCTTTCTAATTGTGGCGCGTAGTAAAAGCAGTTCCCGCTGGATCAATCGACAAAGCAAAGACCCTTATGTCACTAAGGCTAAATCTGAGGGTTATCGTTCACGGGCCGTCTATAAGCTTCAAGAAATTGATGCCAAGTACCAGATTTTTCGCAGTGATCAATTTATTGTCGATCTGGGTGCTGCGCCGGGAGCTTGGTGCCAGTATATTGTGAGAAATGTGCCGGCAACATCGGGGAAAGTGATCGGTCTGGATATTCTGGCAATGGAACCTATTCCTGGAGTCCATATTATTCAAGGGGATTTTACTGAAGATGAAACCCTGGAAGAATTAGTGAGTTCGCTAAATAAACGACCTGTAGACCTTGTATTATCCGATATTGCCCCCAATATATCTGGTAACAAGGTCGTCGATCAGCCCAAATCCATGTATTTAGCGGAACTTGCGTTAGACTTTGCCAAACAACACCTTGCAGAAGGTGGTGTTTTTGCCGTTAAGCTATTTCAGGGCAAAGGATATACAGAGTATATACAGGATTTGCGTACAAGCTTTAAACATGTCACAACGTTTAAACCGCAAGCGTCTAGAAAAGAAAGTCGTGAGATGTATGCGATCGGTCGAGAATTTGAGTTATAGAGTTATAGTAGAGTCATTTTCACAAGGAAGCAGCGTGATCCCATTGAGGTGTTAGATGAATGATATGGTGAAAAATTTAATTTTATGGGCCGTCATAGTCGTGGTACTGATGTCGGTCTTTAATAATTTCACGAAAACAAACAAACAAACGGCACAGCTGTCGTATTCCCAATTTGTAGAAGATGTTCGATCAGGACTAGTTCGTGAGGTTACTATCGAGTCTGATAACCGAACAATTAACGGTGTTCGAACAAGCGGTGAAAAATTCACTGTCTATAACCCCAATGATGATAAGCTGGTTGACGAATTGCTCGATAACAATGTCGTCATTCAAACCAACCCGGGTCAGTCCCGTTCTATCCTGGTAGATATCTTTATCAGCTGGTTCCCAATGTTATTGCTGATTGGTGTGTGGATTTTCGTCATGCGCCAGATGCAGGGAGGTGGTGGCTCGCGTGGTGCCATGTCGTTTGGCAAAAGCAAGGCGCGCCTGATGAGTGAAGACCAAATCAAAGTCACTTTCGCGGATGTGGCGGGCGTAGAAGAAGCCAAGGATGAGGTTTCTGAATTAGTCGAATTCCTGCGAGATCCCAGCAAGTTCCAAAAGCTGGGAGGGAAAATTCCTCGCGGTGTTTTAATGGTGGGTTCCCCGGGTACCGGTAAAACTCTTTTGGCCAAAGCCATTGCTGGTGAAGCCAAAGTCCCGTTCTTTACTATTTCCGGTTCGGACTTCGTTGAAATGTTTGTCGGTGTGGGTGCCTCACGTGTGCGCGACATGTTTGCACAGGCGAAAAAGCATGCGCCATGCATTATCTTTATTGATGAGATTGACGCCGTGGGTCGTCATCGTGGTGCCGGCTTAGGTGGTGGTCATGATGAGCGCGAGCAAACTCTAAACCAATTACTTGTTGAAATGGACGGTTTTGAAGGCAGCGAAGGTGTCATTGTCATCGCAGCCACAAACCGACCAGACGTACTGGATCCGGCACTATTAAGACCGGGGCGTTTTGACCGCCAGGTGACTGTGCCATTGCCTGATCTAAGAGGGCGTGAGCAGATTCTTAAAGTACATATGCGTAAAGTTCCGCTGGGTAAAGATGTACGTGCAGATCTTATTGCGCGCGGCACTCCTGGTTTCTCGGGTGCGGATTTGGCCAACCTTGTGAATGAAGCGGCATTATTTGCAGCACGTGCCAACAAGCGCAATGTGGAGATGAACGAATTTGAACGTGCCAAAGATAAAATCATTATGGGCTCTGAACGCAAGTCCATGGTAATGAGTGACGATGAGAAAAAACTTACTGCGTATCATGAGGCAGGTCATGCCATAGTGGGTCGCTTAATGCCTGAGCATGATCCTGTGTATAAAGTTACAATTATTCCGCGTGGACGTGCACTGGGTGTCACCATGTTTTTGCCCGAGGAGGATCGCTACAGTCACAGTAAACAACGTCTGGAATGTCAAATATCGACGCTGTTTGGTGGACGTCTGGCCGAGGAAATTATATTTGGTCCGGAAGCGGTTACTACAGGTGCCTCCAATGATATTGAACGGGCGACGGATATTGCCCGTGGCATGGTCACCAAGTGGGGACTGTCAGAAAAAATGGGACCACTGGCTTACAGTGAAGAAGATGGCGAAGTCTTTCTGGGTCATTCCGTGACGCAGCGTAAGACAGTGTCGGATGAAACAGCACATACGATTGATGGTGAAGTAAGAAAAATCATTGATACTAATTACGATCGTGCTAAAACCATTTTGACGGGAAATCTGGATAAATTGCACGTCATGGCGGAAGCGTTGATTAAGTACGAAACCATTGATAGTGAGCAGATTGACGACATTATGGAGGGCAAGGTACCGCGTGCACCAAAAGACTGGGAAGACGACGAGCCTGATCAGGGCGGCAATCCAGCCACGGCGAATGTGGATAAACCCGGTCCGATTGGAGGCCCAGCAAGTCTGCACTAAAATACAAAAGTACAAATCAAAAAAGGCCCGCATTTTGCGGGCCTTTTTTGATTTGTACTGACTGGATCACTGACGAAATGTGTAGAAAGCAGTACGTTTGCTGAGTAAAGTTAAGTAATTATTCAAAATAATCCTGATATTAAAATGAAAAGAAAATATTTTGGCACTGATGGCATTCGTGGTCGTGTTGGCGATGGTGTAATGACGCCTGAATTCGTTTTAAAACTGGGCTGGGCTGCCGGTAAAGTTTTATGTGAAGAAGGAAATAATCTGGTGCTAATTGGAAAAGACACACGTATTTCCGGATACATGCTGGAATCCGTATTGGAAGCTGGACTATCAGCGGCCGGCGTGAACAGTCGACTGTTGGGTCCTATGCCTACGCCTGCAATTGCTTATTTGACTACAACCTTGCGTGCTTCAGCCGGCATTGTTATCAGTGCCTCGCATAACCCTTATTATGATAACGGCGTGAAATTCTTCTCTTCCGAGGGAACCAAACTTCCTGATGAGATTGAACAACGTATCGAAGAAGAAATGGAAAAGCCATTAACGACGGTGAGTTCAGATCTGTTAGGCAAAGTAGAAAGAATACGCGATGCAGCGGGTCGTTATATCGAATTTTGTAAAAGTACCATTAGTAATAATGTGCGCCTTAAAGGGCTTAAAATAGTTATTGATTGCGCGCATGGTGCCACATATCACGTAGCGCCCAGTGTGTTTCGTGAATTGGGCGCTGAAGTTGTCAGTATTGGTACTCAACCCAATGGTGTGAATATAAACCACCAGTGCGGAGCCACGGACCCTAAACAATTACGCATGGCCCTGATTGAACATCACGCTAATCTCGGTATTGCCATGGACGGTGATGGAGATCGTCTGATTATGGTGGATGAAAACGGTGAAGTGGTCGATGGAGATGAGCTGCTTTACGTGATTGGTACGGCACGCAAGCGCAAACATTCATTAAAAGGCGGTATAGTGGGTACGCTGATGTCTAACCTTGGGTTGGAACACGCACTAAAACGGCAGAACATAGAATTTATGCGCGCTGCTGTAGGCGATCGATATGTGCTTGAAATGCTTCAGCAACAAGCCTGGGAGTTGGGTGGTGAGTCATCCGGACATATTATTTGCCTGGATAGAACGTCCACCGGAGATGCCATTGTTGCAGCGCTTCAGGTACTTGAGGTGCTAGTTGATGAAGGAATCAATCTGCGTGATGCCAAACAAGGTATGAGTAAATATCCTCAAACACTGCTTAATGTACCTATCAAGCAGAAAATAGATATCTCAAAATCAAAAGACATTCAGGAAGCTGTTAATGATGCCAAATCCCAATTAGCAGATAACGGCAGGGTGTTACTAAGGCCTTCGGGAACAGAACCGCTCATCCGAGTGATGGTTGAAGGTGTGGATGCGTCCCAGGTTCGAACGTTGGCCGAGCAGATTGCATCCGTCGTCTCAAACGAGAGTGCGGCCTGAGATTTGCCTGACTCGAAGCTTTTCCGCGCTTAAATTACCCATGTCGCTTTAAATTAGCGCGGTTTTGCTACTTTCCGGATTGAATTTCTTATGTGCGCTAGGTAAGCTTGCGCGCTCCATTCTGTAAGTTGGTTAATTTAATGCGCAGACCCGTTGTAGCGGCAAACTGGAAACTCAATGGCAGCCTTGAAATGGCAGATTCACTGGTTTCCGCAGTCAACTCACATAGTGATGGTCTACAAGGCGTGGATGTTGTTATTTGTCCACCATTTACATATTTAGCTAATGTGAAACGACATATAACCGCAGCTAATGTGTTTTTAGGAGCCCAGTCTGTGTCCGAGTATCAAAGTGGCGCCTACACTGGGGAAGTGTCTGCGGAAATGCTTGTCGAAATGGGTTGTCAGTATTGTATTGTCGGGCATTCTGAAAGACGTGAGTATTTTGCTGAGACGGATGCCATTGTTGCCAATAAATTTTTACGCATACAAGCCGCAGAATTGACCCCGATATTGTGTGTGGGTGAGAGCCTTGCTCAGCGTGAGCAGGGAGTCATGCAGGAAACAATTGTCAGACAGGTCAGAGCGGTAGTGGAAAAAGCGGGCATTGCCAACATGCGAAATGCTGTACTGGCTTATGAGCCAATCTGGGCGATAGGTACGGGAAAGACGGCTACGCCTGAACAGGCGCAGGATGTGCACGAGATGATACGCTCGGAAATAGCTGCACAATCGGTTGAGGTAGCAAAAGGGATAAGGATTCTTTACGGTGGAAGCGTGAATGCCAATAATGCGGCGGAATTGTTTTCCAAGCCGGATATCGATGGAGGATTGATTGGTGGCGCCTCCCTGGATGCAGAACAATTCAATGCTATTGTATCTGCAAGTTCTTCTAAATAGGATTACAAAAAAACGGTAGTGACGAATGTTATATAGTATTTTGGTTTCATTGGACGTGCTAATTGCTGCTGGCTTAATTGGCTTTGTATTATTACAGCAAGGTCAAGGGGCTAGTGCAGGAGCCGCATTTGGTGGTGGCGGTTCTTCAGGTACAGTGTTTGGAGCCAAAGGCTCTGGTTCTTTCATGACACGTACTACAGCTATTTTGGCAACAGCATTCTTTATTAACAGTATTGTTCTCGCATACCTTGCCAGTCACCGCGATGTGACCGATAGTGTCATGCAGTCCGCCACTCAGGAGCAGGCTATGGAACTTCCAGAATCTGCTTCAGATATTCCTGGCCTGATTAATGTGCCGGAAGGTACAACCAGCGAGGAAATGCTCGATATTATAAAAGGTGAAATTGATAAGCAGGCAGATCAGATAGAAAAATCATCTGAAGAAGCTGCTGTGATCTCGCAAGAGGCAATGGAAAATACCGAAGACAAAATCGAGAAGGATATGCAGAAATCCATGCCTTCAGATATCCCTCAGTAACTTCATATCATCCAAGCTTAATCATTAGCCGATGTGGTGGAATTGGTAGACACGCTGTCTTGAGGGGGCAGTGGCGAAAGCTGTGCCGGTTCGACTCCGGCCATCGGCACCAGATTAAAAAAGTATAAAAGTAGAGTCGCAGATATCGTAGTAACTCAACGCGGTACTACTGGTTACTTTTCATTTCTAAAATAATAATTTAATTGTTTGGTATGGATACCCGTCGATATTTAATTGTCGCAGAAATCTATCCCTAATCCGACATCATGCCTTCAGATAATTTTCTATCGATCGCTTACAATTTAAAAAACAACGTCATTTCTCGCGTTTTCTTAATAGATTAATCTAACTTTCTCAAGTAACTCACGGTTTATAAATATCCATTTTAAATCAAAGGTTTATAATAAAAAATTCATAGTAATTTAATATACCAATCTGTAGAGTTCATCGTAATAAAAACAAAAATTTGACAGCTTGATCGCTGGGGACATCTGAGAGAACACTAGTCAATAAGTTATTTAAAGCGGCTTTTATCGGAACAGCCCTGATTATTTCCACAAATGCTTCTGCCATGACCTATGGCTTTGGTTGTATTACCAATAATAATACCAATAACTGCACTGGAACCAATTCTGTATTCAGCCTCATGGTGGCGGAGACGGATCTGGATGCCATGGATATGCAAACAGAGGTTGTTTTTACAGTCTGACATGCCAATATTGGAGTCGACACCGGTGAAGTCACAGAAGTCTACTTTGATGGAATTGAGAGTCTCGGTAATTTTCTCTCCAGTGATCCCTAGTGGAATCTTAGAGTCGCCCCCCAGTCTTCCCAGTGGAAACTCAGTTGATCCTAATTTTGTTACCGATTTTGCCTTGGATTCCGACTTTACAGGACAGATACCGGATGCGCCGATCGTTCCAGGCGGCACGCTGGAGATTATCTTTGCTCTGCTAGGTCCTTTAAGTGATGTGACCGATGCCATTGAAAGTGGCGCATTAAGACTGGGTCGGCATGTCAGATCCATCAACGTATTAGGCTGTGTCAGTGAGCTCGAGAATGAATGCGATTCCAGCGAATCGTTTGTGACTAACGTTCCTGTTCCCGCAGCCGTATGGTTGCTGGGTACCGTACGGATCGGTTTGATTGGTTTTAGTCGTAGAAATCAATCTGGCAATGCTGGCGGCTAAACGCTGAAAAAAAAGAAAATTTAAAAGGCTGCATAACGCAGCCTTTTTTGTGATCAAGTAATTCTCCATTCTGTTCACGTCAATTGCTCAATTCATTGCCTCATGATGAATATTGCACACAAATCATCCAATTCCTTATATTTATCCTCCTATATATTGTGTCAATTTGTGTTCCCTTCGCCTGGGGCTTAATATCGGTGTGTGGTCTATAGGGTATTTGGGCCGCGGCATAATCGATAACTATAAAAATTATTACTGATATGCTTCAGAGCTACCTTCCAATTCTAATATTTCTCTCCATCGCGCTGGTGGTTGGAATAGTGCCCATCATTGCAGGAATGTTGTTGGGCAAACGCGTGCCTGAAGCCGGCAAGGATTCGCCTTATGAATGCGGCTTTGAAGCTTTTGAAGATTCGCGAAGTCGATTTGATGTACGCTACTATCTGGTTGCCATTCTATTTATTATTTTCGATCTTGAAATAGCCTTTCTGTTTCCGTGGGCGGTGGCGCTACGCGATATTGGTATACCCGGGCTGTTGGCTATGGCTTTCTTTTTGACCATTCTCATTATTGGTTTTATCTATGAATGGAAAAAAGGTGCGCTTAACTGGGCCTAAATAAAAATCAATAATGACTTTCGGGAATGCAAGTAGACACTGAAAAAATCATGCAACAGGGTTTTGCGATAGGCAAACTGGATGAGCTGGTTAACTGGGCGCGTACAGGATCAATGTGGCCCATGACTTTTGGTTTGGCATGCTGTGCGGTAGAAATGATGCACGCAGGTGCATCCCGCTATGATCTGGATCGCTTTGGCGTCGTATTTCGACCCAGTCCACGACAGTCTGATGTGATGATTGTTGCAGGTACACTGGTGAATAAAATGGCACCGGCACTGCGCAAAGTTTACGATCAAATGCCGGAGCCAAAATGGGTAATCTCCATGGGTTCTTGCGCCAATGGGGGAGGCTATTATCATTATTCTTACTCGGTTGTCAGGGGCTGTGACCGAATTGTCCCGGTCGATATTTATGTGCCGGGCTGTCCCCCTACTGCCGAAGCCTTGATGTATGGAATTTTGCAACTGCAAAATAAAATACGCCGAACTAACACTATCTCACGCTAACAGATTCCATCTTTATTTATGAGTCAGCACGATAGTTTTGAATCTACATTGCGTGAATTTGCTGATAAAGAAAATTGTCAGCTTGATATATTTCGTAATGAACTGACTCTGACTATAAAATCGGCTCAGGCTGTTGAAGTGTTTACTCGTTTACGCGATCAGAGTGAATTCCACTTTGATCAATTAATCGATGTAGCAGGAATTGACTATCTTAAATATGGTTATGATGAATGGAAAACACAACAGGCTACGGGATCAGGATTTTCTCGAGGCATTACTAAAAATTCATTTGCGCGCTTTACGTTTGATGATAATCCGATTGAGCCTGATATGCAGGAGCCACGATTTGCGGTGGTTTATCATTTGTTATCAGTAGCTAACAATCACCGTCTTCGAGTCAAAATTTATTGTGAAGATAATGATGCGCCCATAGTAAATTCTGTCTGTACTATTTGGAGTAGTGCGAACTGGTATGAGCGTGAAGCGTTTGATCTTTATGGAATAGTCTTTGATGGCCATCCTGATATGCGTCGTTTGTTAACCGATTATGGATTTGTCGGCCATCCATTACGCAAGGATTTCCCATTGGTGGGTCATGTGGAAATGCGCTATGACCCAAACAAGAAACGAGTTATCTATGAACCTGTGAGTATCGAACCGCGTGTTCTGGTACCCAAAGTGATACGTGAGGATAATCGCTATCTTGATGATCCTGATATCAAATCTGGCGAATCATAAATTATGGCTGAGATTCGTAATTATACAATGAACTTTGGTCCGCAACATCCTGCGGCGCATGGTGTGTTACGTCTAATCCTAGAACTGGATGGAGAAGTCATCGAGCGTGCCGACCCACATGTGGGCTTGTTGCACAGAGGTACTGAAAAGTTAGCTGAAAGCAAACCTTATAACCAAAGTATTGGTTACATGGACAGACTCGATTATGTATCTATGATGTGTAATGAGCATGGCTATGTGCTGGCGATAGAAAAACTGTTGGGTATCGAAGCACCAGAACGTGCGCAATACATACGTGTCATGTTTGATGAAATTACTCGAATATTAAATCACCTATTATGGCTGGGCGCGCACGCGCTGGATGTAGGGGCGATGTCCATGTTCTTGTATGCCTTCAGGGAGCGAGAAGATTTAATGGATTGCTATGAGGCTGTATCGGGCGCACGCATGCATGCAACATATTATCGACCCGGGGGTGTATATCGTGACTTGCCTGAAAGCATGCCTCAATATCAAACTTCTAAGTGGCGCAGTGACAAAGAAGTCAACCAGCTAAATGAAGAAAGATCAGGGTCTCTATTGGATTTTATAGAATCGTTTACGCATCGCTTTCCTGCATGTGTAGATGAGTACGAAACGCTATTAACTGATAACCGAATCTGGAAGCAGCGCACTGTAAATATTGGCATTGTCTCACCAGAACGTGCACTGCAGTTGGGTTTTACCGGGCCTATGCTCAGAGGCTCGGGTGTGGAGTGGGATTTGCGTCGTAAACAACCCTATGAAGTCTACGATCGAATGAATTTCTTTATTCCGGTTGGTGTGAATGGTGACTGTTATGATCGTTACCTGGTTCGTATTGAAGAAATGCGTCAGTCCAATGAAATTATAAAACAATGCATTGAGTGGCTAAGAAATAATAAAGGTCCAGTAATGTTAGATGACCATAAAGTTACGCCACCTGCACGTGCGGATATGAAAGACAATATGGAAGCGCTGATTCATCATTTTAAATTATTTACGGAAGGCTATTGTCTGCCTCCCGGTGAAGTGTATAGCGCAATAGAGCATCCCAAAGGTGAGTTTGGTGTTTATCTGGTATCGGATGGTGCGAATAAACCTTATCGTTTGAAAATTCGAGCGCCCGGTTTTGCACATCTGGCGTCACTGGATGAAATGGTTAAAGGTCATATGATTGCCGATGTGGTTGCAGTGATTGGTACTCAGGACATCGTGTTTGGCGAGATAGACAGGTAACGTGATGGCCGATTCCAAAACGATTAACAATAAATTGTCAGAAGTCGTAATGCATCATGTGAACGACTGGTTGCAGCACTTTCCTGAGAATCAAAAACAGTCTGCAGTGCTGGGAGGCTTACATGCCATACAACACGAGTATGGGTTCCTTCCTGTTAAACAAATGGACGCACTTGCGATTAAGCTGGAAATGCCCGCCATCGCAGTGTATGAGGTAGCTTCATTTTATTCCATGTTTGAGCTAGAACCGGTGGGGAAACATACCATAGCTGTGTGTACTAATTTATCGTGTATGTTGCGTGGTGGCGAACAAATACTGAATTATCTGGAAGAAAAGCTGGATATTAAATGTGGCGAAAGCACGCAGGATGGAAAGTTTTACCTGAAGCAGGAAGAGGAATGTCTGGCGGCCTGTTGTGGTGCGCCGATGATGCAGGTGAATCATGTTTATTATGAAAACTTAACTGAAGACAAAGTCGATGAGATTTTGCAATCACTGGATTAGGCATGGACGACGTTGTATATAAAACACGTAACCTGAATCAGCCCTGGTCACTTGAAACTTATCGACAGGTCGGTGGATACCAGGCGCTAGAAAAAATCCTGCGCGATAAAATTTCACCTGAAGATGTAGTAGAGATGGTCAAAGCTTCCGGTTTGAGAGGTCGTGGAGGTGCGGGTTTCCCCACTGGTTTAAAGTGGAGCTTTATGCCCAGAAATACCGGTAAAGCCACTTATCTTGTCTGCAATTCGGATGAGTCCGAGCCAGGTACCTGCAAAGATCGCGATATCCTTCGTTTTAATCCACATGCATTGGTAGAAGGAATGATTATTGCCGGCTACGCCATTGGTGCTACTGCCGGTTATAACTATATGCGTGGCGAATTTATGGATGAACCCTATAAGCGGTTTAAGGGCGCACTGACTGAAGCTTATGAGCAGGGCTACTTGGGGAAAAATATTCTGGACTCTGGTTTTGATTATGAACTGCATGATGTGCTCGGCGCCGGTGCTTATATATGTGGTGAAGAAACGGCATTGCTGGAATCACTTGAAGGTAAGAAAGGTCAGCCCAGATTTAAACCTCCATTTCCCGCCGCCTATGGGTTATATGGTTGCCCTACTACGATTAATAACACAGAAAGTCTGGCCTCGATTCCTTCGATTATTCATAAAGGTCCGGAATGGTTTGCAGGTTTGGGAATTCCAAATAATGGGGGAGTGAAATGTTTTTCGGTTTCTGGACATGTCGCTAAGCCAGGCAACTATGAAATTCCATTGGGGACACCTTTTAGTGAACTATTAACAATGGCGGGTGGTGTGTGGAAAAACAGAACGCTTAAAGCTGTCATTCCGGGTGGTTCTTCTGTTCCGGTTATTCCCGCTGAAATCATGATGGAAACAAATATGGACTATGACTCTATCATGGGCATCGGTTCTTTTCTGGGTTCGGGTGCAGTGGTGATCATGGATGAGCAAACTGACATGGTTCAGGTGCTGCGTCGAATATCGCGTTTTTATTTTTCTGAATCCTGTGGCCAGTGCACGCCATGTCGGGAAGGTACCGGTTGGCTGTATCGTATGTTGACAAGAATTGTTAATGGTGAAGGCACATTAAGCGATATCGACACCCTGGATGACGTAGCGGGCAAAATAAAAGGACGTACCATATGCGCACTGGGTGACGCTGCTGCCATGCCCGTGCAAAGTTTTATTCAGCATTATCGCGAAGAGTTTGTACATTATGTTAAGCATGGTCACAGCATGGTGTCAGCACAGGAAGACGCTGCATGACAGATCAAAGTTCAGCGGATTTAGTCACAATCACAATTGATGGCGTTGTAGTAAAAACGCCACGCAATACTATGTTGATTGAAGCAGCAGATAAACTGGGTGTGAATATTCCAAGATTTTGTTACCACAAACATTTATCCGTCGCAGCAAACTGCCGCATGTGCATGGTTGAAGTTGAAAAAGTGCCCAAGCCGTTGCCTGCATGTGCCACACCGGTAAATGAGGGTATGGTAGTGCACACGCATTCCAAGCTGGCATTGGATGCACAAAAATGCACGATGGAATTTCTGCTAATTAACCATCCGTTGGACTGCCCTGTATGTGATCAGGGGGGTGAGTGTGAGTTGCAGGATGTAGCGATGGGCTACGGCAGCGATGTCAGTCGTTACAATGAAAGAAAGCGAGTGGTGCGCGATAAAAATATCGGGCCTCTGGTTTCAACTGACATGACGCGCTGCATTCACTGCACACGCTGTGTACGCTTTGGCAATGAGATTGCAGGAATAAGTGAATTAGGTGTTACCGGTCGCGGTGAGTTTGTTGAGATAGGTACTTATGTAGAGAAATCGCTGTCTTCAGAGTTATCTGGAAATGTAATTGATTTATGTCCCGTCGGCGCACTGAATGCAAAACCTTCGCGCATGAAAGCGCGTGCCTGGGAAATGACGGCGCAACCCAGCATCAGTGTGCATGACTCTTTTGGATCAAATCTGATTATGCATACACTGCGTAATAAGGTGATTCGAGTGGTGCCCAACGAAAATCCTGAGATTAATGAAACCTGGATATCGGATCGTGACCGATTTAGTTATGAAGGCATGTATAGTGAAAATCGAGTGTCGCGGGTAACCAAAAAAGAAAATGGCGAGTGGGAGAACGTCGACTGGTCTGATGCAATACAAAACGTGGCAGCTACATTGAAAAAATATCAGCCCGATGATGTGGGGATTCTGGTCAGCCCCAATCAAAGCAATGAAGAGCTTTTTCTGCTGCAAAAAATTGCGCGCAAACTGAACATTAAAAATATTGATCATCGAATTAATCGAGAAGATTTCACGCATCAGGAAGCGGATCCCGTATTTCCGTGGTTAGGTCAAAGCATTACAGAAATAGAATCACGGGATGTAATCGTTATTATCGGCTCTGACATGCGTTGCGAGCAGCCCATGCTGACACATAAGATTCGTAAAGCCAGCGCGCGTGGGGCCAAAGTGTTTGTATTGAATCCACAACACTGCGAATTCCATATCAAACTGACCAAGCATGTGATTGTCAAGCCGCAGCACTGGCTACCTGTATTATTACAATTGCTAGGCCAGCTTAGTGATATCTCGGGTGTACAACTGCCCGGGGAATTGCATGCACTTCTTGATGATAAAAATAATGATGACAATCTTGCCAGCATTATTCAGGCATTAATGGAAAGTACTAATGCGACCATTTTGATAGGTAACCTGATGCAGCAGCATTATGCATACTCAAGCCTGAGGGCTGTTACCTACTGGATAGCGCAGTTAAGTAAAGCAATATTTGGATATGTCTCAATGGCTTCTAATTGTGCCGGCGCATCTTTATTGGGGGTATTACCTCATAGACTGACTATGTCCGAAGTTGCAAATGAGCCTGGTATGGATTACGCGCAAATGGTTCAGTCGCCAAGAAAAGTGTACCTGATAATGGGTTTTGAACCTGAATGGGATTGTTTACTGCCGGTGAAAACAGTTGCTGCATTAAAACAGGCGGAAGTCGTTATATCGATAAATTCATTTATGACGGAAATGATGCATGAGTATTGCGATTGGGTATTGCCGTTGAACTGTTATGCAGAGGCAGAGGGTACAAAGATTAACATGGAAGGACGCTGGCAAAATTACTCGGCAGTGGTTGAATCCGCTGATGACAGTAAACATGGTTGGAAAATCTTGCGTATGCTTGGTGCGGCGTTGCAACTGGACGGATTTGAATACATGGATATTAATGATGTACGTCAGGAAATATCAGGGAAAATTGATCAGACTCAGACACTAAGTAACACATTAGTCTCGCTACCCCAAATATCAGTAGAAACTACTGACGAGGATGCAATATTTAGTCTTGGTGCCACGCCCATTTACACTGTGGATTCTCTTGTGAGAAATGCGCATTCATTACGACAGGCTCAGGCGCTGGACGAGTCTGTGGTGATGGTGCATCCATTTGATATTGAAAAATTTGGTTTGATTGCAGGGAAGTGGGTCAAAGTTTCTCAGGATAATAACAGCAGTATTTTACAGTGTGTTATGAACACAAATATTCTCCCAGGCACAGTGTATATTCCGCGTGGCTTGCCAAGAAGTGAGAAGCTGGATGGTGTGAATATGCAGGTTCAGTTAAAAAATCTATCGGTGGCGTAATTATGATTTCCGATTGGTATGCCATTCCTGAACTGTATCGAGATCTGCTGATTACCTCAATCCTGATTGTTATTTTCCTGTTGTCATTAATGGGAGCCGTGGCCTATGTGACTTTTGCAGAAAGAAAAATCATTGGTTACATTCAACAACGTATTGGTCCTAACCGTGTAGGTCCAAGAGGTTGGCTGCAACCAATTGCGGATGCGCTTAAGTTGATGACTAAGGAGATGATTCTTCCCACTCAATCCAGCCATTTTCTGTTTCGTCTGGCGCCGGTACTCTCAATAGTTCCCGCATTGGCTGCATGGGCGGTGATACCGCTCACGGAGGGTGTGCGCTTTGCGGATATTAATGCCGGGCTACTGTATGTGCTTGCATTAACTTCCATGGGAGTTTATGGCGTTATTGTTGCAGGCTGGGCTTCCAATTCGAAGTATGCATTGTTAGGCGCATTGCGATCAGCGGCGCAAATTGTGTCTTATGAAATTGCGATGGGTTTTGCCTTGGTGGGTGTGCTAATGGCAAGCGGAAGTTTAAATTTAACTGATATTGTGCGTGCGCAGAGTGGTGGCGTGACACATTGGTACTGGTTGCCTTTACTGCCCTTGTTTGTTGTGTATCTCATTTCCGGCGTGGCGGAGACCAACCGTGCTCCTTTTGATGTGGCCGAAGGAGAATCAGAAATTGTAGCCGGTTTTCATGTGGAATACTCAGGCATGGGTTTTGCGGTTTTCTTTTTAGCAGAATATGCCAACATCATTTTGATTTCTGCGTTAACTGCTTTGTTGTTTATGGGGGGGTGGTTAAGCCCGCTGGAGAATATTGAAGTATTAGTCAACACGCCATACGTGGGTGCGGTATTTGATTCAGGACCGCACTGGTTTTTTATTAAAACATCGTTTTTTATATTTTGCTTTTTATGGTTTAGAGCTACTTTCCCGCGCTATCGTTATGACCAAATCATGCGTCTGGGCTGGAAAGTGCTCATACCAGTGACTCTGGTCTGGATATTTGTCGAAGGTATTGCCATTGCTTATGGAGTAGGGCCATGGTTCGATTGAATGAATCTGTGATAGGCGCAGTTCACGCAAGTCTACAGTTATGTATAAAGGTGGATTGATGAAGCATTTTCTAAAAAGTTTTTCTTTATGGGAATTGTTAAAAGGTCTTTCACTGACCGGGAAAAAACTGGGTGCCAGGAAGATTACCGTTCAATATCCTGAAGAAAAAACGCCACAGTCACCACGTTTCCGCGGCTTACATGCATTAAGACGTTATCCGAGTGGAGAAGAACGATGTATTGGATGCAAGTTATGCGAAGCAGTATGCCCCGCGCTGGCAATTACAATTGACACAGATGAGCGTGAAGATGGCACAAGAAGAACAACCCGCTATGATATCGATTTGTTCAAATGTATTTATTGTGGATTCTGTGAAGAAGCCTGTCCGGTTGATGCGATTGTAGAAACAAGGAATTTTGAATATCACTTTGAAAATCGAGGTGAGCAAATAATGAGGAAACAGGATTTGCTTAAAATTGGCGACAAGTATGAGCAGCAAATTGCTCACGACCGTGAAGTCGATGCAGCGTATAGATAATCTTTAATAAAATAAAATGACATTTGAACTCATCATATTTTATGTGTTCTCTGCCATTATGGTAGCTGCAGCATTGCGTATGATTACTGCCAGGAACCCGGTTCACTCCATACTCAGTTTGGTGCTGGTATTTTTTACAGCTTCAGCAATCTGGTTGTTACTTGAAGCGGAATTTTTAGCGATTACATTGGTGCTGGTTTATGTCGGTGCTGTCATGGTGCTGTTTTTATTTGTTGTCATGATGCTGAATATTAATATAGCAAAATTGCGCGAAGGTTTTGTCAAATTCATGCCAGTAGCAATCGTTATTTCGCTGATCATGATTGCTGAATTAGTGCTGGTAATGCTCACTAAAGACTTAAGGATTGAACCTGTTTCTGGCTTTGCATCTGAGCAAGGAAATACGCATGCTTTGGGTGAGATTTTATATACCCAATATTTGCTGCCATTTGAAACCGCTGCCGTGATTTTATTAGTTGCGATTATTGCCGCGATTGTACTGACTTTACGCACGCGGCTCACAACTCAAAGTCAGAATCCTGCAGAACAGGTCAAAGTTAAGGCAAAAGACAGAATTAGAATCGTTTCGCTGGCCAGTGAAGACAGGGAAAGATACTGAGTTAAAATTGTATGATTACCATCACTCATTTTCTTGTCTTAGGCGCGATTCTCTTTTCGCTTGCAATTGCAGGTATATTCATGAATCGCAAAAATCTAATTCTATTGTTGATGTCAATTGAGCTGATGCTGTTAGCAGTCAACATTAACTTTATCGCTTTTTCCTATTATCTGAATGATCTTGCCGGGCAAGTGTTTGTGTTTTTTATTCTGACGGTAGCCGCGGCAGAAGCAGCAATTGGTTTAGCGATTCTTGTGATTGTGTTTCGTAATTGTGGCACGATTAACGTGCAGGACCTTGACGAGATGAAGGGCTAGGCGATGGATCTTTTGCAGCTATGTCTAATCACCGTTGTTGCGCCATTGCTGGGTTCAGTGCTGGTAGGCTTGCTGGGTAAATGGTTGAGCAGATCGCATGCGCACTTGATCACTATTGGTGGTGTTTTATTGTCTCTGTTTTCATCCATGCTGATTTTTTATCAGTTGTATTTGACCGGTTTTGTCCCGCAAAATTTTCCGGTGTATGAATGGGCAACTGTTGGAAGTTTCTCTTTAGGGATTGGTTTTTTGGTTGACTCGTTAACCGTAACCATGATGATGGTGGTAACTTCGGTATCACTCATGGTGCATGTATACACCATTGGTTATATGCATGATGATCCGGGGTATAAGCGTTTCTTTAGCTATATTTCGCTTTTTACTTTTGCCATGCTGATGCTGGTGATGTCGAATAACTTTTTGCAGTTATTCTTTGGCTGGGAAGCCGTGGGATTGGTTTCTTATCTGCTGATAGGTTTCTGGTATACACGCCCCACTGCTATTGTCGCGAACATAAAAGCATTTTTGGTTAACCGAGTAGGCGATTTTGGGTTTTTGCTCGGTATTGCAGCCATAGCTATCTCTACATCAAGTCTTGATTACTCGCAGGTGTTTGTCTCAGCTCCCGGTCTTACCCAATCACAGCTGATAATCACAGAAAATATTCAAATTTCACTGATTACGTTTATATGCATTGCACTATTTGTGGGTGCGATGGGCAAGTCGGCACAAGTTCCCCTGCATGTATGGCTGCCGGATTCAATGGAAGGTCCCACACCTATATCTGCACTCATTCATGCGGCAACCATGGTCACGGCAGGTATCTTCATGGTGGCTCGCATGTCACCTCTATTTGAACTGAGTGAGACAGCATTGCAGTTTATTATGTTTGTGGGGGCGATTACTGCCTTCTTTATGGGGCTGGTGGCGACCGTGCAAGATGACATCAAAAAAGTCGTGGCTTACTCGACCTTGTCACAACTGGGATACATGACAGTGGCTCTGGGTGTGTCCGCTTATTCTCTGGCAATTTTTCATCTTTACACACATGCATTCTTTAAGGCATTGTTATTTTTGTCTGCTGGCTCTGTAATTATTGCAATGCATCATGAGCAGGATATTCGAAAAATGGGTGGTTTGTGGAAACGTATGCCAGTGACTTATGTTACGTCGTTAATAGGTACTCTGGCACTGATCGGTTTCCCCGCTTTTTCTGGTTTCTTCTCTAAAGAGTCGATTATAGAAGCCGTGTATTTATCTGAACTGCCGGGTGCGAATTATGTGTATTGGATGGTATTGTCGGGCGTTTTGATTACAGCATTTTATTCTTTGCGTTTATTCTTTCTCGTATTTCATGGTCAAACGCGCATGACTGATGATACTTATTCACATGTGCATGAGACTCCTAAAGTGGTGACTGGGCCACTAATTGTATTGGCGATATGCAGCGTGCTGGCAGGCTACGTGATTGAACCTATGGTTTACAGTGACTATTTTGCATCTTCCATCTATGTGAGTGAGCAACATCATGTCATGCATAAAATGTCTGAGCATTTCCACGGTGTGAAAGAAATGATTATGCATGGTTTTACTGCGCTAGCATTTTATCTGCTAGTCGCTGGAATCGCGTTGGCATGGCTGTGTTATCTGTTATTCCCGCGTCTTCCGGTATTGCTGGCGCCGATATTTGCACTGCCAAAATATATTCTCAGTAAAAAATACGGCTTTGACTGGCTGTTTGTTAAAGGCTTTGCCGGGTTGGGTGTAGGCGCAGGAAAAGTGGCTTCGTTGTTAGGGGATCGTTTGCTGATTGATGGCCTGATGGTGAATGGGGCGGCAGCGACTGTAAAAGGGGTGTCGGTACAGTTACGCAAAATACAAAGTGGCTATTTGTATCAGTATGCCTTTGCCATGATTATTGGCTTGCTAGGTTTATTAACCTACTTTTATTTCAAAAATTAGGTCTGTCAGACATGGAAATACCACTTCTTAGCACATTAATCTGGCTGCCAATTGTTGCTGCGGTCCTGACAATGATGCTGGGTAGAGAAGTGGGCGAGGGCATGAAGTGGTTTGCATTATTTATTTCAATAGTTGAGATGGCTTTTGCACTGCTGCTGATAGTTACATCCAAAATCACTGCTGAGATGCAATTTGTAGAAAAGCACAATTGGATAGAAGCTTTTGATATCTACTATGCATTGGGTGTGGACGCTATTTCCATAACACTCATTGTGTTAACCGTGTTTATGACGTTAATCGTGGTTATTGCCAGCTGGGCGAATGTTAAACATCAAATTCATAATTATTTGGCCGCATTTTTATTGCTCGAAGGTTTAATGGTAGGTGTATTCAGCGCGCTGGATGCCATGCTGTTTTATGTATTTTTTGAGGCTATGCTGATTCCCATGTTTTTAATTATCGGTATGTGGGGTGGCCCTCGGCGCGTATACGCCACAATTAAATTTTTCCTGTACACCTTTCTGGGGTCAGTTTTTATGTTAATCGCGCTGCTTTATCTGTACTCGCAGACAGGCAGTTTTGAAATTGCAGAGTTATCCAGAGTCGCTATACCGCTATCCGTTCAGATCTCTATCTTTCTTGCCTTCCTGATTGCCTTTGCCGTCAAGGTGCCCATGTGGCCAGTGCATACATGGTTGCCGGATGCGCACGTTGAAGCACCCACCGGGGGCTCGGTTATTCTGGCTGCTATAATGCTCAAAATCGGTGGCTATGGGTTCTTGCGTTTTAACCTGCCTATTACACCGGATGCCAGTCGCGAGCTGGATTGGTTGTTAATTACCATGTCGTTAGTCGCGATTGTGTACATCGGTTTCGTTGCATTGGCGCAAAAAGATATGAAGAAACTGATAGCCTATTCTTCTATCGCACATATGGGTTTTGTGACACTGGGTGTGTTTGTCATTTATCAAATAAACTCAGTCAATACAGATTTTCAAATGCTAGCGTTACAAGGTGGAATGATGCAGATGATATCCCACGGGTTTATATCTGGTGCATTATTTTTATGTGTGGGGGTGCTTTATGATCGTATGCATACACGCAATATTGAAGATTATCAAGGTGTCATCAACAGCATGCCTGTATTTGCAGCGCTAATGGTGTTGTTCGCAATGGCCAATTCCGGCTTGCCCGGGACTTCCGGATTTGTCGGTGAGTTTATGGTGATTATTGCCAGCTTTGATGCCAGTGCGATCTATGCAGCACTTGCAGCCGTGACCTTGATTGTTGGGGCGGCGTATTCCTTGTGGCTGGTTAAGCGCGTGATATTTGGTGAGGTGCTAAATGATACGGTTGCGACTTTGCAAGATGTTAATCTGCGCGAATTCTCTGTACTGCTGACGCTGGCCATTTTGGTTATTGTGATGGGTGTCTGGCCTGCGCCTTTGGTTGAATACCTACAACCTTCGCTCCAGAAAATACTTGATTCGGCCATGATGGCAAAGGTTTCCTGATATGCAGATTGAAGTCATGGCCATGAATTATTTACTGGCAATTCCTGAAATAATGCTATTGCTGGGCGCCTGTCTTGTCTTGCTGATGGGTGCATTTATGTCTTCACGCAATCATTCGACATTTGTGCTGGCGCAAGTGATATTGCTGGGGGTGCTTTATTTATGCGCGCGTCAGTTTTCCGAACCCGCCGGGTCATTTTTCAATGATTTTTATATTCGTGACAACTTGTCTGTTTTGGCCAAATCATCCATGAGCGTGTTTATGATGATTGTTCTGTTGTATTCGCGAGGTTTTATAAATACACAGAATTTTCCGCGTGGTGAGTATTACTCGCTCGCGCTGTTTTCATTATTGGGCATGATGTTGATTTGTTCAGCAAATCACTTGTTGATGATATATCTGGGGCTGGAACTGCTTTCACTGTCTATGTATGCGTTAGTCGCCATGGACAGAGACAACTCGATAAGTGCAGAGGCTGCGATTAAATATTTTGTATTAGGCGCTATAGCGTCAGGTTTTCTGCTGTACGGTATATCTCTTATTTATGGTCTCACGGGAAGTTTGTATTTGTATGAGTTAACTGTCGAAAACGAAATGGGGATAGGTATTATTGCGGCAGTTATTTTCATTGTGATTGGTCTGGCCTTTAAGCTGGGGGCAGTGCCATTTCATATGTGGTTACCGGATGTATATCAAGGTGCTCCTCTGTCGGTGACATTATTAATTGCCAGTGTGCCTAAGATCGCGGGTTTA
The DNA here is from genome assembly GCA_964636225.1 of uncultured Thiotrichales bacterium. Lineage (GTDB taxonomy): Bacteria > Pseudomonadota > Gammaproteobacteria > UBA4575 > UBA4575 > UBA1858. The sequence continues at coordinate 843 of CAZWQM010000021.1, read as the reverse complement.
CTATTGGCATTACGTCTGCTTATGAGTGGTCTGCAGTTTATGCACGAATACTGGCAACAAGCGCTCATTATTTTGGCGGTACTGTCTTTAGTTGCAGGCAACGTTATTGCAATTGCACAATCCAACTTAAGACGCATGTTGGGTTATTCAACAATTGGTCATGTGGGCTATATTTTATTGGGACTTCAACTGGGCAGCACGGATGGTTATTCAAGCGCTTTATTCTATACCTTGATCTATGCGCTGATGAGTTCGGCGGTTTTTGGAATATTGTTGTGTGTAGAAAGACTGAATTACAGTATAGAGAATTTGGATGATCTGAAAGGCTTGTCGAGTAATTATCCTTGGCTAGCTTTTCTAATGTTGTTGCTGATGTTTTCAATGGCTGGCATTCCAATGACTGTTGGTTTCTATGCGAAACTGAATGTACTGCAGGTTTTGCTTGCCAATGCAGACGTGACTTTGGCCGTCATCGCAGTGGTTTCTTCTGTAATTGGCACATTTTATTATTTGCGCGTGATTAAGATGATGTATTTTGAGGAGGGGACGCAAATAGAAAGGGAGGCGCTTCCAGTAGGGCACACTCTGGTGCTGAGTTTGCACGCATTGTTGGTGGTTGGTTTATTTTTAACCCCTCAGGGCATAATTGATCTGTGTAAATACGCTTTTAGCTGATTAAAATACCTCCGATTTTAAACTTCTTGAAATATCACGCCTAGCTGCGTAGACTCCCTCGCTCAGATTGATTCGGGATATGTTTACATTCGTAACTCGAAATCTACCAAATTGATGCGGGGTGGAGCAGTCTGGCAGCTCGTCGGGCTCATAACCCGAAGGTCGTAG
>CAZWQM010000020.1:0-24680 GCA_964636225.1 uncultured Thiotrichales bacterium | reverse complement strand
GAGCAGGTACTATAACGATGAAATGTATTTTTACCCACCCCCGCCCTATGTGATGCTTGTTGGGTAGACAAATTGGTAGACCATTATAGCTGGACAAGCTAATGAGCCTATGGAAAAATTGAAAATTCATTGCTAATCAGCAACGTTATAAGATAGCTCAGTTGGTAGAGCAGAGGACTGAAAATCCTCGTGTCGGCGGTTCGATTCCGTCTCTGGCCACCATCAAAACAATAACTTATAAATACTTAAAAGTTATTGCTTTTTAAATTAGATGTTGCCTAGGAGCATCTATATACGTTATTGAATGCGACTTTCTGCATGTTCGTATCTAAGCGTTAAATACTGGCATTATAATTTGTGTTTTTATGGTCTTCATAAACTAAGACAGCATCAAGATGTTGCTTAATAGCGCGTGGTCTTATTGTTGCAATTACTAAGTTCGCTTTCTGTTGTGAAGAAGTGCTTGCTAGATTAGTGACTAAGAAATTAATAAAACAAATGCAATGTGCCGAAGATCAACTTAGTTGATCTTCGGTAATAATTGTAGAATATTTAACTATTAGTTGTAGCTATCACGAGCTAATTGCATGAAGCGCAGCATTGAGTTTTCTAATACCGCTTTCAGGATTGGAATGACATTTCATTTTTCCTTCTCTAGCTAGAGTTATAGCATTTTTCAATTTGTTATCATCTATGTTGATTACATCTGGAAGTGCGAAGTCAAATTGATCAGAAAAATAGTAGCAATCTAGTTGTTCAATATTAGTGGCCTGACTGCTATTGGCTGCCATCACTGTTGATGTTCCTAGTGCGCTTACTATTCCAATGATTAACAATAATTTACTTTTTTTATCTTGAGTCTCCTAATAAAATTGTTTGGATAATGTTCTTGAATTTATTGAATCTTGTTTTTTAGTGCAATGAATTAATAGTTAGTTATTTATTTCAAAAGAAACTTTAAATAATTTATGTCAGCATAAACTTTTTGTTTATATATCGTTTACATTTAGCTTATGCTGAAGACAAGTGGTTTTAAGCGAATAAGGTAAACTTAATTAATGCATTAAATTTAATTATTATAAGAAGTTAAGCTTTAACGCGAATTGAGACTGCTTTCTTGAATTGTCTGAAATACGGAGAATGTTGCAAGCGTGGCGATGACTTGAATTAAAGAGTGCTGACCTAATTTTATTCCGAGAAAACCATGCCTTAGCTAAACACTAGCACATCCTGCTTTTTTGCCAGCAAGGGAGTGCTGCAAAGTAAATTTCATAAATCAGATACAAGTTTATTGTGAGGGATTGAAAGAGAAAGAGCACTAGTATTTATAGTCATTTTATTTATCTTAAATGCTGTATATTTTTATATGAATAATCACTATTGAATTGTAAAGAGATATATTTAGCCTGTGTCGAAAATGTGTCAGGCTATATATGAGATAATCTTAAATGAACTATGGTTAAGAGGCAGAAAATAGATAGAGAGCTTTGTAAGTAACTGTAATTTAAGCTCAGGAAGTATTGGTGAGCTAATTGAAAATCATCGTGTCGGCGGTTTGATCGAGTTCCTGTCTGCAATGTCTAATGCAGAGATTTTTCTTATATATTGTTGGCATGTCTATGAAAAACTTTATAATGCTCAATTATTTAATCTACATATATATGAGATGAGTAAACCGTTAGCAATTATTATTGGTACTGGCGAAGGTCTGGGTAAAAGCTTAGCATTAACACTTTCGACTTCGGGGTATCAAGTCGTTGGACTCAATCGGTCGATAGTCAGCAGTGATATCGATAATGTCAGCATGATCCAGATAGATGCTTCAAATGCTAACGAAGTCAGTGGCAGAATTGCAGATATTGTTAATCACTATGGTGTGCCAAAAGTTTTGATTCATAATCCGGCACATTTATATGTTAGTCCTTTAATAAAAACTCCAATTGAAGAATTTGAACTAGCGTGGCGCTCCATGGTGCTGACCGCGTTTAATGTATTTCAAGCCGTGTTGCCAGGCATGGTTGAACGAGGAGATGGAACAATATTAGTGTCAGGAGCAACTGCTAGTCTGCGTGCGGGGGCTAATTTTTCTGCGTTTGCATCTGCTAAGTTCGCTTTGCGAGGATTGACTCAATCGATTGCACGTGAATATCAAAAGCAAGGCATACATGTTGCCCATGTAATATTGGATGGTATTCTTGATACAATGAATAGTCGCCGGCTACATACGCTTGATCCATCTGACATGATGTCTACTGAGGAAGTAGCAGAAGTTTATCTTCAGTTAATTAATCAAAAACCATCAGCATGGACACACGAGCTCGATTTAAGGCCTTCTAAAGAAATATTCTGATGCATGTAGATGTCGTCATCATTGGTGGTGGCTTGAGTGGTCTGCATGCGGCCTATCAATGCCAAAAACGTCATATCCAATATGCTTTGCTGGAAGCGCGTAATCGCTTTGGCGGAAGAATATTATCTTTTAACGGTTCAAATGTGTACCAGGCAGATTTAGCCGCGTTTGACTTAGGGCCCAGCTGGTTTTGGCCGGGGCAGCAACGTATGCATGCTCTGTTAAAAGAATTGGGTATGGATAACGAAAAGTTTTTCCATAACTCTCAAGGTGTGGGAGTGTATGAGGATGCGCACGGTTATGTGCAGCGTGGTGTGGACGGTATATCAATGAGCGGTGCATATCGACTCAAAGGTGGAATACGGCAGTTAATTAAAAAATTACATGAAAGCCTGTCAAGTGATAACGTTTTGTGCAATGCAGCAGTGTGCAATATAAAATATCGCTCTGACAAACTGACGACTACTTATGTTGTAAATAACGTTGAAAACCAGTTAGTGAGCAACCATGTGATACTGACACTGCCACCCAGAGTCGCATTGGCTCATATTCACTTTGAGCCGTGTTTTTCTGAAGAAAGAAAAAAGCAGTTACTGGATATCGCTACATGGATGGCTGGGCATGCCAAACTGGTATGCGTTTATGATCAGCCGTTCTGGCGTCAACAGGGAATGTCGGGAGATGTGATTAGCCATCGTGGACCATTACAGGAAATTCATGATGCTTCTTACGAAGCTGGAAGTTTATATGCATTGTTCGGTTTTGTAGGTGTGCCACCAGCGCATAGAAGAAATCGTCAGGAAGAACTGAAAAAAATGTCAGTTGAGCAGCTTGGCAGGTTATTTGGAGAACAGGCACTGAACCCTGTAGCTGTCTATTTGCAGGATTGGGCGCAGGAACAATATACATCGACTGAGCTTGATCAGGAGCTGCAACGATTTCATCCATTAAACAATATAGGCGATATTAACGAACCGAGCTGGAATCATCGTTTGATATGGTCAGGCTCAGAAGCGGCAGACTATCGTGGCTCGAATAACGGTTTTCTAGAAGGGGCATTGGAAGCCAGTATGCAAGCGGTGAATTTGGTTGAGTAATCCTGATTGATGGCAGAAAATCAGTGAGATTACTGTTAAGCGCAGTAATCATTTCCTGGAGTAGTCTTTATAAAAAAGTTACAGGTGTTTAAGAGCATAAGTCATCAAATTGATATGAAGCAGCCAGAACCGAAAAAGTTACTTAAACGACATGAAAAGCTGGTTCATTCCGAAATGATGAAAGTAACCTCTCACGTGCAACGAGAAGCAGGAAAATGGATTGTGAATACGCTAATGGTTGAAGGCTGTGATGTGCCCTTTAGATATAAAAGACAAACGCAGTATAAAAGCCTAAAGGGGCAGCGAGTCAACCTGACTTATTATCCTACTGTTGAAAATATAGCAGGCATTCAAATGGAGATCATGAATGTCGTCAGAATCAAAGTTTCGTAAGCTAAATACCATTCGTGAAATTTCGAAACTTTCGACTAGCTTTGTTAACGCAAACTGTAAGTTAAACATTATTACTAATGTTGTATGTCAATACATACTTTAAGATGTAGGCATACGAATAAATTAAACCGGTATCTCAAATATATATTGAATAAAATTATTCTAGAACTGCTTGTTTAGTGAGTTATCAATCTTACTTCAGGTTATGCATAAAGTATAGATTTTTTATGAAAGCTTAATCAAAAAAATCTATGTATAAATACTTAGACGTAGGTAGTTTATTCGGCAACTGCGCGACCATGTTCATGTGCTTCGTGTTCAGTAAACTCAAAGTTGTCATCATGATCATGGTGCTCATGTTCCGCCATAACAAAAGTTGTATAAGGCAGTAGTAATGTTAGGGCTGTAAGAAATTGTTTTTTTATTTGCATTTTCCTGAAATATGACAATGAGGCTGTTTCTTTCTGGTTGCCTGTACATTTAGCAAGTGCCCAAGCGCATGAATGACTCCACCAGTTAAGGTGAGTAGTGTTTCACCGGCAGGAGGGATGACTCGATAAACTAATAACTGCTCGGCAAATGTGGCTACAAACGCCAGAATGATGAGTCCAATCATAGAAATAACAGCGGGAAGCAGTTTTCTATGCGTTTTGTAACCGGAAATAATAGCCAGTAGGCTGACGGGTAAGATGAATATTAAAATAAACTGATGAAACCAGAATTCGTGGAAGTGATTACCATGACGCGTGGTGTATGATAACAGAGGCAAAATGCTGACGAAGATAGGTAAGGCAATGCAATGAATAGCACATAAACCTGACAGCAAGATTGCAAATTTATCTAAACGTTCTTGCATATTACTTTGAACATCTGGCACAGGTGCCATGTATTTCAATGGAAGTCTGGTTGGGAATAAACCCTTGTTTTTCACTAGTCTCCAGCAGGGTTTTGTTTAACTTTGGCTCATGCAGTTCCCGAACTTCATTGCACTGGTCACAAACCAGAAATTTGCTGTCCAGAGCTTCGTGGTCGACTTCGCAGCCAATGTATGCATTAATACTTTTGATCTTGTGAATCAGTTGATTCTCTAAAAGAAAATCCAGGGCTCGATAGACAGTAGGCGGCTTTTCGACATGCTCGCTTGTACTGAGGCTGGCTAATAGATCATAAGCCTTAATCGGTTTATGGCTTTGCCATATAAGTTCAAGGACTTTTTTACGAATAGGCGTCAGACGTAAACAGCGCTGGCGACAGATGTTCTCTGCACGCTGAAGCGCACTTTTTATGCATAAACTGTGTTGATGTCGATCTCTCAATCTGCTGAAACTAATGTATTGTTATAACATAACAATACATTAGTTTCAGCAGCCAGACAATGCTTCTATGTAAAATAAACAGGACGCGATATAACTATATGTTTCTAATGAGAAATATGGGGGGCAGATTTGCCTGATGGGTGTAGAGGATTATTCCGATAGCAGGCCAATTTGATTACGGCCTTTTCGTTTGGCCTTATACATGGCTTTGTCCGCATAGGCGATTAATTGCGAAACGCAGGTGATCTGATTAAATGGATAGTTTGAAACGCCAATGCTCAAAGTCGTTTTAATTTTTTTACCGTTGATTGAAAAACTCATTGCCTCAATATTATGTCTGATCTGTTCAGCCAGCTGTAGACCTTTTAATGAACTTATATTTGGGCAGACAATGGCAAATTCGTCTCCACCATAGCGACAAACAATGTCTGCCGAGCGTGCCGTCTGGATCAGCTTGTCAGCGATATGTTTTAGTATTTTATCACCTACCTGATGACCATGAGTATCATTAATGGTTTTGAAATTATCGACATCAATCATAAACAGGCACAGTGAGCTGAAATCTCTTTTTGCAGATATATAAGCGCTGTTTGAAAATGCGCAAAGGCCTTGCGGTTATAGGCCTTGGTTAATATATCTTTGGAAAGTTGCTCCTCGATATAGTCTTTATATTCTGTATCAAGTTGATTATTCAACGAAAACTTAAGCGCGGTAGAAACTCCGATGGATACCTGGTCTCCATTTTTGATTTCAATTTTGCCTCTCAAATTGACGCCATTGACATAAGTGCCATTGGCACTGTCAAGGTCTTCTACTATGACTGAAATGCCGTTAAAGCGCATACGAATATGGGTTCTTGAAATACCCGTGTCGACAATTTGGATATCCGCTTGAGGAGAACGACCTAATGTCAAATCGGCATGGGGTTTGAGCTGAAATGATAACCCTGTGCGTGGTCCGCATATCGCAGTGATCGACACAATAATGCTGGATTTACACTGCTTTTTTAGCAGTCCATCAGACGGACGTGTGACGACCGTGTCTTCGGACAACAGGTTGAGTATTTGGCTAGTGTCTTCCACTGTAGTTCAGTCAATGTGAGTCAGGACTAGACTATCCATAAAAAAGGTTTTTAAAACTTTAAAATCAAGCACATACTGAATAAATAATTTCCAAATAGAAGGCAGTGAATAGCTGAAATGTTAGCTGGAGCACATTTAAGCGATAGAAAACTGCAGATGAACGGTATGTTTTGTGCGCGGGTCGCCAGCAGTGGAGGGGCTAGAGCCAATGCTCGCATTTCTTGACTAATTCGATCTGGTTTCTGGCATTCAAACGGTTTCGTGCATTTCTAAACTGATTTTCAATGGTCCGAGTAGATTTATTTAATTGTTCTGCTATTTGTTTGTATGACATACCCTGAGCCGCCAGGCGAATCGCAACAAGCTCGGATTGAGTGGGCTTGGAAAACATGCTGTGTAATTTGGGATTAAACCAATAGTTACTTGTACCAGCGAGTGGACCCAGAAAGTTAGAGCAAAACTTGTGCATATAGTCGACTTCATCTGTGTTCCATATATGTGTCAGGTTGGTATAGTCAATACATGCAATGCCTATCGGTTGTTGCCCCCAGGACAATTTATGTAGCAGCATGGACTTGCAGTCGGCACCTAAAAATATATTCCTCAAGTCACCTAAATTAGGGTCTTTAGAAACGTCATTAATGGCAACGCATGTAGACGATTGCCAAACCGCTTTCATGGCGGGATGCTGATTGGGCAATATCAATCCGGTAATAGAAGGTGGGTTGATTTGGCTATTTCTGAATTCGGTAATAGGGGTGTAATGTTTGTTGGAAGGTGTGGCAAATCCGGCATCCGCACGACTGACACACAATTCTTTTACAAGAAACTCCAACCCGACTTCAACAAGTTGCTTGGGATTCTCAATACATATAATCATATGTGCTGCGCAATTTAGCATGCGGCTGTCGAATCCCTGGTTGGACTCTATGTAGTCTTGTTTTAGCGACTGAATTGAAGGGGGATTTTCGTTCAAGGTTTGAGTAATGAATGGAATTAGGGGTTATTTGCCATAGGCATGTAAAGGCTGCAATTCTAATATTGTCCTACACTTGATTCATGAAAGGAATAATTATGGGAATGCAATATTTCAGTAAGGCACAGAGTAAACCAATTGACTCATTGGGTATCGAGGGTATTCATGCCTATCTGAAAGATACAGTATCTTCAAATCATGAAGAAGCGCCGATTACGTGTGGTTTTTTCAAAATGGAGGCAGGTAAACCGCTTGAATATACCTACTATTATGATGAATGCAAAATTATGTTGGAAGGAGAAATGACGATCGCTGAGAAAGGAGGCGAGACGGTAACCTTACAACCTGGTGATGTGGTTTATTTTGACAGTGGCACTACAGTAGTATTTTCTTCAGCAGCGTCAGGGACTGCATTTTATGTGGGTCAAAGAAAGCTGGGTGTTTTATAGAAACCTTGCTATTAAAAAATATATCAGTAATTGGAATTTTTGAGAAAATCTGGCAAATGACATGTTTTATAATGAGTTTATTCTGAGTCAATCAGTAGCTTGTAAAATGTGTCGCGCCAGCTTTCAGACAGTTCTTTACACTTAAGGAGTGATTCTATTTCAATCGTCGACTTGCGTGGTGAATACATCAATGTGTTAGTTTTTTGCAGTGTCCACCCGGGGTTTTTTCTGTTGACTAATATAAAGTCATCCAGTGACTGAACATGGCCTTCATGTAATACGCGTAAATACCAACCAGTTCTGCCGGTTTGTTGTATCCAAAAAGGAAGTTTGGGCTGCTGAAATTTTCGAGCCAGTTTCCAGCATGGTTGACGAGGTTGAGAGACTTCTACAATACACGAGCCAACCTGGTATACATCACCAATACATACTGTTGTCTCGTCTAATCCGGAGACAGAAAAATTTTCACCAAAAGCACCATGGCATAGTGAAGGTAACTGTATGTGTTTGCGAAGCAGAAAACCTGCGCGTTGATTCCAATAGTCGTAATGTTCGATAGGATAGACGTTCACGGCTTTATCACGGCCGCCATGTACCCTTAAATCGGCCTGTTGATCTCCGTCTAGATTAAGCTGTCCAAGAAATATGCGGTTCTGAACAGGTGTCTTGTAAATTGCACTAGTCCAGTCAGATTCAATTTGTTTTGGTTCTCCTAATTGAATGCTTTCGATGCGCATGATGCAATCTTGTTTTCGAAGATTTACATACTAATGAAATAACACGACAAGTTACAACAAGGAATCACTTAATGAGCTGGTGGGGTAAAATTGCTGGAGGAGGCATAGGGCTGTTACTTGGAGGTCCACTGGGCGCAATGTTTGGAGCGATGCTTGGGCATCAGGTGGATAAGGCTAAAAGTGCAAAACTTGGTTTCGATCCTTCATCACGAGAAACTGCACAGGCGGCATTTTTTACGGCGACATTTTCTGTTATGGGACATATTGCCAAAGCCGATGGGCAGGTCACGACCAATGAGATTCAAATGGCGGAACAGGTTTTCCGGTATATGAAATTCCGTCCAGAGCAGCGGGAAGCAGCGATTGATCTCTTTAGTCGGGGAAAACAAAGTGATTTCGATCTGACTGAGGTGCTGACGCAATTCAAAAAAGAATGCTGGAGAAAGATTACTCTCATTCAGATGTTTATACAGGTCCAGTTACAGGCCGTGTACGCAGATGGAAGCAAGCACCCGGCAGAAGATAAAATTCTTAATGAAATTTGTCAGATATTAGGTTATCCGGTTTCAATGTTGACTCAGCTGGAAGCGATGCTGTATGCGCAACAATCCGAGTATTCTACAAATCCAAATCAGCCTCCCAGTCATTCGCAAATTGAGAATGCATATTCAGTGCTGGGCGTAAAACCGAGTGCGAGTGATGCGGAAATCAAAAAAGCCTATCGACGTCTGATGAGTCAGCATCATCCAGACAAGTTGATATCAAAAGGTTTACCAGAGGAAATGATTCAGGTTGCAACAGAGAAATCGCAACAGATTCAAAAAGCTTATGAACTAATCAGAAAGCATCGAAAAGCCTAATCACGAAATATCAATGGTTAATGCAAAGCTACCTGAAGTTGTTGTGTAGTAAATTCCGGAATTGGATTGTCCTGAATCAGCTCCAATACTAGCTGTAGAGCAAAATCCATTTGCTCCAGATCAATTCGGTCGGCTTCCTGACACTGAGCAAGTGATGCTTCATATGAAACTTTGGAAATCAGAGATAGTGCATATTCGCGCTCACGTTGACTCGAGCAGGTCTCAAAGTTGGGAATAGCATTAAATACGCGATTAGTTAGTTCCCGATATTCGTTAATATTCATATCAAACTTCCTTATTACTAATATGAAAGTCAGACTAATGTTTGCCGATAAAGGTTTCAATTACGTGCAGCCAGACTTTGCTACCGTTTGGAAATAAAATCTAGTCGAGTGCTAAAGACTGCACATTTATAAACTGAAATACTCCAGCTAATGACCATAGTGATATGGTATTAGCTGGAGTATTGAATGATGTGAGCTATATGTGTTTCAGCTTACTGAATGGATTCAGGAAATGGCTGTCTTTTGCAGCCAGACGGACACCAGGGAACTTGTGGTCCATGATGTATTGTATGCGAGCTTCATTTTTTCGTGTGGTGTAAATCAGAATTAAATATTTTCCGCTTGAGAGATCCTCATCGAATTCAGCCAACTTTCGATTTTTGCTCGCGATACCTGCCAGTCCTCCTTCCCAGAGCCCAAACAAAGTGATCAGTCCAACAACTAGATAAAAAATAATATTTGGAACTTCGATCCCTAAGGGCTGGATATAAGCCAGCAAACTACTTGCTGCAATACCTATGACCAAACCCAGTGCGGCACCAATAAATCCATCACGTACAAGATCAAGCGTTTCGAGATAATTGCTTGAATGCAGGTGCCTTTGTGAGATACTGGATTCGTCATTGGATATGATATGAATAAACCAATCATTCACGCCAGCCTTGTTGAGTTCATCGGCAATGGACTGTGTGCTGCCTAATGAATTTGCTAAATAATATATAGCTTTCATAAATTATCCTCCTATCTGCTTAAGCGATATGCTGAGTTTTAGGTTGTCGTATTTTTTCAGCAGTTAAGTTATTTTTTACTCCTGTCACGGGTTTATAGCAAGAAACATAATTGCTGTGTTCCTGGCGCTTGGTCGATCCACAAATATAAATAATTTATTGATATTTCTTAAATAAAATGAAATGCACCGACGAAAATTGCCATGGGCTATCAATTGCTCTTATGCGAGCTAAAAATAATTTAAATAAAAAGGAGAATTATTCGGTAGGTGATTCGATGAAAGGCTCCGTTGTGACTGGTTTTCTCCATAAATGAACGGTAAAAAAAACTCCGAGTAAAAATAGTCCGCTGCGAAGCCAGATAGGTTCAAGTAGATAAATTGAAATACTCAAGGTAAACCAAATAAGTAAAATAACTTTCATTTTTACTTTCGGAGGAATACTTTTTCCGTCTTTATAACTTGCAATGATAGGACCGAAAAATGGGTGAGACACCAGCCAGTGATGAAATTTTGGTGATGACTTGGCAAAACAGGCAGCGGCTAGCAATATGAAAGGGGTAGTCGGAAGTAAAGGCAATATTATACCTGCAATTCCCAGGATGATGGCTAACCATCCAGTACAAATCAGTAAATAGGTGGTTATTCTGTTCTGCATGACGCTAAAGCGTGAGACTGAACCAAGAATGGTGCGGGTAAAAAAACATGCTGGCTTTAATTCAGGGTTAATTCAATTAAATAGTTTATTGGCTCATCATGATATCGCCTTATTCAAGCACAAGATTTAGACTGCATAAGCGCATATTAGCAGATTAAAATTCTACAATATCACTGTGATTTGATAATACGTTGAAATATATAGTTAATATTGATTAACTGCGAGCATAGGTGAAAATAAACATTAGTAGTATGCAAGGTGATAACAGTATAAGGAGACATTAAATGGGGTTACTGACTACTGCGATATTGGGTTTGCTGGTTGGTGCGCTGGCTAAGTGGATGATGCCGAGCAGGCAGCCTGGTGGCGTCTTTGTGACCATGGTGCTGGGTATTGCGGGAGCCATGATAGGTGGATTTATTGGCGATCGATTAGGTGTTGGTGCCGTGACGGGTTTTAATCTTACGAGTTTGTTTTTGGCAACTGTAGGTGCGGTAATTTTATTATTAATATTTCGTTTGCTGACGCAGTAAATCCTGAAAGTGTAATTATATGTGTGATGGGTTTCGTATATTTCGAATTATAACCTCAATAAACAAGGCGCTGATCCAATACATATACAGGCGATAACATACGAGGAAATCATGTCGCACTATATTTTTCAAACAGGATTACAAAATCTGCAGCGCAGACTGTATGAATTTTCTCGTGCCTCTGAACAAATAGCGACTCCATCAAACTCAGCTTCGCCAAATGTGAATCAACCTGCGTTTGAAAGCCTGCTAAATGTCAAGCAGGCACAACAAACGGTAGAGCTGTCTGTCGCAGTAATTAAAGTGGCTGATGAAACACTAGGCTCAGTGCTGGATGCACTCGCCTGAAGGTACAAGTAAAATATTAAACCGCTTCTGCGCTAATAATCACACTATGTTGTTCCAGGCTGCCTTTGGCGGTGAAGGCTTCTTCCGGCATTGGATTTTGGTGAGCTAATTTGAAGTCATCACTGCCCACCCAATTTTTAAAAGAGGTTTCGTCTACCCACTCCGTGTATACAACATAAGGCGTATCTTTGGTTTGGGGACGCATAATCCGCATTCGTTTGAAGCCAGGCTGCTTATCTATCTGGCCGGCACGTTTTTTAAAACGTGTTTCAAATTCATTTTGCCAAGAGGGGTGTACATAAACACGGTTGGTTACAACAAACATAGTAAATAATCCTCTGTAAAAATAATAAGTTAGTAAAAATAGTGTGTCACAGCCATTGAAAATAAACCAGAGGGTTGTATGTAAGTGAGCACTCACTTACGATGCCATCATCCAAAAGAGTGTAAAGACATGACTACACGGGAGAAAATAATCAAGGCGGCTGTAACCCTATTTATAAAGCAGGGGATTGCCAAAACGACGACCAAGCAAATTGCGACTAGAGCGCATGTCTCTGAAGGATCTATCTATCGGCATTTTCCAAGTAAAGAAGAGCTCGCCTGGCAAGTATTCAGAGATTATCACGCATATATAGCACAACAACTTCAGGATTCACTGATAGAAAGCACTTCAATGCCTTCAAAAATCGAGGCACTGGTTGGTCGATTCCTGAAAGTTGCAGATGAAGACTGGCTAATGTTCAGTTATTACCTGACCTCGCAACATACTTATATGGCAAAGGTCAGACATGAAATGCTTACGCCTTATCGAGTGTTAAATGAAGTGGTTAAGCAGGGTATGTATAAGGGTGAAATTGACAAGAGCAATGTGGATGTAATGACAGCAATGGTCATGGGTGCGGTACATCAAATTGCATTAAATAAAATATATTCAAGAATAAGCGGTGATCTTTATAAACATGTAACGTTAGTAAGTAAAACTGTAAAGCATATGCTGATAAGTGAGGTCAAATAACCATGAATAAATTTTTGGCCTTATTCGCAACAAAAAGATTTGTACCTTTATTTATTGTTCAATTTCTTGGAGCATTCAGTGACAATATCTTTAAATCAGCTATATTGATTCTAATTACTTATAAATTTGCACGAAGCATGGATGTGGAGGCCTCTATTTTAAATATGCTGGCCGCAGGAATATTTATACTTCCGTTTTTTTTGTTTTCTGCGTTTGGTGGATTACTGGCAGATAAATACAGTAAGCATCGCCTGATACGTTATATAAAAGCCTTTGAACTGTTGATAGTGTTGGTAGCTGCATATGCGCTGCTAGATGAAAAAATAATACTGTTGTTTGTATGTTTATGTCTGACTGGATTGCAATCTGCCTTATTTGGGCCAGCGAAATACGGAATTCTGCCGGAGCTATTGAAAGAGAAAGAATTATTAGCAGGCAATGCACTGGTTGAAGCAGGGACATTTTTGTCAATTTTAATGGGTACCATAATAGGTGGATTGCTAATACTTGGTGAATACGGTGCGATAACAATAGCCATTGTACTTTTAATCTGCTCACTGTCGGGTTGGGTAGCAAGTTTTATGATTCCAGCTATACCTGCTGCAAATTCCTCATTAAAATTATCAATGAATATTTTCAGGCAGACTTACGATATATACACTCTGGGTCTTAAGTACTGGGAAATAAGAAGAATAATATTTGCGATATCCTGGTTTTGGTTTCTTGGTTATGTCATTCATTCCCAGTTAAATCCAATGACCGCGAATGTATTGCATGCGAACGAACAGGTTGCAGTAATTATGCTGGTGATGTTTACCGTCGGTATAGGCTTGGGCTCATTGCTCTGCAGTCTGATAATGGGTGGAGAAATAAGTGCCAGATTTGTTCCTTTTGCGGGCCTGGCGATGTCTTTAATTAGTTTGGACCTTTATTTCTTGCTGGATCAAATCCCACAATCTCGAACAGATGCGACGCTAATTGGAGCGCCAGAGTTTGTGGGCAATTTTCTGCATGTGAGAATTCTGGCTAATATGCTTTTACTGTCCATTGCTGCTGGGTTTTATATAGTACCTCTATATACATTGCTGCAAAAAATTGTAGATGAAAAGCTTAGATCAAGAACAATTGCAGCAAATAATATCTCTAATGCCTTGTTTATGGTGCTGGCATCAATTTTAGTGATTGCGGCGTTAAGCAGTGGATTTGAAATTACTGATCTGTTCTGGATGTTGGCAATTATTAATCTAATATTATCGATATATATTATGAAAATTATACCCAAACAGTCATTGAAAACACTGGGAAGAATTTTATTCAAGTTGTTCTATAGAGTGGAGGTGAAAGGTCTAGAGCACTTTCCAAAAGATAACATGCCATATGTGATTGTCGCTAATCATACGTCATTTCTGGATGGTCCATTACTCATGTGTTATATGCCAGAGCTACCAGTGTTTGCAATCAATACAGATGTAAATAAAAAATGGTGGGCTAAAATATTTACACAATTCTTTGAAATGTATCCACTAGACCCTACCCAGCCAATGGCGGTGAAAGGGCTGGTTAAAATGCTCAAACAAGGCAGAAAAGTAGTTATTTTTCCTGAAGGAAGAATAACCAAAAATGGAAGCCTGATGAAAGTGTATGAGGGGCCGGGAAAAATAGCTGAACTGGGTGGAGCGAAACTTATACCGGTCCGCATTGATGGAGCGCAATGTACTATATTTGGGCGTTTGAAAGGATTGGTAAAGATAAAGGCATTTCCAAAAATAATTATCTCAATATGTGAGCCTGTTTCAATTAGCGTTGAGCAACATATTCGCGGTGATGCGCGTAAGCAAGAATTGAAAAGGCAAGTCTATGATGTCATGACGGGTTTGATCTATAAAACGACAAACACTGATGAAACACTGTATCAGGCTTTAACAAAATCGCTGTCTATATATGGTGCGAAGTATGAAGTACTAGAAGATGTTGAAAGAAAACCGGTTTCCCTGGGCAAAGTATTGCTGGGCAGTGTGGTACTTGGACGTGCATTGGCTGCGCGTATGTCGGTAGGTGAATATGTCGGGATGTTGCTGCCCAATGCTATTGCAACGGGTGTCACCTTTTATGCGCTGCAAAGTTTGGGCGTTGTTCCAGCCATGCTTAATTTTACTGTTGGCAAGAAAAGTATTGTCTCTTCATTAAATACGGCAAACATCAATACGGTTATCACCTCCCGAAAATTTATTGAATTGGCGCAGCTTGAGATGTTGGAAGAAGCCATTGCTGAAAAAGCGAATATTATTTATCTGGAAGATATCAAGAATAATATTAATGTATTGGATAAGTTTCTTGGACTCTGGGTTGCTAAAACGAGAATCGGGATACATAAAAATCAACCCGCTGCAACAAAACCGGCCGTCGTATTATTTACCTCAGGTTCAGAAGGTACACCTAAAGGGGTTATGCTCAGTCATAAAAACTTATTGGCTAACCAGGCTCAGGTTAAATCCTGTCTGGACTTCTCGTCCAAAGATAAATTTTTTAATGCATTACCTGTTTTTCATTCATTTGGGCTGGGTGTAGGACTAGTATTACCCATCTCGAGCGGAATAAAGACCTTTTTATATCCCTCCCCTCTGCATTATAAAATTGTTCCGGAACTGGTTTACGACACTAAATCTACCGTTATGTTTGGCACGGATACGTTTTTAAGCGGTTATGCCAAACATGGTGATCCTGAAGATTTTCAATTCACACGTTATGTGATCGCAGGTGCAGAAAAACTCAAAACAGCCACAAGAGAAATTTGGATGAACAAGTTTGGTGTACGTATCTTTGAAGGGTATGGTGTGACGGAAACATCGCCGGCACTAAGTATAAATAATTACAGTTACTATCAAGCTGGAACTGTGGGCAGGCTGTTTCCTGGTATCAAGCATAGGCTGGAGCCGATTGCAGGGATAGATAAAGGCGGGCGCTTGTGGGTGCAGGGTGACAATATTATGCTGGGTTATCTACGTGCAGAAAATCCGGGTGTTTTGGAACCTGTTAATCAGGGATGGCACGATACCGGTGATATTGTCGATATCGATGAAGAAGGTTTTATCCGTATACTGGGGCGTGCGAAAAGATTTGCTAAAATTGGAGGGGAAATGGTGTCGTTGACTCAAGTTGAAGGTTGGCTGGCATCACTGTGGCCCGATCAACTACATTGTGTATGTGCAGTAGCTGATGAACGTAAAGGAGAAAAACTGGTGTTGGTAACCACTCGGGAAGGCGCGGACAGGCAAACTATTCAGAAGCATATAACATCTTTGGGAGGTGCGGAAATCATGGTGCCCAGAGAGGTTCTTTATACAAGCCAAATACCAGTGTTAGGTACAGGAAAATTGGATTATCCTGCGATTCAAAAGTTGGCTAACGAAAAACAATAAATCTAAACAGGGTGTTGGCATGAAAAAATCGCTATTGCTAATTTTGTCACTAATATTATCTGTCTCTTTACTGTACGGCTGTAATGCGACCGCAACAAAAGATGCCGAGACCTTAAGATCAAGAACGAATGCTTATGGAAAGCTAATTCGTTGGAAGGCTTACGATGATGCCAGTCGTTATATCCAACGGCGTGACGGTGGAAGTGTCGAAATAAATACAGAACTGCTTGACGAAGTAAAAGTCACCGGCTATGAAGTCGTCGGTATGGTAATGAATGAAAGCAGCGACGAAGCGACCGTTATGGCGGAAATTTCCTACTATCACGAAAGGGTTAATAGTGTGCACGATATCCGTGACCAACAAATCTGGTATAAGGACAAAGATACCGGAGTCTGGTACCTGGATGGGCAGTTACCTCCTTTTGTCAGGTAATGCGTTTCCAGCGTTTATGTGTCCATAACCAGGCGGCAGGATTTTCTATAATCGTATGTTCAACGCAGTCAGCATACTGACGTGTTAATTGATCTGCTTTTAACTCTTTAGGCCGTTCTGAAAGTTTGTGCGCATAAGCCTGATAATGGCCGCGCCTAGTTTTTTTTATAGCGATAAAATAGGTGGGAAAATTTGCCAGTTTTACCACTTTTTCACTGCCGAAAAAGAATCGAGTCGGCTGATTAAGAAACTTTACTTCCAGGCTCTGATCGCGAGAGCGGGGTTCCAAATCTGCCAGCATGGCAATGCAGCGTTGTACATGTTTTCGCAGAATAACGTCTTTGGCAATTTTCTTATAAGGGATCGGAGTGCCTTGGTGGCGCGAGCGCATATTGAAAATAAAATTATTCAGGGCTTTGGCGTGGATGGGTTTGTAGACCGGGTCGATCAGGCAATTGAATCTTAGATGTACTGCAAAGGCTACCCAGTCTATCGGGGCAGTATGTGCTGTGAGAAAAAATATTGATTGTCCCTGACGAATTTTTTCCTCAACTTCTTCAAAATTTCTCAACTCAATACGATCCAGTATTTCCCGATTACTCATGTCACTGGCTTTGAGTATTTCAAGAAAAGAATCGGTTAGATGAAGATAGGCGGATTTCTGCAACTGTTTAATTTCTGATGAGGGCTTTTGCGGGAAAGATCGCGCGAGATTGGTAAAGCTTATATTTCTACGGTAGCGAAAAACATGAAAGAGCATATATGCGGCAATATTTGAAAATATATAGATTGCCGGGAATGGCAATTTGGAAAGCATTTTAAAAAACATTATTGCGCGGTCGTTGCGCCAAGAGGCTCTGCCCAGCCATGCTGTTCATTGGCAAAAGCCACAAACGATGGGTTCAACAGGGATTGTTTATTGTAGGACAGTGATTTCATGTCAAGGGTTGTTAAATGCCCTCCTGCCTGAACGATAATACACTGAGCGGCGGCGGTGTCCCATTCCCAGGTTGGGCCAAATCTTGGGTAGATGTCTGCACTACCATCTGCCACCAGACAGGACTTGATGGAACTGCCACGAGTAATCAGTTGGTGTTCGCCCACGGCATTTAAAAAACGCTGCATGGCTTTACTGGTATGGTATCGACTGCCACATATTCTTGGAATAGCGGGTTGCTGGCGTGACACTTGAATTTCAACAGGTGTCTGACCCCGATCCTGTCGATATGCGTGATTATCCTGAGTAGCATAATAAAGTTGGTCGGCTATCGGTAAATAGATGGACCCAAGAATCGGCTTTTGTTGATGTACCAAAGCAATGTTGACCGTGAAGTCAGGCCGGTTTTTTATGAATTCACGCGTTCCATCCAACGGGTCTATTAGCCAGAATGTATCCCAGCCTTTGCGTTCCTGGTAGTCTGTATCCTCAGATTCCTCTGATATTCTGGGGATATTCGGGGTCAGCATATTTAACTGTTGCTCAATATGCTGGTTGGCTTCCAGGTCAGCCGTGGTAACCGGTGATTGATCCTGTTTGATGTCGATCTGATAAGTCGATTGGAAATAGTGGCGAATAATTTTACCAGATGTACACGCTATCTCATTGACTTCGTGACTCAGATTTTTTAACTCATTACCGGAAAACATTGCTACACTTTGATCGGTTCGGCAATGAATGTAAATAGATTAATAGCGTGCAAAAAGTGAAAAATAATCGTCACTCACTGGAGTGGGCAGAAATCGAAACTGTATTTCTTGATATGGATGGCACACTAATGGATCTGGCCTTTGATAATTATTTTTGGCATGAGTATGTCCCGTTAATGTATAGCGAGCATAATGGGATTACCGAGGTCGAGGCAAAAGATAAACTACTAAATATGTATTACCAACAACGCGGTAATCTTAGCTGGTATTGTACAGATTATTGGTCCGAGCAGCTAAATTTGAATATTCGGCAGTTAAAACAGCAGGTAGCGCATAAAGTAAGCCTGTTTCCACTGGTGGCTGAATTTCTATGCTGGCTACAGGCAAATGGGAAGCGATCAGTGTTATTGACCAATGCGCATATGGATAGTGTTGATATTAAAATGGAACAAACCGGTATTCGCGCTAAATTTGATCGAATTATTACGTCACATAGCTACGGCCATGCCAAAGAGCATGATCCATTCTGGCCGCTGCTGGCTCAGGATGAAAAATATCAGCACCATGCAACATTGCTGATTGATGATAATGTTTCGGTACTGCAAGCGGCAAAGCGGCATGGGATTAAACACCTTTATAGTGTTTTTCAGCCGGATACGACCTTACCCGTGCAGGATACACAGGGGTTTTCTGCCATTCATGGATTTCATGACATCGTGGAATGCCTGCAAATTAGTGAATAATTAGCCGCGTTTCCAGTGTTTGAATTTCTTTTTGCAGTATTTAAGTAGCTCGTCGTAATTACGAAAATATAGCTCAAAACCTTCTTCGGAAGGAGAATCAAATTCGCAATAATCGTTGCTGTGATCGCGACAAATCTGTGGGCGAGCGTCGTAAATGCCGCAACCACCCTGTGGCAGAATATGGGTGCATTTCCCCAATATCAGTAAGCACCAACCTTCATCATCACGATAGACTTCGATGTGATCATGCGATACCTGCCACAGAAGATATTCAAAATCCTGTTTGCTTCGAGGCGTATCAATTGGCTGTGTGACATAAGTGCAGCAAATGGAATTCGTACAGAAGCCGCACTTATTCTCAGGCGTTATCTTTACACTGGGATCGAGCTTAACTTTGATATCATCGAGTCTTAACATAAGGATTTATACTGCCCTGGATTGGGTCTCTGTTTAAGAACCGGAGCGGTCCCATGCGTAGGAACAATCCAGCTCAGAGCGAACTGTTAACAGGCCGGTATCGCTGCTTAACATGGTTTCAATGGGCGTATTGTTTCTGAATCGCCGGTGTGGAGTGTGTAGCCAGCGCGAGCCCATATTCAAATTGCGCGGATAAGTTGTTCTCAGTGCATCTGCAATACCGGCAATATGCTCAATTCGTTGATAGGTTTCATTATTCATTGGGAATGAGTCTCCCTGTCGAAATTTCTCCAGATGTCGAGTGCGTGTACTCTTGGGTAAGGCTAACAATTGAATGATTTGTTTGCCATCGAGCCCCCAGTCATCCATGAGCTGCATGGTCATCTGGGTAATAATGACATTGTCTGCTTCTGTCTTCATGGTGGCTAAAGTCTAATCCGATTCCCTGGGGTTGTTGGGCTTTTTTAGTACATCAATAGAAATCACTTCCGACTGCTTGGGCTGGTCGGCATATCGGGGTCTTTCCTTGATGTCCAGTCCGGCTTGTTGAGCAAGTTCGAATTCGCGGGAGGAAATCAATTGCAAACACAGGCGTAAATCTTCTCGAGTGGTATCACTCAAAACGTGCTTCATGCCGGGTTTGGGGGTTGTCTCACGAATGACAGCCGATAATACTTTGCGCATCACAAGTAATGTACGCTGCTCTTTGTTTGAATTCTGGTCGGATTGCATGTGTCTGATTATATTGTATATTGCACGTGTTAGCGTAGTGCTTTAAGCATAGCATGATCAATCTGATTGCGCTCGCAGTGTACAAGCTAATCCGTGTAATCTTAATCTTCAAAATACCCAACGATGCAAACCCAACAAATCAAGTTTCATATCGGCCAAATTATGAGGCATAAAAACTTCGGTTACCGAGGGGTCATATACGATGTTGACGCTCTATACAGTGGTACTGAGGTCTGGTATCAGCGGGTTGCAAAATCACGTCCCGCAAAAGATAAACCATGGTATCACGTAATGGTAGATGGCTCAGACATTACTACCTACGTGGCAGAAAGCAATATGCTGGTGGCAGACGATCTGGAGGCCATTAACCATCCTCTCACTGAGGTGTACTTTATAAATTTTTCTAACGGGAAATATATTCTTCCTCTGAAGCAATAAAAAATGTTTAAAAATTTGAATCGATGGTTAGAGACAACCTTAAATATTGGTATGGAAAAAGAAGGCGAGCAGCACACCAAACAACTCGCCGCTGCGATTTTACTTGTGGAAGTGAGCCGCGCTGATTTTGAGATATCAGAGGACGAGCAGCAGGTAATGCGTGAAGTACTGACGCAACAGTTCTCTCTAAATGAAAGTGAAGCGGGTAAGGTTTTACAATATGCACTGGATAAGCAGGAGGAATATACCTCGGCGCACCCATTTATTCGCCTGATTAATGAGGAAGTGGAGCTGCAAGCCAGACAGGAATTGTTGAGGGGACTATGGAAAGTTGCCTACGCAGACAGGGTTCTGGACAAATATGAAGAATACCAGATTCGTAAAATAGCGGACTGGCTATACTTGTCTCATTCGGACTTTATTCGTATCAAACTACAAGTGCAGGATGAGCTAAATATCGAGAAGTAAGGGTGAATGCTGTTGTGAACACCGCAAGCGAATTGAAAATCCGCCTGCGGTAAGCACAAGTTTTAAGAATCAGGGTGTTTTACACCATGTCCTTTAGGCCTTTCAGAGGCAGCACTCTGACGGCTTTGCGAGCAGGTTTTGCTTTAAATACAGTCTCTTCGCCAGTGAAGGGGTTGATGCCTTTGCGTGCTTTAGTGGCAGGTTTTTTTACAACCTTGATTTTGCAAAGACCTACCATATTGAATAAGCCAGAGCCTCTGGGTTTGAGTTCTTTAGCAATAAGGCCGTCTAGTGCAGTAAATACTGATGTCACCTGTTTTCTGGTGAGTTCAGTTTCTTCTGCGATAGCATTTAGAATCTCAGATTTGGTGGGTGGTTTTTTTACTGCTGCTGCGGCTTTCTTTTTAACTGCCATAAAATTACTCCTCTGATGTGAGTTTAAATAAGTACGTTAAAGTATGATTGCTAAATAGCAGTCACTGTAGTTATCTCTCAACGATTAATATTATTGTCATTGTGCGTTGGTGGATTGTACACAAGGAAATGAATAATGCCAATTTTATCCTGCTATTTAAGCATTTCATGAAATTGCACTAAAAATTAACAGAACCAACGTTGACTTTTGTAAGTGCTGTTTTAGGGCGAAACTGCTAAATGATTTTGCGCAAGAGCTTATGACTTAATGTGCTCTATCAAGATAATTTTGCAAACCTTCTGAATTAAACAGCTGTTGGCTTGGCTATATGGAGCGTAGTGCAATCAGAATTGAATATAAAATCAGAATAACGACCATAGCAGACAGGTCGAATATGCCGACTGGAGGAATGATCTTGCGTGCAGGCGCTAAAACAGGCTCGGTGATAGAGTTTAAAATGGTTAACACGGGGTTATGCCACATTTGCATACCGGCAAACCAGCTTAGTATGGCTCGAATGATCACTGCATATAGAAATATTGAGACAATCAGGATGAGCACCTCTAATACTGTGCTGATCAGCAAAACATCAATGCTCGGCGTGATTCCCCGCAACCACAGTAATAAAAATACTTCCAATGCCTTGAGTCCGAAAATCAGAAACCAGCTTGAAGTGTCTAGCCGCCCGACACTGGGAATGATTTTCCTAGCAGGCCTTAGGACCGGATTGGTAATGGTTACAAGAAATTGAGAAATAGGGTTGTAAAAGTCGGCACGGGTAGCAGAAAGGATCACTCTTAGCAAAATTGCGCCTATATACAGGCTGAACAATGTGTGTATCAAAAATGTCAGTACATTATTGGCGGCGTGCATTAGTTATTCCTTGGTAAAAGATTGGCTGATTTCACTTGCTCTGTGTGCAGCCGCTTTGACGGCCTGATCTACTATGTTTTTCAAGTCCTTATTGATGAAGCAGTTAATGGCCTGTTCTGTGGTGCCCCCTTTGGAGGTCACATTGGCACGCAGTGTTGCAAAATCAATTTTTTGTTCTGCAGCCAAGCGGGCGGCTCCCAGCATCGTTTGCATGGTTAGTATGTAACTGTCTTGAGAGTTAAATCCCAGCGCCTTGCCGCTTTCCTGCAGGCATTCCATTAAATAGAAAAAATAAGCCGGACCACTGCCTGATAATGCAGTAACGGCATCCAGCATGGTTTCTTTATCGACCCACAATATTTTGCCGGTAGAACTTAATATCGTTTCGGCTAGTTTTTTATCTACTTCTGGAGTATTTTCTGCGCAGTAAAGCCCACTCATGCCAACACCTATGGCAGCGGGCGTGTTTGACATACAGCGTACAATGGTTGCTTCATTTCCAAGCCAGCTGTGAAATGCACTGATGGGCACACCGGCAGCAATGGAAATATAGAGCGTGTCCCGGGCAGGGGATAACGCTCTAAACGGTTCACAAGCAGAGGGCATATCAAAGGGTTTCACTGATAGCAGAATGACTTTGGGGAGGGTCTCCAGTTCGGATGGATGACAAACAATTTGGCAATTAGGATAGGTTTGCTTCAATACTGGGTGTCTTTCTGCTCTGCAATCACAGAAGATAATTTGTTCGGCGGGCCATTGCTGCTTTAATAAACCGCTGGCAATGCTGGCTCCCATATTGCCGGCACCGAGAATGAGTATGGATGCGCTTTGTGTATTAATCATGTTTGTATTGTTTCATGAGTCGCTGCGAGGGCCAAATATTGCTGTGCCTATGCGTAGCATGGTTGCACCACTGGCAATAGCCGCTTCGTAATCACCGCTCATGCCCATAGATAGTGTGTCCACATCCAAGCCTTCCTGTACTAACACGTCCAGTAAATCACTCATTTTTTGAAAGGCGCTTAGCTGTTTTTCGAAATCTGAAGTGGCGCTAGGGATGGCCATCAGTCCGCGCAATTTCAGGCGGGTAAGTGATTGAATTGATTGGGCCAGCGGTAATACTTCTTCCGGTGCCACACCGGATTTGCTGTCTTCGCTGTCAATATTTACCTGTATACATACGTTCAGCACGGGAAGATTCGTTGGGCGTTGCTTGTTCAGACGAATGGCGACCGATTCCCTGTCGATGCTGTGTACCCAATTGAAATGTGAGGCAATCAGTTTGGTTTTATTTTTCTGAATAGGACCAATGAAGTGCCAGACTAGTGCCATGTCGGTAATATTGGTTATTTTATCGATCGCCTCCTGAACATAATTCTCGCCAAAATGAAACTGGCCCTGTGCGGCGATACTGCGCACTGCTTCTATGCCATGAGTCTTGCTCACCGCAATTAAGCAGACATCATTTGGATTCCGATGATATTTTTTTTCTAGTTCAGTTATCTGATGTCTGACGGCTTCTAGGTTGTGGACAAGTTGTTGAGTTTTCATGGAATCTGATGATGACTTATGTTCGACAAGTGCAAACTCATAATGATGCGCTTGTGCGTACTGCTGGTGTTCTGTTTATCGTTACAATGTGTTTGCTTGTCGCATACTTACAGCTTATTTACGCGAATCAGGCGAATGACGTTATATAGTAGTGCTCTATTGGCTTTGAAGGTTCCGAAAACTGTTTATCGGGTACCGCAAATTCAATATGGAATACCGGATTGTATAGCGTAATTTGAAAGGAGTCTAAGTGGATATATCACAGCTGTTGGCTTTCTCTGTAAAAAATGGAGCTCAGACTTGCATCTTTCCGCAGGTGTGCCGCCGATGATTCGAGTCGATGGTGATGTGCGAAGAATAAATGTTCCTATCATGGAGCATAAGCAGGTTCATTCCATGGTGTATGACATCATGAATGACAAGCAGCGCAAGGATTATGAAGAGTTTCTGGAAACGGACTTCTCTTTTGAAATTCCAGGTCTGGCTCGATTCCGAGTCAATGCCTTTAACCAGAGTCGAGGTGCGGGTGCCGTGTTTAGGACCATCCCAACCAACATTCTGACCCTCGAGGAACTGGATTGCCCAAGAATATTTACTGACATTTCAACTTATCCCAGAGGGCTGGTGCTGGTCACAGGGCCAACCGGATCAGGTAAGTCGACCACTCTGGCGGCCATGATTAATCATAAAAATGAAAATGAATATGGCCATATTCT
>CAZWQM010000019.1:18330-25836 GCA_964636225.1 uncultured Thiotrichales bacterium | reverse complement strand
CGAGCACTCGTCCAAAATGATGTTTGATTCATAAATATAGCCTTAATATCAGTCAATTAATAAAGTTTATATTGATTTCATTAAGCCAACCTTAAGGCACAAAAAAGCAAGTAGACTTATAGACACAAGGATAAAGCCTAACTGCCTAAGTGAAGTCCCCATCAGCAATCATCAGAATTACATCAAGTGGTAACGAAGCTTAACCTTCACTTCATAGTTTCATGGAGTAACTGATGACAACACTTTGCCTTGATGATCTTGATTTTGATTTAGATGACATTTCTTCTGTTGAAGATGGTCGTGAGTCATTTTCTCAATTGGCTTCTAATGTATGCGTAAGGGAGCAATTAGAAATAACGTTGAATGATCCCGCACCCGGGTCTACCCAATGAACCCCACCGGCACACTCATGGGTACTCAATTGTTTGGGTAGTACCAGCGGTAGTACCAAGGAGTACTTGAGTGTGCATGAGGGGCTATGTAACCTATTGATTCATCGTGAGATCAATGGTCACAAGCTCCTAATGTAGGGGATGTCGTTCTTTCGGGGGCTTTCTTTAAACAACATATCAAATCAGATTTAGAAATCTTCAATTTTGATAATCGGTGGTAATTTCTTAGCTTTAATGTCAGCTGCCGTTGGCAGGAAAGAGGCGGCTACCACGTTCTGACCACATGCACTCTTCTTGCTCATGATTTTGCCACACCAGTTTTTAATGTTACTGCGTTCAGCAATCATATCGGCGGCGGAAGTCAGGCTAAGCAGGTGGATTGCGGCAGTCCAGTAAATGTCTGCAAGCGAATATTTACCAACAATAAATTCTTCTTTGCCTAATGCATCATTCAGCATATCCAGAACTGGGACCAGTGCGTTTTTGGCATCGGCAATTTTGCCAGCATCCCCGCTGTCAGAACAAACTGTTTCAGCGACCAGTGTGGAAATGGCCGGTGTCGCCTGTGTGCGGCAGATTTCAATCCAGCAGTCCTGGTCTGAAGCTTTAACTGCATTCATAGGAATAAGTGTATTACCCAAACCACGTGCATTGATAAATTCAGTTATCGCTCTGACACCCGGGATGATGTAATCAAGTTCTTTTACTACTGGAGCCACACCGAATTCTGAAATGGCCAGAAAGTCGCTGGAGTTCTGCTCGTTTTCAGATGTGTCCACCAGGCCACAGGTCATTTCCATACCTTGCTCAGCCGCGGCTAAAATACAGGCTAATGTGTCTACGCACCATGGCGCGCCTAATAGTTGCAGCACGTATTGTGTTTTCTTCATTTCACCGGAAAGGCCGTATTGTCCATCACTGTCATCAATAGGGGCGCGTTGATCAAATAAATCCATAATATAAATCCTCTCTCTAATTATTCTGGCTAACTTAGGTGGCTCATGTAAGTTGCACGCAAATTCTGTAGAATTGCTTGCTCAACTCGAGATAGCCAGGCGTCAATATTGGATAAACCGGATGGGTAGTTGCCTGACTTTTTAAGCATGGCGATGCTGCCAGCCACCATGGGGTCGGCCAGTGACAGAGGACCGGCTACGAATTCCTGATTGGCCAAATTTTCATTCAGGCGGTTAAGAATGGCATCCACTTTTTCGCCCTTGTCTAAAAATTGACAGCTCAAGTCTATCCAGTAATTTTGTTCACCCAGAATGCGAGCCTTTTTAGGTCTGAGTGAGATACCTGTGCCTTTTCTGTCCAAATAGGTAGTGACTGCACTTTCACCTTTAACTGAAACGGGACCGTGAGATAAGCTTAGTGAGTCGCCAGATGTATTGATATCGATATCGACTTCGCGAACACCAGCGGTGTAGATCGCTTTCATTGTTGCGGCATCAGCGCATCCTGTGAGTGAAATTTTGTCACCTTTACCTGCGCTAGAGGTTTTTTCTTTTTTTCTGCCAAATCCAAATAGGCCCATTATTATTCTCCATTAAAATCAGATAGTTAGTTGTGTGTATAGTGTAAATTATATTTTTATTATTATGAGTGTTGTAAATTAATTTAAACACTAGCCTTTTGAGCTAGTTGATTCTCATTTCCGTTAATTGATCCGGCATCAGTGTTACGGAGAGGTAACGCTGAGTTAGGTTTATTAACACTGTGTCTACTTTAACCAAAGAAGCAGATGACTTTAACCCGATAATAGGTCATGATGAACAGCTACTTTTTGGCTGCATATAGCCTAATCTTCGAGGGCTTAAATGGTAGCGCTATACAGTGCAAATGTAATTGATTTGGATCAACCGCCTTATGGAATGGATTACAGCACTAAAATGAATATGGAGAGTTTAATTGGTCGAGTCGAATGTTAGTTTCAGGGCATTAACCGCGTCCTGTGGTACTTGCAGTTTGGCAGAGTTATGTCTGCCACGCGGATTGCAATCCGAAGAGCTGCATCAGCTGGACGACCTGATTAAAGTAAGACGCGTGATCCATACGGGCGATATTATGTTTAAGGAAGGTAGCCCGAATCATAGTATTTATGCGGTGCGTTCGGGTTCTGTCAAAACATTTGCGATTACCGAAAGTGGCGAAGAACAGGTACTGGGCTTTCACCTGCCGGGTGAAATTGTAGGCTTGGGCGGTCTGGATCGGTCTATTCACAATTGCAGCAGTAAAGCCTTGGAGACCAGCAGTGTCTGTGAACTGCCCCTGGATGAACTGGAAAGTATTTGTTTACAAATTCCAAGCTTGCAAAAACAGTTATTGAAACTGATCAGCCGGGAAATTTCCCAGGACCACAAAATGTTGCTGTTATTGGCAAAAAAAAATTCCGAACAGCGTGTGGCTACTTTTCTCTTAAGCCTGTCCGGGCGATTCAAATTGCGTGGCTTGTCCAGTGAATCATTTATTCTTTCCATGAGTCGTCAGGATATCGCTAACTATTTGGGATTGGCTGTAGAAACCGTCAGCCGTATTTTAACCAAGCTTGGGGATGACGGTATTATTGAAGTGACACGACGATCGATTCAAATTATTCAGCACGATCGTTTACTGGAAATTGCCGAGACATAAAAAAAGCGCGGTATATAAATACCGCGCTAACTGCTACGTCTTACTTCATATGGAGGTACTACGGGTTGACGTTATTTCTCCCATTGATAGGCTTCTTCACCCGCTATCGCAAAGAACATCCACACATCAATCAATAAAGTAATTAGAAATATAATTGATGTTCCGATTGCCCATAAAGGGTTGGCGTGATGCTGTTCTACGCCTAGTGCGACCAAGATGACGCCTACCAGGGAAGTAAAGGCTGCAATTGAAAGTAATGCTGTAAAAGTTTTCATTGTTCTATTCTCCTTAAATCGTTACTTATGCTTTTTCGCATAAAGGCATGTCAGTCCAGCCGGCGCGATAGTTCATGCGAGCAGCGATTTTTTGTTCACCCTCACTGGCATAGCTTTTATCCCACTCAGCCAGTTTTGGTTTGATGAACGCTTCCCAGACTGGGGGTACAAGAATCATTGCAAACATTGCAAAGTATCCGTAGCCAGTGTCGGGAGAACCTACTTCTTCCAATTCCCAGAAGTGAGTTTCACCTCGGTCATGGTGGTCACCTTGACGTCCAATTTCGATAAAGCCCCACTGAGTGATTGGAGACTCACCCACATCCCAGGAGTGATGATATTCAATTGGCTTGCCTTTTTCGCGAATCAGACCGTAGTGCTCTAAATAGTTAAGAACTTCCAGTTCAAAGCCTGCGATTGCCCAAGTGGCTACCATGATGCCTAGGCCAACCCAGCCGCCAGCCATCCAGAAAAGAATGATGGTAGGCAGGCTCATTGCGTAACCACGAATCCAGCGGTTTTGCCATGAAATGAAAGGTACGCCTAATCGCTTCAAACGTTGCTGTTCCATGATGAATAGAAAACGAGATTGTCCGAAGTGAGACAGCAGATAGTGTGAGTAAATTGAACGGCCACGTGGTGAAGTTGCAGGATCATCTTCGCAACCCAGTTCCAAATGATGGTTGTAAACGTGTGCGTAACAGAAGTGTGCAATGCCACTTAATGCCATCATCCATCGAGCCAGTACAAAAGTAGGTCCTTTTGTATGCGCAAGTTCATGACCGAACATAATGCCCAGACCCAGAAACATGGCTGCAGAAATTGTGGCCCCCACCATTTGCCATCCGGTTACACCCGACTGTACTTCAAACCATAGAAAATCCATGGTGCCGATTGGTGCTCCAGTCGAATACTCGTAAACGCGCCAGATCAAGGCAAGTTGTAGCGCAACAAACACAGGATACTGAGCCCACATCATGGATTTCAATAACCAGGGCTTACCGATAGTTTCGCCGTCTTCATCACGACCTGCAGCTTCACAGTGAATGCTTGGAACAGCACTGGTAATGAAATCGAAAACAATGGCTGCGCCGAAAAGAGCTACTCCTAACCAGACCCAGTTACCGCCAAGAATGACACCAACCAGTGATAAGAAGATTAAACTCGGTGTGAAAAAATATCTAATATTAACTAAAAACGTATGCATGTATATCTCCTACTATTTTTTTTGTGTGTAACTTGTACTGTGTATATTGATATTTAGTCGCGTGATTAAAAATGACGTAAATCAAGTAATCGCTAGATACGAGGGAGAGATCAAAGTCTTGTAATCACAGACATTTGATGAAATTCAAGATTTAAAACCGCTTGCCAAAGCCAGGTCCAACTACTATTGGGTTGATGGACCTACGAGCCTTGACAATTACAGACGGTTTAAGACAAGCTGTCTCTTAGCTAGAAGCGCTTGCCAAAACCTACTCCAACAATGATAGGGTCCACATGTACATCCACCTCAACCCTGCCTGCAAGTGTGTCGTGGAATGTGGCGGTGGTACTAAGATCGATATATTTAATATCGGCATTAACAAACCAGTTGTTGTTAAGCATATAGTCCACACCCAGTTGCGCGGCAAATCCCAGTGAACTGTCCAGGCGTACGTCGGAGCCCGCGACATCCAATGGTCCTTTGACTTTTTCATCGTAAAATACGGTGTGATTCACGCCGATACCGGCATAAGGTCGTATAGTGCCTTCAGGGTTGAAGTGATATTGCAAAGTAAGCGTGGGTGGTAAAACATTCGTATCAATCACGCGACCTAGCGAGCCTAAATTGCCACGAGCGGTGACATCGTGACTGGAAGTTCCTAGAATCAGCTCCAGTCCAATATTTCGAGTAAACATATACGTAATGTCGAGTTCCGGTACGGTGTCTTCATCGACACCCACTCCGGTGTTGGGTTGGGAAGCGCCATTAACTTCAATATCACCACTGCTGTCATCTGGACTAATATGGATAGCACGTAAGCGAACAATCCAGCGATCAAAATCCTCAGCATTAACCGAGCTGGATAAAAGTAATAAACAAAGCGTGCCTGTAATAACTTTAGAGATATTTTTTATTTTCATATTTATCAACTATGTTGGAATGGAAATTGAAAATTCAGTCTAGGTAGTGAGGGGTAGTGCGTCATTGATATAAATCAAGAGGCATCTTGGGGATGCTTGACCTATATCAAGGCAATTAAAAAAGCATCAAAATCAAATGACTTGTAGGGCATAAGAGATCAGTGAATGAGCATGTATTTTGACGCATGACTCATCCCAATGAATATGTAATACAGGCAAAGGTTGCCTAATTAGCCAAGAATAGATTTAATTTTGAGCTGCATAAATGCAGGCTATTTGGTATGCAGCATGTTAAGCGAGATAATGCTTTTAATAACACTTTAAAACGAGCGTAGCCGGGGAACGGGTAAATGTCGAACGAAAATGAAAGTGTTCGTGAAATAAGAATTAATCCAATAGTGCCGTCAGAATCGGTATTGGTTTCTACTGCACGCGGCTTGCGCCCACGCAAAGAAGAAGCGCCGGTAGAACAGGACACCCGCGAGCATGTCGAAAAGTGTCCCTTCTGTAAAGGAAATGAAGAGATGACCCCGCCCACCATTGCTGCCTGGCCGGCACCTTCTGATTGGCAGGTGCGGGTGGTTGAAAATTTATTTCCTGTACTGAGCCCGCATCAAAGTGGCAATGCACTTAACTTTGGTCTGCAAAAAGTGATTGATGGATATGGCCGTCATGAAGTGGTGATAGATCATCGCAATCATGGTATTCGTGTCAGTGACATGGAAGTTGCGCATATCGCCGGGATGTTCTCCATGTTTCGCGATCGCATGCAGGAAATCTATGCAAGTGACGCACGCATTAAATATGTCTTGGTGTTTAAGAACTTTGGCGCGGCGGCGGGTGCAAGTATAGCTCATTCACACAGCCAGATTGTTGCAATGCCAGTAGTCCCTGAAAATGTTATGAACGAGCTCACTCATACTAGACAGTATTTTCAAAAGTACAGCCAAAATATTTTTCACACATTAATCGATGAGGCATTGACTTTTGAAGCCACGATTTACGATCGTGCCTCCGGAGAAGTACGCAGAAAAATCAACGTTGGCCAGTACATTATAGAACGTGGGGAGTACTTTATTGCAGTCAAGCCATTTGCCAGTCGTTTTGAGTGGGAGGTGCAAATTCTTCCATTATTTGATCAGGCTGATTTCCTGGAAATAAAAGATGAGCATTTGAATGACTTTGCCACAGTACTTAAACATACCATGCAAAGACTGAATCATGTGTTAGGAGGCGTTCAATATAATTTCTTTCTGCATTCTTTACCCCATGCGCCTGAGTGGCAGGATTGTAATGAAAGTTATATCTGGCATTTGGAAATATGCCCGCGCACCAGCATTCCAACTGGATTTGAATTGGGCTCAGGCTTGTTTGTGAGTACTGTCAGCCCAGAGGATGCGGCGGAGCAACTGAGGAATGTCGTGCTCTAGGCAAATAATTAATTTAAGTAAGACAGAAACAAAATGGCCCGTTATTGTTAGAAAACGGGCCGAGAATGTCGCTCTTTAGAAGAGAAAGGTTTAAGCCAGGCTTTTCTTTCGTGACCAACCGATGGTTGCCAGAATGGCTGAGCCAAATAACCAGAATGCCGCAGGTACTGGCACTGGAGAACTGGTGATAACACGGATGTAGTCGCCGGGAGAACTGGCCTTCCAGTCCACATTGATTCTGTTGGGAGTGACGAGATCAATCAGGGCCGAGTCACCGGCTTCCAGACCACGTAATGCGGGTGCGTTGTAAATAGTGCCAGGGGCGCCGAGAAAATCACTGGCGGCTAATGTGCCCAAGCTGGTGATGATGCCAATTACATTGGTGTCAAAGAACACTGAACCAATCTGCTGAATGAAAGTTTTTGGATCGTAAAACACATAGTGACTGGAAATAGCGGTGCCAGCACTAATGACGCCGGCGCCTCCACCCATGGGTGTGACGTCAACATTTAAGTCGCTCATCAATACAACGTCCTGCAATTCATCAAAGGCAAATAAAGCTTCGATGTCGAAGTTGTTATTACCCACTGCTGCGGGAGGAGCAATTAAGTTAAAACTGCCGCCTACCGGCGTTGTAACAACCCCGGA
>CAZWQM010000019.1:0-18230 GCA_964636225.1 uncultured Thiotrichales bacterium | reverse complement strand
GGTCTGATGACTTTGTTGTTCACAAATGTACTGGATCACAAGCGCAACCCAAACCAGAATACGAGTACAAAGGTACTGGAGAACGGTAGCAAAGAAGTTGTGTTGCTGAGTAGCGCTCACGGTCATTACGTTGCCAGCGGGAAAATTAATTATCAGCCGGTGGTGTTTCTGGTCGACACAGGTGCTAGCTTTGTGTCCATCCCTGAGCAAGTGGCCCAACGTGTGGGCCTGAAAAAAGAGCATCCCATCACTGCCAGTACCGCCAATGGCAACATCACGGTTTATACGACGCTGCTGGAACAAATCAGCATCGGTGACATCACGCTTTACAATGTTAAAGCCGATATAAATCCAAATATGGAAGGCGAAGAAATTCTGCTAGGCATGTCTTTTTTGAGAAATCTCTCAGTAACG
Organism: uncultured Thiotrichales bacterium; assembly: GCA_964636225.1. GTDB lineage: Bacteria > Pseudomonadota > Gammaproteobacteria > UBA4575 > UBA4575 > UBA1858. The sequence goes on along the minus strand of CAZWQM010000019.1, from coordinate 17,816 downwards.
CATGAAGACGGCAAGCTGACTATTCGCCAGTGATTTAGCAGTATCACGTTGAGTGGCTGCACTTCAGTCTTTTACTGCTTGCACCAACACCCAGGGATGAATCACAACACTCCATACTTCGGCATCCTGTGCATGCCATGTTCGAGCCTGAGCATCAAACTGTTTGAGCAACAGGCCGCCTTCCATCCACTCGATGATTCTGGTCGCATCATCGAGTGAAATAGAATAGCCCACCTCAACTAAATTTAACGACTCACTGACCAGAATTAACTTGCCCTGAGCGTAAAATTTTTCCAAATCTTTCCAGGAAATTTTTGCTGTTTCTGCAACTATCTTGGCTTTTTCTTCCTGAATTAATCTTTCGACTTCTTTCATTATTTGTAGGCTTAAATTTTGAAGTCTTTGTTGAGTTTTTTGCGCACGGGAACATTTTTAAGTTCTACATATTGAGGCAGTCCATTCTTGTAAGGAGGATAGTCCTCACCCTGTATCAAAGGTGTCAGATAGTTTCGGCAGCGCTGGGTAATGCCAAAACCGTCTTTGCTAATGAAGCTGGCAGGCATCATTTTTTCCACGTTGGCAACACGCGCCAAAGATGTCTGACCAATCTTCCATTTGTATGGATCGTTGGATACGCGAACAATGGTAGGCATCACAGCATTTTTGCCCTGCAATGCGAGTTCCACGGCCGCCTTGCCAACCGCGTATGCCTGTTCCACATCGGTTTTTGACGCGATATGACGGGCGGCGCGTTGCAAATAATCCGCAACGGCCCAGTGATATTTATAGCCGGTTTCATCTTTAATCATTTGCGCCACTACCGGCGCCACACCACCTAGTTGTTTGTGCCCAAAAGCATCAACACTTCCTGCATCGGCGAGAAAAGTTCCGTCTTTATAGGCTGCGCCTTCCGAAACAACAATGGCGCAATAGCCATAATTTTTCACGCATTCTCGTACCCGCTTCATGAAGGCTGTTTTCCTGAAAGGTACTTCCGGGAATAAAATAATGTGCGGGGCATCGCCCTCTTTTTCAGCGGCCAAGCCACCTGCTGCGGCAATCCAGCCGGCATGACGTCCCATAACTTCCATCACGAATACTTTGGTTGAGGTCTTGGCCATGGAAGCGACATCAAAACCCGCTTCACGTATAGATACCGCCACATACTTGGCAACAGAGCCAAATCCAGGACAGCAGTCCGTGATGGGCAGGTCGTTATCCACCGTTTTGGGAATGCCAATGCATTGAATCGGATAACCCAGCGTTTTACTTAATTGAGAAACTTTGTGTGACGTATCTTGCGAGTCGCCGCCACCGTTGTAAAAGAAATAGCCAATATTATGTGCCTTGAATACTTCTATCAGACGTTCGTATTGGGCGCGATTCTCCTCAAGACTTTTTAGTTTGTAACGACATGAGCCAAAAGCACCGGCTGGAGTATGGCGTAGCGCTGCAATAGCGCGTGCCGATTCTTTTGAGGTGTCAATCAGATCTTCGCTCAGCGCACCAATGATGCCGTTTCGACCAGCATAAACTTTACCAATTTTGTCCTTGTGTTTGCGAGCGGTTTCAATCACTCCGCAAGCACTTGCATTAATCACTGAAGTGACACCGCCAGATTGGGCATAAAAAGCATTTTTTTTACTCATATGTTTGCCTTGTTAATTAAAATATTTGAGTGTGGTTAGTCTGCTCTGCTGAGTATTGTCGTCAAGCAGGATGAAAATTTACCTGAGTGCCGAAATTCGGGATTGATGACATTGATGCTGCTGTAAATCAATTTAATACGGTAGGTTACTGGAACAGGGTGTGTCAAAATGCGGCTTTAATAAAAATAATTTAGCGAGGAGTATATACCAATGCGTGCAATCTTATTAGGTGGACCTGGGGCTGGAAAGGGAACTCAAGCGACTTATATAAAAGAGCGCTATGGAATACCGCAAATATCAACAGGGGACATGTTGCGTGCGGCAGTAAAAGCCGGAACCCCATTGGGCGTGGAAGCCAAAAAAGTGATGGATGCGGGTCAACTGGTTTCGGACGATATTATTCTGGGGCTGGTTAAGGAGAGAATACAGGAAAGCGATTGTGCCAAAGGGTTTCTGTTTGACGGGTTTCCTCGCACCCTGGCACAGGCGGATGCATTGAAAACACAGGGAGTGGATATTGATTTTGTTGTTGAAATAGATGTCGATGATGAAGAAATCATCAAACGTATGAGCGGGCGTCGTGCTCATTTAGCCTCGGGCAGAACCTATCACGTGATTTATAACCCTCCCAAAGTTGAAGGCAAGGATGATGTGACCGGTGAAGATCTGGTGCAGCGCGATGACGATAAGGAAGATACTGTGCGCGAACGCTTACGTATTTATCATGAGCAAACCGAGCCGTTGATTAACTACTACTCTACTTGGGCGAATAGTCGAGACAGCAACGCCCCCCAATATGTCAAAGTGGATGGCATCGGCAAGGTGGGCGAGATTCGGGATAGCATCTTTAAAGCGCTAGGTTAAGCACAACACCTTGGATGTTTTTATTTTACTCGCCCTGATTGGGGTGGGTGTGTGGTTGTGGATGGATGGCTTGCGTTCACGTGAATTTGCAACTAAACGATGTGATTCGTTTTGTATGCAAAATAATGTGCAGATGCTTGACCAATCCATTCACCTGAAAAAGATGTTTCCGGCCAGAAACAATGGCCGGCTCAAATTACGGCGGTTTTACGCGTTTGAATTTAGTATTAATGGCACGGATAGATACAACGGGGTTGTAGTCGAATTTGGTAACAGAATTGAATACTTGTCTTTACTGCATCCCGAAGGCGAAATTATTCAGGGCACGTCAAACTAATTCAGGTTGGATTATTTTTCGCTTACTCGGAATTTTTCGACGGACCAGTCACCGCGCGTGTAGTTTATCTTGATACAGGAAGCGCCTCCAAAGGTGCGTGTGTATCCCCCCGCGCCGGGATTAATCACCCAGGGTTGCATCTGCCGATCGCAGGCAATGCGATGACTGTGACCATAAATAATAATATCTGCGTGAGGAAACTGTTCTCTGAGTTTGTCGTGTCGTGTTTCGACTTTGTAAAATTGATGTCCGTGGGTGACCGCTATAATTTTGTTATTAAAATGCAGCTCAAGATTGTCTGGAATATTTTCTAAAGCAGCCAGATCCTGCTCGGGCCATTTTTCTTCCGTATCATTATTGCCGCGCACCGGAAACACATACTTGGCATGAATCCCTAGGTTATTCAGAACATTGGCATCGCCGATATCACCTGCATGTATAATGACGTCGCAATTTTGCAATGACTCCAACACAATATCATTCAGTTGATTGTGTGTGTCCGATAAAACACCAAGAGTGAGATCGGATTTGGATATTAATGTATCAAGATTGATTTTGCTGTCCATGCGGGCGTTTGAAGTATTGAGTCAGGACTCGAGTATAACAGTGTCCTCGTGAGTATAGGCAGGACTGCAGGCACAAAGAAAAACCAGGTCGACATTACCGAGATTGGCAATTCGGTGAGGTGTATTTGGCGGAATGCAAATGGTATCGCCGGGCTGGACCTGAAAATAGTCCTTGTCCAAATACATCATTCCTTCTCCCTGAGTAATGTAATAAATCTCTTCAGAAGATTTATGTAGATGCAAGTCTGTTTCAACTCCGGCTGGCACCGTGGCTTCCGCCAGACTTTGTTTGTGATTGCCATGTATATCCGGGTGCATCAGCTCACGAATGCTGGAGCCATCCTTGGTAATATAACTTTCTATCTGAGTAATTTGCGTGCGCATACAGGCAATTATATATCACTCAGCCGGGCAATCTCAGTCGCGGTTTTTTGCCGACCACAATCCGCTTCAGATTGGTTAGCATTTCGGATAAAGTCGCATTCAGCGCGCGTCGTCGAGCCATAATTTCGGCTTTTTTCTGTGGATACAGCGGTATCTGCTCCGGGTTTCCCAGTCCATCGGGCATCACCGGGTTTCCCAGTCCATCGCATTTATCACTGGCTCCGACCGTGTGTAAGAATTCGTGTGTGATGACAATATTATTTTGACGAGTCTGGGATTTAACGCCAAACGCATTGATGATTCCCACCAGACTTTTTTGCAAACCAACAGAATGTTTCAAGCGCGGCATAACACTTGGATCATGGTATAAAACAAACATACGTATGACGTATTTATTGTTGACTTCTTTGGGCGCATATTTCCACATCCAGTAACAAAGTTTCAGGCTCCAGAGGATAATATCCAGAGTGCTGCTACCGAGCTCCGGTGGTGCGGGAGGAATACGAGTCAGTGTTTGACCGAGACGAGTATGGACAGGTTTGCTGGAAACTATATTGTATTTCTTGCTTTCACGCAGAATGAAATTGTCGATTTCCGAAAAAGCTATCTGTGGATAATGATTCGATATACCTTTCTACAATGGGGCTGCTTGTCGGATTGATTGGGTATACGACCATATCCAGTGTTTTATACCAGCCCTGCGCGACCAGTTTCTGATCCTTTACATAAAACGCCACTGCGGCGAGTATAATCAGCAGTATCAGGATTCGAAGATTTTTGAATGTAAAAATACGCATAACGCCACACCATAGCGATTAGTCATTTTTGTGACGATTTGATTGAGGTTGAAAAGTAAATCTGCAGTCCTGAGATGATCAATTGCAACTGTCGAGCCTATGGAACATAAAGTCACACTGCAAAACACTCAACAAACTTTCATGTTGCAGGAACATGAGACCATTCTTGAAGCGGCGATTCGAGCCGGTATCTCCATGAATTATGGTTGTAGCAGTGGAACCTGTGGCTTATGCAAAGCACAATTAATCGAAGGAAGTGTTAAAGAAATCAAGCCACGTGAATATGCTTTTAGCGAAGCTGAAAAACTTCAGGGCTTTGTGCTTAGCTGTGTATGTGGCGCAGTCAGTGATATCGTTATTAATGCGTCTGTGGCAAATGAAGTTTCCTCCATCCCGGTGCAGGAAATTAGTGTTAAAGTGCGCAAACTGGAACCAATGAACGAACAGGTGTATCGTTTATTTGTACAAACTCCGCGCACCAGTCGATTACGCTTTCTGGCAGGTCAATACGTGGAAATCGGTATCAATGATGTTGGCAGCCGCCGCTTTGCCATAGCCAGTTGTCCTTGTGAAGATCGACATATCGAGCTTCATCTGCGAATAAGTGAAAATGACCTCGTATCTCAAACGGTTGCGAACAACATGAAACCCGGAAGCAGTTTGATATTGCGTGGACCTTTTGGGGAATTTGTGTATGATGAAAATTCCAGTCGTCCGCTAATACTGTTTGCATTTGATACCGGTTTTGCGGCCATAAAAAGTCTGCTGGAACACATAACAGCGCAGGAACAGGAATTGAAAATTCATTTGATCTGGATGGCCTGTGGAGTGCAGGGTCTGTACATGAACAACTTGTGCCGCGCATGGATGGATGCCCTGGATGGGTTTAATTATACAGGTATCGCTTTGAATGAATCGTTGCAACAATTGGTGCGTCATCCGCAGCAAGCATGTGCCACAGTAGAAGCGCATTTATGGCAGGCCATGCAGGAATATGAGGATCTGTCCTGTCATGATATTTATGTCAGTGCGCCTGCGCCTGCAGAGAGACTATTTGAAAGCGTTTGTAAAAAAAAGAAGGCGTCGATGAAACGATTTTTTACTGAGCCGGTGCGGGAGAATGAAGATATGAGCTGTATAGGTTCAATCGAATAAGCGAATTTTTCTTTTCACTAATCCCGATAGCTCAGAAAGTGCTTTTCGAGCCAACTATTATTATGATACTCATAATTAATAAATGCTGTGAGGCCGCATAAAACCCTATGGAGAATGCATATATGGAATACCACACCCTCATTTCTGCTCAAGAGCTTAAATCCATTATTGATCAAGACAATGTACGTGTATTCGATTGTCGCTTTAGTCTTAAAGATCCGCAGGGAGGTTTGAAATGCTATCAAAGCGGTCATCTGCCAGGAGCGCAGTTTGCAGATATGGATACGCAATTATCTTCTCCCATGACTGATACCTCTGGGCGTCACCCATTGCCGGAGCCGGACAAATTTCAGGAACAGTTACGTGCCTGGGGGGTGAATAATGATACGCAAGTGATTGCTTATGATGATATGTCAGGAGCATTTGCCGCCCGACTATGGTGGATGATGCGCTGGATGGGGCATGACAAAGTAGCGGTACTCAACGGTGGAATGCAACAGTGGACCCAGCTGGGCTTGCCGCTTAGCCAGGAGAATGTTGAATATGCTTCAGGTTATTTTAGTGGAAGTGCGAAAATCGAATGGCTGGTGGATATTGATAGTGTACAACGAGAGCTGGCTGCAAATAGCATTACATTGATTGATGCGCGTGCAGCGGATCGTTTTACGGGTAAGGAAAAAAATATTGATCCGGTGCCTGGACATGTGCCCGGTGCACATAACCTGCCCTTTGGTGGCAATTTAACCAAGGAAGGCTTGTTCGAGCGACCGGAAACCATCAGGCAGCGTTTCGACGCTACCATTCAGGATGTGGACAGTGTAGTCAATATGTGCGGCTCCGGTGTTACCGCCTGTCACAATCTGCTGGCTCAGGCCGTAGCTGGCATACCGCCCACTCGCATTTTCATCGGTTCGTGGAGTCAGTGGATAAAAGATCCTTCAAGACCATTGGACTGCGTGGATTAAATAATAATCAAGTTATAGTTAAGCCATTTAATACTGCTGAAAATCTAATCACCTGTTAAGAGGCAAATAGTACCAGTTAGATGGGCCGGGATTGTACCCGTCCTCAATAGTCAATAAATTGACAGCTATGTGATAAATAACCTCCTTGATTTTGAGGCGCTATGCAGGTCAACAATAAGTACACCTCCAATGCTAATGGGCCATCTCGGCTCATGAGCGCAGGACAGCCTTTGATTAATCCTGACGAGTTGCCCATCCCGTTGGGCATTATTTCCGAAAGTGACGGCGTGCTTGTGTATGCTAACGATGCCTTTCGCAGCCTGGTGAAAAACGTAAGCGTGGGTACACCGTTAAAGGAATTTCTTGATACAGTGCAAGCGCGTGAGGTAATGAATAAAAAGATCGAGCGTGATTCAAAATTCGTCACACAGGTTAAAACATCACGTTTCACATCACGCTTTACGATAACAAAAGGAATATTTCTGAATGCGCAGCATTATTTTGTCTGTGTGCAAAAAATTAAACGTCTACGAGAAGATCATCAACGAGGATATTTACAGCGTGATGATTTCATTCAGGAACTTTCTGGTCTGCTTGAGAATGCAAATGTCAATGCTGGCCTGTGCTCAATAGAAATTGATCGATATAAAGTAATAAATGAAAACTACGGCTATCAGGCAAGTAATTTCGTTCTTGAGGAGCTGGTTAAAATTATTAAAAATAGATTGTCAAAGCACGCTTCTATTAGGCGTCTCGGTGATAGCCAGTTTGGAATCATTTTAAACAAAACGAATATCGATAACTTTGTGCAGATATGTGAGGATATTCGTGAACAAGTCAAACAACATGACTTTAGATTCAATGAGAAAAAGATAAACATCACAGTATCCATAGGCGTGATTGACATTGATCAACAACAGTCACTGAAAAAAATATTGGCGGAATTGAATCTGGCGCTATGTGCCGCGCAGGAGAATGGTAGAGATTGTGTTCATAGCTCAGCAAGGCAGGACACTATGATGGCTTATCATTCCGGTAAAATGCACTATGCCATGGTTATAGAAGATGCATTGCAGAATGACAAGTTTGACTTGTTTGCACAACCAATTGTAGATCTGCAGGCCCCTAATAATCATTATTCTTATGAGGTGCTATTAAGAATATATGATCACAAGTCCAATAATTATATTTCTTCTCAGGATTTGATCACTGCTGCAGAATCACTGGAAGTCACTACCCGAATTGATCAATGGGTGTGTGAGAAAGTATTTAAGCAAATTGGCGAACACAAAAAAGCTGGGCGAAATAATCCAAATTTTTCAATCAACCTGTCAGGCCATTCCATAGTCAGTGTCGCATTTGAGAATTTCCTGCTGGAGATGACTGAAAAATTCCAGGTGCCAACCAATAACATCTGTTTTGAAATTACTGAGAGTGTTGCAGTTAAAAGTATTACTCGTGCACAAAAATTTATTCATAATCTTAAACAAGCGGGCTTTAAATTTTCTCTGGACGATTTTGGTGTGGGTTACTGCTCGTTTAACTACCTCAATCTGCTGGATGTGGATTACGTTAAAATAGACGGGTCTTTTGTTTCAGCGATGCTGGATGATGAAACGCAATTTGCCACGGTACAAGCGATTACCAATGTCGCACGTACTATGAATATCAAGACAGTAGCTGAGTTCGTTGAAAAACCGGAAATCATAAAAGCATTAAGAGTAATCGGGGTGAATTTTGGTCAGGGATATATTTTTGGAAAACCTTCACCCCTTAAAGATATTTATCAGTAATTTTATCCAACATTGTGAAGGTTCATAATTCACCTGTAGCGTGCTACCTTGCCTATTGTGAATATCAGGAAATGAAATTCTCTATTATCCAGTGAGGTACAAGTGTGAAATTTTGCAGTAGTTGTGGTTCAAACGATATTGAACAAAAAATTCCTGAAGGTGATAACCGATTACGTTATTGTTGTCCCGACTGCAATAATATTTTTTATGAAAATCCTAAAGTGGTTGCCGGCTGTATCGCACAGTGGCAAGGTAAAATCTTAATGTGCAAGCGCGCCATTCAACCACGTGTGGGAACCTGGACACTGCCTGCAGGATTCATGGAAAACCATGAAACGGTACAGGAGGCGGCAGCAAGGGAAACTTTTGAAGAAGCTACCGCACGAACGTCTAATCTCGAATTATTTGCTATTTATAATCTCACTCATATCAGTCAAATATATATGTTATTTAAAGCTGATGTAGTTGACGGTCAGGCATCTCCCGGAATTGAGAGCCTCGAAACAGAATTTGTCGATGAACAGGATATTCCCTGGGGCGACTTATCTTTTCCTATTATTGATGAAACCTTGAAGCTGTACTTTGAAGACAGAAAGCAAGGTGAATTTTCATTGCATACTGGAGAGATAACTATGTTGCCGGATCGATCCATACAGACGCTTCGATATTGAATAAGCAATTACTCGTAGTGATTGAGCTGGGTGGGTATCCAGACTTTCGCAAACTTTATCAGCAATTTGGCTATGAAGTTCAAATTGAATCATCTATGCGTAAAGCGTTGGCCATACTAAAAAAGAAAAAAATCGATGTTATTGTGGCGGAATTTAATTATCAGCATACATTTCGCGATCGACTGAGTAATCTGGAATCCCTGATCGCTGCGGCACAAAAACAGGAATCTGCAGATTTTATTGTTCTGTATGAAAATGAGTTTGCCAATCACTTGCAAAAGCTGAAACAGCAATTTCAGTTTAGTGCAGAAATTGCTTTTCCGATTAGCGAGGAAAAAATGTCGCAGGCGCTGAGTGAGATTAGCCTATAGACTCAGGCATCAACATCGGGAATCAGTTCGCTTTCCAGCTTTTGAATCGTGTCTTTTATGCATAATTTGCGTTTTTTAAGTCGTTTTAACTGCAGCTGGTCAACATAGTCTGCCTGTGAAAGAGCGATGATTGCATCATCCAGATCTCTGTGTTCTACACGCAGATCCAGTATCTTGCGTACAAGCTCTTCGCGTACATCCCGAGAATGCATCGCCGCTAAAATTAATTAATGCTTGATGTCTTGTTTGGAACCGCCCAGACAGGGAGGTGACTGACGTGATTGCTGATTTCTTTCTAGCCATTCTGTAGGGGTAAAGGAATGAATTGAAAGTGCATGAATACCGCCGGCAAGTTCATCGGCAAGTAATCTGTTAATTACCCGATGTCGGGCGATAAGCATCTTCCCATCAAATGCATCACTGACTACGGTGACTTTGAAATGGGACTCAGAACCCGGAGGTACGTTATGATTGTTGCTTTCATTCAGTACTTCCAGATAAGAAGGGGATAAAGATGAGTTAATCTTTTCCTCGATGACATTCTGAATTTTCACCTTATAGATTCTCCTGTGTCTGCATCTGCATGTTCAGTCATTCTGCGATACCTAAAAAGCGCAGTGAATTAGCCATAGTATAATTACATAGTGTATCGAAGCTATCCCCACGATGGTAGGCGATGTGCTCTGCTATATGCGGCAACAAAGCCGGCTCGTTGATCATATTCTTTGGTCGGGGCTGATAAGTACGCGGAAACAAATAAGGCGCATCGGTCTCGATTAACAGCCGGTCTTGCGGAATTTTTCTCACCAACGAATGCAGATGACTGCCGCGCCGCTCGTCGCAGATCCAGCCCGTAATACCGATATAGAGATCCATATTCAGGTAATTCTCAAGCGCCTCTTCATCTCCAGTAAAGCAATGCACTACGGTTGGTCCAAGATCATGTTCATACTCGCTTAAAATCGAAAAGAAATGAGTATGAGCATCCCTTTCATGCAGGAATAATGGCATTTGTAATTCGATGGCGAGCTCGATTTGCTGCCGGAAAGCATGTTCTTGCTGTTCGTGGCTGGAGAAATTTCGATTATAGTCCAGGCCCGCTTCGCCAATCACTCTGACACGCTCACTTTTAGCCAGCTCACGTAGTGTTTCACGGGTACTGTCCTGCCAGTTTTTTGCCAGGTGTGGATGCACGCCAGCTGTGGCATACATGCCTTGCTGGTATTGTTCGGCCAGTTGGCTGGCGTATAGACTGTCTTCCTGATCTGAGCCGGCAACTAGAAAATGACTGACCCCGGCGTCTGTAGCCCGCTGGATATAATTTTTTTCATCATTTCTGAATTTGCTACTTGTGAAGTTAAAGCAAAAATCAAACAGCGACATCTTCGGAGGTGTGATTACTTAAACAGGATGCGCAAAATTCCACTTCATCTTCTTTTAAAATGAGTTGACAGTCTTTACAAAGATCAAAATGTTTTGGCGCCAGGTTCTTATCTACAGACACACGGTCGTCAAATACAAAACAGTTTCCATGCCAGTGTGCACCTTTGGTCACACGTAAATATTCAATGATTCCACCTTCAAGCTGATAGACTTCTTTGAAGCCAAATTTCTCAAGATAAGGACCGGCTTTTTCACAGCGAATGCCTCCGGTACAAATGGAAACCAGGGGTTTGTCCTTGGGCAGTTTGTCTAATTCATTGGCTTTGGTTTGCAGTTTCCTAAAGCGTCTTAAATTGACGTTTTGTGCCTGATCAAATGTGCCTAACTCGAATTCAAAATCATTGCGCATATCCAGCAGAGTGAAATCCTTGCCGTTGTCCAGCCAAGCTTTAAGCTCAAGAGGAGGCAGGTATTGATGACTGAAGTCGCCTACTTTGAGTGTGTTATCTTCGATTGGCACCAATTCCGTCTTTGTTTTGACTGTCATTTTTCTATACGGCATTTGTAGGCTGTATAGTTCATGAAAGCGCATACGGGAAAATCTTGCGTCCTGCTCGAGTGCGGAACGAAAAGTCTGGATTTCCAGAATATTGCCGGACACACCGATATTAATGCCCTCGGCGGCCAGGTAGATGGAACCTTTGATATCCAAATTGGCGCACAGGCTTTTTAACTGGTCTAAAGTGGTTTCGATGTCATCAATGGGCGTGAATCGATAGCCTGCTATATTTATGTATATTGGATTTAAACTAATCATTACACTATGTGGGTCTATATTTTTCAGTGGCAGATATTAACCTAAACTTATCAACGATCAAAATAACCATCAACTATGAAAGAAGGCAATCCTAAAGCGATCTATCTCAAAGATTATCAACAGCCCGACTACCTAATTAATAAGGCTCAGTTACGTTTTGAACTGTTCGAGGATAAAACCCGGGTGCATGCGCAGTTATTCATGCAGGCCAATCCTAATGGTCGATCAGACGTAGATCTTGAGCTGCATGGTGAGCAGCTCAAATTAATCGAAGTGAAAATTGATGGTAAACAACTGTCAGACAAGGAATATGTCGTCAGTGCGGAAACTCTCTCGATAGCCAATGTACCGAATCAGTTTGTGCTGGCAACCACCGTTGAGATTGACCCGGCGCAAAATACTGCATTGGAAGGGCTTTATCTTTCTTCCGGAAACTACTGCACGCAATGTGAAGCCGAGGGTTTCAGGAAAATCACTTATTATCTGGATCGGCCAGATGTGATGGCGATATTTTCCGTGCGCATCGAAGCAGATAAAACAAAAATTCCTGTCATGCTGTCCAATGGGAATCGGGTGGATCAGGGAGAGCTTGACGGCGGTCGACATTTTGCCGAATGGCATGATCCTTTTCCTAAGCCCGCTTATTTATTCGCCCTAGTTGCGGGTGATCTCTCCTGCTGCCGGGATCAATACACCACCGCCAGTGGGCGAGAAGTGGATCTGGAGATTTATACCGAAGCGCATAACGCGGATAAATGTGACCATGCCATTGCATCTTTAAAGAAAGCCATGAAATGGGATGAGGATACGTTTGGTCTGGAGTACGATCTCGACACTTACATGATCGTGGCCGTAGATGACTTCAATATGGGTGCGATGGAAAACAAGGGTCTTAATGTATTTAACTCCAAGTGTGTGTTGGCCAGTGCAAAAACCTCCACAGATGCAGACTACATGAGCATTGAAGCGGTGATCGCTCACGAATATTTTCATAACTGGACTGGTAACCGTGTCACTTGTCGGGACTGGTTTCAGTTGAGTCTGAAAGAAGGACTCACCGTATTTCGTGACCAGGAATTTACCTCGGACGTAACCTCAAGAGCGGTGAAAAGAATTCAGGATGTACGCTATCTGAGAACTTATCAATTTGCAGAAGACGATGGGCCCATGGCGCATCCCATTCGACCCTCATCCTATGTAGAGATCAATAACTTTTACACGCTGACAGTTTATGAAAAAGGTGCAGAAGTGGTGCGCATGTATCAAACACTGTTTGGCAGGGAAGGCTTTAAGCAAGGCATGAAGCGTTACTTTGAAAAAAATGATGGACAGGCTGTGACAACCGATGATTTTGCCGCAGCTATGGCAGAAGCCAATAATTTTAATTTGGGTAATTTTCTTAACTGGTATACACAAAGCGGTACCCCTGCTTTAAATGTTTCCACTGTCTGGGATGCAAACAAACATGAATATAAAATAACTTTTGAACAGGATCTGCCGGTGAATAAAATGCAACTGAATCCTGAAGCCTATTTGATTCCGGTAACCATGACATTATTTGATGCCAAAGGGCAAGCACTCAAGCTGTGTGTAGATGGTTATGACGAAGCCGAGAAAGTCACGCTGCATGTCACGCAGTTACAACAAAGTTTTGTGTTCAAAAATATACAAGAAAAGCCCACCCCTTCCTTACTACAGAATTTTTCTGCACCAGTGAAACTGAATTATCCGTATGAAGTAAATGACTTTGTATTCTTAATGGCGCATGACACAGATTCGTTTAATCGTTGGGAAGCTGGTCAGCGCTTTGCTACAGAGTGGTTGCTGGATGCCATTATTGCAATAAAAACGGATACTGCGCTTCCAAATGCCGATGAATATGTCCAGGCGTTGAGGACTGTATTATTAAATGCGAATATCGATGCCGCCTTCAAAGGTGAAATGATGGTAATGCCTCTGGAATCTTACCTTGCAGAGTTTACTAGGCCGATTGATGTGGATGCGATTTATCAGGCGAGGCGTCAGCTGCAATTATGTATTGCGACTTCGCTGGAAACCGAGCTGCTTGCAATTTACAAGCAGAACCGAGTAAACGGAGATTATCAATACAATGCACACCACATGGGTCAAAGACGTCTCGCGTCTATCTGCCTGATGTATCTTAATTTGCTGGAAAGGGAGCAATACATTGATCTTGCAAGAGAGCAATTTGAAAGCACGCAGAATATGACCGATTCTATTGCTGCTCTGGAGGCCGTAAATGATTTGAACCACGAGTTTAGGTATCAGGCGCTGCAAGAATTTAGCAAACGTTGGCAAGACGATGCACTTGTAATGGACAAGTGGTTCTCATTGCAGGCACGTTCACGTAAAGGTGGTGTGCTGGACACGATAAAAGAATTACTTGAACATTCGGCCTTTTCTATCAAAAATCCAAATAAAGTACGTGCGCTGATTGGCGCGTTTGTGATGGCGAATCCGACCGGTTTTCATGCTAAAGATGGTAGCGGTTATACCTTCCTGGCGGATAAAATAATCGAACTGAATGCAATTAATCCGCAAGTGGCGTCACGTCTTGTTAAACCTTTAATTGATTGGAAAAAGTATGATGCGTTGCGTCAGAAATTAATGAAGCAGTCATTGCAGCTTATTAAAGCAGTTCCTGATTTGTCTCGGGATGTGTTTGAGGTGGTTGACCGAAGCCTCAGTGACTAGATGACTTAAGCATGTCGAATCATTCTGAGCGAAGCTGGTTAGATCGTATTGAGGTAATAGGGAATAAACTGCCTGACCCTGTGTTGCTGTTTATTTGCGGCACATTAATGATTGTTATATGTGCCGAGGTCGCAGTCCAGTCTGGTTGGCAGGTGGAAAAAGCGCTACCGAATGTTTCTTCAGAATGGATTCATGCACGTTCATTATTCAGTTCAGAAGGAATCTGGTGGTGGCTGAGTTCGCTGGTTAAAAACTTTATAGAATTCCCTCCCCTGGGCATTGTGCTGGTTGGCATGCTGGGAATTGGACTGGCAGAACGTTGTGGTTTACTGCCTGCTCTGATCATTGTGGCTGGCAATGCAATAAAAGAACGCTATTTGATACCGGCTATTATTTTTATTGGCATTATGTCATCGATGGCGCTGGATGCCGGTTATGTTGTATTGCCACCCATTGCAGCCATTTTATTTTTAGCTGCCGGACATTCTCCGGTGTTGGGTATTGTGGCCAGTTTTGCGGGAGTTTCCGCAGGTTTTGGCGCCAATTTATTTATCACCAGTCTTGACCCTCTGCTGGCCGGATTTACTCAGGCATCTGCGCAGTTTTTGCAAAGCGATTATCAGGTGGCCGTCACCAGTAATTGGTATTTCATGATCGCGTCAACTTTTGTTCTTACTTTGGCTGGCTGGCTAGTGACTGCTAAATGGGTGATGCCGAGAGTTAATAATATTGATGCAGAAGTACCTCCACAGCCGCACAATTCAGTCGAATCAAAATCAGAGTCTACTCAAGTCTCACGTGTTGCATTGAGTTGGGCTGGTGGGGTTTTTATTCTATTACTGATATTGGTGCTGGCGGCTATTAATATTCCCAACGCGCCTTTGCATGGTGAAGGTCAACATTTTCCACGCTGGGTAGAAGTCACAGTCCCATTGCTGTTTGCTTTTTTTATTATCCCTGCCGTTGTGTATGGATTGAAAGCCAGAACTATTCAGAGCAGTCGGCAATTTGCAAAATATATGAATGAAACCATCGCAGATCTGGGACCCTATATTGTGTTGGCGTTCTTCGCGGCACAATTCATAACAGTGTTTAAATACTCCCATTTGGGAGAAATGCTGGCGCTGTCGGGTGGTAGCTGGCTGGCATCATTGCAATTGGGCGTGGGCGCTTTACTGATTGCTTTTGTTTTGTTGGCTTGTGTAGGGAATCTTTTGATTGGTTCAATGTCGGCGAAATATGCGTTTATGGCACCGGTATTTGTTCCGATGTTAATGCAGGCCGGTGTGGCGCCCGAATTAACTCAGGTGGCTTATCGTATTGGCGACTCGGTTACCAATGTCATCACGCCTTTAAATCCGTATATGATTATTGTGCTGGCCATGTTGCAGAAATATCATCGTCAGGCCGGCATAGGGACATTAATCAGC
Source organism: uncultured Thiotrichales bacterium (assembly GCA_964636225.1). Taxonomy (GTDB): domain Bacteria; phylum Pseudomonadota; class Gammaproteobacteria; order UBA4575; family UBA4575; genus UBA1858. The sequence goes on along the minus strand of CAZWQM010000019.1, from coordinate 1,919 downwards.
CTGACTCTGCCATACAGTATTGGGTTTTTAATTGCCTGGCTGGGGTTGCTTCTGATCTGGATTACGCTGAGAATTCCACTGGGCCCGAGCTTTGTCTATTAACTTAAAGCCTAGAAATCATCTGTGGAAGTAAATAAACCTACGCGTAAATCTTTGGCGTGATAAATCTCGCGCCCATCTACCGACATAACACCGTCGGCAATTCCAAGTGAAACACCACGCGTAATCACGCGTTTAATATCAATGTTGTAAGAGACTTTGCTTGCCGTGGGTAATACTTGTCCGCTGAACTTCACTTCGCCGACACCTAGTGCTCGACCTTTTCCCGGATTCCCCAGCCAGGCGACATAAAAACCGACTAACTGCCACATGGCATCCAGGCCTAGGCAGCCAGGCATTACCGGGTCACCAGGAAAGTGGCAATCAAAAAACCACAACTCGGGTTTAATATCCAGTTCAGCAAAAATGTTTCCTTTCTTGTAACTGCCTGCATGGTCGTTGATGTCTATGATGCGATCCATCATTAGCATATTTGGAGTGGGAAGTTGTGCGTTGCCCGGGCCGAACATTTCGCCATAGCCGCAAGCAAGAAGTTCTTCGTAACTGAAGCTGGAGGGTCGAGTCATGATAATAATATTATTTGTTGTAAATCGATTTTAGGTTAGTGCTCTTCGAGAAAGGCAGAAATGGGACGTTTTAGTCGGTCGAGTTCCAGTCGCAGCTCTCCCATAGTCTGGACTACGATGGCATTAACTTCCTCGATCACCTCAGTGTAACCCGATACCGCGTCACCGCATACAATCAATGTGGTATTAGTAGGTAAAGCCGCACGGATATTACGTAATGTGTTGGGCAGGTGTGGATCGTCCGCGGGACGTGCAATACCTAATGCCAGGGCAGAGGCTTTGGCATGTGAACAGGCATAAACAATTTCATCGTGCGGTAACTCTGTCCCTAGATATATCGAATTCCAGCCATACGAGTTAGCAGCGACTGCCATGCGCAAGGCAATCAGGTCATAGCACTGTCCCATGGGGGTTGTCACTACCAGTCTATATTTAGCATCATATTCCGTCTCAGGTGCCGTGAGCGTACACATATAAGAACGCACCATGGCGGTGGCCATGCGTTCTTGAGATAAGCGCATATTTCCTCGTCGGCATTCGTCTCGAATGAAGGCTACCAGTGGACGTAGCAAATCTTCCAGCAGAAAAGGAATACCCAATGTATTGGCGGCCTTTACCAGACTGGCTTTTAATGCGCCGGGATGCATTTGATTAATGGCATCCAGGCATTCTTCAAAATGTTCCATCACAGAGCCTGTATTTGGACGTTCAGAAGGCAGATTGCGCGCCTGTGCAGCGGCAGCGTCGTCATTTTCAACAAGAGAATAAAGGCTTTCAATGCTTTGGTTAGCTATATCGCCAATTCTTCGCCCGGCCGAGGTGGCCCGGCGCAGTAAGCCAAGTTTTTCCACATCCAGATCAGAATAAAGACGACGACTGTTGGCCGCCCGTTGGGGAGTGACGGCTTTATAACGTCTTTCCCAGGCTCGTATGACATCGGCACTGAGGCCAGTACGTTTAGCAACCACTTGAATGGGGTGTTGAGGATCTGTGACATTGGTCCCCATTATGGTCAAGCTCGTCTTGTTCTGTTTTTGTCCAACATAATGTACTTCATATGTCTAATAATATGGAACAATTTTAGTACATTGTCAGTTGAATGTACAAGACAAAAGATTAGCAATTGTAGAATTGTGACTGGTAATTAGAATTTGTTTTGATATAGTTAGGGTCAGATATTTACCTGTATCTAAAATACAAAAATAAAATACTTCAAGTGGTGACTGTAAGGAGGTACCTATGAAGAAATTTCTAATCAACGTGCGCTATTTTCTAGCGCCGATATTAATCTTG
>CAZWQM010000018.1:0-27297 GCA_964636225.1 uncultured Thiotrichales bacterium | reverse complement strand
CCATCCAGACTTACTGTCAGCCAGTCATCCTCAATTTGATAATGACCGACCCAGTTAATAATTTCTTGATTAGATGATTCCCCAAGCGAAGTATTATATGTCAAGATGATCGAAAAGTTTGACTCACCTATCTCTATATTCACGGCCGATGCCACTTCCTTCGTACCGTAAAGCATTCCTTTTAAAACAGCTTTTTCGTCGTAAGAAAGATTACCCTTAAAATGTAGCAGCGATTGATCATCTATATGGTAGGCAATTTCAAGATGTTCAATATTGACTGGGAATATTAGCAACGAATGAAGGATGTCTTTTACACTTTGCTCATTTGAAGTCGAGGACGTGGAATTTTTCGCGTACCCGTCTATGCGCACATCACCCAGAACTACTTTGGATACCCTGGCTGCAAACATATCAATGTCCACTACAAGATCTTTAATTTCTACTCGCAGGGTCATGGAATCGTCCACATACTGAAAAACCAGTTGAGGCAACATGATTTTATCCGCATCAAAGCGATGAATATCCATCTGCTGAATATCAACACCATAATAGCCGGAGAGTTGCGGAGATAACCGCTCTATCAATGGCACTCGAAATATAACCAGGGATATAACCAGCCCTGTCAGCAACAGTACAAACACGAGCTTTTTCATCTCAGCCTTTTTCACCATGTTGTTTCAGAGCCCACTGTACATGCTCACGAACCAGCTCCGAGCAATCGTCTTTACGCCGCATTAACGCTGCCACTACTGGCTTGCTGGTCGGTGCATTACCCAGTGCTACGGCAATATTTCTTAACCATTGGACATAGCCAATTCGACGTATCGCAGAACCTTCAGTGTAATGTAAAAAATCCTGCTCACTCCAGAAAAAAAGCTCAATCAGGCTAATCGCATCCAACTGATGCCTTTTGGCAAAGTCTGCCAATGGTGAGGTTTTTGAAAATTTATTCCAGGGACACACCAACTGGCAATCATCACAGCCATAGATACGGTTTCCCATGGATTTTCGGTACTCCACAGGAATTGAAGTCTTAAGTTCAATGGTCAGATATGAAATACATTTGCGTGCATCGAGCTTATAAGGTGCCACAATCGCTTGAGTAGGACAGACTTCAATACAGGCCTGGCAACTGCCGCAATGACTGGATGATGACTGATCAACAGGCAATGGCAGATTAGTAAACAGTTCCCCCAAAAAGAACCATGATCCGGCATTCTGAGACAGCAAATTAGTATGTTTGCCTATCCAGCCCAGACCCGCCTTATTTGCCAGCGCCTTCTCAAGTACCGGGGCACTGTCAACAAAAGCACGATATCCAAAAGGTCCGACTTGTTGTTCAATTTTGCTCGCCAGCTTCTGCAAACGCTGCCTCATCACTTTATGATAATCACGACCCAACGCATAACGCGATATATATGCCATTTCTGCATCCTCAAGCACCTGCATGGAATCACGCGCTTTGGGCGGAAAATAATTCATTCGCACAGAAATAATTCTCAGTGTCCCAGGCAGCAATTCTGCAGGACGTGAGCGCTTGGTGCCGTGTTTATGCATGTAATCCATATCCCCCTGCATTCCTGACTGAAGCCAGTTCAACAAGTGGGTTTCATGTTCAGACAGATCAACATCACTTATGCCAAGCTGATCAAATCCAAGCTCAGTCGCCCAATGATGGATATTATTCATTAGACTTTGCATACTCTGTTCAGTGGCGATAGGCTTTTGCAAAAAAATTAGATTACCCGGATCAATATGAATTTTATTAATAGCCGAAAACAATACCCAGTCTACTCCAGACAGCAGATCCTGGACCTTGAGTCTAGCGCAATCGAGCAGCATGGTATTAAAAGTTATGAGCTTATGCAGCGCGCTGGCAAAGCCGCTTTTATGTTTATTCGTCAACATTACCCTAAAGCCAGACGTATTCTGGTAATTACCGGCGGTGGTAATAACGCGGGTGATGGCTATATTCTGGCGCGGCTTCTGCATAGCGCAGACTTTGAGTGCTTCACCATGCCCGTGGTGCCTATCACCAAACTCCGTGGTGACGCAATGCGCGCACAGAATGATTATGCCGTACATGATGGAAGAGATATTGATGTCAGCGACAGTCTGCCCGAATGCGATCTGATCGTTGATGCCCTACTGGGTACAGGGCTCAACCGTGAAGTTGAAAATGAATTTGCCGACATTATTAATGCCATTAATAGAACTCCAGTCCCGGTTCTATCTATAGACATACCTTCCGGGCTGAGTGCTGAAACCGGAAACCCCATGGGTCCTGCCATTTATGCGAACAACACACTCACATTTATTGGTTTAAAGAGTGGTTTAATTTCAGGGGAATCACGTAATTACTGCGGCAAGATTGAAGTCGATTCACTGAACCTTCCCGAGGTGGTTTTTGAAGCAGCCAAACCTCTCGGCATGACCTTAAGTGAAACTCTGCCAATGACACTACTACCGGCACGCAAGCAGGATGGCTATAAGAATCTGTATGGTCATGTTCTGGTGATTGGAGGAAATGTTGGCTATCCCAATGCCGCTCGCCTGGCAGCTGAAGGGGCCGCCAGAACCGGAGCGGGACTGGTCAGCGTGGCATCTCACCCGGACAATGTTGCAGCAATTGCCAGCGGTTGCGGTTCTTTGATGGTACGTGGCATACACGAACCTCGCGACCTTGCTGATCTAATGCAAAAGGCAGATGTGGTTTTAATTGGCCCCGGCCTGGGTCAGGATAAATGGGCACAAAAACTGTTTGCACGCGTGCTGGAGACACGCAAGCCCATGGTCCTTGATGCCGATGCTTTGCGCCTGCTGGGCAATAACCCTGGCCAGTGTGATCACTGGATCCTCACACCGCATCCGGGAGAAGCGGCTCAACTACTGGCCTGCAACACACAGGAAATCCAGCTTAATCGCCGATCTTCGGCGCTGGCCATTCAGGAACAATATTCAGGCGTGGCGGTGCTCAAGGGCGCTGGAACACTCATCTGCCATGATCAAAATCTTTACTTTTGTACCCGTGGCAACGTCAGTCTTGCCACCGGCGGCTCGGGCGACATATTAGCTGGCATGATAGCCAGCCTGGCAGGACAGGGACTGTCCTTATTGGATGCGGCCAATACTGGTGTCATGATACACGGGATTGCCGCAGAGCTTATCTCGCAGCAGGGAACACGCGGTCTCTTGGCAGAAGATTTATTTCCTGCAATTTATAAACTGATTAATCAATGAAACAGATAATTCGCACGGCGGAGGAAATGGAAGCCGCGGGTGCAGACATTGTTAAAAGTCTACCCAGACCCGCCGTTATTTACTTGCATGGCGACCTGGGCGCCGGGAAAACCACCTTTGTGCGCGGTGCTCTGCGAGAATTAGGTCACTATGGCCTGGTTAAAAGTCCTACATTTACTTTGGTGGAATCCTACTCTCTTCCAGATGTAGAAGTCTATCATTTTGATTTATATAGGATTTCTGATCCAGAAGAACTGGATTACATTGGTACCAGAGAATTTTGCAGCGCTTCGAATATATGTTTTATTGAATGGCCGAATTTAGGCCAACCACTGGTACCTAAAGCCTACATGGAAATTTTTATTCAGTATGTGCCTGAAGGACGCCTGATCAACACTCAATATAACACCTTCTAAACCTCACAATACTTGACCAATTTTATAGATTTTTATTTAATAATTGTTCGTAGGTCATTATTTTTGCTAAAGTTAACAAAAACCAACAAGGTTATTGGGAGATCTTTGGGGTGTCAGGTACAAAACCATCAACTCGCAGCTACATTGCTCAACTGGAGATTGTGCTCATCGCCATTCTCATGTTGCTACCTGCCAGCGTGTTGGCTGACGCATTCAAAGTTGAAAATATTCGCGTGGCCAAAAACGGTCAGGTTACTCGGGTAGTATTTGATACTGATAAAATACCTTCCTACAAAATTTTCACCTTGAATAACCCAAGACGGGTAGTCATCGACCTACCCAATGCAAAGCTTTCTACCCAGGTGGATCAGTCTGTATTTAAATCATCCTTCATAGAAAAATTACGCTATTCCAGCCGTGAAAATCACAAGCTCAGAATTGTGCTGGATCTGAACCAGCAGATCGTACCCAAAAGCTTTGTATTACCCCCCAGCGAAAACACACTTCATCGACTCGTCATTGACTTGAAAGGCACACCGATTAGCGACACACAACTAGCCAAAAGCAGTTCGACTGTAAAAATTGCCAAAGCCGCTCAACCCAATAAAAAGACTACAGCAAAAACCAGTAATCAAAGCGATAACAAAGTAACAGCAAAGGTTGAAACCGTAGAGGATAAAAAACCAGAACAGGATATTATTGCCAAAGTCACCACGCCGGTTAAACCTGCCATTAAAGCCAAACCGGTAAAACAATCCAGACCCGAGACTTTAATCATTGCTATAGACCCCGGTCATGGCGGCAAAGATCCGGGAGCGACTGGTTATGGAGGAACCCGTGAAAAAGATGTTGTCCTGCAGATAGGAAAAAGACTGGCCAATTTAATTAATGCAGAAAAAGGCATGCGCGCGATAATGACCCGTGATTCAGATCAATTTTTAACTTTGCGTGGCCGCATTAAAAAAGCACGACAGCAACAAGCCGATATCTTTATTTCAATCCATGCCGATGCGGTATATGACCGTAGCGTACGCGGATCTTCTGTCTATATATTGTCAAAAAATGGCGCTAGCAGTGAGGCCGCCAGATTTCTCGCTGAGAACCAAAACAATTCTGATGTGATTGGCGGAGTCAAACTTAAAGGCAAAGACAATGATGTGAAAAAGGTACTGGTCGATTTATCCCAGGCGGCCACGATTGATGCCAGCATGAAACTGGCCAATGCAGTAAAGAAAGAACTTAGCGCACTAGGAAAAACGCGTAAAAATGTTGAACATGCGGGGTTTGCTGTTCTTAAGTCGCCCGACATTCCTTCGATTCTGGTTGAAACTGCTTTTATTTCCAATGTAACAGAAGAGAAGAAATTGCGTTCATCCGTCCATCAGCAAAAGCTTGCAAGCTCAGTATTTAGAGGCTTAAAGCAGTACTTAAAACACTATGCGCCTGAAAACGCCATACTTGCAGATAACAACAAACCTGAAAAGCATGTAATCAAGTCTGGCGAAACGCTGTCTGGTATTGCTGTCAAATACAATGTCAGCACTTCTGCCCTGCGCAAAACCAATTCCCTTAATACCGATAGAATTCGTGTTGGACAAAAACTAATTATTCCTGAAGTTTAACGTTTTCCTACCTGATGCTTTCCGACAATTCACATGGCGGATTCGACATATTCAGGAAAATAGCTTTCGCTCCCACAGTGATGTAATCACTTTTTCATAAGCAAGCTGCGCGTTGCCCATAATTTTTTCACTAACAGATTTTGGCGCACTGTGCTTCACTTCATAAACATCGGCCGATTCACTTTTACGCAACAAATAATCATCACTGGTAATTAGTTCATCTACTAATTTAAGTTCCAATGCTCTTTTCCCCAGCCAGTGTTCACCGGTAGCGATTTCCTGAATGTCGATCTGCGCACGATTCTCAGCGACAAATTCTTTAAACAATGCATGGGTTTCTTCCATTTGTTCGGCAAACCTTTCTCGGTCTTCATCGGTGTTTTTACCAAACATGGTCAGCGTGCGCTTTAAATCTCCCGCTTTTACCTGTTCATAGTCAATCCCATGTTTCTCCAGCCAACGATGAAAATTCGGCATCTGTGCAATCACTCCAATCGAACCGATGATGGAAAATGGTGCTGCCAGAATTTTATCTCCCACGCAGGCCATCATATATCCGCCGCTGGCTGCGACTTTATCCACAGCCACAGTGAGTGGAATATTGCGTTGCTTTATGCGTTCCAACTGAGATGACGCAAAACCATGTTCGTGCACCATGCCACCTGCATTTTCCAGACAAACCACCACTTCATCCTCAGCCGTCGCCACCGCCAGTACTGCAGTAATTTCCTTGCGCAGATGTTTAACTGCGCTTGCCTTGATATTTCCAACAAAATTAAGCACAAACACGCGCGGACGCGAATCTTCCTTGTGTTTTTTATTTTGCTTTTTGTGCTGCCTGCTCAGCTCTTTAGCCTGCTTCTTTGAAAGCATGGATTTCTGCATAAGCAGTTTTACATCTTCAAATTTTTTATTCAGGCTTTTAATTTCTATTTGATCTTGCTCTTGTGGCTTATACGCCAAAGAAACTATGAGCGACAGTAGTAACCAGATAAACACAAGAAAGGTTACTGCCTTAGCCAGAAACAAGCCATATTCAAAAAAAAATTCCATGATTATTACTCTCTAGTTGGTATTCATTATTCATTTTCAAACGAGAACTCAACATACCATTGGCCTAGTGCGTTTGAGCTCTTTTCATCCATATACATGTTTTCCAGTTTTAAACGTCCAAAGGCATTTAAGGTATCTCCTGAAAACAAGCTTTTGATATCTCCCCCGCCCAGTAGCTGATGACTCATGGTCAGATAAAAACTATGAACGTAATTATGTTCCAACAAACTTTGCAACAGATCTGGACCGGCCACCAGGTAAACAGATTGATATCCCTGCTGTATGAGAAATTGCCGCAAAAGCTTTACGTCAACATGGTAATCAGCACCCATCTGATGCACCTCATGACCGGATTTTTGCCAACGCTGCAGGTTTTCTTTATTAACCTTCCCTCCACCAAGCAAATGTACTTTTTGCCCAGACTCATCCAGTGAAGTATGCCAGGGAAACTGCATGCTTCCACTGATAATCACTACATCCGGATTTTTCTTTAGTCCTGTTTCTTGCCGCCATTCATGCAAGTACTGTGTAGCACTCGACTCAGGCAGTTGTAACACATTACCCAGCCGACCCTCATTTAGTGAGCGCATATACCCTGAGTGAGTAATAATGCAATCCGCACGCGCATATAATTCCAGAAACAGCATAAAGTCTTCATCAGATTTCAACTCTCCCGGCAATTGATAATGTTTGTCACCCGGTTCGCGTAACGCTATTCGGCCATCCAGGCTGGTCAGGAAATTTGCGTAGATATACGGCTGACCCTTATTTCTCTGAGCAGGCTCTGGCTCTCTAAGATACAATCCTTTCAGAGGAACTAATTCCCCACTCATAGGATACAGGCGAATAACATTCTTTTTCATAGGATATTCAATTACTTTTCAACAATGACATTCCCAGCGATTCAATCCGCATTTCCCAAAAGACGTTATCAGTTTGGTGAATTTTCAGTCACTTTATTAACTGACATCGAAACTCATGACGCCGTGTCATATTTATATATTGCAGCAGTACTACGTGAAGGCAGCCATTCCCCAGAAGTATACATCACCTGTGAATCAACCATTCTGGATGACGAAAATACTTGTCGTGTACGTGTATTAACAGATAACAGTGAGCATATTATCAGCCACGACCCCCAGTGGCGCCAGTTACAGAACTTTTGCGATTATGCATTGCAAGGCATTCGACAAATGTTTGAACTGTCAGATGAGTCTACGATTCTTATTAGCTGAGTCCCATGCACCGAAAAATTCAAAAACTGCCAGACAACTTAATTAATCAGATCGCAGCCGGTGAAGTGATTGAGCGCCCTGCGTCAATCATTAAGGAACTGGTTGAAAATAGCATTGATGCCACAGCCAGCAACATTGCTATTGAGTTAAAAAAAGGTGGTATTCAGCGTATTTTGATTCGCGACAATGGCACGGGCATTGAAAAAGATCAGTTAACTACAGCATTGACGCGCCACGCCACCTCAAAAATACAAACCATGGAAGATCTGCAAAATATTCATAGCCTAGGTTTTCGTGGAGAAGCACTTCCCAGTATTGCTTCGGTATCTCGATTAACTATCACTTCAAACAATGAACAATCCAATCAGGGCTGGGCACTTCACTATGATGGAGGGCATTGCACACAACAAGTCAAGCCTATGGCTCACGCCAAAGGCACCAGCGTCGAGGTGAATGATGTTTTTTATAACACCCCGGCACGCAGAAAATTTTTACGTACGGAGAAGACCGAATACGCGCATTGCGAACTTGTCATTAAACGACTTGCTCTAGCAAACTTTCATGCTTCAATCACATTACGCCACAATCAAAAAACAGTTTTTTCTTTGCCGGTGGCACAAAGTATCACTGACAAGACTCATCGCCTGGAAAAAGTAATCGGCAAAACATTTGTCGAACACGCTATTTATATCGAACGTGAAACTAAGGACATGAGACTTTATGGCTGGATTGCAGCACCGACGTTTTCCAGAAGTCAACCAGACTTACAGTTCCAATATGTTAATCAGCGACACATTCGTGACAAAACCATCAGCCACGCAGTGAAACTCGCCTACCAGGATGTGCTACATCATGGTCGCCACCCGGCTTACGTGCTTTACTTGCAAGTCGATCCCAGCAGTGTGGATGTCAATGCCCACCCGGCTAAACACGAAGTACGTTTCCACGATAATCGCAGTATTCACAACTTCGTACGACAAACTATCAAGCAGGCTTTAAGTGATGTGCGCCCTTCCTCAATTGATAGTAAGGACTTGCATAAACTTGCCGGAGTAGCCACACCCCAGACACAAAGCGTACAGTCTTATTTTCCCACGTATAGCAGTTCTTCCGGTTCACACAGCCAATTTCAGGCACTGTATTCTTCTGCTATACAAGAACCTCAGGCACATTACCAGTCCTCGTTAGACTATAAGAAAGAGGCCGACCCACAAGCTGACGACATCCCGTTACTGGGTTATGCCATTGCTCAATTACACGGTATTTATATACTTTCACAGAACAAGCAAGGCTTGGTTTTGGTTGACATGCACGCCGCGCATGAGCGTGTGGTATATGAGCATTTAAAAACATCGCAAGTCAACAACACGCAGGCGCGCCAGCAACTGTTAGTACCGCTTAGAATAAATGTCAGCGAATCCGAAGCCAGCCTGGCGGAAAATCAGCAGGCCTTATTTGACTCTTTTGGATTTGATATTACCCGTATGGGTGACACTTCCCTCATCATTCGCAGCGTCCCAAATATTCTTTCATCAATCAATGTTCCTGAATTAATACGCGATGTGATTGCCGATTTACAAAAGACTTCCATCAGCACGCGTGTTGAAACACTGCGCAATAAAGCGCTTTCAAGCTTCGCCTGCCACGGCTCTGTTCGCGCCCACCGAAATATGACAATCCATGAAATGAATGCCTTATTAAGATCCATGGAAGAGACACAACGTAGCAATCAGTGTAATCACGGACGCCCCACCTGGATTCAGTTAAGCATTTCAGATCTGGATAAATTATTTCTTCGAGGTCGCTGACTCAGTGACAGTGGATTCTTCACGCCCGGTCATCTTTCTGATGGGTCCTACTGCCAGCGGCAAAACCAGATTGGCCATGTCACTGGTAGAACAATCCAATTGTGAAATCATCAGTGTCGATTCCGCGCTGATTTATCGTGACATGGATATTGGTACCGCCAAACCTACTGCAGATGAACTTTCACGCGCACCTCATCATTTAATTGATATTCGAAATCCCGATGAAAGCTACTCGGTTGCCGAATTTTGTGCTGATGCCACCAATCTCATCAAGCAAATTCATGTTCGCAATAAAACTCCTTTGCTGGTGGGTGGAACCATTATGTATTTCCATTCCTTGCAGTGTGGCTTATCCGAATTACCGGCGGCCGATGAACAGCTACGAGCGCACATGACCCAGCAAGGCGAACAACAGGGCTGGTCTGCATTACACAATAAGCTACAGCAGGTGGATCCCGAGTCGGCTGCAAAAATCCATCCAAATGATGCGCAAAGAATTCAACGAGCACTGGAAGTCTATCAACTTACAGGTATGAAACTCTCGTCTTATTTCAGCCATAAAACTTCCCTGATCCCTAGACGCTCTCTGATAAATATTGGATTATTTCCGCAGGAGCGCACACTGCTGCATAACAACATTGCTGCCCGCTTTGACGACATGCTGAATAAAGGCGTAATTGAAGAATTGATAAGGTTGCGAGAAAAATGGTCATTATCCGCACAGATGCCTTCAATGCGCTGCATAGGATACCGCCAGATCTGGAATTATCTGGAGAATGAAATACCATTAGATGCTATGCGTGATCAGGCCATTGCCGCCACCCGTCAACTCGCCAAACGTCAGCTCACCTGGTTAAGACATTATCCTGAAATAGAGCTGATAGACCCTTACACTACCGGTACTAAGCAGATTACACAGCAAATTATTTGCCAATTACAAAGAACTAACTGCTAAACTAATGTGTGTGGGACAGTTTTACGTGCTCAAGCACTACTTTGAATAAAAACAATAACGAAGGTTAGGAGCAATCGACATGCCAAAAGGGCAAACATTACAAGAACCCTTCCTAAATGCACTGCGCAAGGAAAAAGTCGCAGTCTCTATATATTTAGTGAACGGCATTAAATTACAGGGTCAGATCGACTCATTCGACCAATTTGTTATCGTATTAAAAAACACAGTTAATCAAATGGTATATAAACATGCGATATCTACAATTGTTCCGGCAAAATCGGTAAAAATTCCTTTTGGTGACGAAACAGAATAAGTCCTCTCAGATGTGGTGGAGAACACCGCAGCATGTTTGAACGACCGAAATCCGGTGAGCGTGCAGTTTTAATTCATCCTGAATTCGGCAAATCTCCGGACCCCGCAGACACCGAAGAATTTCGACTTGTGGCTCATTCCGCTGGCGCTCAGGAAATCGAAGTAATTACCTATTCGCGCCCCAAACCCGAACCGCGTTTTCTCATTGGTCACGGTAAAATTGATGAACTGGTCGATCTGGTCGCGAATGAAAAAATAGAACTTTTATTATTCAACCACGAATTATCACCCAGCCAGGAACGCAATATAGAGAAAACCTGTAAATGTCGTGTGTTGGACCGCACCGGGCTAATTCTGGATATATTTGCTCAGCGCGCCCGCTCTTACGAAGGCAAGCTGCAGGTTGAGCTGGCCCAGCTTAAATTTATTTCAACCCGCCTGGTGCGCGGCTGGACTCACCTGGAAAGGCAAAAAGGCGGCATTGGTCTAAGAGGTCCCGGGGAAACTCAGCTGGAAACTGACCGCCGCTTACTGGCCCAACGCGTCAAGCATCTGGAAAAGCGTCTGCAAAAAGTACGTAAACAGCGTGAACAGGGCCGCCAGGCACGCAAAAAAAATTCTGTTCCTACAGTAGCACTGGTCGGCTATACCAATGCGGGAAAATCCACTTTATTCAACCGCATGACATCATCCAATGTTTACCAGGCAGACCAGCTATTTGCCACACTGGATCCGACTCTGCGTAAATTACAGCTCAGCAAAACACAGCATATTATTCTGGCAGATACGGTAGGCTTTATTCAAAACCTGCCTCATGATCTGGTCGATGCTTTCCATGCCACCTTGCAGGAAACCTGCGAGGCAGACCTGCTATTACATGTAGTCGATGCCAGCAACGAATTGCGTAATGACCACATCGAACAAGTCAATCAGGTGCTAAAACATATTGGTGCAGACAAGTGCCCGCAGTTATTAGTTTTCAACAAAATTGATCAAACCCAGCAAATTCCGCACATTGATATTGGCGAAGATAAACACATACATCGAGTCTGGGTATCGGCACTGAAAGACCAGGGAATGAATCTGCTACAGTCTGCCTTACTGCAATATTTCGCTCGTGAACAGCTGGAGGTCACCCTTCACTTGCCAGTCACACAAGCCGAGTTAAGGACGTTACTATATAATGAAAATGCCGTGATCAAGGAAACCTTCAATGCGGATGGTCAATGGGAAATACAGGCTTCTCTGAATAAAACCATAAGACATCGCTTTGAACCTTATATTGATCTGTCATCAGATGAGGAATCATCACAACATAAGGCTGATTTTTTGGCCCAGAGTGAATAGAATACATTCCTCAACCCTTAAATTTACAAATATCGGAGATCTCCATGCCTTGGAACAGCCCAGGTAATAAAAACGATGACCCCTGGAATCGAAATTCTAATAATCAAGGCCCACCGGATTTAGACGAGATTTTTCAAAATCTCAGCCGTAAATTTGGCGGAATATTTGGAGGCAAAGGCGGCGCAGGAGGTTCCAGCGGCAGTTCAGCCGGTTTCCTATTATTCGCACTTGTTATAGCGGCCATTATTTGGGCCGGTACCGGCATTTACACCATTACAGATGGTGAAAAAGGTGTCGTCCTGCAGTTTGGTAAATACAAGGAATCGACCGACCCCGGTTTGCACTGGCATTTTCCCTACCCAATTGAAGAACTGCGTGTCGTTGATATGCAGCAGGTTCGAAGTTCCAGACTTCAGACCACCATGCTGACCAAGGATGAGAACATCATGGAAATTATTCTGGCCGCACAATTCCGTATCAAAGATGCGCCTAATTATTTATTCAATGTACGTTCACCGGAAGGCACCATAAAGCAGACCATGGAAAGTGCGATACGCGAAGTGGTTGGTAAAAGCAGCGTTGACTATGTACTGTACGAAGGACTGGAAATTATCTCTTCCAATACCAAGTTACTCATGCAGGAAATCCTGGATCGATATGACGCAGGTATTGAAGTGACTACTTTGAACCTGGAGAAAACTCAACCTCCCGCTCAGGTTCAAAGCGCTTTTGATGATGTCATCAAGTCGCGCGAGGATCTGGAAAGATACATAGAAGAAGCTGAAGCATACGCCAACACAATCGTTCCACAATCACGTGGTGAAGCGGCAAGAATTATAGAAGAAGCCACAGCCTATAAAGAAGCAATTGTATCCAAGGCAGAAGGTGAAGCGGAACGCTTTGAAGCACTGCTGACAGAATATCGAAAGGCTCCTTCCATTACACGTGAGCGTTTGTACCTTGAAGCAACCCAGTCGGTTTTTTCAAATTCAACCAAAATCCTGCTTGACGTCGAGAACGGAAATAATCTGATGTATTTACCTCTGGATAAACTGATACAGAACAGCGACAACACCCCTAGTGGCTCCATTAACCTGGGTTCTCCCAACCCATCCGGCAGCTCAGTAAATAGCAACACAAAACGCACAGTGCGCGGCAGGGAGGTACGATAATTATGATTTCCAAATTAATAGTTACTCTGAGCATATTGGCTTTAGTGGTTTTCAGTTTGTGCACTTACACTGTAGATGAAACAGAACGCGCCATACTGTTCAAGTTTGGAGAAATCAAGGAGTCCGATATCAAACCCGGATTGCACTGGAAAATCCCTCTTATTAATAACGTCAGAGTTTTTGATTCACGCATTCTGACGCTGGATGTTCAGCCAGACCTGTTCCCAACCAACGAGAAAAAATATGTCTATGTCGACTTCTTCGTGAAATGGCGCATTGACAATGTACGCGACTACTTTGTTGCAACAGGTGGTTTTGAAGAACGTGCCGACAGTCGCTTAAGACAAATCACCAAAGATGAATTACGTGATGAATTTGCCCAGCGCACTATCAAAGAGTCCGTATCGGGTGAGCGCGCCGACATCATGGCCGCACTAGTGGTTAAAGCTAACATAGCCACTAAAGACCTTGGCATCCAGATTGTCGATTTACGCGTCAGTCGTATTGACTACACGGAAGATATCAGTGGTTCGGTGTACGAGCGTATGCGTGCAGGTCGCGACCGGGTAGCTAAAGACTTTCGAGCCCGAGGTCAGGAATCTGCTGAAAAGATTCGTGCTGCCGCAGACCGCGAACGTCAGATCACTCTGGCAAACGCCTATAAAACCTCCGAACAGTTACGCGGTGAAGGAGATGCCAGCGCTGCAGATATTTACGCCAAAGCTTATGGCAAAGATCCAGAGTTCTATACGCTTACCAAAAGCCTAACAGCTTATAAGCAGACATTTAACAGCAAGAATGATGTACTGGTGCTGCAACCCGACTCCCAGTTTTTCCGCTATTTCAATCAATCCAAACCCAAATAGCACACATTAGCATTCACCCATGGCTAACGACCTGCTGGCTGCATGTGCATTGGTATTGGTGCTGGAGGGGATTCTTCCTTTTGCCAGCCCTAAAACTGTGCGCAAAATCTGGCAGAGCATCACTCAAATGTCAGACAGGTCTCTGCGAATATTTGGATTGGTGAGCATGTTGGTTGGCGTGATACTCTTAACCCTTATTCGTCAAAGTTAATACGATTTAAATTCACATGTCTTCACGCACTCGTTGGCTATTACCCGCCGGAATTGAAGAAGTACTGCCTGAAAACGCAGCCATTCTGGAATCTTACCGAAGAAGCTCGCTCGACCTGTTTGCTTCCTGGGGCTATCAGCTGGTCATTCCTCCATTCATTGAATTTCTGGATTCCTTGTTGGTAGGCGAATGTGAGGATTTGAATTTACAGACATTTAAACTTACCGATCAATTATCCGGCCGCACCATGGGTGTTCGCGCCGATATGACACCACAAGTCGCACGCATTGATGCACACATGCTGAAATCTGAAGCACCTTCCCGACTATGTTATTGCGGAACCGTTTTGCATACCCTGCCAGAATCTGCTGGGGGAACACGCAGCCCGTTACAAATTGGTGCCGAACTGTATGGCCATAGCGGCATGACCAGTGATGTTGAAATCATCTCTTTAATGATCACGACACTGCAGGCTAGCGGCATCGATGATATTTTACTTGATCTCGGCCATACCGGTATTTTTGATGCGCTGACAAAGTCTGCCAACTTGACGCCTCAACTTGAAGCAGATTTATTCTCTATGCTGCAACGCAAATCCACACCTGACATTAAGACGTTACTTGAACAAGCAGATTGTTCTTCTGCGTTCAAACAGGACATTATGAATCTGGTCAACCTGCATGGAACCTCTGACGTGCTTAACGGGGCACGCGAACAACTTAAAACAGGTGGACAGGCTTTACAGGACTGCATTAATTACCTGGAAAATCTGAGCAACAGATTAAGCATGCAACTGAAGAATACAAAAATACATTTTGATTTAGCCGAATCGCGAGGCTATCACTACCAGCAAGGCATTGTATTTGCCGCTTTCAGCATTAAAAATGGTGACGAACTTGCACGCGGCGGCCGTTATGACAATATTGGTGAAAGTTTTGGACGCGCTCGACCTGCGATAGGTTTTAGCGCCGACCTGCGACAATTAATCAGTTCTTCCAGCCATGAAGTCCAATCCCGCTCCGGCGCTATTAACTCTCCTAATATAGATGATAAAGAATTGGCCTCTACCGTTGCGCAATTGCGCGCACAGGGAGAAATCGTTATAAACTGTCTTAACAACAATACAAACGAAGCAAAACTGACCGGTTGTACACGTACCTTAAAAAAAGAAAATAATAAATGGGTGATTAAGGATATTTAAAATGAATAAAAATGTCGTTGTTTTAGGAACTCAGTGGGGAGACGAAGGTAAAGGCAAAATAGTCGACATGCTTACGGCCAAAGCCGATGCCGTGGTGCGTTTCCAGGGCGGGCATAATGCCGGTCATACGATCGTGGTAGGTAAAGAAACAACGGTTTTGCATCTTATCCCCTCTGGCATTCTGCGCGAAAATGTCGAATGCTATATTGGCAATGGTGTTGTCCTATCACCCAAAGCGCTGTTGGAAGAACTTGGTATGCTTGAGCAGCGTGGATTCAATCCCCGTTCGAGCTTATTCCTGTCTGACGGTTGTCCGCTGATACTTCCCTATCACATCCTGCTTGATCAGGCGCGCGAAAAGGCGCGTGGCAAATCCGCCATTGGTACAACTGGACGTGGTATAGGTCCGGCCTACGAAGATAAAATCGCGCGGCGGGGTTTGCGTGTTGGTGACTTTTTAAATCTGGATAATATGCTGTCCAAACTGGAAGGTATTCTGGATTATCAGAATTTTGTATTAAAGAATTACTTCCACCATGATACCTGCGATATTAAACAGCTCTCGGAACAATTAAACCATTGGGCGGAACAAATAAAGCCCATGATCAGCGACGTCAGTGCGCGTTTGAACACTCTACAAAAACAAAACAAAAAAATACTCTTCGAGGGTGCACAGGGCACATTACTAGACATCGACCATGGCACATACCCTTATGTCACGTCATCCAATACTACTGCTGGAGGCGTTTGCTCGGGTAGCGGCGTTTCACCCGGCTCAATCGACTACGTTCTGGGTATTGTCAAAGCCTATACTACTCGCGTGGGTGGAGGCCCTTTCCCTACTGAATTGTTTGACAAAGTGGGCGAAGAACTGGGAACACGCGGACATGAATTTGGTGCAACCACAGGTAGGCAACGCCGCTGCGGATGGCTGGATGCAATCGCGCTTAAACGAGCAATGTATCTTAACGGTGTTACCGGCATATGTTTTACTAAACTGGATGTTCTGGATACGCTGGAAAATATATGTATTTGCACCTCGTATCAATCCAACGGGAAAGAAGTAGACTCTTTGCCTCTGAATGCAGAGAATATTGAAAACTGCATCCCTAATTACATCACTCTCCCGGGATGGAAGAGTTCCACAGTCGGCATCACGGAATTCGAACAACTACCGGAAAACGCCAAAAAGTATATTAAGAAAGTTGAAGAATTGCTCGGAGTTCCGATTGATATCATTTCAACCGGGCCCGAGCGAAATGAGAATGTTATACGTCTAAATATTTTTTAATTAGCACTTAAATCGTAGCGCATCAAAAGTAGTGAGTTTTTGTTTTGCAGAAACGGGTGGCAACAAACATCAATAGCCTTATCTACTAAAAAACCTTTGCGCAGATAAAATTTAACAGCTTTTTCATTACTTGCAAATACAAATGCCTGCACCACTGAAAATTTAAAATATTGCGCCTGCTGTATAACATTTTCCAGGAGTTTCTGGCCAATACCTTTGCCACGCATAGCAGTCTGGACTGCAATCGCATCTAAATGGCAGCTATCTTTAATTTTATTGTCAACAAAATAACGAATATATTGCAGTCTGTCCTGCGTGTAAAACTTTTGCATATTTTCATTGATAATCAACCCACCGGCAGGAAAGCTCAACGCCATTCCCAGCAGATCTCTTCCGGATTCAGCAACCACTGTATTGGAATACGAGTAATACCCTTCGCGCGTTAAAAGCTCGCTCATATACTTAACCGCGGCAATACCTTCAGCACATATATAATTCAGCAAATAATCAAGCACGCCTGCCGCGGAGACATTGATTAAATGCGCAATTTCCTCGCAATCACTCTTTTGCGCACTTCTTAAAATTACTTCACTCACATTCAACAGCAACTCGTCAAATTAAAAACCTACGCCTAACTCACCGTCTTGTTTTATACTTCGAGACACACTAAATATTCAGGCAATTCAAACTCTATGCCCCTTGAAATCATAAAACCTGCCATACTGGCTTTAGTGTATTTTATCCTGTTTATGCTGGAACGTTTTATTCCTTATTTTCAGCCGCGACAGAAAGCCGTCTCGCATTCCTTGCGCAATCTTGGTCTGGCGGCAATAAATTCTGTCGTTACAGTAATATTATTTATTACTATTTTACAGTTCGTATACCACTGGACTTCCAGCAATCAAATCGGTTTGCTTTATCAGCTAGACATTCCATCTACGTATTCTTTTTTCCTTGCCTTCCTGTTGATAGATCTATGGCAATACCTGTGGCACCGATTAAACCATCAAATACCTCTGCTTTGGAAATTTCACCAGGTACATCATGCGGACAAAGATATGGATGCAAGTACTGCTCTACGCTTTCACCCGATAGAAATAGCCTATTCAAGCTTGATTCGAGCAGGGGTTTTTCCGGTTATGGGAATTCAACTGGAACATCTTATTATTTACGAACTTATCATGCTGCCCATAATTCTTTGGCATCACAGCAACATCAGAATAAATGAATTTGCAGACACACTATTGCGAATTATAATTGTAACACCGCATATGCACCGCCTACATCACTCAGATATACATAGCGAAACGGATTCCAATTATGCCAGTGTGTTTTCTTTTTGGGATCGACTCTTTAGGTCTTATACGATGCGCTCGATAGCGCATGGATTCAATCTCGGATTGGGTAACAAGTTCTCAATCCACCAATGGAATAGACTTCGTGGAATGTTAACTATTCCATTTCTCGGCAAGTCAGGCTAACACTTTATTGTTGGTGTTTAGCGTATTCCTGAAATAGCTGATCGAATTCTTCTGGAGACACACTTACTTCATGCGTTTCCAGACCAGGATGTCTTCGATCCGGATTAATCCAACGATCTCTTAAAACAACTTCGCCACTTCCTGCAATCAAAGGAAAGCGAATATTTTCCGAGTTTATTCGACGGTTCTGGCCATCCCTAACTTTAAATTCGGCTTTTATTTTCATAGCAATTCCCAGCACTTGGTGTACTTGTCAATAATTCTACCCAACCCTATTCCCAGGAATGTGATTATGTTAACGTTGCTACTATCTTTATTGAGTATTTGGTCTGCTAATATTTACCTTTTGCGCAAGGTTAAAGGTTAAAAGCAGTATTCTGAGAAGAACACCTCAAAATTAACCCTTACATAAACTTGAGATTGCGCTTTTATTATCATTCTTTATTTACTGTTCTTAAGGCCGTCAAAGCATTAGAAAATCTCCCTAAAACTTTCCATGTACAGCATATGACGTCAACCTCAAAATTATTCATCATTTTTAGCCTGGCATGTTTATTTCCAGGAAGTCTGACGATACATGCCCAGGAACCAACTTCTTTTTACACTATACAGATCGGCGCATATCTATATCCGCCAGCTAACCTGCTTAATTCGACAGAAAAATTTGACCAGGTTTTTACTCAACAAACTGGAGGGCTGACTCGCATATCAGTAGGCAGCTTCAATAATAGAAACGATGCTCAGAGGTTATTGTCTGAAATTCAACAGTTTAATCATCCAGATGCTTTTATCGCTTTAATTACCCTCCAGCCAACATCCACTAAACAAAGTTCAGGCGAACCTATCAGTGAAATGGAGAAGTTTCGCTTACTGTCAGATGCGGAAAAAGCCAAAGCCATATTTTACAATGGTAAGTTGCACCTTAAGGAAAACAATCAATTCACTCCTGTCCCTTAAAAATTCCATCAATATTCAACATCTCACCTCTTATATCAAATTTAAATTACTTCTACGTTTATTCATGCAAAACCTGTAGTATTCATCATATGACCAAATCCAAAAAAACACGAAAACCTCGTGACCCGCATGCAAAAAGAGAAGCTGCCAAATACGCCCACCCAATTGCAAGCCGCGAATTTATTTTAGAAGTTATTGAAAATAACGAAGGTCCCGCCAGTTTCACTAAAATTATAAAATCGCTTGGTCTCTCAAGTGAGCGTGACCTTGAATCCCTGGAACGCCGTTTACGCGCAATGGAAAGAGATGGACAATTGGTACGCAACCGGCAGGGCTCTTATCTTCCAGTTGGCCATGCCGATCTGGTACGAGGCCGCATTATCGGCCATCCCGACGGCTTTGGTTTTTTAATCCCGGATGAGCATTGCGAACCGGATATCTTTTTATCCCCTAGAGAAATGCGCGCTGCTTTACATGGTGACCGAGCGGTCGTTCAGGTGACATTAATTAAAAAAGACGGTCGTAAAGAAGGACATGTTGTAGAAATCCTGGAACGTCACAATACCCAGATAGTGGGGCGCTATCATGAAGAACAGGGTATGGGTTTTGTTGTTCCTGACAATAAACGCATTCATCAGGATATTTTTATTCCTGCGGACAAAAAAAATCATGCTGTGCACGGACAAATTGTCGTTGCAAAAATTACTGAACAACCAAGCAAACGAACCCAACCTATAGGCGAGATATCTGAAGTACTCGGTGAACACATGGCACCGGGCATGGAAATAGATATTGCCATTCGCGTGCATTCCATACCCAGCGAGTTCTCCCAAGAAGTAATTGATGAAGCGGAATCTTTCTCCGAACAATCCATTATTGATGAATCGCCCAGGCGCAAAGATTTACGCACACTGCCTTTTGTGACTATTGACGGTGAAGATGCCAAGGATTTTGATGACGCAGTTTACTGTGAACAACGCAATAGTGGCTGGAAGCTGTATGTTGCCATTGCGGATGTTTCATTTTATGTAACTCCAGGAACCGAGCTCAATAAAGAAGCCCAATGGCGCGGAACTTCGGTTTATTTTCCGGGCAAAGTAATCCCCATGCTACCGGAAAACTTATCTAATGGCCTTTGCTCACTGAATCCTCACACACCACGCTTGACTCTAGTTTGCGAAATGAATATTTCACCCGAAGGTGAAATGCAGAGTTATCAGTTTTACAAAGCGGTAATAGAATCTCATGCACGTCTGACTTATACACAGGTGGCCGCATGCGTCGTTGAAAAACAGACCAAACAACGCAAAACACTTGACGTTCTCTGCTCACAACTCGACGAACTCTACAAGCTATTCGAGGCTATGCTGAAA
The DNA here is from genome assembly GCA_964636225.1 of uncultured Thiotrichales bacterium. Lineage (GTDB taxonomy): Bacteria > Pseudomonadota > Gammaproteobacteria > UBA4575 > UBA4575 > UBA1858. Next base: position 6,757 of record CAZWQM010000018.1, on the reverse strand, counting down.
TACCGCGAACGTCGTGGGGCTATGGACTTTCATTCAACTGAAACAAAAATTGAATTTGGCCCAAACAAGAAAATTGTCAGAATTTATCCTTATGAAAGAAACGATGCACACCGCATCATTGAAGAGTGCATGATTGCAGCCAATGTAGCTGCCGCAAAATATTTAACAAAAAATAAAATTCCCGGCTTATATCGCATTCACGAGGGTCCTACAGAAACAAAACTCAAAGAACTGCGCCAACTGTTAAAACCTCTGGGCCTGAACTTACCCGGCGGAGAAAAGCCTGAGCCCGGACATTATGCTGACCTTATTCACCGGGTGAACCTACGCGAAGAAGACCGCTGGATTGAAACCATGTTACTCCGTTCCCTTTCCCAAGCCGTTTATAGTCCGGACAATGTCGGACACTTTGGTCTGGCGCATCCTTTCTATGCTCACTTTACTTCACCCATACGTCGCTATCCCGATTTAATTGTGCATCGCGCCATCAGTCATCTGGCTAATGGGAAAAAAGCAGATACATTTATTTACAGTCATAATGATCTGGTACTACAGGGCGAACATTGTTCCATGACAGAACGCAGAGCCGACGATGCCACGCGAGATGCCGAAGCCACACTGAAGTGTGAATTTATGCAGGACAAAGTGGGCAAGATTTTCACCGGCTCCATTACCAGCGTGACCTCTTTTGGTCTATTTGTAGAACTGCATGATATTTATGTTGAAGGTCTGATTCACATTAGTACTTTATCTGATGACTACTATCAGTTTGATCCTTCAAAAATGACGCTTGAGGGCGAACTCACCGGAAATGTTTTTCGTCTGGGGGATAAAGTGGAAATTATTGTTACCCGTGTGGACATTGACGAGCGTAAAATTGATTTTGTACTGGAACAAAATAAAAACCCGAATAACCGCAAACGTCCCAAAAAATCCAAGCGTAAAAAATAAACAGGCGTAAGCCACCCTATGAGTAAAAAAGAAATTTTGCCCGGTATCCATACCGTTGCATCTTTATTGCGATGGCAGCCTCAGCGAGCCCAATCCATTTGGCTGGAACAAAATAAAAACAATCATCGCATCGTGCAGCTACTGGATCAGGCCAAGGCACTGGGTATTTCAATTCAGCAGGTACAGCGAGCCAAGCTTGATCATTTATGTGAAGGCGCCCAGCACCAGGGTATTGCGGCTAACTGCTCTCCCACCCCACTGGTTGATGAACACCAAATAATCACTCTAATTGAAAAGACTGACTCAGCACCTCTGATATTGATTCTAGACGAAGTCAGCGATCCGCATAATTTCGGTGCCTGCCTGCGCACGGCCAATGCGGCCGGGGTGGATGCGGTCGTGGTACCACAAAGAAACTCAGCACCTCTCTCGCCGATTGTTCATAAAACTGCTTCAGGTGCGACAGTCAGACTAAAACTGGCTAAGACCTCAAACTTAGCAAGGTTTATTGATGCAATTAAAAAATCCGGCGTTTGGGTCTATGGAGCTGCCGGTGAAGCATCGAATAGTATTTATCAGTCGAATCTGACTCAACCCACCGCGATAGTCATGGGTGCCGAGGGTCAAGGCCTGAGACGACTTACTCAGGAACGTTGTGATCAGCTCTACTCGCTGCCTATGTTGGGTGATGTCGAAAGCCTCAATGTTTCTGTGGCCACAGGTATTTTTCTGTATGAGGCATTGCGCCAACGCCGCCATTGAATGTTCCGCCAAGCTCACGTACACTTCGCGTCTCTATTTTTCAAGCACCTTTCCTCACCGTAAATGTCTGCGGGAGGACACAGACCTTAAGGAGCCACAATGAGACATTATGAAATTGTATTTCTGGTCCATCCGGATCAGAGCGACCAGGTATCTGCCATGGTCGAGCGTTACAAAACCATGATTGAGAATGGCAATGGAAAAGTCCATCGCCTGGAAGATTGGGGGCGCAGAATTCTGGCTTACCCAATCAATAAAGTTCTTAAAGCACATTACGTGATGATGAACATCGAGACCAATCAGGAAATTCTCGATGAACTTGTCAGCGCATTCCGTTTTAATGATGCCGTACTTCGTCACATGGTTCTTACTTTCAAGGATGCGATAACAGAACCTTCTCCCATGATGAGATCTCTGGAAAAAGAGCGTGAGCGTGATAGTCGCGAGACGCCCACTTCTCGTTCGGAAGAACACTCAAAGGGAGATGAAGATTTCGCGGATGACGACAGCGCTGACGACGAATCATTAGAAGAAGCTGTTGAAACAGCCGAGGAGGAATAATTATGTCCAAGTATTTCCGTAGAAGAAGATATTGCCGATTTACCGAAGAAGGCATCAAGCAAATCGATTATAAAGATATTGACCTGCTTAAAGACTTTATTACCGAAACTGGCAAAATCGTTCCCAGTCGAATTACAGGAACGAAAGCACGTTACCAGCGCCAGTTAACCACGGCCATCAAACGCGCACGTTATCTGGCTTTATTGCCGTTTAGCGACCAACACTAAACATCACGGCGCCGTTAGACTTAACGGCGCCGACGCTTAAACAGCCCAGGTTGTCGGCCATGCTTAAGAACTTTGCCAGCTTTACGCTTTCGGGAAAGTTTCCCGCTTTCACGGTGGTGTTTGGTTTCCTGCTTTTTGCGCTGGTATTTCCGCTTAGCGCCATTATCAGTGGTGCTGCTATAACACTCATTACATTACATGCAGGCCCCAGAAACAGCTTTTCGATTGGACTGGCTTGCGTGATTGCCCTTGCATTAATCAGCTCTGTGGCACTGGGCAACGCCACACTGGGGGCACTGACAGCCAGCGCTCAAATATTACCGACATTTCTTCTTGCTCTGTTATTTTATTACACCCGCTCACTATCCTTGTCGCTTCAGGCTGCCTCCATACTTGCGGGCCTGGTGTTCGTTCTGATCACACTTCTTTTTCCAGATGCGCATTTATTCTGGCAACAGTCACTGGGGTCAATACTGACACCCGTACTTGAGGCAAGTGGCTACAGTAGCGAGCAAACTGCCGCTTTACTGGCACAAAGCGCAAAATTCATGACTGGGGTGTTAATTGCCTCAATCGTGCTGGTACACAGCAGTGTTCTACTATTTGGCTATAAACTCTATTGCCTCGCAAATGGCACAAATCAGTTCGAAACAGATTTTCAACAAATGCGTCTTGGCCGCGTGCTGGCGGTGCTGGCTTTAGCCGTTGGGGTGTGGGCATACCTTGCCAAATCTGCTTTTGCCGCACAACTATGCGGCATTTTAATCATTCTTTTCTTTTTACAAGGCATGGCGGTTATCCATACCACTTGTGGATCCATGACAAAAGGCAGGCTATGGTTAATAATTGCCTACGTATTAGTAATTCTCATTCCCCAAGCGATTCTGGTCGTGTTAATACTGGGAATATTTGAAACATTTTTCAAACTACGCACACGCGTTAAATAATAAATACACATATCGTTATTTGAAGGAAAAACCATGGAAGTAATCTTATTGTCGAAGGTTGAAAATCTTGGCGCACTGGGTGACAAAGTTAGTGTGAAATCAGGCTTCGCTCGTAATTATCTGATACCTCAAGGCAAAGCCAAATTTGCAACTGCTGAAAATATTGCTGAATTCGAAGCACGTCGCGCAGAATTAGAGGCCGAAGCAGCCAGTGCGCTGGCGGCTGCCGAAGAGCGCAAAACCAAACTGGATGGCATTACAGTTACTATTGCTGCTAAAGAAGCCAGTGAAGGTAAATTATTTGGATCAGTTGGCAATGTCGATGTACTTGAAGCACTCAACGCTCAGGGTCATGAAGTTGAAAAGCGTGAAATTCGCATGCCGGATGGCGCATTTCGCAATATTGGCAAATACTCAGTTGAATTGCATCTGCATACAGACGTGAATGCCACTGTCACCATTAATATCATAGCTGAAGACTAATCTGGGACAAGCGTCGCTCCTAGCTGATGGCAGAAAGAATCTCCAGCGCTGATTTTTCAGCTCCCAATGCGGAGTCATTACGCACTCCCCCCTATTCATTAGAAGCAGAGCAGGCAGTTCTGGGGGGGCTGATGCTGGAAAATGGTGCCTGGGACCAAATCGCTGACACCATCAACGAAAATGATTTTCACCTTTTTGATCATCGAATCATTTTTCGAGCAATTGCTGAGCTCGCCTACCATAGTCAACCATTTGATGTTGTCACACTGGCCGATAAGATCAAACACTCGGTAGAGAAATCTGAAGTAAACAGCAAGAATATCACTGTATACATGGCCACCCTGGCCAAGGAAACGCCCACTGCGGCAAATATCGCGGCCTATGCCAGCATCGTCAGGGAAAAATCCATCCTGCGTCAGTTGGCCTCCACCGGCACTGAGATCGCAGGATCCGCCTACCAGCCACAGGGTATGAACAGTCGTGAACTACTGGATATCGCGGAAAAGAAAATTTTTGAAATTGGCGATCACGGCAGCAGAGGCACTGGCGGTTTTCAGGGCATGAAAGAACTGCTAAAAACCACAGTAGAACGCATTGATGAATTGTTTGAACGTGGTGACGCCATTACCGGTACCGCCACAGGTTTTGATGAATTCGATGAAAAAACTTCCGGCTTACAAAAAGGAGACCTGATCATCGTCGCTGGTCGTCCCTCCATGGGTAAAACCAGTCTGGCCATGAACATGGCGGAGTATGCGGTTATTCAAAAGCAGGCAACAGTCGCCATCTTCAGTATGGAAATGCCCAGCCATCAACTTACTATGCGTATGCTTTCTTCCATCGGACGCATTAATCAACAGAATATTCGTACCGGAAAACTCACCGATGAAGATTGGCCAAGACTCACCAGCGCGGTCTCCATGCTTTCGGAATCGAAACTGTTTATTGATGATAGCGCCGCACTCAGTCCCACGGAAATTCGCGCACGCGCAAGACGTTTGAAACGTGAGCATGGACTATCACTAATTGTGATTGATTATTTGCAACTCATGCAGGTTACCGGCAGCAATGAAAATCGTACCAATGATGTGTCCGAAATTTCTCGCTCTCTCAAAGCATTGGCCAAAGAACTGGATGTACCCGTCATTGCCTTGTCGCAACTTAATCGAAGTCTGGAACAACGTACAGATAAACGTCCTGTAATGTCTGATCTTCGTGAATCTGGTGCAATTGAACAGGATGCTGACCTGATAGTTTTTATCTACCGGGATGAGGTTTACAAGGAAGACTCACCCGATAAAGGCACGGCCGAAATTATTGTTGCTAAACAGCGTAACGGACCCATTTTCAAAACTCGCCTCACCTTTTTAGGACAATACACACGTTTCGAAAACTTTATCCCTGAATTATACGGTCACGAGAGATATTCATGAGACGTTCGGCATATGCCTTAATAAGACTGGATCATCTTGCACACAATCTAAATATCTTAAGAACTTTTGCCAGCAACTCGAAAATAATTTCTGTAGTTAAAGCCGATGCTTATGGGCATGGTCTTGAGAGATCCGCACAGGCACTTCTTCAAAGTGATGCATTTGCAGTCTCCTGTGCCAATGAAGCAGTCGAATTACGCGCCGCAAGAATTCTTCATCCAATTGTCTGCCTGCAAGGCTTCACCAACGAAACAGAATTGCAAATGATTGCAGACGCCAATGTTCAGGCGGTCATTCATAATGAGCAGCAGATTAAAATTCTTCAGCAGCATAAGCTCAACCAATCAATACAGGTATGGCTGAAAATTGATACCGGTATGGGGCGTCTGGGATTTCGCCTACAAGGCATTCAAAACGTCTACCAGCAGCTGCAATCCATTAAAGCCATTTCAAAAATTCGTCTTATGACGCATTTCGCTAATGCCGACCTGCTGGATAACGACTACACACAGCAGCAGTTGAAATTATTTGATACGGCGACCAGTCATCTTCCAAGATGCGAGAGAAGTGCAGCCAACTCAGCCGCTACTCTGGCCTACTCGAACTCTCTGTATGAATGGGTCCGATCCGGTTTGGTTTTATATGGTATTTCCCCTTTTCAAAACGACAAGACTCACCCGGATACCAGCGAATTAAAACCGGTCATGTCCCTGCGCGCCCCCATCATTTCGATTAAGCAGTTCCAGCAGGGTGATAAAATTGGCTATGGCAGCACTTTTACCTGCCCACGCAAAATGCGTATTGGCGTGGTCGCCATAGGTTATGCCGATGGTTACCCTCGAAACCTCAATGGTGAAGTCCGCGTGAGCCTGAATGGTAATTTAGCGCCCATTGTTGGACGTATTTCTATGGATATGATGACCATTGACATTAGCCAAATCGAGGCTAACCTGGGCGATGAAGTTGAGCTCTGGGGTGATGATATATGTGTCACGGAAATCGCCAGTGCCGCCAACACCATTAGCTATGAACTACTGTGCGGAATTGCAGGACGCATTCATCGCAAATATCAGTAAATTCTGGATTTTTTATTGAACTGAGTTTCACTTGATGGGACTAACTGTTTAACCGTTTCTATTTTAAAAAGAAATAATTTATGTTCTCAGTCCAGCGAATAACCTCATCCTTTACATGTTTTTGTGCAGCACTGTTAATCCTGCTTCTCAATGCTTGCGCTACCTAGGATGATAAAGTGGCTCCCATTCCATTACCCAGCGAACAGGATGCAAGTCTGGAAGTTAATAATGTAGGTATCTATGCTGAATCTATGCTTAGCTGCAGGTGTGCTTGCTTAATAAATTTAAGATTTGATAATTGTTCTGCTTGGTTTTGC
>CAZWQM010000017.1:0-27386 GCA_964636225.1 uncultured Thiotrichales bacterium | reverse complement strand
CTAAACCCAAATCCTAACTTTGAAAGTGGTACCGTTACTGGGGGCAGGTCAAGACAATAGTAAATTTTTGACGATGGCTATAACCATATATAACTATATTTTAATATAGTTATCTAATGGTTTGTTTATATACCATTAATATTAATGCTAAACAGGCAGACCTTTATAAGTTGCTTTAACAATATGTCTGTAAGCAACAGTGAATACTATTGTCGCATAAGATATTTTTAAGAGAAAAATAGTCTCCGTTGTGTATAGTCTGCTAAGCTGATAAAAGTTAATAACGCTAATATAAAAATAAAATGGATACGGCCATGACTAATAATCCACAACCAATTGATTCTAGTGTTTCGCTTCAGTTTAATCCTCAAAATGTGCTTGAAATTCGTGAGGGCTGCAGCACTCCTGAACACCTTCTTAAAAGCCTGGTGTTTTCAAAGTTTCTTAAAAAATACAAGCAGGAGTTTATTGCCAATTTAAGGTTACGCAAAGAAAACCAACTGGAAGTGCAAAGTAAAATTAAGTTTATTCAACAAATTGGTGCGCGTGACTATTTAAGAATTATAGAGTCTGCGAATCCATTGGAAGAAAGCGTGGCGGAAAAAAATATTGCACTGGTTAAATTTATGGACGGTGGTTTCCACCACTTTAGAAATGTTACCTATTCGCGTTTAGTGCGATTGCATAATGAGGTTATCACTGGAGACGAAACGCCTGATTCAATCAAAGATCTTGTCACTGAAAAGGCTGCGAGTCTTTCACAATTGATCATGGAAACGCGACGTCTGTTAATGAAAAAAGTAAGCCTGGAAAGCGGCGTGCGTCGTACTGTTGGAATGGATGCGCATCCCAGCGTGACAGCAGGCGAGATTTCAGGGCATTATTTAAATCTGCCATCTGATTATGTATCGCTCTCTTCTGTGCCGCTAACCATTGCTGCAGATATTCGTACCGGCGTGGATTACAAGACGGCAGCCAATAAGCGCGCTTATCCTTTCTTTGAGTTGGATCATAATCCTTTTAAAGATAATGAGTTTGTTCCAGAAGACTGGACAGCCGTTCCGTTAAGAGTTGGCGCATGGTTAATTGTGGCTTATCTGCATAAGTCCAATGGATGTATAGAAATAGAAGCTGGCCTGCTTAATCTGTTCCCATTTGCAGAAGCGGAAGATATATGCTCAAACCGTCGCCCGGATGGCGTATTCATTTTTGGTGATCCCGCTTCCAGCATGGATGACCTTGGTTACTACTGGGATGAAGAAAATAATCTACTGGTAGGTCTGGTGCCGAATCTGGATGAATGCAAATATTTTGGATATGGCAAAAAGCCGATTCTTACATTGCATAATGTATTAGCGATTCGTGCGGGTGATCTTCCCTTGCATTGTGGTTGCACCCGTTATGTATGTCACTTTGATGAAGACACAAATGAGCCTTACATCTCTGAAATGCTGGTCAAAGCGGATGACATGGGTCGTGCCAGTATAGAGAAAGATGCCGAGGGTGTTGAAAGATTAATCTTCTATGGAACTGAGACCGGCGCTTTTGCGTGTCTTGATGGTTTCAGTGAACATGCAAAAATGCAAATGCTGGGGCGTGAAGTGGGCTACAACAAGGAGTCCGGCTCTAATGCAAGACAAATTGTTCCTGTGGCGACAGTAGAAGAAGTTCGAACTGGGCATCCGCTGGATGGGCTCATGTATAACAACAATTTTAATATTATCGAAAAGGGCAAACCCACCATAAATACAGACATTCCTTTAATGGATGCTATTAAACAATTTAGAAGTGGTGAGCGTGTGGCGGCGGGAAGTACCCAGACACACCGGGGTAAAAAAGAAATTAGTTATTGGGCGAATCCGTTCCCGTTACTGGAAGAAGCCGATGGCTCAATTTTGCATCCCGATCTGCATAAAAAATTTGTTGAGATTGAAAAACGCTTTGTCGATGTCATGGAACGCCTGATTGCCAAAGATGAGATGAAAGTCGGGGTAGTGAATAGCCAAATGATGGCGGGCGTATATGAAGGTGTCTCGGATGAAGATGTGCTGCGATGTGGATTCAATAATCGTGATGAGATCGAACAGCAGGGTCCGGTACGTCTGGCGCATGACATGATTGACATGATTAAAGAGATTGCTGCTAAAAAACGCGCAAGGCATGGTGGCAGTACTAAATCTGAAAGTGTCACAGTAGCTTTGGTGGGGGACAGTCGTACAGGAAAATCTGAAACGGCTGAAAAAATGGAAGGCATACTCGACTTACAACTGGTGTAGATAAAATAACTGATCCAGCTAGGCAGGTAAAATAGGTGGGTCAGTTTTTTGTTGTTGACTACAAATTTTCGTTAGTTCAACAAGTTACGCACGAGTCTGTGCGTTCATCTTTGTCATGATATTGCTGCGGTGTACTTCAACGGTTCGCTTGCTAATTCCCAGTTCGTCTGCAATGTCCTGATTGGTCAGTTTTGCGTGATCTTTGTTTAGCATCTGCAGCACTTCTTTTTCTCTTTTCGTTAACTGCCTGAAACGTTCCAGGATGATGCTTCCCGAAAGGCTTTCTTTGCGTTGCAGCGTATCTATTTCAATAGCATTGTGAATGTTATTTAACAAGTCGTCCTTGACTAAAGGCTTTTCCAGAAAATCAACGGCCCCAGACTTGATGGCTTTTACTGACATGGAAATATCGCCGTGGCCAGTGATAAAAATAATCGGAGTAGAGATGTTGCGTTTAATGGGTTCCTGTTGAAGTTCAAGTCCACTTATGACGGGCATTTTTATATCCGCCACTATACAGCATGGCTCATCACAGAAACCATCTATTCTTGTTATTTTTTGACCATACTAATCCAGAATGAATTTCCTTGTTACTTTATTGGATAAATATTTTAATTTTTCACATTGTTGGGAATTTACGAAAGGAGGTTTGAGTAAAAGCGGCGTAGGGTGAGTCAATGTGACGGTAAATGTAATCGCTAATTTCGTGCTATTCTTGTCGGATGTTTTCTCTTGTTACGACAATGTTTTACATGCTATCAAGCTTTATGGCTTTTCTTATTGGCTCTTCGCCTGACTTATCACCTTACCTGATAGTATTGATTCCTTTTGGCTTTATTGCGGGTTATCTGATGGACCGACTAAACAGTGTCAGGGAAATCTGGCTCGAAAAACCCGCGCTTATTATTAAAACGGTAGCTATTCGATATATGGTTTTTTTATTAATTGGTGGTCTTTTTTGCATGGCAGGTGTGCTGTTTGCTGCGCGTTAGGTCCATCAACCTATGACTAACATTATTCCTTTTAAAAAACGCGCTGTTAAAAAACTTGGGTTATGTCAATATGGACATCACAATTGGAAGGTCGTCACGGATAACAAGTTTGACACTCAAAAAGGTAAACTGGTCACGGTCTATAAGTGCGCTAATTGCGGGAAGCAGAAGGTTAAAGCGCACTAAAATTAACACTCAAATAAATGTGACTACTTAGAAAAGAGTCGCAACCTATTGAAATATGGATATTTAGAGTGTTAGAAGGATGTCTGGGCATACTAGGTGCATAGTGTTTGGACGTGTTAATCCAGTTTTTAGGCTGATTTTCTAAATTTTATCTTTGCTTGCTACTCCATTCTGGCCTGCATTATAATTTGCGGCCCTTTCGGTGCATGAGCCGGAACGCCTAAGTAGCGATTTTATAAAGAAATTTAGCTCGCCAAATATAATAATTTAAAAGTAAACGCGGAATCCAAATGCAGAATAATTACCCGCCATCAGAAGGCTTATACGATCCTGAATATGAACACGACTCATGTGGGGTTGGTTTTGTTGCCGATATTAAAGGACGAAAGTCTCATCAGATTGTAGAGAATGGATTAACCATACTTAAACGGCTTGTACACCGGGGCGCCTGTGGGTGTGAAGAAAATACCGGTGATGGTGTAGGTATGCTGGTACAAATGCCAGATAAGTTTTTTCGCAAAGTATGTCCCGAAGTAGGGATTACATTACCCGACTATGAACATTACGCGGCTGGGCTGGTTTTTCTGCCCAATGACCCGGATCAGTCCAAAAAGTGTCAGGAAATTATTGAACGCGTCATTACAGAAGAAGGCCAGTCTGTACTGGGTTGGCGGGAAGTGCCCACCGATGATTCCACATTAGGTCCGACAGCAAAATCCGGTGAACCGACCTTTAAACAAATCTTTGTTGGACGTAACGTGGCCATTACGGATGTCCCTGCATTTGAAAGAAAGTTATACGTAATACGCAAGGTCATTGAAAATACCATCTGGAATTCTGATTTATCCGAAAGCAATCGTTTTTATATTCCTTCCCTTTCGTCTCGTACCTTTATTTATAAAGGTATGTTAACGGTCTCGCAGCTGGAGTTAATGTATCCGGATATTCTGGATCCTGATTTTGAATCTGCACTCTCATTAGTTCATCAACGCTTCTCCACTAATACCTTTCCAGCGTGGCGTCTGGCACATCCTTTCCGTTACGTCGCACACAATGGCGAAATTAATACCATACGTGGAAATTCAAACTGGATGCATGCGCGTGAATCCTTATGTGAGTCCGAATTATTTGGTGATGATCTGCAAAAGATATTTCCTATTTGTGTTGAAGGTGGAAGTGATTCGGCGACGTTTGATAATGTCGTAGAATTTTTACATATGGGGGGACGTCCATTACCGCATGCGGTATTGATGATGATTCCTGAAGCCTGGAGTGCACATCAAACCATGAGCGATGAGCGCAAGGCATTCTATGAATACCATGAATGTTTTATGGAGCCCTGGGATGGTCCCGCCTCTGTTGCCTTTACTGACGGTGATGTGATTGGTGCGGTACTTGATCGTAATGGATTGCGACCCTCACGTTACTATGTCACCAAAGACGATATGGTGGTCATGGCTTCTGAAGTAGGTGTGTTGGAAATTGCTCCTGAAGATGTAGTGATTAAAGACCGCCTGCACCCGGGAAGAATTTTCCTGGTAGACATGAAGCAGGGAAGAATTATCGATGATGAAGAACTGAAAAAAGGATTTTCTTCTGAACATCCTTACAGGGAATGGTTGAATGAAAATCTGCTGTCAATCGATAAGCTGCCCAGCCCTAAACAGATTCACGGGACTGATTACGACACGCTGTTGCAACGGCAGCAGGCTTTTGGCTACACGCATGAAGACTTGCGTGTGTTAATGGCGCCGATGGCAGCCAAGGGCGTGGAACCTATTGGCTCCATGGGAACCGATACTGCGCTGGCCGTATTATCCAATCGTTCCCGATTGATGTACGACTATTTCAAGCAATTATTTGCGCAGGTAACCAATCCGCCTCTAGATGGTATTCGAGAAGAATTGGTTACACAGGTAGGCACCGCGATCGGTCCTGAAAAGAATTTGTTAAAACCAGGCCCTGAAAGCTGTCGACAAATCTCGCTTTCATGTCCGGTACTTACAAATGAAGAACTGGCGCGCGTGAGAGATCTGGATATGCATGGCTTCAAGTCGGTCGTTGTACCCATTCTCTATTCTGTCGCTGAAGAAGGCTCTGGAATTGAAAAAGCTCTGGAATCTATCTTTAGCCGGGTGGATCAGGCAATTGCAGATGGATACACCTATATTATTATGTCAGATCGCAATGTCGATGCATCCAATGCGCCTATTCCGGCACTGCTTGCAACTTCTGCAGTACATCATCATTTGATTCGCAACGGCAAACGTACCCATGTCAGTATTATTCTTGAATCGGGCGAGCCAAGAGAGGTCCATCACTTTGCGGTACTGTTGGGTTATGGTGTAGGCGCTGTCAATCCATATCTTGCTTTTGAGTCGTTGGGAGATCTGATTGGCAAGGGCTATGTTCCTGAGATGGAGCATAAAGTTGCCGTTAAAAAATACATTAAGGCTATTAGTAAATCGCTAATTAAAATCATGGCTAAAATGGGCATTTCAAGTGTTCAGTCATACCGTGGAGCACAAATTTTTGAAGCCATAGGCTTAAATAAAACCTTTGTTGATAAATATTTTACCTGGACAGCCACACGAATAGGTGGCATTGGTCTGGAACAAGTCGCCGCCGAAGTCAGTGTGCGCCACCATAATGCATTTCCTGATCGTCCGGCGAAAAAGCCTGACCTGGAATGGGGCGGTGAATATCAGTGGCGTCGTGATGGGGAGTATCACTTATTTAACCCGGAAACTGTATTCAAACTGCAACACGCAACACGCTCTGGACAGTACGATATCTTCCGCGAATATACCAACCTAGTGGATGACCAAAGCGAACATCTGGCGACATTGCGTGGTTTATTTGAATTCAATTCCAATCGACCATCAATCCCTCTGGAAGAAGTTGAACCGGTAGAAACTATCATGAGGCGTTTCTCTACGGGTGCGATGTCGTATGGCTCCATCAGTAAGGAAGCACATGAAACACTGGCGATCGCAATGAACCGTATCGGTGGGCGTTCTAATACTGGTGAGGGTGGTGAAGATCCGGATCGATTCACTCCAGATGAAAATGGAGATTTACGCCGCAGCGCAATTAAACAAGTGGCCTCTGGCCGGTTTGGGGTGACCAGTGAATATCTGGTCAATGCGGATGATATTCAGATAAAAATGGCACAGGGTGCCAAGCCTGGAGAAGGCGGACAATTACCGGGCAGTAAAGTGTATCCCTGGGTGGCTAAAGTGCGTCACTCCACTGCAGGCGTGGGTTTGATTTCACCGCCACCCCATCATGATATTTATTCCATCGAAGATCTGGCGCAGCTTATACATGATTTGAAAAATGCCAATCCGGAAGCACGCATACACGTAAAGTTAGTCGCTGAAGTGGGTGTGGGTACGGTGGCAGCGGGGGTTGCAAAAGCACATTCGGATGTTGTTTTAATATCTGGATACGATGGCGGTACCGGCGCTTCTCCTTTGAACTCGCTCAAACATGCAGGTTTACCATGGGAACTGGGTGTGGCAGAAACACAACAAGTGCTGGTAATGAATGGCCTGCGTGATCGAATCGTTGTGCAAACCGATGGTCAGCTTAAGACGGGTCGCGATGTTGTTATTGCTGCCTTATTGGGCGCTGAGGAATACGGCTTTTCTACTGCACCATTAGTTGTCATGGGTTGTGTCATGATGCGCGTGTGTCACTTGAATACCTGTCCGGTAGGTGTTGCCACACAAAATCCGGAACTGCGCAAAAAATTTGCAGGACAACCTGAATTTGTAGAAAACTTCTTTAAGTTTATTGCGGATGAAGTGCGTCAATATATGGCGCAGCTTGGATTCAGAACCATTGATGAGATGATTGGACAGGTGGAAGTACTTAATACCAAAAAAGCACTTGAGCACTGGAAAGCCAAAGGTCTGGACTTCTCACAAATACTGCATAAACCAACGCCACACGCGGGTACAGGTTTGTATTGTGTTAATAAACAGGATCACGGTCTGGAAAAGTCACTGGATATGACAGCCCTTGTCCCGCAGTGCAAAGAGGCCATTGAAAATAAAAAGCCGGTGGATATTATTTTGCCAGTGCAAAATATTAATCGCAGTGTGGGTACGATCCTCGGTTATAACATTACCAAACGTTATGGTGGCGAAGGACTTCCGGAAGATACGATACGCGCACACTTTAATGGATCTGCTGGAATGAGTTTCGGTGCTTTCGTTCCCAAAGGTGTAACCATGACACTGGAGGGCGATGCCAATGATTATCTCGGTAAAGGTTTGTCAGGTGCCAAGATTATTGTGTTCCCTCCTAAACACTCAACGTTTGTGCCCGAGGAAAACATCATTGTCGGAAACGTTTGTCTGTATGGTGGCACCTCGGGTGAAGCGTATATTCGTGGAATTGCAGGTGAACGATTCGCTGTTCGCAATAGCGGTGTGAGCACCGTTGTCGAAGGCGTTGGAGATCACGGATGTGAATACATGACCGGCGGTAAAGTCGTGGTGCTTGGCAGCACCGGCAGAAACTTTGCAGCGGGCATGTCAGGCGGTGTTGCTTACGTGCTGGAAGACAGGCAAAAATTTGAAATTAATTGTAACCAGGAAATGGTGTTGCTGGAGCCACTGGACGATGAAGATGTTGTAGCGGTTAAGAGTCTGCTAAGCAAACATTCCGAGTACACCAAGAGCACTGTTGCAGAGAAGATCTTAAAAGACTGGGCTAACTATCAATCTCAATTTATTAAAGTAATGCCGAAAGACTATAAGCGTGTACTGGAAGCGATAAAACGCGCGAAAGCCGAAGGTACATCAGTAGATGAGGCGGTAATGGAGGCGGCTCATGGGTAAAGTCACAGGTTTTATGGAGATACACCGAGCCAAGCAACAGTATCGTCCGGTTGAAGAAAGATTGCATGACTGGAATCAGGTGATGGCACCCTGGCAGTCTGAACCACTCAATGAACAGGCTGCCCGTTGCATGGATTGTGGTATTCCATTTTGCCATCAAGGTTGTCCTCTGGGAAATTTGATTCCAGAGTGGAATGACCTGGTCTACCGTGAACAATGGCAAGATGCGATTGAGCGATTGCATGCAACCAATAATTTCCCGGAATTCACTGGTACTTTATGTCCGGCGCCTTGTGAAGGTTCCTGTGTGCTGGGCATTAATGATGACCCTGTCACGATCAAAGCAGTTGAGCTTTCAATTATTAATAAAGCCTGGGAAAACGGCTGGATACAACCACAGATCGCGCAGGTAAAAACCGGTAAGAAAGTGGCCATCGTGGGCTCGGGGCCTGCCGGCATGGCTGCTGCACAACAACTTGCACGTGCCGGCCATGATGTTACTTTGTTTGAAAGAGACGATCGTATTGGTGGCTTAATGCGTTACGGTATCCCAGAGTTCAAGATGGAAAAGAAAGTGTTGGATCGACGCATTAAACAAATGGAAGCAGAAGGTGTCACATTTGTTGTGAATGCCCGCGTAGGTGAAGATGTTTCCGTGGATAAATTGCGTGCCGATTACGATGCCTTGTTACTTACGGCAGGTGCATGTCATCGACGCGACTTGCCTGTGGAAGGGCGCGAGTTAAAAGGTATTTATCAAGCAATGGAATATCTGCCAATGCAAAATCGACTTTGTGAAGGTGATGATAAACCAGATAACTTTATAGACGCTAAAGGTAAACATGTAGTGATTATTGGTGGAGGTGACACGGGTGCGGATTGTTTGGGTACGGCCAACCGCCAGGGTGCATTGTCGGTACATCAATTAGAAATTATGCCTAAGCCGCCTGAAGTCAGAGCTGAAGATAACCCATGGCCAGAGTGGCCGCGAATTTTCCGAACGGCTTCTGCCCATGAGGAAGGTGTTGATCGAGTTTACTCAGTTTCCACCAAACGTTTTGTGGGGGATGAAGCTGGCAATGTAAAAGCGCTTGAGTTGGTCAATATGCAAATGGTTAAGACCAATAATGGTCGTATGCAACTTCAAGAAGTGCCTGACAGTCAGCAAACTTTGAAAGCCGATTTGGTATTTTTAGCCATGGGGTTCCTCGGACCTGAGCAGCCAGGCATGATTGAGCAGTTAGGTATGGATCTGGATGCGCGGGGCAATGTCGTGGCAAATAAAAACTGGATGACCAGTGTTGATGGTGTGTTCACAGCTGGCGATATGCGCCGTGGGCAAAGTCTTATTGTTTGGGCTATTGCAGAAGGACGTTCGGCCGCCAGACATATTGATGAGTATTTGATGGGCGAGAGTCAGTTGCCAGCACCTGTTACACCTTATTAGTTGCTAATATTCATTGCTTTAGAAAGCTTTCGAGTTTTATTTTTCATACGACTGCGCCATGTGACGCAGTCGTATGAAAATAACAAGTCAAACTTGAAACTCTATACATACGTGCCGGCAGCTGACCCAGAAGCCCAGGCCCATTGAAAATTAAAACCACCCAAATGTCCGGTAACATCCAATACCTCGCCAATAAAATATAAACCTTCCTGTTTGTTGGTTTCCATTGTCTTGGAAGATATCTCATTACAGTCCACACCTCCCAGTGTCACTTCTGCGGTACGATAACCTTCGGTCCCGCTGGGCTTGAACTGCCAGCAATGAAATTGAGTGGCTATCGAACTGAGCTCTGTATTGCTGAATTGGTTAATCTGCTTATTTAAGTAAGCACAATCGGGAAAGAAGTATTCGATAAAAGTTGTCGCCATTTTGCGTGTAATTAATTTGCCAAGAATGGTTTTTAGTTCTGATTTTGGTTGTGTATGCTTTTTATCCTGAAGGACTTCAAATAAATTAAAATCTGGGAATAAATTAATTTCAATGTTATCTCCCATTTGCCAATAGGAAGATATTTGCAGAATGGCCGGCCCACTTAATCCATGATGTGTAAACAATAGGTCTTCGTGAAACGAAATATTGTTACAGGTAACTTCAACGTTCAATGAACTTCCGCTTAGGGGGGATAGCACTTGAAGTGTTTTTTTGTCTGCAATGAATGGAACTAGCGCAGCACGCGTTTTGTGAACGTTTAATTTAAATTGATCGGCGACCTGATAACCAAATCCAGTTGCGCCCATTGTAGGAATGGATAATCCGCCTGTGGCAATTACCAGTGATTGACAGTGTATTTCTCCTATGTTGGTGGAAATTTTAAAACCCTTTTCCAGTGCTTTTATCAAGTTAACGCTGCAGTGAGTTCTAATTCTGGCGCCTGCCTTATGGCATTCATTTAATAACATTTCCAGTATATCTTTGGATTTATTGTCGCAGAATAATTGGCCTAGCTTTTTTTCGTGGTAAGGTATTTGATGTTTTTCGACCAGTGAAATGAAATCATTAGGTGAAAAACGTGACAGTGCCGATTTACAGAAATTAGCATTTTTCGAAATGAAGTGAGTGGGCTTGCAAAAAGTATTGGTAAAGTTACAACGTCCGCCGCCTGACATGAGTATTTTTTTGCCTACCTTGTTGGCGTGGTCAATAAGCAATACTTTGCGCCCTCGAAGGCTAGCTACCCGTGCGCACATTAATCCAGCCGCACCTGCGCCAATAATAAGAACGTCGACCTGATTGGGTAATTGTGACTCTGATGTATATGTCATCAACTTAATCTAATTTAACTTATGCAAATGGAAACGTCACTGAGACGGAATTTGTTGCAGTGGTTTCTGGCTAAAGGTGTAAAATAACAGAGTGTATCCATGATTGTTATGTAAAATGAAATTTAATAAAAGCGTTTATGAATAACGCATCCTGGCCAGGTTTATATAGTCTGTGAAGAATGTCGTGTTAAATAAAAAAACTATTATTATCGATTTTGGAAAAATTTCTACACCTTATTGTGGTTTGGCTGAGGTGGCATTGAATTTTTCACAAGCGCTTGAGAAACAGAAAACGGAACTCCTGGAGTTTGTTTATATCGTCCCTGGTCCATTAATGGAAGAATTTCAGATGCGGGTCAGCGCGCGATCAATATCGCCAAATTATACCGGGCTAAACCGGTTAATTTATTATTTAAGTGGAAGAAGACGGCAGTTATGCCGGTTGCCAAAATTCGATCTGTATCACTATCTTCATTTTTATTCGCCCTGGGGCCCTGAGCCTGATAGTGTTGCGCCGATTCTGCTAACCGTTCACGATCTGCATGCACTGGAAAGAGTACGCTCAGCCAAAAGATTAAAGAAGAAGCTCAAAGAAGTCGGGTATCTCGCTTTTATTTCACGTTTTTCTCAGCAGGAATATAAAAAATACTTTTCATCTTCGTCAGCTGTAAGTCGCGTCATTAAAAACGGTGTAAAAAAGCCACCAGTGATTGATGAAGCAAAAAGTGATATATGGAAACAAAAATATCAGGACTATTTATTTACATTCGGCGGGTTAAAACGAAAAAATATTCACAGTCTGCTAGGAATGTTGCAAATAAATAGTGATAAGCCTCTTTTGTGTGATCTTAAATTACTGGTTGCTGGGGGGGTTAAGCAGAAATACAAAAAAGAACTTCTTGATGAAGCTGGTCAGAGAGGTGTCAGTGAAAAGCTGGTTTTTCTTGGGGCCGTATCAGAGCAGGAAAAATTTGAATTGTTTCAGGCTTGTCGGGCTTTTGTATTTCCATCACTGCAGGAAGGTTTTGGTCTGCCAGTCATAGAAGCGTTGCGCTTTGGAAAGCCGGTATTTTGTTCAAATAAGACCAGTCTTCCGGAAGTGGGTGGTGAAATGGTGTATTACTGGGAGTCATTTGATCCGGTAGATATGTCAGAAGTTCTGCAGCAGGGTTTGCGCGATAATGATAAAAACACTCAGGAAAAAGTTCTGCTTCGTAAGCGGTACGCGCGCACATTTGATTGGGATAAAAATGCTCAGGAATATCTAGAATATTATTTGAATGTGCTGAGCTAATCGCGATTAGTCAGTCCTGTTTCGCCGATGTTTCCATTTTCGTGTACTTAAGCTGCGTTTTAATCGGGATAACTTTTGCTCTAGAAATGGTTTTTTTGTTGCGATAATTTCCGTCGGCGAATAGAACGGCCAGAAATCCAGAATATGGTCCTGCATGCGTGCATGACATGATTCATCATAAGGACCTGGAAAGATAGCATTAGCCAATTCCCCTCCATAGTGTAATTCTTTGTTGATAAAGGTAAATTCCATCACGTCCGGAACCTTGTATCCATCTACGAGGTAGATGCTGGCGTAATTATTGGCATGAACATTCCAGCAATGAAAGTAATTATTTATTTTTGTTAAAACTTCAATTTTCTGTTCCAGGGTGACCTGGGGGTAAGCGGTATTAATGCCCTTGCCTGATAAATCATGCATCTCTATCGCAATTTGATTACACTGCCGAAGCAGATGGGTGGGCATGTTTAATAATGTAAGCCATTCCGCACCTTCGACATCCATTTTTAAAAAAATGCGCCGGTTCTGGTCGGCGTTGCGCAAGATATGCGATTCAAACGTATCGCAATTGTGGGTTTTTACGTGGCTGATACCTTCCTGAATAAAGCTAAAGCCCTTTTTTGCAGCGGGTGCAGAAATTGAAAAATCATACTGACGCACATCACAGCCATAACGCATGTGGTAGTGTTGATCAAAGCTGTCGTTATCTTCTATGCCATAAGAGTACAATACTGTATCTACCAGGTTTTCATGATCCATAATGACATAGCCGCCATCACCGGAGCAGCCAAGACGAATTCTTTTGGCACCGGAGACTTGTCTGGGCTGTAGCGTGGTTAATAAGTCGGTAATATTCATTGAGTTGTCACCGTTCTATAGTCCTATATACATACACAAAAAGGATAATTTTACTATGAACAAACTTGTTTTATTTTTCTATACTGTGACTGCGATTCTAAGTAGTTCGATAGTGAATGCAAGGACGTTGTATGTGGGCGCTCAGCAAAAATATGCATCTATTGACGAAGTTCAGCATGTAATCGAGGATGGCGATGTGATTGAAATCGTTCCCGGAACTTATAGGGATTGCGCGGTTTTTATCCATAATAATATTGTTATTAGACCCAAAGGTTGGTCACAAAAAAAAAGATAAAGTACGCTTTCAGGATGTTTCCTGTGAGGGTAAAGGAATTTTTGTGATTGTTGGCAATGAGGTGCTGGTAGAAGGAATCGAGTTTGTAAATGCCAAAGTGCCAGATCAAAATGGCGCTGGAATACGCTTCCATGGCAAGAATTTAACTATCAACGACTCATATTTTTTGAACAATGAAATGGGTCTGCTGGCAAGTCATCATCCAGAGTCTGAAATAATTGTTCGTCGCTCTGTATTTGAAATGAATGGTAAAAAGCCACCCAGGTGGGGGCATGGTATTTATGATGACGGTTCAAAAGTTTTGCGCGTGATCGATTCCTTGTTTATTAAGCAGAAAACCGGTCACCATATCAAATCAAGAGCCGGATACACCCAAGTGTCTGGATGTGAAATATCTGACGGCACTGATGGAAATGCGAGTTACTCGATCGATATTGCCAATGGCGGTTCGGTGTTAATTGAAAACAATATCATTCAGAAAGGGCCTCTCAGTGATAACAAGACCACAGCGATATGCGTCGGTTGTGAAGGGGGTCGCAATGAATCAAAAGAAATTATTCTCAGAAAGAATATCTTTACCAATGATACGGCGCAGAGCGTTGTGTTCTTAAGAAACCTGACCAGTACGCAAGAGCAACTGGAAAATAATACTTTCAAAGGGGGTAAAGTGATCCCTGTGGAGCATGATTACGCAGAGTGACCTGCCCCCCCGCCCCCCTAAAACGGTACCAGTCTTTAAGTTAGAAACTAACTTAAACTGGACCTGTAAGGAGGTCAACCATGCCAAGAAAACACTACAACCCCGAAGAGATTATCCAATTCATTGAAGCCGTGTCTCCTTGAAAGATTGTGTTCTGAGCAGATTATACGTGTGTTTGCAGACGGGATAGGGCAGATTGAGTCAGATATTCATAACACTCGTCATAATTTCCGCGAAATACGATGTTATCTTTGCGTTTTTCCAGCTGCGATTGATACATGGGGTCGTAATATTTGTTCAGTAAAGGCCCTAGCCATTCTATGTGTGGTGTCACATTTGCGGTTTTCTTATGCTTAGCCAGAGCATTACGCATACATTGCTCCAGATGTTTCCAGTTGTTAAGTCCGAGTCTTTTGCGAATTCTCAGTAAGCTGTTATATAAATAATTAGAAAATTCATTAAACGCAGAATCAGGGTTGTTATGGATTAAGGTAAATTCCTGTTCCATGTCGGTAATATATTCCTGTAGCAGCTGTTCCAGTCTTTCCTGTAAGGGTGCTTCTACAACAACTAACGGGGAGTGGCGCATTTCAGTAAAAATATTTTTAGGAATGTCGACGCTGCCGATAAAACGGCCTTCATCCTCCAGCGTAATCAGACGTTTTTGACGTCTCTGCATCTTCAAAAAATCAATCGCCAATTGGTTCTCAAAGTTTATTTGAGTGCTGCCGCGGGTTGCGTGTGCACCAAAGCTGGAACCGCGATGATTGGCGAATCTTTCCAGGTCAATACCATTTTCGAGCTGATTAATTAAATGCGTTTTTCTGCAACCTGTCAGACCGCCCAGTAAAATAAAATTAAACTGCTCACTGGCTGTTTCTATCTGGTGCACAAGAAATCTGCGCAAGGCTTTATATCCTCCGCTAATCCTTGGAACTTCAATACCGGCCTCATAAAGCCATTGCTGGGTAATTTTGGATCGCAATCCGCCACGAAAACAGTATAGATAGAGCTGTTTATGCTTTTTGGAGTAACTAATCCATTGGTTAATGCGCTGTTGCTTAATTTCTCCGCTCACCAGTTTGTGACCAAGTTTGATTGCCTGTTCCTGACCATTCTGCTTATAGCAAATGCCCACGCGGTGACGTTCTTCATTATTAAGAAGAGGTAGATTGGTTGCGCCAGGGAACGCGCCCTGATTAAATTCAATCGGTGCGCGCACATCCAGCAAGCCGGGTTGGCTGAGCAGAATATTTTCGTAATCATTGCTCTGATAAAGATACATATTGTTTCTTGCGTGGTACTTAATGTAATTTATTGCATTTAAATTTATTGCATTTAATTATACCGCTGATTGGACAAATAACGTAGCTGTGCAAAATTGGTCATTATGAACTTAGTCGTAAATTAAGTGTTACTTATATAAATATTATTGAATTTAGAAATGAAGTTTTCACGCTTGTCCATCTTTGTTTTATTTATTTATGCTTTGCCAGCTTATGCAGGGCCTGCGATCGATGAGTTAGGTAAAATTGAACAAGCGGCATTAATGATGGTTGATTCTAAAGGAAATACACTTTACTCGAAGCAGGTGGACCAGCAGTACATTCCTGCCTCTACTGTTAAATTACTCACTGCATTCATGGCATTGGAACATTGGGGAACCGAGCATCGGTTTTCTACAAAGTTTTATGTCAATAAAAAAAATCATGCGCTGGTCGTGAAAGGGCTGGGAGATCCGTTTTTAATTTCGGAAGAAATCGACCTGATTGTTGAAGAAATTAAACACACGGGGATTCAATCTTTAAGTGGTATTCAGGCGGATATTAGTTATTTCAGTGATAAGTTGGCACAATCGCGGCAGGTCGAGACGACTAACTCCTACGATGCCGCTGCCAGTGCCCTGGCGGCAAACTTCAATACTATAGAAGTGAAAGTGGTAAACGGAGAAGTGTCCAGTGGTGAGCGACAAACTCCGTTAACACCTATGGCAAAATTACTGGCGGTCGGGCTGCCTGAGGGAAGGCATCGAATCAATCTGGGCAATGCCCAGCGTGGTCCACAATATTTTGTTGAACTATTACGCGTAAAATTATTGGCTGCCGGTGTGCTAATTGAGCATCAGATGACGCTGGAGTCGAGTGAAAGCGATCTGACCTTGCTATTTACTCATAAAAACAGTCACACACTTGGTCAGGTGGTGGCGGCGATGCTTGAGTACTCTAATAATTTTATTGCCAATCAATTGTTCCTGTTGATGGGTGCGTCGATATTGGAAGCACCGGCTACCATGGAAAAAGCCCAAACAGTCCTCAATAATTTTGTGAATCAACATTTTGACTGGCAGACATTCGCCATTCAGGATGGTGCAGGACTGTCACGTGAGAATAGACTCAGTGCACGGCAACTGATTCAGGTGGTACAAAAGTTTGCTAAATATCGCGATCTGGTGCCTGTGCAGAAACCGGGTATCAAAGCCAAATCTGGAACTTTACAGGGCGTCAGTTGTTATGCTGGTTACGTGTGGCGTGACGAACAATGGATGGCATTTGCTTTAATGATCAATCAGCCTGTGGAATATCGTTTTCGCGAACGTCTCGCAGAAGAACTGCGCATCAATCGTTTTTAAATACCGAATTCAGGTTCCAGTATATAAGTCTATGTTTTATATGGAATTCCTTATATAAAGCCATACGCGTTCTGATATGGCCAGTGTGGTACTGTTAAATTGCTGCAAAAGTCTTTAGTGTTAGATCTCCAGTTGTAGTATTATCGCGCGGCCACAGGGAGCGGGCGTGCCCACCTTGATATTCATTATTATTTAATATTATTTTTAAAGATTACTGTTATGACTGATTTATCCAAATACCGAAATATCGGCATTTTCGCGCACGTAGATGCCGGTAAAACCACTACAACCGAGCGCATTTTAAGTCTTACTGGAAAAATTCATAAAATTGGCGAGGTTCACGATGGAGAAGCGACTACCGACTTTATGGATCAGGAGCGTGAGCGTGGTATTACAATTCAGTCAGCGGCCACCAGTTGTCATTGGGATGGGCATCGATTAAACATTATTGATACCCCAGGACACGTAGATTTCACCATTGAAGTGTATCGTTCACTTAAGGTGCTTGACGGAGGTGTCGGTGTTTTCTGCGGATCTGGCGGTGTAGAACCCCAGTCTGAAACTAACTGGCGTTATGCAAACGAATCCGAAGTGGCGCGAATAATTTTTGTCAACAAGCTGGATCGTTTGGGTGCGGATTTCTACCGTGTGGTTAAGCAGGTAAAAGATGTATTGGGGGCTAACCCTCTGGTTATGACCTTACCGATTGGCCGTGAAGATGACTTTACCGGTGTGGTGGACTTGTTAACACGTAAAGCCTGGGTGTGGGATGGTTCCGGTGATCCTATGAAATATAGTATTCAGGATGTTCCTGCGGACATGGTCGATGATGTCGAAACATATCGTCAGGAAATGGTCGAGACTGCTTTGGAGCAGGACGATGACGCCATGGAAAAATATCTGGAAGGTGAAGAGCTCAGCGAAGAGACAATCAAAGCTTGTATCCGTAAAGGCACTATTAACCTGGATTTCTTCCCGACATATTGCGGTTCAGCCTTCAAGAACAAAGGTGTGCAACTGGTTCTGAATGCAGTGGTGGATTATCTGCCTAGCCCTACCGAAGTCAAGCCGCAACCTGAAGTGGATATGGAAGGTAACGAAACAGGTCAATTTGCGATAGTGGATGTCAATAAGCCGCTGAGAGCTCTGGCATTCAAAATTATGGATGACCGCTACGGTGCATTAACCTTTATTCGTATCTATTCAGGTAAATTGGAAAAAGGCACTTCGGTACTGAATACGTTCACCGGCAAGACCGAGCGCATTGGGCGTATCGTTGAAATGCATGCTGATTCACGTGAAGAATTAAGTTCTGCACAGGCCGGTGATATTGTTGCCGTGCTGGGCATGAAGAACGTGCAGACAGGGCATACACTGTGTGATCCAAACCATCCTGCAACACTTGAACCCATGGTGTTCCCGGATCCTGTGATCTCTATGGCAGTAGCACCTAAAGATAAAGCCGCATCAGAAAAAATGGGTGTAGCGCTGGCCAAGATGGTAGCTGAAGATCCTTCATTCCTGGTGAAAACTGATGAAGAAAGTGGCGAGACCATTCTAATGGGTATGGGCGAACTACACCTGGACATCAAGATCGATATTCTTAAACGTACGCATAATGTAGAAGTGGTAGTAGGTAAGCCTCAAGTGGCCTATCGTGAAACCATTACCAAACGTCTTGAAGATTCCTACACACACAAGAAGCAATCAGGTGGCGCAGGTCAGTTTGGTAAAATTGACTATGTTATCGAACCGGCGGAAGTGGGTGAAGGCTGGCAATTCGAGTCAGTGGTTACCGGTGGTAATGTGCCCCGAGAATTCTGGCCAGCAGTGGAGAAAGGTTTCAAAATGATGATGGGTGAAGGTGTGTTGGCCGGTTATCCGTGTGTCGACATGAAAATTACATTGGTTGATGGTTCCTATCACCCGGTGGATTCATCCGCAATTGCATTTGAACTGGCAGCGAAAGGCGGTTTCAGACAATCCGTGCCCAAAGCGGGCCCACAGCTGATGGAGCCTATCATGAAAGTCGATGTGTTCACCCCGGAAGATCACGTAGGTGATGTGATTGGTGACTTGAACCGTCGTCGCGGCATGATTAAATCCCAGGAGCCCGGTGTCACAGGAACCCGCGTTAAAGGTGATGTGCCTCTAGCGGAAATGTTTGGTTACATCGGTGATCTTCGCACCATGACTTCCGGCCGCGGTCAGTTCTCTATGGAGTTTTCACATTACAATGCATGCCCGGCCAATGTCGCAGAGCAGGTAATCAAGGAAGCCAAAGAACGTAAAGAAAAGAATTAAAAAATTATAACTAAAAATTAAAACCCGCCAGTATTTTCTGGCGGGGTTTTTTTGTGTTCGAAATCTTTTAACTAGTTCAAAATATATTTATGGAATGATTATATGGTCAATGCGCTTTGCCAAAATGCCGGTCTTTTGTTTTGTGTGAATTGGCAAGCCGTTTAAGCTCAAGCCTGGTTTTATCACCCGCTCCGCCAAGTAATTCTAATGCCGAAAGTTTAAAAAACTCTTTTTCACTTTCCAGCCAGTCTGATCCATGCGTTTTTGTTTGATGACTTTGGGCGTGTGGCTTTGAGTCGACAGGTACAGAGACACTTGCTGTATTATTAAGATGCAGGTTGTGCATGGTTTTTTCCAAAAGTAATTCGTAGGCTTCGCCAATCATATTAATAGGATCGTGGGGGCTTTTGTCTTTCATGTCTGCCTCCTTATTCATCATATCGCGTATATTAATGCTGTCAGCTTTTTTTAATTAACGGCTTTATTTTCGAAAGAAGCAAATCAATTTAATACTGGTAGATTCATAAAAAACTTTTATTTGATTCTCTGCTGAATTGCGTAATTGGGGAATACTTCTCACAGCTAAACGCGTTAATGGTTTACCATCCAGACCATGTGATCAGCTGGATAAAAAAATAATAACAACGGACTGATTTGAAATACATTGCCGCATATATGCGAGTAATGAGCTGAAAGACGGAGAGAAACACCATGTCGGGTTCATACCATTATCGACTTAGGTCGCGCTTTTATGGTTTGTTTTCACAATTGCCCTGGTCGCTGGTGGTCACTGCAATTGTATTACTTCCGGTGGCCTATACTGCGACACCAGACACTCGTATATTGCTGATTCACTTAACTATTTACTGGGCATTGACAGCCAGCATTCTCATGCTGGTAAAAGACCTGTACGCACAACGTTATTTGTTTGAATTTTCCGTCCAGCGCTGTGGCATCAGTGTAAGGAAAAATAAAGGCACGATAGTAGAATACGGGTGGGAGCAGTTAAAGGTTATTCGTGCACTTAAAAAGAGTCATGGATTGACACGTGGAGTGATGGACGGGAATGGATTGTTGCTTAAATTTGATTATGGCTTTGAATTGCCTGTGTATGAGCAGGTATCCAATTATGATCAGTTCAATGTGATTTTAAACAGACTGACCGATCGTGTTAATAGGCTAACATAAGCGTCGCAGGTAGTTAATAATCTCATCCGACTCGTATAACCAGGTGGCCGTGCCTTTTGTTTCTATACGAAGACAGGGTACCTGAAACTTTCCTCCCAGATTAACCAGCTCTGTCATAGCCTCAGCATTTCTTTTTACATCTACTCTGGGGATATTGAATCCTAAGCGTTTGATCTCTCTGCGAACCTTGACGCAGAAAGGACAAGCCAGCATCTCATAAATAATTAGCCCGTTTGTTTTCTGATCAATAGCGGTCTGCTGCTCAGGAGTGCGTACGGGGGCGCTTGGAGAGGTGAGTTTGTTAATTCCAAGAATGATTGTGCCAATGGCTTTTCTGGTAAGTCGAATGGGCATATCTGTTTTATACTGTGTAATAGTGATGAATAAGTTAACGTTAAAATATTTTATGAAATAATACTTGTGGTTGGTTCATAAAAATATTAGTCAGTGTAGGTGTGGCGGTAAATTTGATATGACAGGTAACAATCGTAAAATACTGGCGGCGGTGGTAGCGATAGCGTCGTTGTTTTTTGGCACCAGATTTTTTGGGTATTCAAATTACTCCGCTGAGATCATTGAAGATCGCACAATTGAAAAATTGTATGCGAATCGTCAATCCGGTGAGATGGTGGAGTTTGAAGGTAAAATAATAAAACAGTTATCGGATGATAATGATGGAAGTCGTCATCAGCGTTTTATAGTCCAGCTCGATAGTCAACAAACCG
Organism: uncultured Thiotrichales bacterium; assembly: GCA_964636225.1. Lineage (GTDB taxonomy): Bacteria > Pseudomonadota > Gammaproteobacteria > UBA4575 > UBA4575 > UBA1858. The sequence continues at coordinate 6,320 of CAZWQM010000017.1, read as the reverse complement.
TTTTGATTGCACATAATATTGATTTGGCTCCACGCGTGCCGATTGGTGTAAATAAAAACATACGTATTTATGGGCAGTATGAGTGGAATGAAAAAGGCGGAGTAATCCACTGGACTCATGCGGATCCAGCAGGGGATTATGAAGCGGGCTGGATAAAATATCAGGGTAAAGTTTACCAATAATATTATTTGATAAGAATTTATATGTATCTGCTACGTCTGCAGGAGGTATCCCTTGAATTTGGGGATGTTCCCATACTAAAAGAAGCGAATTTTTCAATTGATCCCAAAGAGCGGGTATGTCTGATTGGGCGCAATGGCGCGGGAAAGTCCTCTTTACTTAAACTGATTACCGGTGAATATGCGCCGGATCATGGTGATATCCAAATGCGTCGTCACTTGCGGATTAGCCAGCTGGAGCAAACCCTGTTATCAACTTCAAACGAAACCGTAAGAGAAGTGGTTAAGCAGGGAATGGCAGAGCAGCAGGCTTTACTGGATGAATATCATCGTCTGTCTCATTCAAAATTAAACAAGCTCGAAATGAAGCAACTGGAAGACTTGCAGCATCAAATCGACGCCAGCGGCATCTGGAATATCGATCAACAGGTCGATACAGTAATCTCGCAACTGAATTTGCCGGCCGGAAGAAAACTAAATGAGCTGTCAGGCGGGTGGCGCCGGCGTGTCGCGCTGGGAAAGGCGCTAGTTTCTGAACCTGAATTACTGTTGCTGGATGAGCCAACCAACCACCTGGATATCAGTACTATTGAATGGCTGGAGCATCGCATACGTGGTTATGGAGAAAGTGTTATTTTTATCACCCATGATCGTATTTTTCTGCAAAAACTGGCGACAAGAATTGTTGAGATCGATCGCGGTAATCTGGTGAGCTGGCCCGGCAATTATGATGACTATCTTCAGTTAAAAGAAAAATCATTAGAAGACGAAGCTACCCATAATGCCCTGTTTGATAAAAAACTGGCACAGGAAGAGGAGTGGATACGTCAAGGTATTAAAGCGCGCAGAACACGCAATGAAGGACGTGTCCGTTCCTTGATGTCCATGCGCGAAGAACGCGCCAAGCGTGTAAAGCGGCAAGGTAAGGCGCGCATTGATATCGAAGAAGGGGAACGTTCCGGACGCAAAGTGGTTTCTGCACGAAACATCACTCATGGCTATGGCGGGCAGACGCTAATAGACAAACTGAATCTGAAAATTATGCGCGGTGACCGGATTGGTCTAGTGGGAAATAATGGTGTTGGGAAAAGTACCCTTTTGAAGATTATTCTTGGCATGATTCAGCCAGATGAGGGGTCAATTAAGCTTGGAACCAATTTGGAAATTGCCTATTTTGATCAAGTATTGCGGGATCTGGATTTGGAAAAAACCATTGCGCAAAATGTGGGTGATGGAAAAGACTATATCGAATTAAATGGCAAGCAACGCCATGTGGTTGGGTATCTGAAAAACTTCCTGTTTTCACCCAAGCGCGCCATGACGCCCGTGCGCGCCTTATCGGGAGGGGAGAAAAATCGTGTGGCCTTGGCCAAGCTATTCCTACGACCCGCCAATCTACTGATCCTGGATGAGCCCACTAATGATCTTGATGTGGAAATGCTTGAAGTTCTGGAACAACGCTTGGTCGATTACACGGGAACCTTGCTGATAGTCAGTCATGATCGTGTATTTCTGGATAATGTCGTTACCAGTATTCTGGTGTTTGAAGCTGACCGAGGCGTTCAGGAATATGTGGGTGGCTACAATGACTGGGTCAAACGAGGCAGGGCGTTAATAGAAACTGATGTGCCGGATGAATTACGTGCGACACAGAAAACACAAAACCAAAATCAACTTGATAACGAGAATAAACCTAGGAAACTTAGTTACAAACTACAGCGTGAGCTGGATGAACTTCCTGCGCTTATAGAAAATCTTGAAAATGATATTGATTATCTACAGACACAAATTGCCCAACCCTCATTTTATGATCAGGATTATGAAGAAACGCGTGACGTGCTGGACACTTTAAGTAAAAAACAAAGTGAGCTGGATGCGGCGATGGTTCGCTGGGTGGAATTGGAACAATAACTTATAATTAGCCAGACAGGCTTGGTCAAAATTACTACTGGAGGCGAGTCCGTTCATATAATAATTTCTTAAATATTGCCGATAACGAGAGAAGATTCACTCTAGGTTATCTGGTGTCTTTATGAATAGTTCTTTATTGGGCGAACAATTGCTTTCGCAATTACAGCAATGTTCTGACCTGCCTACACCACCGACGGTGGCGACAAAAATTATTGAACTCAGTGGGATAAAAACAGCGGATCTGGATACGCTGGCGAATATTGTATCAATGGATCCGGCGTTAAGTGCAAAAATACTTGGGATTGCCAATTCTTCCATATATATGCGTCGCATAGAAGCGGACTCTATTGAACGTGCGGTAGACATGTTTGGCTGGAATGGGACCTTAAACATCGCACTGGGTTTTGCTGTGGTGGGCTCCATCCGCGGGGCGTTGACCTCGGGGATGGATTACAACTATTTCTGGTTGAGATCTCTGGCCGCGGCAACTTCGGCTCGCGCGCTGGGACAGATGACCAAGTGCAAAGATGTTGAGTTGCTGTTTCTGCCGGGATTGTTGCAAGACATTGGTATGCTGGCACTGGATAAAGCAGACAAAGATTTTTACGCGAACATTGGTGATTCCCAACAGGATCATAATCATATCATGGGAATAGAACGTCAAAGAGTGAATGTTGACCATGCGTTAGTCGGTGAATGGTTGCTGTCGAATTGGGGTATACCCGAAGATGTCACCGATCTGGTCGGACTGAGTCATTGCGACAGTTATGTGCAGGACAATGAATGCCTGCTGGAGAAGCAAAGGTGCATTTTTCTGTCGGGTTATATGGCAGATTGTTTACTGATGAACGCGCAAACTCGCATGCTTGAAGCAACCGGGCGGTTGATGGAAAGCATGTTAAACATTTGCGAGAGTAATTTTTTTGCCTTGATGGGACATGTGGCCAGCCAGTTTCAGGAAATGGCACAGATCTTTGAATTGGAAGTACAGAATACCAAGCAGCTTTAGGTCGTCTCGGAGCTGGCTTCTTTAGTGCTGATATCTGAAAGCTAAGCGTCAGCGCGCAAAAAATTCTCTAACTAAAACTAATTTTCCTTCCTTACAAAAGCCCATACATTTCAAAATGAGTTTGGCTTTTAACAAGTCAAATACCCGGTACTGACCCACGCGATATGGTCCGAAATTCCGCGTAATTATCTGTCATAATTCTTTGATTTATCCGCTAAAATACGGAACTCATGTGGATATGGTGACTCTTACACAAAAGCCACATTTATTTATTAATTTTCGTTGGAGTTTTATATGCCTTTCAAATTGACCGCATTACTCATCGTTATCTTTCTTATGGGGTCGCCAGGGCTATTTGCGAATGATAAGTATGACAAGCAAACCATTATTGATGAGGCAGAAAGCTACCTGGGTTCGGGGGCAGAAGGCCTCGCCACAGTCATCGAAAAAGTCTTTAAGGATCATGGCGAGCCGGATGGCTATATAAAAGGAAGGGAAGCTGCGGGCGCAATTGTGGTGGGTTTGCGTTATGGTGATGGCGAACTTTTTCTGAAAAATGGTTATAACCGACAAGTGCACTGGCAGGGGCCATCAATTGGTTTTGATTGGGGTGGCAATGCTGCAAAAGTATTTACCCTGGTTTATAACCTGCCCAGTGTTGAGAGTGTTTTTCAGCGCTTTCCAGGTGTTGACGGCAGCCTCTATTTCGTTGGGGGTGTCGGTCTGAACTATGTTCAGCGTGATGAGATTGTTCTGGCTCCGATTCGCTTGGGCGTAGGTTGGCGTGCAGGAGCCAACGTGGGGTATATGAAAGTCACTGCTGACAAAACCTGGAATCCGTTTTAGGCTGACCTGGATGAAATAACCAGATAAACTCAGACCAACGCAATGCGGCAAAATAGTTAAAAGATAAAAGATATGCGTTAGAAAACAGGCAGAAGAAGCAGAAATATTGAAGACCGGCGCGGTGTTGGGTCGTCTTTTCCGGGATTTCCCCGTCGTGTAAGTAGAACAGGGTTCAAGCGCGGTGGTGGTCTGGGAGGAGACGCGATTCTGATTATCATCGTCATTGGCTTGCTCACCGGACAAAATCCGCTACAAATGCTAGGTATGATCACCGGGGAGGGGGATCGACCTACCCAACATCGTCTTCTCAAGGTGTTCCCTATAATTCTTCTGCAAATGACTAGGATGCTGATTTTGTCTCGGCCGTGCTGGCAGATACCGAAGATACCTGGCAACACTTATTTTCCAGTGCAGGGTCCAGTTATCAGGTACCCTCACTGGTTGCTCTAGAATGATGTGACGCAAACCGCCTGTGGGCTGGGACAAGCAGCGTCAGGGCCATTCTACTGTCCTGCAGATTCAAAAGTTTATCTGGATTTGGGCTTCTTTAATGAATTAAAACAATTGGGCGCGCCAGGCGATTTTGCTATAGCGTATGTGATTGCACATGAAATCGGACACCATGTACAAAACCTGGTGGGCACTTCTAGCAAAGTATTTCAGCAACGTCAGAGTAGTAGTAAGAAAGATGCAAACTCTTTATCCGTGTTGCAAGAGTTACAGGCCGATTGCTATGCCGGTATATGGGCGCATCATGCAGAGCGAAAAAGAAATATTCTGAAAGCAGGCGATATTGAAGAAGGTTTGACGGCCGCCGCTTCAGTGGGCGATGACCGCTTACAGCGCCAGGCCGGGCCTGCTGTGCAACCGGAAGCTTTCACACATGGTTCATCGAAACAGCGTATGCAATGGTTTCAGATCGGATTTAAATACGGCAGTGTTGATAAATGTAACACTTTTAAATAGCTGAGTGAGTGGCAGTTTAATTTTCTCGTTAGGGGGTTGGCGCCATAATGGGATTCTCAATGATGCATGCATCATAATCTTCTAAATCATAAACGGAGAATTCACTATGTCAGTAGCAAGAGTTACAGAAATTAAAGCATCGTCAAAAAAAAGCTTTGAAGATGCCGTTCAGCTTGGTGTTAAGCGAGCCAGTAAAACTTTACAGAATGTTAAAAGTGCCTAGATTCAGGATCAGGACGTGACGGTGGGTAAAGATGGCAAAATTGATGAGTATCGGGTTTTGTTAAAAGTGACCTTTGTGTTGAAGTGATTGAGAAATTCCTTGGAAAAAAGCCCGGAGTGTCCGGGCTTTTTTGTCAGCTAATTTTATTTGGCGAACATGTTTTTCAGCGCGCCAATAATGGCCATCAGTACGCCGCCACCTACACCGCCAGAAGCAATACTCCCTACAATACCAGCAATATCAGTTGTGCCCGCTCCCGCATCAATTCCCAGCATTCCAAGTAAGGCTCCGCCCGCGCCACCGCCAAGAATACCGACGATTGAATTGCCCATGGTTCCAAGGCTAAGATTTTTCATTAACCCGCCTGCAATATTGCCGCCAATGGCCCCACTAATCAGATTGATAATAAGTGTAAGCATATTTGTTTCTCCTGTTAAATTATTATTCTAGTAATAGTGCTGAGTCTTGAATGGTTATAGGCTTATCAGACACGATATTATAGAGAGGTTACACAAAAATTGGACAGAGTATTACTACGTAATCAAAATCCTGGAATGTTCATGTTATTCACATGGCTGCTTCTGGGATGAGCGCAAAGGAAAGCTCAGATATTTTCAATGTGTGAATCTGTAGAAGTAACTTGTTACAAAATCAATATTATTCACAACTAAACCATGGACCTTATGAGCTCTATGCATTGGGCGATTTTGCTCTGGAGTCGGGGGCAAACGCTAAGCAATGCGCAGCTGGCTTACACCACATTTGGCCAGCTAAATGCACAGCGGGATAACGCCATACTGTTTACCATTATGTTTTCCGGAACGTCAAAAAATATGGAGCATTATATTGGCGCGGGGAAAGCGCTGGATCTGGATAAATATTTTATAGTGCTTCCCAACCAGTTGGGTAATGGTCTGTCCACTTCTCCGCACAATATTGATAGAGAACAGGCCATGCAAAATTTTCCTGCGTTATCGATTGGTGATGATGTAATGGCACAACACCAGTTGCTGACTCAAGCATTGGGGGTGATTGAATTGCAGCTGGTTACCGGCTGGTCAATGGGCGCTCAGCAAACATTGGAGTGGGCGATTCGTTATCCGAATATGGTGAAACGTGCGGCTCCCATTGTCGGAACTGCGCGATGTACACCGCATAATGCGCTTTATGTGGATGTGTTCTGTGA
>CAZWQM010000016.1:0-30138 GCA_964636225.1 uncultured Thiotrichales bacterium | reverse complement strand
TGAAGCACTACATGATTGAAAAGTTCTGGCAGATAGATGATCTCCAGTGACACGCTCGAGCAGCATGGCTATGTGTCGTGAAGATTTCCCATGTGAGCGCATTAATTTTTTTAATTTTGCTTTATTGCGTTCCAATTCAGACATAACCTTAATTGAAAAGTATTGTTACATTTATCTCTAAACCTTCTGTCATGTAACTACATTCATGACAAACAGAGCATAGCCAAGCCAACCACTAACTCTACGTACCATAGTATCTGGTCAAGAATCACAGCGATTAGCTGCCAAGTCAATGTATATACCAATTATTTCATATTTAAATTACCTTAAAATACAATTTCTTTTCTTACGCAGAATGTGCTAACGAATTTTACCTTGTCGATAAAGCTTGATAAGTAGCGGCCAACAATAAATAAGTGGATGCTTGCGTAATTTTTCAGAAACAATAAGCTTTTCTCCAGTATGTCGCTCTATTTTCCACGCAAGATAATCAACACCATTGATGAACGTTGTGGTTGCTTTCATCAGGCGCAAAATTGACAATACTTTGCCTAGCGCTTTCCTTAGCTTCCACTTTATTACTTCAGACTTTTTAATCTCAAAATTACGCGAGTTTTTATTGGGGAACACACTATGAGTAATCCCATCATAATAATTGCGTTGGCTTTGATAAATATAATCAGCTCTTTGAGAGGTTTCAGTCCTGAGTTCAGCAGAATAGGTAAGTTGCATGCCTGCCACCCATAAGTTTTCACTGCAATACTCATCATGAATCGCATACCTCACTGAATGAATAAATGTCGCGGCAGATTGGCATTGAATTTTAGTCAACCATTCTTTTACATACTTATCGCAAGCATAAATATAGGCAATCGGTTGCGTGAATCGCGCCCAGAAATACGGATGAAATGATTTTTCGACCGACGAGATTAAAGACGTCTTACTTACAACAGCATATTTTGCACGGTACACACAATCTTCCAGTTGTACCTGTTGATAAAAAACATTAGGTGCGAGTAATTTATTCGCTATCGCAAACCAGCGACTGGCATAGGCATGACGATAGCTATCGACAATCACATAAAAATCCAGCATGGCATCTTTATATTCTCGCGAACGCATACAAGACCCATAAAAAACAACGGCAAGCAAAGATTCTTTATATTCTTCCTTAAATACATCAACAAATTTTTCCAGCACTTCATCCTGCTGATAGTGCAAGTTTGAAGCGATATGCTGATGCAAAGGGTTATTCATTCGGTCAAGAACGTCACGCTACCCGCCGAACTCAGCTCAACCTGAGTCGCCACACCCGGCCGGCCAAATAACTCGCCATCCAGAGTAAAACCATCTTGAATAACCAAACTTACATTTTCAGAACAAAAACTCTGATAGAAATCAGGTTTGTATTCCACCCCGGGTTCATTTCCACGCAATATATTAATAAAGGCACTGGCCGCTTTAGGCGCATGTTTTTTTATTAGCGTTAACGCAATGTGATTTGCTGATTTCTTTGCGCTCCAAAATGGGTATACCCCCATTAGCAATCTGTTTAGCGTGGTTGCCGTAATAATAGAGTAGTCTCCCTGAAGACTTATGGTTTCATCAATATCTATTTTTGCTTGGGTAGAGGTTATCATTTTGTTTACAGTAAGCCAGTCCAGTATATAACGCATCATCGCCATGGTGGGGCCTAACTCCCCACGCACCGCTTTAGTATGAATATTCTGTCTACAATAGAGAATCCCATTGTAAATAGCACCGGCTCCAAAAAACATTCCACACACTGTCGTATGGCTGTCTGGCAGCACCATTTGTAATACGTTCCTTTGTGTTTTTTTCAGGACATCACCCTCGCCCTGCGCAAACTGAATTGTCTTTCGGATCACTTTTTCTATACGTACTTTACATCCCACATCACCATAAGCCATGCTGGTGGTACCGGCTTTAAGTAGCACAAGACAGGGTACATATGTGCAGTTTTCTTTATTTTTTAGATAGGTCAGAATCTGTAATAATGTGCCATCTCCCCCATTAATCATTAATATCTTTATCTGCTGGCTTTGACAAAGCGCCAAAGCTTCCAGCAAATCATTTTCATTTTTTGTAACGATATGTTTGATTTCAGGGAATGCCTGCAAAACAGCTTTAAATTTTTCAAAACCTCCGCGCTTATTCCTGCCGCTGCGCGGGTTACTGATGGCAACGATGGCGACATTATCCTGTTCTTCTGCAGTCATTCAGCCAACTACTTTGATAAACGCAAAAGAGGTGCAATAGTTTTTTGCGCTGGATAACCGGTAAAAAGTTTTACCGCAAGCGTAGTATGCATCTGATCTGGATTGATATTTTCCACCCAGGATTCCAGCGGCCCTCGAATAATTCTGATCACACAGGCATACAGGAAGCGGCCTGCCAGAAGTAGCGTTGACATAATCGACCATGCGACCACCCATAAAAATCCCAACTCGGGATCCATTATAATTAGCGAGATAGTTAGCATTATGATACAAGGGTTACGACGCGCAGTAATTAATCGATGGTAAGAGTCTATCTGTTTCCAGCAAAAAATACTGATGTCGTTGAACAGCAGTTGAAATAACCCTTCAAAAATTCTTCCCCCCACATAAGCCGCGAGCATAACCCACACCCAATTCATTACCGTCAATGTAAGATTTAAAAAAGACATCTGACTCAAACCAAGACCTGCGGCCCAACACCAGTACCAGATAGGCGGATGTATAATATCAAGCCCATGATCCATGGTATGACCTATCTTGCTCGACTGCAAAGTAACCCGCGCAAGTTTGCCATCAACAGTGTCCAGAAAAGTCATTAACCAGGCCGCACATAATCCTAACACGGCCTCACCATGATAGAACGCTAAGCCGGCAAAGATAGTGAGCAACCATCCAAAGCCGGTCACCATATTGGGGGTAATATTGTTAGCTGCACATAGACGCACCACTCTGCGGGCAGGCAGCGGCCACCACCACTTGGTGACTAAATCGGTGATGCCTTTATAGGATTTATCATACAAATAGTTCTCGATAACTGTTTTATCATTCGCGTTTATCTGCACCACATGTGCCAAATCATATTTTCGCAAACGAGGATCATAACCACCGGTTAGCTGTTGCGGAGTATAAACAGTAATGGTAACTAAATCCGGCGAGAGCTTACTTTGTTCCAACATCATTTTGGCTTTTGATAAATCAGAACTTTTACACCAGATAGCCGCAGGCAACTGGTCTTCGCGGGAAGACACCAGAATGGCTTCAGGCAGTGCGATGAGTTTTTGTATTACATTGGCTTCATACAGATAATCCGCACGCAATAAAAGAATATTCTCTTCGGCAGGCAGTTGGTTCAAATCAGGAATTTCATTAAAGTCACCCACTCTGTCCAAGATTTTACGCATGCGCGTCACCTGAGGAACTCCCCACAAGACGACATCGCATGTGTTAATTATGTGGTAAATCATATATGTAAATAGTGTAGAATTAGCCGAACTAAAATGTAGTATGCATTTAACTAATGAAAACCAGATTAAAGCCGCCAGAAAAAGTACTACAACCCTCGTTTAATACTCGCCATTAGAATCATGACTGAAAGCAATCCAACTGGCGGCCATGCTAATGAGTCTTTTAGATTTGTGCAACTTTCTGATTTGCATTTGTCTTCTATTGTCAGACCAAGTCCATGGCAGCTTGCCAATAAACGACTGCTTGGCTATTTATCCTGGTTACGCCGACGTCGACACACACATCAACGTTGGGTTTTAGATATTGCAATAGATCAAATTCGCCAGCTCAAAGTCGATCATTTAGCCATCACAGGCGACATGACTCATATAGGCTTGAAAGATGAATTTGAACAGGTCTATCAGTGGTTACGAAATGTCGCATTGATAAATGAAGTTACGCTCATTCCCGGAAATCACGATTTATATGTTGATACACTGTGGGATCGTAGCTTTTCTTTTTGGGAAAAATACATGCTGGGTGACAATCAAGAAAAACCCGAGGCACCCCATCAGGCGTCAAAGCAATTAAATCTGCTTTATCCGATCGTCCGTATTCGCAAGCATATTGCCTTCATTGGCATCTCTAGCGTATTTAATGCTCCATGGTTTCGCGCCACCGGCAGAGTGAATGAGCAACAGCTTGACCGTCTCAAAGCATTACTCTGTGGGAAAACACTGGATGACTATTGCAAAGTACTTCTTATACATCATCCATTAACCGTTACACACACTCCGTTACGAAAATGCTTGCTCAACAGAGAAGCATTAGTTGATATTCTGCAACAACACCCGGTTGATCTGGTGCTGCATGGGCATGGACATAATAGCTGTTATGAGACAATTGACGCTCATAACCACAAGAAGATTCCTGTGATTGGCGCATCCTCTTCGTCCAGCATCAGTCAATCAGAGAATTACAAAGCAGAATTCTTATTGTTTAACATTGCCCAAAAAGAACATAGCTGGAAAATACAGAAACAGAACTACATACTCGATATACAACAAAAAAATTTTATCGCTGCTACTTGCCAGGAACTTACTTAGGTGCAAGCAGGCTGGGCAACCGCAATTTTATTATTATCAGCACCAACAAAACCACCAGACTCGGAGCGGACGCGGTTATCATCGGTGACCATTGTTGCGAGGAACCTATATGCGTCATGAGTTGGGATGCAACATAGAAAGCCACCCCGGCCAACATACCCAGAGTAATTCGCTTTCCGGTTGGAATACTGCGTTGCGAACCATACACAAAGGGCATTCCGAGCAAAATCATAATTGCGGCCGAAACAGGAATAGTAATTTTCTGCCAGAATAGCAACTCATAACGGTACGATTGCTCACCGCGTTGTTTTAATCCTTTAATATACTGATACAAATCTGTAACAGACAACGCTTCGGGTCTGGATACAATAATTCCTAACTGAGCAGCAGTCAAAAATGAAGGCCATTGCATGCTTTGCATAGTGCTAGAATAAAGTCGCTGATTGGAAAACTCTTTAAGCTGCACACCCTGTAAAACCCAGTCGGTTTTATTTTTGGAAGACAGCAACACGCTATCGGCATGGATATACCGCAACAGCTCATGTTTGTCATTGTATTCAAATATCTCCACATCCGCTGGCACATGACCATTCTTGACATCTTTAACATGAATAAAACGATTCTGACTCTGTGCCCAGTAACCCGTCTCACTGACAAAGTCACCCGCCCCTTCAACCGCCAGTGTTTTTTCTACATTTGCCTGTTGTAATGTAACAGGAACAACAAATTGCGCATTAATCAGCACCAGTGCCATTAACAGCAGTGCCGCCAACAATACTGAATTAGTAATTCTGCGCGGCGAGACACCAACTGTTTCCAGCGCTACCAATTCCTGATGAGCCGCCAAGGACCCCAATGCTAATACAGAACCCACCAGACTTATAAAAGCAGCAAAATCCAGTAATAGTTTAGGCGCGTGCAATAGCACAAATTTTAGTGCTATGGCCCAATTGTAATGTCCTGTCCCTACCTGATCCAGCTCTTCAATAAGCAATATAATCATGAACAGCGAAACCATTATCAATGCCAGCAGTAAAAATCCCCGAATGACGCTTAGCCCGATATATCGTTGCAATATAAACATAGTCAATTATGCATAACGCCTAGCTAAAATAGCTGTCACAACTATCAGACCTATCACAGCACTCCACATGCCAGGCAGTGTGCTTAATACACCTTGCTCTATCCAGGTATTCATTATTAAACCACTGGCATGTGCTACAAAGAAAAACAGCACACCAATGATGAGCTTGCCATAGCGCCCTTGGCGCGGAGAAGTTTTAGCCAGTAAAATTGCAATAATCGCCAGGAAAAATGTTTTAAGACCGGACGTAATTCGCCATTGAAACTCGGCAACATCGTTACGATCCGCGGATCTGAACAGATAGGATGTGGATGCTGCTTTACGTTTAAAAGACGGTGGCTCGATGGCTTGTGCATCTGGATAGACTGTAAATTCCCTAAAGCTGATAAATGTATCTACACCATTATGTTGTAAACGTTGCGCAGTCCCCTCCTGAAAGATCATTATCGGAACATGGTTCCCTTGCTCTTCACGGTGATAGGCTTTATTCGCATAAACGATCTGCGTCGCATCGCCTTTTGGCTGATACACAAAAAAATCATTCTTGATTTGACTTTCCTGATCGATACTTTTTACAAAGTACACCTGCCCGGATTCTTTATTTTCGTAAAAATAGCCTTCTTCAAGGTGTTCAAAATCATAAGTTTGCTGCGCCTGATACTTAGCATCGTAACGCAAGTCATACGCCCATGGTCGAACATAGAGTGCAACGATCGATGTCAAAATAACAATTGAAATAATTAGTGGCATGAGTACCTTCACCAATCCAAAAACGCTCATACCTGATGCATGCAGCGCGCTGATTTCCTGCTCTGAATAAAGCTTACCCAACCCCATTAATAGCGTAATATATAGCGCCAACGGCAAAAACAATTCAAATGCAGCGATAGATTTAGCGACAATGAGCACTATTAGCAAATCCGAAGCAATCAGATTGCTTTGCGCATCGGCCAATAATGTCAACGTGCTGTAACTGACCATCAATAACAACAAAACCGCGCAAATCAATGCAAACGGCCTGAGAATTTCCCGAGTTATATAACTGCCTATGATCAAATTAATTAAATCTTTTTTTTTGAATTTCTACCACTCTGCTTTGACGTATAGTGTATAGTAACGTTCGGTTCGTCTAGCACTTATTTTGTTATTTCCAGACCACTAATACTGACTGTATTTTATCAAACCTCATGAAAGCCATTATATTATGCGCCGGCCAAGGACGCCGTTTACTCCCCCATACGGAGTCTTCTCCTAAATGTCTATTATCACTCAATGACAAGCATTTTATTGAATGGCAGATAGATGCACTGCAAGATATTGGTATAGAACAGGTTGTGGCAGTCATCGGCTATGCCGCGCAACGTGTTGAATCTGTGTTGCGCAAACGTTATGGAAACAAGGTCACGTTTGTGTTTAACCCGTTCTATGAGATTGCTGATAATCTCGCCAGCTGCTGGATGGCGCGCGATCATTTTCAGGATGATTTTATTATTCTCAATGGCGATACTTTATTTGAACCTGCGGTTATTTCAAAACTGCTCAGTGTTAATGATTTTCCAATCACCCTAGCCACTGATAAAAAACAGCATTATGACGATGATGACATGAAAGTCATCACAGAGAGTTCGCGACTGATTTCTGTTGGTAAAAAACTTCCCATCACGGAAGTAAATGGAGAATCTATTGGTGCCATACACTTTAATCCACAAGGGGCCCGTTTATTTAAAGACACCATCGAAACGTTAATGTATACACCGGAATCCCTGCAGAGATGGTACCTGTCCATCATTGATGAGCTGGCTTCGGAAAATCATGTGGGCACATGCTCTATCCACGGCCTTGAGTGGACTGAAGTCGATTTCATTCAGGATCTTGAACGTGCCAAGGAACTGGCTGAAAAATGGTCTAATAAATAAAAATTACTTTAAGTAGCGGGATAACACTTCATAATCATGTGCAGAATCCACATCAATAGCCATTTCTGGCACAGAAAATTTCTCTATCACAAGCCGGGCACCCACTTTGCGTGATAATTTATCCGCCACCTGCATCAGGCTTAATCGGCCAAGTTTGTAGCGTAATATACTCATCCAATCGATTTTTCGAATCAGCTCAATGGGCCTTTTACGGCATTCTTCAACATCCTGCCAATATTCGATGGCCTTAACCCCATCAGGAGTTAATACAGCAAACAAATTAGCAAAACTAACAGTTTGCCCATTAAAATAATATTTCGTCTTTTTTAGTTCAGAAATTTTCTGATTGATCAATGCCGTGTCGATCGCTCCAACAACAAAATCGGCATCCAGATTAGCCACTCTCTGACAATAACTATCTATCATGGGTGCTGTAAGCATAGGCAAATCGCAGGTCACCAGCAATGTCGGGTAGCAAGCGCTGTGCAATACACCTTGCATGGCACTTGTACTCGGGCCTTTTGCAGGTTGCATAGTTTCCACATGATATTGATTCAGTATGGCCCTGATCTCAAAGTCCTTTTCCAGACAAATTTGTCCAGGTCCTACCGCAATGATCCTGTTAATGTGCTCGGATTGCTGTAATACAGATACAACACGCTCTAGCAGACTGATGTAATGCAGCCGCGCAGCCGCCTTACCGTGCACATTGGCCGCTTTAGCCACCGGATCGCCGGGACCACGGTCACCCGCCAACACTACTGCATTCCATTGTTTCATTCAGCAAATCAACGGTTATGGTTCTCGCTTACAACTCCGCACAAAGTCATGCAGATAAATATTTTTCAAAGATTCGATAGGTTTTATAGCGACTCCCACCCAAACTTTCCAGAATTTTATTCAGGCGTTGATTATCTTCCAGCACCCATGACATTTCGTGCTCTATAACGCCGGTATCATGCGCCACCTCTTTGATCTTACCTATCAATAAAAATGCCAACGCCGAACCAATGAGTTGATTCTGATATTTTTGTTTAATACCCAACAATGCCACTCGCCCGGTAGTGGGAGGTGAAAATTTCAACCTCCAAAGCAGCTTAAATACACCGGTAACCCAAAGCTTTCCATTTAGATCTTTTATTATCTGATTGAAATTTGGCAGGCCCGCTACCATACCGACGGCTTCCCCATCTATCTCAGCAATTTTAAAATGACTGGCCGGAATCAGTTGCAGCATTTCATTTCCCAAATGCACAAATTCGTTTTCGGTAAAAGGAATGAAACCCCAATTGTTGGCCCAGGCATCATTAAACACTTCCATCATGATTTTTATATCACGGGCGATATGTTTTTTATTCACATCTCGCAGCATGATTCTGTCCTCATAACGCTCCGCTAAACGCTGCATAGCAGGGGGATTTTTAAATTCAGATTGATTAAACCAGGCGTATAAATCCTTAGCTTTTCGATAATAATTGTCTTCAATCAGCTTTTCATAATAAGGTCGGGCATGTCCCATCATGATGTACGGGGATGTTTCAAAGCCATCCACCAATAAACCACTTTCCTGGTTAATGGACAAATTAAAAGGACCACGAATCACGTCCACTTTATATTGATCAAGCCATCCTTCGGCAGCTTTAAATAACTCTTTGGCGACTTTATAGTCATTAACGCATTCAAACATCCCAAAATAACCCACACTACTAGACTCGTTGAGGGGTTTGAGCTGATCAAACTGAGCACTAATACGCCCGACTGCCTCACTTCCACGGTAAGCGATCCAGAACCTTGCCTGAGCGTGTTCGAAATAGGGATGTTTAGGTGAAAGCAGATCCAGACGCTCTTTAATCAGCGGCGGCACCCAATGAGAATCATCCTGGTAGATACGCCAGGGGACTTTTATAAATTTTTTGATTGATGCACGATCTGATACATCAAACGAGTGCAGCGTTAAGGACATGCTTATTCAGTACTGATGAGGACTTGATGTACTTAATCAGTAGATTTAGACAACTCGGCAACCCAGGGATATTTTTCTGCCTGTTGCTCGTCATAACCAAGATTAAAAACCGTAGGGCTTTTTTCCCAGCTATCATCTTTGTCGTAATAGGTTCCGAACAGCTTGTCCCAGAAGTAATTGGTAATGCCGTAATTACCATGTTCGTTTTTAAAATGGTGCAATAGATGAAAACGCTTGATGGTTTTAAAAAATCGAATTCTTGGCGTGTAATGTAAGTGCTGAATACAATGACAAAATTCATAAAACATCGTAACCACAACACCGGCCGATAACGCCACTAGAGCGCCAACCCAGCCATCCAGCAAGGCGCCGATGGGCAATGTGCAAATAGCCACGGTTGGCAAGGTGGTATGTAGCGCACCAAACAGGACGCGCAAATCGTTTGGGTCACTGTGGTGATCAAAATGAATTCGTTTCCATACCCGCGCAAAATTTGGCGAACGGTACAGAAACTGGCTGTGCAATACATAGCGATGTAACCCATACCATATAAGCGGATAGATAAACGCTACAATGAGCGCAATGAAAATATGTACCAGAGACCATAGCCCCTGCAGTGATATTGTCACAGCTGTAATCAGAGCAATCAGGAAATAAACTTGTATCGCCGGATATTGTATATAAGCCTTAACAAGCTCGGAGAATGTCATATCTTCAAGATGATACTTCTTATGTGCCCAAAACATACTTGTTATATTCATTGGTTTATTAAAATCCCAGTTACAAAATTCTCTTAATCGCAATTATAATCAGCATTGCTGTAGCAAACCATCCGAACTCTATGTTTGTGCTGGTTTTACTGACTGAATCCAGGCGCAAGCCCCTCACACTGCCCTCAGTATCATGAATGACACACTTGTTAAATTTGGTTATCCCCACTCCATAGTAAAATCGTATCAGAATTGGAGTGTGCTTCTCCGACCGGACCAGGTCACATTAGGTTCATTGATACTTGCCAGCCACTCCGAGGCTCATGCATTCAGCGATTTAACCGAGCCAGCCATGAGAGAATTCTCGAGCATAATAAAAGACATTGAGTCATGCTTAAGTAATTGTTTTGATTACGATAAAATAAATTACCTGATGCTCATGATGATCGACCCGCATGTTCATTTTCATGTTATTCCAAGGTATAGTTGCGCCAGAAAATTTCAGTCACTTACTTTAGAGGACCAAGATTGGCCAGGGCCACCCAATCTGGCTGGTAAACTGGATCTAAACACCTCACAAAAACAGAACTTATTGAACTATCTCAAAGATAACTGGATCAAAGAGCCAGGAACCTAATTTACCACTGGTACATCAGAGACCTACAGTTAGTACGTCGTGATTAAAAAAACACGGAACAATCAGGTAGTAATGACAGTCACAAGGTACCGTTGAACAAGATAAAAACTTGAAACTGAACACAAAATACTTTAAAAGTTATGGTTTTAGAGTCAGTTCGTAAAACTCAGTCTTGAAAAATAGATTAAATAACAAGCAAAGCACATCGCAGAATATAAAAATAATAAAATCGTTGGCACATAACAAAAATATAAGTAATTGATAATATTGTAATTTTAGGAATTAGTACTAGAAAATGACAGCAAGTCCAACGCCAACGAAAAATAACATCCCACTTAGACCTGCAGACTTCAGCAATCTGGCTGAAACACTTGATTATGCTGCACAGGGTATTACCGGCTCCAATTTTTACGGCAGTCGTGCCCAGTTGCTGGAATCCGTCCCCTACTCGCAATTAGCCAGGGAAGCCAAAGATTTAGCCCGAAAGCTAATTGCCATGGACTTCAAACATGGTGAACGTGTGGTCATAGTGGCGGAAACCCATGCAAATTTCTTACGTGGTTTTTTTGCTTGTCAGTATGCAGGGTTGATTCCTGCCCCTGTCCCTGTCCCAATCCAGTTAGGAAGTCGTGCAGGGTATGTAAGAAAAACACGTGACTTATTAATAAGTGCACACGCTACGGCCATATTTGCCCCGGAATCGGTGCTTCCTCTAGTGAATGAAGCGTGTAAAGACATCGACATGAAATTTGTCGGCGATATTGAAAACCTTGCGGATTATCCCGTCGACCCCAGTATTGAGTTATATAGCACCAAACCGGAAGATACTGCCTATATCCAATTTACTTCTGGCAGCACTAAATTCCCAAGAGGCGTGGTGATTGAGCAAAGAGCGGTGCTTAGCAACCTGGCAAGAATCATCTCAGACGGCATTCACATCAACGAAAATGACCGTGCCATCTCATGGCTACCTTTCTACCATGACATGGGGCTAGTGGGTCTGGTACTGTCCCCTATCGCCTCCCAAACTTCAGTGGACTATCTGGATACCCGCGATTTCGCTATGCGTCCAAGGAGATGGCTGGAGATCATGTCCATGAACCAGGCCACCATTACTTTCAGTCCACCGTTTGGTTATGAACTGGTAGAAAGACGTTTACGTGAATCTAAAAATCTTGATTACGATTTGTCTCAATGGAGAATTGCGGGCATTGGCGCTGAGACCATTCGTCCTGAACCTCTGGAACGTTTTTCAAAATTACTTAAGAAATGCGGCTTCGACAATACTGCATTCCTCCCATGTTATGGTATGGCGGAATGTTCCTTAGCTATCAGTTTTGCTTCACTGGATCAGCCAATTACTATTGAAGAGATCGATGCTGAGCAACTGGCTCAAAATAACATTGCCGTGCCTGTCAACCCAGACAATCCCGAGTACAGAAAAGCCAAATTTGTAGATTGCGGTCCTTCGCTGCCAGATCATCAGATTGAAATAAGAGACTCGAAAGGTAACCGCCTTTCCGAACGCCAAGTCGGCGTAATCTATGTACAGGGCCCGAGCGTTATGTCGCATTACTTTGATAATACAGAAGAAACTGAAAATTCCTTACGTAATGGCTGGCTGAATACAGGAGATATTGGTTTCCTGGTGAATGGAAGAGTATTCATCACTGGTCGTGAAAAAGATCTCATCATTGTTAACGGCCGAAATATCTGGCCACAGGATATCGAGCATTTGGCAGAACAGCAGCCGGAAATCCGTACCGGTGATGCTTTAGCTTTCTCTGCTCCGGGCTTTAATAATCAAACAACCGTTGTGTTAGTCATGCAATGTCGCGAGCGAGATGAAACTATCCGCGCAGACATCATTAAGCGTGTTGAAACGGCCGTGATTGAAGAGATAGGTGTTCGCTGCTTTATTAAACTGGTTCCTCCACACACCCTGCCCAGAACTTCATCAGGAAAACTCTCCCGATCTGCGGCAAGACGTGACTATATGGAGCAGAACAGCCTGGCCGAGACCTACCTGAGCGAACCGCATAGTAGTAACGTTCAAGTCAAAACAGCGGGCTAGTCTTGCAGGCATGCAAGCATGCCGTCTATACAAAAACCTTCCATGTCAAAAAACGGTAAAGTTGTCGCTCTAACCGGCGGCACAGGGTTTATTGGCTCGCATATTCTTGCGTCACTATTGGCTAAGCATTATCGCGTTAGAGTGCTGGCGAGAAATCCGCGCAAAATCACTCTGTCCCATCCTGATCTTAATATTATAGAAGGAAGCCTGCATACTCAGCCGGCACTAAATAGGCTGGTTGATGACGCAGATGTTGTCATTCACTGTGCAGGCAGAGTGAGAGGTGCCAGCGCAGAAATTTTCCATCATGATAACTGCATCGGAACGGAAAACGTTCTCACTGCAGCAGCCCGAAGCCAGCGACCAGCTGATTTAATACTCATCTCTTCACTTGCTGCCAGCAATCCATCCATTTCCGATTATGCTCACAGTAAACATGAAAGCGAGATGGTACTGATTCAAAGCAACTTGCCACATTGGTGTATCATCCGCCCTCCTGCAGTCTATGGACCAGGTGACACGGAGCTGAAACCTGTGTTTGACTGGATGAAGCGCGGCTATTTATGGGTTCCGGGCACGGCCAAACAGCATTTTTCACTGCTACATATCTCAGATCTTGTCCATCTGATTGTCCAGCAACTAAGCATAGCAAACACCTCTAAAATGACTCTGGAACCTGATGATGGTAAAGAATATACCTGGCAGGATATTCAACGTATTGGCGAGCAGTTCTTCAACAAGGAAATCAACATAATACCCATCCCACAGACGTTATTATTCAGCGTTGCGCACACGAATGTGTTATTCTCGCGCCTCTTTAACTACTCTCCTATGCTTACACCAGCCAAGATTAGAGAGTTATTACATAAAGACTGGCTTGCAAAAGGCACTCCCCCGGACTGGCCCTGGAAGCCTAAAGTAGATTTAAAAATGGGTCTCAGCACATTATACTCGCGTGATGATATTGATTAGACAAGCTTACATTTATGCCAAGTAACACCGACGCCATTTTGAGCGATGTTAAACAGCTATTAAGCCGCTTTATTAAACAGGACATTGAAATTACTGACTCCCAGCATCTCATGAGAGATCTGGAACTGGATTCAGTGATGGTAATGGAATTAATGATGGAACTGGAAGACCATTTTGATATTTCCATTCCATTGAATTCATTACCCGACGTCAATACCGTCTCTGATTTAGCCACTGAAATATCCAAGCTAAAGAAGCTCCATTGAAGTACTGATAAGAAAAGCCCATGAACTTACTTAACCGCCTGCAACAGTTTACTCAACAACATGCCGCTGACGAAGAGTCAATGGCACCATTGGGCGCTGTGATTGATCACTTATATTCCGCTACCGAAGGCAGTGTGCGAGGAAGAAGGACAATTCTAGTAGGCACTAATAATTATCTGGGTCTTACTTTTGATAATCGCTGCATTAATGCAAGCCACAAAGCTACACGCCTGTATGGAACGGGTACAACGGGTTCTCGTCTGGCCAATGGCTCATACTCGGATCATCAAGGTCTGGAACAGGATCTGGCTTCATTTTATGGTGTATCTAACGCAATTGTATTTTCTACAGGCTACACAGCTAATCTGGGAATGATTTCCGCGCTGGTTAGCAAAGGCGACACCATCGTTCTGGATGAACATTGCCACGCTTCAATTTATGACGGTTGCAAATTAAGTGGCGCAGACATTATTCACTTCAGACATAACAATGCGGAAGATTTGGATAAACGACTTGGCAGACTGGGAGATAAAGCCTCTTCAGCACTAATTATTGTTGAAGGCATCTACAGCATGTTAGGTGACCGTGGCAATCTACACGCCATTACCGAAGTTAAACAAAAATATGATGCCCTGTTACTCGTTGATGAAGCTCACTCTCTGGGTGTGTTGGGTAATACTGGACGTGGCGTGTGCGAAGAATCAGGAGTTGAAGCGAATGTAGATTTTATTACGGGTACCTTCAGTAAAAGTCTTGCAGGGATTGGAGGATTCTGCGTCAGCCAACACCCAGAACTGGAAGTTATTCGATATACAAGTCGCCCATATATCTTCACCGCCTCACCTTCGCCTGGCACCATTGCCTCCACTCGAGCAGCCTTGGAAATAATTCGCACCACCCCCAGCTTGCGGGAACGATTATGGGGCAATGCAAACTTTCTTTATGATGGATTAAAATCTCTGGGATACGATCTAAGCCCCCAAGTCAGCCCGGTCATTGCAATCAACGTAGGGGAACGTGAAAATGCGCTGGCGATGTGGAAAAAATTATTTGACCGCGGTGTTTATGTCAATCTGGTAATGCCGCCGGCCACTCCCAATAGCAAATGTTTACTTCGTTGCAGCGTCAGTGCTGCGCATACGCGTGCTCAGCTGGACATCGTACTGGATGCATTTGCCAACTTTGAAAGACCTGCGTTAAAAGAGAAGCTCGCATAGTCCTCTTATATCGATACACAGGTCTATTTAAATAAATAGACACAGAAGATAGGCATCTCGCTAATGACTGCGAAAATTCAAACCTGGTTAGACACTCCTGACAACCTTGCTGCCTGTGCCATTATTGCTGAAGTTGCCCAAAATCATGATGGCAGTTTGGGCATGGCGCATGCTCATATTGATGCCGCTGCAAATGCCGGTGCTGATGCCATTAAATTCCAGACACATATTGCAGAAGAAGAAAGCACTTCGGCCGAACCGTGGCGTACCAAGTTTAGCTATCAGGATGAAACCCGTATGGACTATTGGCGACGTATGGAGTTTACCAGGGAACAATGGCAAGAACTGAAACGGCACTCCGATGAAGTGGGATTACACTTTTTAAGCTCACCCTTCTCAAACAAAGCCGTAGATCTGCTCGAGAGTTTAGGTGTGGGAGCCTGGAAAATTGCTTCGGGAGAAATCAATAACAACCTGTTACTTGATCACGTTCTTGCCACGAAAAAACCTGTCATCTTATCCACTGGTTTAAGTGTGACGGATGAAATTACCGAAGCAGTGAATTATGTTCAGAATGCTGGCAACCCACTTGCATTGCTACAATGCACTTCGCAATACCCATGCAGTCCTGAAAGACTGGGTGTCAATGTAATTAATCAATTCAGATATGACTATCAATGTGCCGTCGGCTTATCAGACCACTCTGGAACCATTTATTCCGGTCTAACCGCGGCTGCACAAGGTATTCAGGTACTGGAAATACACATGACGCTCAGCCGCGAAATGTTTGGACCCGACGTCATCGCCTCGATTACCAGCCAGGAATTAAAATCACTGGTTGAAGGCGTGCGCTACATAGAAAAAGTCATGCAGCATCCAGTTGACAAATCCGTTCCTGATTACGAAGCGGCCCCTTTACGAAAGATCTTTATGAAGAGTCTGCATACTGCTGTCGCAGTTAGAGCTGGGGAAATCCTGTCGGCTGATAAAATCACTGTCAAGAAACCGGGTACTGGAATTCCGGCCAAGGACGTAGCTTCAGTATTAGGCAAAAAAGCAAAAATTGATCTGGAAGCCAATTCAATGATTCAAAGAGAAAATCTGGAGTAACTCCAAGTGCGTAAAGTATGCGTTGTCATCACAGCAAGACCCAGCTATGCAAGAATCCGTTCTCTCTTGCATGCCGTTCGTGTACATTCGGAACTGGAACTGCAACTTGTGGTAGCCGCCTCGGCCCTGCTTGACCGATATGGCAGTGCAGATAAAGTGATTGAAGATGAAGGCTTCCACATTGACCGTCGTGTTTATATGATTCTCGAAGGTGAAAACCCGGTGACTTCGGCCAAATCCACAGGCCTGGGTGTCACTGAGCTTGCCACCGTATTTGATAACCTTCAGCCTGACTTCGTGGTTACCATAGCGGACCGATTTGAAACCATGGCTACCGCTATTGCGGCAAGCTACATGCATATTCCACTGGTGCATGTCCAGGGAGGAGAGGTGACCGGATCTATTGACGAAAAAGTTCGGCACGCCATTACCAAGCTGGCGGATATCCATTGTGTTTCCGGCGAACAGGCCGCGCAGCGCGTGATAAAAATGGGAGAAAACCCGGACCAGGTCTATATCACCGGGTGTCCGTCGATAGATTTGGCCATGCAGGCCTGTGAAAATCAGGAGGAAAGTCTTGACCATGTCGCCATTCAACTGGGTGGAGTCGGCGCTAATGTGGACTTATCCAAACCGTATATTATTGTCATGCAACATCCGGTGACCACCGAATACAAGCAGGCACGCTTGCATATTGAGCAAACCTTACAGGCCATTCAGGAATGCCAGATTCCAACTCTCTGGTTTTGGCCTAATGTGGATGCCGGCTCCGATGGCACCTCAAAAGGTATTCGTGCTTTTCGGGAAAATAATGCTACCCAACATATTCATTTTGTAAAAAACCTTCCTCCCGAGAACTTCATACAACTGCTCAATCGTAGTCAATGCATTGTGGGCAACTCCAGTGTCGGTATACGTGAAAGTACTTTTATTGGTGCACCTTCAGTAAACATAGGCAGTCGCCAGAATGGTCGGGATCGCGGTGCAAATGTTATTGACGTGAATTATTCCAGCGAAGATATAAAAAATGCGTTACTCAAGCAGATTGAACATGGCAAATACCCATCCAACCCCCTGTATGGAAATGGTCAGGCAGGCCAGCGAATCGCTGACGTAATTGCGAAAGCAGGCATTAGCACTGAAAAAATCCTGCGCTATTAAAGAACTATAACAATCCCGTGAGCCACGTATCTTCGAGTTATTTTGGCGGTCCTGACAAACCTGAAAATTTGCTTCGAGATCAATTAGTCAAGCATATACACGCCGTTCCTTCACATGGGAAAATATGCTGGCTATGTTATTACTTAAATGATCCAGTCATTTTTGAAGCACTCATTGACGCCGCAAAAAGAGGTGTTGAAATAGATTTACTGATTGATGGAAGAGCTCGTACAACCAGTATCAATCAACCCTGTATAGATCTATTCTCGCACGCCGATCATCCCTCAATTCATCTTCACATCGCCAATGATAAACCATTCTGGGAATACCTGGGCTTTCACTGGCATGCTCATTTACATAGTAAACTTTATTTTTTTTCTCATCCTACGCCACATGTATTGGCGGGATCCTATAATCCTACCGCGGGACAGAACGTATTAAACCCTGAGCATATCGAAGCAATAGGTGATCACTCGATCAGTCATAACGTTCTAGTCAACATTGCTCAGAAAGAAATGGTCGATCGACTGCACGATTATATTCTATGTATGCGCCGACCAGGGTATAGAACCTTTAGCCGTTATACTTTGTCACATAACCGGACTGTTACTGCATCTGCGTGGCATGCTGATTTTCTTCCGCGCATTCGCCGACATCCGATAGATACTTTGCTATCCAAAACAGGGCGTAATATTCATGTGAAATGTGCAATTTCACATTTAAAAGGCCCAGGCATATTAAAACCCTTGAAAATAGCCATAAAAAAAACCAGCAAAATCGAGTTATTGCTGGAATCAAGCCAACGACGTGTGCCTGAGAAGCAACTTGAATTTCTCGAGCGACACCGAATAAAGTATTATCAACCCAGACTAATCAAATATTGCCTGATGCACAGTAAATTCATTTTGTACCAGTCCGACCAGGAACATTGTGTCATGTTTGGCAGCTTTAACTGGTCTGCACGATCAAGGCTATTGAATCACGAAACGGTGATATGCACTCACGATAAAGAAGTGGTTACAGCCTTTGAAAAAAGATGGCAACAAATGATTTCATGAATCAAATCATGCAATACTCTCGACCTTTATTAATCCCAATAGAAAATCAAGTCCGGGAGCTGGATCCCAAGCTGCTTCTCGCCGTATGTGCGGCCAGTGCCGGAATCAAGAGTTATATTGGTTACAGAACCGAGATGGACATTCTCATTTCCCGCTTTCCGCGCAGTATTTATTTAGCTAAAAGTTTCACTCAGCGAAGTGACAAGATGTTTCGAATTTTGTCCAAGCTAGGCCACACGATTTGCGCGTGGGACGAAGAAGCACTGGTGCACTATCCACCTGATATTTATTTCAAACGCCGATTGTCACCCGTCGCACTTTCTTACGTGTCCCATTTATTCGCTTGGGGGCAGGAAAACGAAGATTTATTCAAAGCTTGTCCCTTACTTCCAAAATCAATCCCTATTCACCAGGTGGGTAATCCGCGTTTGGATATGCTACGCAAACCCTTTGAGTGTTATTACGAGAAACAAATTGCCGATATTAAACATAAATATGGCGACTTCATATTACTCAATACCAATTTTGGTAATGTAAATGCCCATTTACCTATGCATAATTTATTTATATCCAAAGACGAACATGGAAATTATAAAGAAATGGGAAGAGGTGCAACCGGCATGGGCAGGGAGTTTTCTGAAGGTCGAGCCAAATATAAACAGGCCATTTTTGATAGATTTCTGTCTTTAATTGCATTCCTTTCGCAGACATTTCCTGATACAAAAATAATTGTTCGCCCTCATCCCGTTGAAAATAAAGATGTCTATTTCAAATTAGCGTCACATCACGATAATGTTGATGTGATACAGGAAGGTAATGTAATTCCCTGGATTAGAGCTGCTAAGGCTCTCATCCATAGTGGTTGTACTACAGGCATAGAAGCTTATTTGTCTAACCGGCCCGCCATTGCATATGTTCCGGTGAAAGACACACGCTATGGCTATTGCGCAGCCCTTCCCGACCAGCTCAGCCATCAATGTACCAATCACGCAGAAGTCGCCGCGATGTTTCAAAATTATCTCAGCGGCACTGTTCCAGAAATCGATAGCTCGATACTGAGAAAATATATTAAATTTGATTCCGACAAACTGTGCTGTATCAATATGATTGATGTGATTGAGAACATATTAAAAAACCCGACATCCAAATCCTCTCTGTCAGAAAGTATTCATGGCAAACTGCTGGCGACTAAACGCCGCGGCATTAAACGCATCAAAGGTCTATCGCCCAAGTCCAAATATCATCACTCTTTTCAGCAACTGCGCTTTCCCACTCTGGATCAGCAGGAATTGCAGACCAAAGTTGACCGATTTGCTCAAATCATAAACACTGGTAAACCAGTTGAGATTAATCAGATATCACCACATATTTTTCGAGTACAATAGGACTATGAACTTCACAGATGAGCAATTAGCCAAACATTCACAAGTACTGGCAGAAAAAGTATTTCTGACGGATCGGCTGCCTCACTTTGAGTTATTACTTAAAGAAGTAAAAAACCTTGCACTGACAACCGCGCCAAACGCAACCGTTGTATCCCTAGAACGGGGACTTTTATATGGTGGGTATAGCCTGATTGGTCCTTATTTTCATCAACAGAATTTTATCTCGGTTGACAGCAGCCCAGGCAGTGCAGATAAGCGCGGAGCCTATAACAAAGATAAAGTTGTGGATGAAAATTTTTTGCGTGTGCCCATTACTACACGTGCCCCAATAGAAAACACCGGTCTTGAAGACAACATTGCCGACTTGGTTCTGGTCCCCAATTTAGTTCACCATATTGCGGATCAAAATGCCTTGTTCGGTGAAATGGCAAGAATCACCAAACCCAATGGGAAAGTATTTGTGTTTGAACCAACATTAAGGGAATTACACCAAATCCCTGATGACTACCTGAGGTACACGCCCTATGGCATGTATGAGATTATGCGCAAGGTCGGCCTGGAGCCTGTTGACACGCAATTAGAAGGTGGCCCGTTTAGTGCCATCGGTTATTGCTGGTTACAGGCTTTGGAATACATGCCCAAAGAAGAACGGAAGAAAGCTGAAGACTGGTTTTATAATCAGCACTGGCCACAGCTAAAAGAATGGGACGATAAATACACGAAAAACCTGGTACGCAAACACACCCAGTTCCCTGTTGGCTTTTCCATCCTCGCCGAAAAGCAGTAACAAACACCTGCACATTAATAATGCCGTTTAGAAACAAAAATATACTTGCGGTTATTCCCGCTCGTGGAGGCAGTAAAGGTATTGCCCGTAAAAATCTTCGTCTTGTTAATGGCAAGTCATTAATAGAACATGCGGCGCAATGCGTAAACCAATTGGACTGGATCGATGCGGTAGTTCTCAGCTCGGATGATGATGAAATTTGTAGTCATGCACGCAGGGCCAATATCGATGTACCTTTCAAGCGTCCGCAGGTACTAGCCACCGATGATGCCAAGTCAGTTGATGTCTGGAAACATGCCTGGTTATTCTGTGAAAATCATTACGGCAAAACATTTGATATCTCGATTCTGCTGGAACCCACTAGCCCCATGAGAACCCCTGAAGATATTACAACAGCCGTGAGTATATTGATTGATAATCCGGTTCTCACCGTTGCCACTGTTAGCAAAACACCCGGGCATTACACTCCGCATAAAACTTTAGAGATATTGGAAACCGGTTTCATCAAGCCTTATCTGGAAGGCGGTATTCAATACTCCATCCGCCAGCACATTCCTGACTACTATCATCGTAATGGAATTTGTTACGCTACAACCCGGGAAAGCCTGATTGATAAGCATAATCTCATGGAGAAAAATTGCCTGCCTCTAGTGATACATCGACCGATTGTTAATATAGACGAAGAGATCGATTTAAAACTGGCAGAAGTGCTAATGGCTGAAATTGACAGCAAATAATGAGCTCTTTTGACACTTTACTTATTCCTGTTGAAAGTCAGGTACGTGAATTAGACGCAAAAATTTTTCTTGCCTGTGTTGCTGCCGAACAGGGATTCAATACCATCATAGGTTCACGTGCACATATTCACCATTATGCATCGCGTGTCCGTAACGCCATTTATGTTGCCAAGAGTATGCGTCGTTTCAGCAACAGAATGTTCACAATCCTGCATGGCCTGGGACATAGAATTGTCGCCTGGGATGAAGAAAGCCTGGTGCGCTTGCCTGACGATCAATATCATTTACATCGCCTGTCTCCAGTCACTTTTCAGTACATTGACCATCTATTCGCATGGGGAGAAAGTGATGCACAAGTATTTAAAAGTTATAGCGCATATCACAATCACCCTGTTCACATAACAGGAAATCCCAGGATTGATATGTTAAGACCTGAATTGCGCGACTACTTTCTGGCTCAGACAAATAAAATAATGGAAAGTCACGGCAATTATGTGCTGATTAATACTAACTTTGGCCAGGTTAATCATTTCATTCCCAGTGTAGGAACAAATGAAGCGGACCGGGACAAAAACTTCAGTGGAGCAACAAACGATAGCTTTATCGCAAACCGCTTTGCACACAAGCAAACACTTTTTAATGCCTTTAAGCAACTAATACCTCTTTTAGCCAATACTTTTCGATCAACTAATTTTGTTGTACGCCCGCACCCTTCAGAAAACGTGCAAAGCTGGCAACACTTGTTTACCAACCATTCCAACATTACGGTTACAAATCAGGGAAATGTTATTCCCTGGATATTAGGCTCTAAAGCACTGGTCTCGAATGGTTGTACCACTTCAATAGAGGCTACCGTGTTAAACAAACCAACACTTGGTTACTACCCTGTGACAAACGAAGAAATTGATGATGCACTACCAAAAGCTTTATGTGATATTGCCTCTAGTGATCAGATACTTATTGAAAAAGTCGAAAAGGCATTATCAAGAAACTATAAGGCTCCCAATAAATACAACTTGCTAAGCTCTCATATTGTCAGCCTGGAAGGGCAATTTGCTGCAGATAAAATTATTCACATTATTGCAAATGACTACGAACATAGTGACTACAAATATCGCAACGCAGTCTTATGCATACCCAGCGTAGTTCATAATAATGCTCGAACATTGGTAAAAAAAATTAAAAGCTACAAGGCCTCACACCGAAACAGTGCGGCATATCACAAACATCGATTTCCACCTATTAATATTGATGGCATGGAAATTCGTATTCGCCGCTTTCAGGAGCTCACGGGTAGATTTTCTTCTCTTCATATATCTCAAATATCGCAGGATATTTTCAAAATTAACGGCTGACAGAAATACTCGAAACACACTCACGAAACCACTATGAATGAAAAATATGTAAAACCTCATGCATTGGGATCGTTTAAAAGTATCAGCGATCAGCAAAACAGTGACTGCCGATATGCGCTAGGCAATTTAAATCCCGGAATAAATTTCCAGGAAGAACACATTATTAAACTGACGGATGACAAGCAGGTAGAATGGGTGATTTCCCGCATTTGTGATCATGCCAGTGGAACATTAGAACCCTGCGCGAATAAACAATTCGCCCAATGCCCCCTACATGGCTGGAAGCTGGATCTGGACACACTTGATTACTGCAACGTCAATGTCACCAAGAAACGCAACGATTTCAGTATTACAGAAAATGAAATTATTGTTCATCAATCTAAAATACATTTAAGAATTCCCAAAGAAGTTTTTTCTCATCAGAAAACTGATGATCTGCATATTCGATTTCTAGCTCATGCCAGTCTGTTATTCACCTGTGGAAATATAAATATAGTGACCGACCCATGGCTTAAAGGCCCCTGTTTTCTGAATGGCTGGTGGCACTCTCCAGCACCAAGCGTGGATTCATTTGATCAGTTACTGAATGCTGATCTGGTATACATATCACATAACCATCCGGACCATATGCACGAAGAGACACTGCTTAAACTACAAAAAATTCGACCCGACATACCGATTGTTGTCCCCAATTACAAAACTCGCTCTACCGAAGCCCCTCTAAAAAACTTCGGCTTTACCAATGTTATTCCTCTAGCCTTTAACCAGATTTATAAATTGGGCGATCACGATATATTCATATCGATTTTAAAGTCTGGTGACTTCAGAGACGATAGTGGTTTATATCTCTGCTACGGGAAAAAACAGGCGCTCATAACTGTAGATTCATCTGCGCTTAACCATTATGTATTGCCAGTGGATATCGATCTATTAGCCACCTCTTTTGCTTCTGGGGCATCTGGACATCCCTGGTGCTTTGATCATTACAGTGAACAGGAAAAATTACAGATCACTCATATGCGACATCGTTCAGTAAAAGAATCAATTATTAAATACATCACCTCATCCAACCCTAGAGCTTATATGCCTTATGCCGGATACTTTTCTGAAGCCGCTGTAAGAGATGAATACATCAAACATAACAATCAAAAGAATTCTCCTGAAACGATTGAAAAACTCGTAAAAAAAGAGCATCCCAATACCATAGTAATTAACCCTATAGCTACGGATCAAATCGCCATCAGCCAAGCAATCAAAACCTGTTCCTCGCAAATTGAGCGTGAAGTCATCTCATCAGATGACATAAATCATTATTTGGATAGTGAGACTCTGCCCGATGAGCAGAAATTTTTAACCAGACTGAAAGAATACTTTTTGAACTGCCAATTCAAAGATGATCTAATCCTGTATTTATTACCGTGTGATTCGGATTTCAAACCTCTGAACATGGGTTTGATAATTAATTTTAGTGATTCGCTGCAGATTGAATTAGCAGCGCACCATGAGGTTACGCATCAATACCAGCAGAATTCCACTCCGCTGCGACAGTTACATATTAAAGTCAGAGCGGCTTCTCTCTGGCAGGTCGTTAAAAATTTAAAATCATGGGAAGAATTGAGCATTGGATTCCACTGTAGAATCCACCGCAAACCTGACGTATACAACTCGGATTTCTGGTATCATTTCTCCAACGTCTATATTAAATAATTTCATATTCATCCCCCTGTACGGCTCATGCACAGCGCGACAATTATCATTCCTACTCTGAATGAGGAAGAAAACATCGACCCTCTTCTGCAGGGTCTGACTCAACTGAATATCAATAATTGTGCACTCAAAATCCTTTTCGTTGATGATCAGTCTAGTGATGGTACTATCAAAAAAATAGCTGAATGGAATCAACGTTATGACTGGATTTCCGTTTTGCAGCGTAAGGGTACAGCTGATTTAACCCAAGCTATACTGGAAGGTCTCAACGCTACGCAGACCGACTATGTTTTAGTCATGGATGCCGATCTGAGTCATCCAGTTGAGCGAGTTCCATACCTTTTGCAACCCATTGTAGATGGGACACATGATGTTGCTGTCGGTAGCCGCTATACCAAAAATGGCGGAATTGCGAACTGGCCTGTACACAGACGTTTTCTATCCTGGTTTGGAGGCTTGCCAGCCAGAGTGTTGACCGATGTTAAAGACACCACTTCCGGTTTTTTTGCCTGTAAAAGAGAATGCTTTGCCAATATTGATGCCAATGCTCGCGGCTACAAAATCCTGCTTGAGATGCTGGCATCCGGTTTGGACAAATTCCGCGTCACCGAGGTTCCTATTGTGTTTACCGACCGTGTGCTTGGCGAATCCAAACTTTCTGGAAAGCAGTTAATACAGTATTTTCAACGCTTGCTTGAATTAAGTGGTGGACGTGTCAATGGCGCCACGACAGGTCGATTTATGCTTGTTGGCCTGCTCGGTGTTGTCATTGATGCCCTGTTTTTTCATATTTTCATTAATCGGCAATGGAGTGTCAGCAGCGCGCATATCAGTAGTTTTTTCATTGCCGCGTCGTTTAATTACTTTCTTAACTCAATATGGTCATTTAAATATTCTCATGACTCGTTGATAAGCTGGCTAACCAAAGCAATTAAATATGTTTATTTCGGGTTAATAGCGCTCACGATTCGTGGAGGCGTTCTTGCAATGTTGATAAATTTATTTGGCATTAGCCCTACACTTGCAATATACCCAGGCATTTTGATTGCCACCGCAGTGAATTATTTTGCTGCTTCATTCATCGTTTTTCCAGCTGAAGCACATCACGAATTTAAGTACAACTCAATTAACTGGCGTGTGTTAGCCATTTCTGCGACAGGATTTATTCTTGTCCTGCGCTTTTTATATCTTGGTACGACAGAGCTTATTCCTGATGAAGCATATTACTGGAATTACAAACAGCACTTAGATATCGGTTATCTGGATCATCCTCCCCTATTAGCCTGGCTCATCTGGTTAGGCACCAGCCTGTTTGGAGATAATGAATTTGGTGTAAGATTTTTCTCATATTGCAGCGGTATTGCAACTATGTATTTCCTGTTTCGTCTCAGCTCAATAGTATTTGACAAAACTTCTGCTTATATCTCTCTGCTGCTCGCCGCTACGATCCCCTTTACTGTTGTCACCGGCTTTCTTGCAACCACAGATGCGTTACAGGTCACCTTATGGGGAGCCTGTTTATATTTCATTGCCAAAATAGTCATTGAATCACATGCCGCCTCATGGATTAGCTTAGGCTTCTGTATTGGCGCTGGAATGCTGTCAAAATACTCAATGGGATTAATCGCTCTCAGCGTTGTGATATTCCTATGCATCAACAAACCCTCACGTCAATGGTGGAAGCAACCAATACCCTACATCGCAGGCTTAACTGCAATTATTGTTTTCTCTCCGACGATTTATTGGAATATGCAACATGACTGGAGTTCGTTTCTGTTTCAGACTACGCGCCGAATGGATCGTGACACGCAGTTTTCTACACACTATATTTTTCTTCATTTATTAATCTTACTCTCCCCGCTGATATTTATATTCATAATCAATGTCTATAAGAATTTATCTTTATTAGTGACAGATAAAGTCACGCAGACTTCCAGTATCAGTACTTATAAACAATTTTTTATAATCTACACGTTTTTTCCTTTAGCAGTTTATATATACTTCAGCTTAAGCCATTACCCAAGATTTCACTGGACATCTTCGATTTGGTTAATTGCCATTCCTCTGATGGCTTATGCACTCAGCCCCACTTCTCACTATCCTAACAAGCGGTTATTTACTAAACTGACCTTATATTCCACGGGAATACTTTGTTTAATGTACGGGGGAATGCTGCACTATGCTGCACTCGGCTTACCTATTAAACTAAACACTGAGATGACAAATCATTATTTCTGGAAGCAGGCCGCCCAGGAAGTGGATTTGATTGAAAAACAAGTCATTCAACAAACGGGGCAGAAGCCGCTCATAGTCGGATTAAGCAAGTGGTCGATAGCAAGTGCATTACGCTTCTATGACGTTGATGGACAGGTAGACAATATCGTCTCCAGAAACGCTATTGGTAAATCGGCCACTATGCTCGAACAATGGACGAATCCTGCCGACTGGAATGGACATCCTGTAATTTTCGTCTCATTTAACTCTAAAGACCTGCAGTCCGTGCAGATTGACCACTTTGCTGACCTATTGAAGCCACCAGAAACTCGAGATATTACTTTAAATAACAAAAAGTTAAGGTCACTTCACTTTAGAATAGCAGAACATTATCACATGCAATAATCAACGGCTATCAATAAATTCCTCAAGCCGCGGATATAGGCTTGAGGACATTATGCATAAAAAAATTCGCACTCAGACTAATGAAATTTTTAACAAAATTCGAATGTCAACCGAAAAGAAATACTTCGATAGCTCTGTCAAATCACTAGATAGGTTTTCGGAGTCGCGATATTATAGAACCAGTAAAGTTAATTGATCTTACGCCTTTCGTCGATATCGATATACCCGACAAAAAAGGCCAAAAGGCTATTAAAGCTGGGTTTTATGACAAGTCTTAACAAAGCCACAACAAGCATTTGCTTACTCTATCTTCTACTCATCCTGCCAGACATATCCTATGCCGACGGTAAGCAACTGGCGTTTGACAGAACTAAGGGTAATTGCCTTGCCTGCCACCAAATTGAGGGAGGTGAAAGTCCCGGCAACATTGGTCCAGTTTTATCCAACATGCAACAACGTTACCCAGACAGGCACTTACTGCGCAAAAGAATTTGGGATGAAACCCAATTTAATCCCAATACAGTGATGCCACCATTTGGAAAACATCGAATTTTAACTGAAGATGAAATTGACCAGGTGGTTGATTTTATACATTCACTATAGGTAACCACATGTTAACAACTAATCGAAGAACGCTAATCAAACAATCCATCGCCTCATTTTCGTTCTTACTCCTGGGCGGATTAAAAAATGCCTTTGCTGAATGGGATACAGAATTATTCCAGCAATCCACTGCAGATGACCTAATTGCCCGACTGTCCAACAACGCCAAACTGAAAGCAAGTGATGCAATACACATCAAAGCGCCTGAAATTGCAGAAAATGGCGCCGTGGTACCTGTCAGTGTTGATGCTTCTATCGAGAACGTCAGCAACATCTCTATCATTGTTGATAACAACCCCAGTCCGCTGACCTCATCATTTGAGATCAACCCACAATTGGAAGCCTATGTTTCCACGCGCGTTAAAATGGCAAAGTCATCCAACATTATCGCCATTGTTACAACTACAGATAATCAGTATTTTACTGCTTCAAAAAGCATTAAAGTCACAATAGGCGGCTGTGGAGGTTAAAGTTAATTTTCCATGCCCAGAATAATCAAACTTTTAAGCCTAATACTTACAATTCAGATTGGCATTACAGGGTTATGCTTGGCTGATAACATAGTTTCAGAACCCCAGAAAGACTTAAAACTAATACAAAACTACTACAAAAAACGTTTCCCTGATGTCCCATTTCAGGAATTTGCCAACGGCGTTTATGCACTGGATCCAATTGCCAAAGAAAACTGGGAAGCTCTGGAAGAATTTCCACCCTACGAAATACACATTGATACTGGTGAAGCATTATGGGAAGAAAGTATAGATATTTACAGTAACTGCTTTCCGGACGGGCCCGCCATTAAACACCTGTATCCGAAGTGGGATGATGAACTAAACACTGTCGTGACCGTTCCCTACGCAATTAATCTGTGTCGGCAGAAACATGAAAGGGAAGAACTGGACTACATGTCCGAAGAAATGAACAGTTTGGTTGCTTATATTGCCTATCAGAGTCGTGGAAAAATAATCAATATCACCGTGCCCAGCGATATGGCGCTTCAGGCATACCAGCAAGGTAAAAAGTTTTATTTTACCCGCCGCGGACAACTTAATTTCGCTTGCTACCACTGCCATTTTGACAATGCTGGAAAACGATTGCGCACAGAGTCACTTGGTCCTGCACTGGGACAAACTACTGGATGGCCGACTTATCGTAACAAATGGGGCGCACTGGGTCCTCTGCATAAAAGATATATTGGCTGCAACGAACAAGTGCGTGCAGCGCCGTTTGAGGCACAGAGCGAAACCTACCGCAATCTGGAGTATTTCCATACTCACATGAATAATGGCTTGGCTATTAATGGTCCATCAGTGAGGAGGTAATGATGTATATAACCAAGCTCGGCAGATATTATGTAATAGCTATTGTTCTACTTCTTGCGAGTGGCACAGCAACATACAGCGACACGGATGAGCAGCATGGCCTTAATGAACGCATCCAATTGGTTGAAAAGTTAATCAATCAAGCCAGCGAAAATAATGGTCTATGGCGTGAGACAAGATATCTATCCAATAGGGCCATGGACTATTCAAAAAATAAAGACTATGCCTCGGCCAATCAGCTTTTGCTTGAAGCCGAATTCCAGGCCAGACAGGGCATCCAGCAAGCCCTGGCACAAACGGATCTTAACCAGTTGTTACCCGGCTACTTGCGCAACTAATTTTCACAAAGACTTATACTTAGCCTGCTCCTGTTCTTTACCATCGAACTCCACATCAGAATCAACAGCTATTTTCAAGTGCTGCTTTGCTTTTTCGATAGTTCCCGCCTGTTCCGCATAGGCCATACCTAAATGGTAATGTAGCTCGGCTGCTTTGGGAGCTGCGGCAACGGCTTTTTTCCAGAAACTCGATGCTTTTAGCTATATTGCCTGATTTGAAGACAGGCTAGTTTGGTAAAACCAGCCATCGGCATGAGCCACACTAAGCAAAGCTCCAACGAGCATGAAAATGAATACGACGGCGTGTTTTAAGTTCATGTTGTTATATTTAGTATAGAATTTTAAGGAACGAGTACCGTATCACCACTTTGCAGAATAATATTCTGCTGCAGTTTTACCTTTCTCGATATCCGAATAGCGGAAATCAATATACTTTAATTGACCCGATTGTCTGCGTAGCACTTTTATATCATTCAGTGCGGCAAATGCAGTGGCTCCACCAGCCATGCCCAGCGCCTGTAATACATCCACATTTTGACTGAATGGA
>CAZWQM010000015.1:0-38380 GCA_964636225.1 uncultured Thiotrichales bacterium | reverse complement strand
AGCGCAGAATTCGACTTAAGATTTTCACTGCTAAAGGTTTTATATACACTGGTCAGGCGATACTTATTCAAATAGCCAAGTGACCAATATATGAGTAATAAAAAATACATCGAGGATCTGCTTGAGATTATGCGCGCGCTGCGCGATACGCGAACCGGGTGCCCCTGGGATAAGCAGCAAAGCTTTGAAACCATTGCGCCCTATACCATCGAAGAGGCTTACGAGGTAGCCGAAGCTATATCTCGGAATGATATGCAAGACCTGTGTGATGAGCTGGGTGATTTACTTTTGCAGGTTGTTTATCACGCGCAGATAGCCAATGAAACCAATCATTTTAATTTTGATGATGTAGTCACTGCTATTTGTAAAAAAATGGTACGTCGTCACCCTCATGTATTTGGCACGCAACAACAAACAGAACAAGGCAAGCAGGACTGGGAGTCAATCAAAAAGCAGGAACGTGTGGATAAAGGAGGGTCTTTGCAGGATACATCAGCCCTGGCTAATGTAGCCTTGGGGCTGCCAGCATTAATAAGAGCACGCAAATTACAAAAGAAAGCCGCTAAAGTGAATTTTGACTGGCCAAATGTACAGGGTGTGCTTGAAAAAATTAAAGAAGAAGTGAGTGAATTGAATGAGGCAATTCAAACTCATCAAGATAAGCAGCGCATTCAGGATGAAGTGGGTGATGTATTATTTTCAGTCATAAACCTTTGCCGGCATATGAATGTTGATGCAGACGTTGCACTGCAACAATCCAATTCAAAATTTGAGGGCCGTTTCAGAACTATGGAAAGACTGGTTGAACAGCAGGATAAGAAAATTATTGATCTTACAGAGCAAGAACTTGATCAATACTGGGAGCAGGCAAAAATATTATTGAGTGATAGTGGATAGATTTGGTTATATAGCGATGCTGAATTCGCGAATATCATAACATTAAATATTATTGTTTATATTGAAAATACATGTCGCCTAAAAATAAATAGGAAAGGACATGAATAAATCGAGTTGCTATACACCAAAAAGGACGCCGTGGAATAAATGAAAGATTATCGGGCAAAAACCTCCCCTTAAGTTGAAAGAAATCTGGGGTATTCGTATTTGTTTGCAGCTAACGGATAAAATTCGTGAGCTTGCATTATTTAACCTCTCTATTGATAGCAAACTAAGAGCCTGTGATTTAGTTAAATTGCGTGTTTCAGATGTTGTGCACAGCGATCAAATAGCGGATCGCGCGATTGTAATGCAGCAGAAGACCATGAGGTCGGCTCAATTTGAATTGTCTGATCAAACTCGACAATTGGTGATGAATTGGATGTGGTTGTTATAATTTCTGTGGGTTTTTAGCGAACTGTTAGAATATTAATAAAACAAAATATATTAATATAGCGCTGATCTAAATGAGGCTATAAAGATACAAAGTGGACATTCATAAAATTGATTATGATAGTGATATGGATCAGCGTGACAATAAAATTCTACGAGTGCTTCTCATTGAGGGAATCGCAAACCTAACAGTATTAACGATTAAAGTTGTTGTTGGTGTGAGTACTGGCTCATTAGCGATTCTAAGTGATGCTGCTCATTCCTTTACAGAAATCGTCAATAATATCATCGCATGGTTTGTCATTCGTCATTCGGCAAAGCCTGCTGATACGAAACATCCTTATTTACCTCGCATCTTAAAAAATCTTGCATAGAATTGTGACCATTAATTATCCTGATGTGAGCAAATAATGCCTGCTCATTAATCGTTTTTTTTGTTCCTTTTATATAGAATAGGGACAATTTAGTTATCTCTACTCCGCGGGAAAATGACTGCTATTGAACTGAATGCGGCAAAGCGTGATTATTTGGAACTTGCTCTTCAGGGGGTGAGTGAACTTGTAGTGGTTACTATGTCTGGGTGTTAAATAACATGGAGAAATCTACAGCCTGCAGGTGTTTGGTAAGTGCGCCTACTGAAATGTAGTCCACACCTAGCATGGCATATTGATTTATATTGTTCATGGTGATGTTGCCTGAGACTTCCAGTTTGATTTTGTTTTGACTGGTTTCAACGGCCCGTTTGACTTCTTCTAAATTGAAATTATCCAGCAGTGCTACATTTGCCTGACATTCCATAGCTTCTTTTAATTGTTGCAGCGTTTCTACTTCCACTTCTATTTTAAGTTCTGGATGCTGTTGTCGGGCTTGAGTAACTGCTTTGCTGATAGATCCGCATTCCGCAATATGATTTTCCTTGATGAGATACGCATCGTACAAACCCATGCGGTGATTTGTACCACCTGCACAGGAGACTGCATATTTTTGTGCATAACGTAATCCTGGAATTGTTTTTCGCGTGTCCAGCAATTGTGCGTTAGTGCCTTTCAATCGATGCAATAATTTTTTAGTGGCAGTTGCGGTTCCTGAAAGTGTTTGAAGAAAGTTTAGTGCCGTTCTCTCGCCTTTAAGTATGGAACGCGCACTGCCGGTTATCTTACATACTTCGTTACCGGGATGCATGATTTCACCATCATTGCGAATCCATTCCACACAAATGCTGGTATCCAGCTGTTTGAATGTCTCATCAAACCAGTCCTGCCCGCAAAGTGTTGCCGTTTCACGGCATATGACTTTGGCGTTAACTGGGGTTGGGTCGCATAAAGCCGCGCTCACATCACCCGAGCCGATATCCTCGGCCAGCGCGATGCGAACAGACTCACTTATAGTTGCGACTGCTTGTGCGTCGTGCCTGTGCAAAAATTCTAATCCTTGGAAAAATATTCCTGAGTAACTTTGAAAATGACTGGGCTTAACAGCGCCAGAGCGATCAGATTAGGTATTGCCATGAAGCCATTCATTACATCAGCCAGTAACCAGATGAAATTCACTTTCTGGAATGCGCCAAAAAATGCTGCCGCTACCCATAATACCCGGTAGGGAAGAATGATCTTTTCACCGAAGATATATTCTGCGCAACGCTCACCGTAATAACTCCAGCCGAGGATGGTTGTGAAAGCAAATATCACCAGGCCAAATGTAATGATGTATTCACCGAATGGAATAGCGCTGCCATATGCCAGAGTTGATAAGCTGGCTCCGGTTTCACCGCTGGTCCATTGGCCGCTAATAATAATCACCAGGGCTGTCATAGTGCAGACAATAAGAGTGTCAATGAAAGTGCCCAGCATACCAATGGTGCCTTGACGCACCGGACTGTCAGTTTGTGCTGCAGCATGGGCTATGGGCGCGCTACCCAAACCAGCTTCGTTGGAAAAAATACCGCGTGCCACACCCATTTGAATAGCCATCATGATGCCGGCACCGGCGAATCCGCCCGTCGCAGCACTGCCATTAAAGGCGCTTTCTACAATTAACTTTAACGCCGCAGGGACTTCTGTAATGTTGCTGATAATAATGATCAGTGAGCCTGCAATATAGGCAATTGCCATAAAGGGAACAAGCTTTCCCGCGACTAAACCGATACGTTTAATGCCGCCTAAAATCACCATGCCCGCGAGTATTGCAATCACGGCACCGGTAACTTTCTGGTCAATATTAAAGTTGGATTGCAAGGCATCTGCCACGGAGTTTGACTGCACCATGTTGCCAATACCAAAGGCAGCAATAGTGCCAAATAATGCAAATAAAAATCCTAACCAGGCCCAATGACTACCCAGACCATTCTTGATGTAATACATGGGGCCGCCAACGTGATTTCCCAGTGCATCTGTTTCGCGATATTTAACTGCGAGTACGGCTTCTCCATATTTGGTCGCCATACCAACCAGTGCTGTTATCCACATCCAGAAAATGGCGCCCGGTCCACCAATGAAGATTGCGGCGGCCACACCGGCGATATTCCCGGTGCCGATGGTGGCCGACATGGCGGTCATTAATGCCTGAAACGGAGATATTTCACCTTCACCTTCCCCTTTTCTTCCCTTGAAAAGTAAAGAAAATGCATAGGGAATGGTTTTACGCCAGGGTATAAGCTTGAGTCCAAGGGTCAGGTAGGTGCCAACACCCAAAATGAGCACCAGTGTAAATGGGCCCCATATAAATAAACTGAGGGTGTTTAGTAAGGACGTGATCGCTTCCATGTTTCCTCCGTTGCTACTGTATTTATTATTGTTTTGCTAGCATGCAGGAGATTGCCGGACTAAATCAACCTTTGTTTGATGGAATACAGATGAAAAATTTGCGTAAAACGATTGTGGCGAGGATTGCATGTCTGGCTTTTGTCTGTGTTCTACTGCAGCAGTGCGTCGTAGCGGACCCGCTTTTTCCAGATATGGAGGTCTGGAAAAATACTGACTTTTCAAAAACAAGCATTGAATTGGCCGAGGTGATTGAAGGGGGGGCTGGCAAGGACGGAATCCCTTCGATTGATCAACCAAACTTTGTTTCAGTCGAGCAGGCGGCTGCGTGGCTGGATGCGCGGGAGCCTGTGATTGTGTTTACGCATCATGGAGTAACAAGAGCATACCCGCTACAGATATTGATGTACCACGAAATTGTTAATGATCAGCTGGATGATCTGGAAATCTCTATTACATATTGTCCGTTATGCAATGGGGCCATGGTGTTTTCCAGAAGACTTGAAGGCCAGCTACTGGACTTTGGAACTTCGGGAAAAGTGTATGCAAATAATCTGGTGATGTATGACCGCCAAAGCGACTCCTGGTGGTTGCAGTTCACAGGCGAAGCTGTAGTGGGGCGCTATATAGGTGAAGAACTGAAATTACTTCCCTCACAAATTGTTTCATTTGAGCAATTTAAATCGGCTTACCCAGAAGGAGAAGTGCTTTCGCGGGAAACTGGGTTTGATAAGAAATACGGTATCAATCCCTATGTGCATTATGATTCTCGCGATTTGCCTGTCGCGTGGTTTTTTAGAAAGCCCTATGACAATCGATTGCCTGCCATGCAACGTGTATTGGGTGTGGTGAGTGCTGAGCATGTTGTCGCGTTTCCTCTTTCAGGTCTGAATTCTCATCCCGTACTGCAGACTATGATTGGTAACTTGAATGTTCTGGTGATTAGCCAGGCAGGTATGGCCTCGGCGGTAGATGAAAGTCGCATTCATGAATCGCATGACGTATTGTCTGCGGCGGTGTATTCGCGTGAGGTGGATGGGCGTGTGCTTGATTTTGAGTTTGTTGACAATGAAATTATCGATACTCAAACGCGTTCGCGCTGGAATATGTTTGGGCTGGCAACGGTCGGTGAGCTTGCTGGTACTCAATTGACCAAAGTGGATCGCGGCGTATATTTTTCTTTTGCCTGGCTAAACTTTTACCCGAATTCGATTATTATTATAAATAATTAATCGGTCAGCCAAGTAAATCTTTAACAACTAGTTTGCGGTGAGTAATAAAAACTCGATCAAAGCCTTCTGTGCATGCAATCGATTTTCTGCTTCATCCCAGACCACGCTTTGCGCGCCTTCTAAAACTTCGGTGGTGACTTCTTCGTCACGGTGCGCCGGAAGGCAGTGCATAAACAGCGCATCTTTATGAGCCTGCTGCATAAGTTTGGTATTCACTTGAAAGGCCGCAAATTCTTTTTCGCGCTGCTTTTGTTCTTCTTCCTGACCCATGCTCGCCCAGACATCGGTGACAATTAAGTCAGAACCTTTGGCGGCGTCCATGGCATCATGGGTGAGATAAACGCGATCACCAGCGGCTTCAACAATACTGCTTTCAGGCTTGTAACTTGAAGGGCAGCCAATACGCAGATTAAAGTCGAGCAAACGTGCGGCATTAATATAGGAATGGCACATATTATTGCCGTCGCCAATCCAGGTAACCGTAGCACCTCTTATGTCGCCTCGCTTTTCAAACCAGGTTTGTAAATCTGCGAGCAATTGACAGGGATGGACTAGATCGGTCAAGCCATTAATCACTGGTACGGTGGCCTCGCTGGCAAAGCGCTCAATAGTTTGGTGGGCATAGGTACGAATCATGATGATGTCCACCATGCGGGATAACACGCGCGC
This sequence comes from uncultured Thiotrichales bacterium, assembly GCA_964636225.1. Taxonomy (GTDB): domain Bacteria; phylum Pseudomonadota; class Gammaproteobacteria; order UBA4575; family UBA4575; genus UBA1858. The sequence goes on along the minus strand of CAZWQM010000015.1, from coordinate 32,391 downwards.
GGTATCTTCCACTGGTTCGCCACGACCCAATTGAGTGTCTTTGGATGATAGAAACAGTGCATGACCACCAAACTGCGCCATACCGGATTCAAATGAAACACGAGTACGCGTGGAAGATTTATCGAACAACATGGCCAGCGTTTTATTCTGAAATGGCGTGTAAGACTGACCATTGTGCAACATGGTTTTAAGTTCGCTGGCGCGCTGAATAATGGCGCGTAATTCATTGCTGCTTAGATCAAGTAAAGTTAGAAAATGACGAGTCATAAGCTTTCTGTATTAATAATTAAAGTTGACGCTGAAAATCTTCAACACATTCAAAAACGAGGTTGGCGATGGACTCGGCCTGTTGCTGATTGGTAATCAATGGCGGAAGCAGGCGAATCACGGTGTTTGCAGTAACATTCACTAGTAATTTTTTTTCCAGCGCCAGATCAACAATGTTTGCGCAGGGCGTTGTCAGCTCAACGCCAATCATCATGCCGTGACCACGAATGTCTTTAATTAAGGCATGATTACCAAGCTTTTGTTTTAATAGGTTGAGTAGCTGCTGTCCTATGTTAGTCGCATTGGATAACAGATCTTCATCCTCTATGACTTGAAGTACTTCCAGTGCAGTTGCACAGGCGAGTGGATTGCCACCAAAAGTACTTCCGTGTGAGCCGGGACCAAATAATTCTGCCGCGTCGCCGCGAGCCAGACATGCGCCAATGGGTACACCATTGCCAAGTCCTTTGGCAGTGGTCATCACATCCGGTAAAACCTGTTGATGCTGACATGCAAACCATTTGCCTGTACGACCATTGCCGGTCTGAATTTCATCCAGCATGAGTAATAGATTGAATTCATCGCAGATGTTGCGCAATTCATGAAGATACGTGTCGGCGGGAATATGTATTCCTCCTTCGCCTTGAACCGGTTCAACTAGAATGGCGCACACGTTGGTATTGTTTTTACATAGATTTGCAATAGCGTTATGGTCATTAAAAGGCACATGAATAAAGCTTTCTACCAGCGGTTCAAAGCCGGCCTGGACTTTTGGATTACCGGTAGCACTTAGAGTGGCCATGGTTCGTCCATGGAAACTGTTTTCGCAAACAATCACAGTTGGCATTTGAATATTTTTTTTGTGGCCATAAAGGCGTGCGAGTTTAATCGCTGCTTCATTCGCTTCCGCGCCTGAATTGCAGAAAAAAGCACGATCCATCTGGCTGATCGCACATAGCTTATCACCCAGTTTTTCCTGAGCCTCAATGCGATAAGTATTTGAAGTATGGAGTAAGGTGCTCGCCTGCTGGGAGATAACTTCAGCTACTTTGGGATGAGCATGGCCCAGGCCACAGACGGCAATGCCGGACAAGGCATCCAGGTATTTTTCGCCATGCTGGTCCCATAGCCATACACCTTCACCTTTGGTGAAGGTGATGTCTTTGCGAGCATAGGTTGACATTAGTGTGTTCAAAGTAATTTATTCAGCAATTCAAAAAAACAAAAACGGCAGCGATGTTGCGCTGCCGTTGTGAAATTATGCTACCAATCAGGCTGTTTTTCCAGCACGTCCTGGCAGGCAATAATTGCCTTTTGTGAATAAATCAGAAAGGCAACCCGTGACCGTGTCCCACCATGCACATCAACATTGGAATAGACAGCAAAGTATTTGTGCGTGAAGCGATAAAAGCCACTTTTTTTGCCGTTGCTTTTTCAGCGTCAGATGCGGGCTTGAGGCCAAGCACTTTCTTTTGATTAGGCCAGATGAGTCCCCATACATTCAGAAGCATGATGGTACCCAGCCAAGCGCCAATACCAATCACGGTGACACCATTAGTGAAAAGCATATTAGGAACAAAACCGCCGACATAGGAAAGTGCTCCCGCGCCTGTGAGCCATGTTGCAAGTGCACCCCAGCGAAACCATGCTAATGCACGTGGAGCGATATACTTGCTAATGGCGGCCGGACCGGGGCCATCGCTATCTGCCGTGGCAGCAGCGAGTGCCGGCACTTGTACAAAGTTGAAGTAATAAAGTAAGCCGATCCAGATAATACCGGCAAAGACATGTAGCCAAACGATTAAGGACCATGTATTCATAGTCACGTCTCCTGTTATTTTTGATTATTGTTGTTATGCGTTATAGGCTGCGAAGCCTTTTAGACAATCTGCGTAATAATTATTGCCAGTACAAAGCCGGAAATAATAGTTCCTAAAATTGAGTTAAGTGGATTCATGCAGTACCTCGATTGTTGTTGTTATTATTTATGTAAATACTAATTAGAATGGTTCTAACCATGCAGTTTTAGCAGCCTAACCATAGAAGGTTTTTTAATCAAAAACAATCATAATTGATGACTATTAACGCAATTCAGCTAAGTTTATTTACACACAAAATCAATGCATTGTGTGAGGAAATGGGGGCTCTGCTGCGTCATGCGGCATTTTCTCCCAATATACGTGATCGACTCGATTATTCCTGCGCCATGTTTGATCGTCAGGGAAAAATGTGTGCCCAGGCAGCCCATATTCCGGTGCATCTTGGAAGCATGGCCTATGTTATGGATAGCATTGTTGAGCGTTTTGACTGGCGTGCGGGAGATACCATAATTTTTAATGATCCATATCTGGGTGGAACGCATTTGCCGGACATAACTTTGGTAATGCCGGTATTTGTACAAAATGAATGTATCGGTTTTGTGGCAAATCGTGCTCACCATGCAGATATTGGTTCAGAAGAGCCCGGTTCCATGCCATTGTCATCTTCGTTGCTGGATGAAGGGGCGGTGATATCTCCAAAACTTCTGGGTCAAAATAATCAAATCAATAATGAAGTATTTGCAGATATTTTTTCAGACGTGCAACACCCGCAAAATACTTTTGCCGATCTCAGTGCGCAGATGGGCGCAAACTTGCATGGCGTTGCTCGTTTACAGGCTTATGTCAGCGAACTGGGCGTTCCACAGTATCGTGTATTAATTCAACAAATGTTTGAGTACTCAAAAGGAATGGCGCTAAGCCAGTTAAGACGTATTCCTGATGGGCGCTATACTGCTGTCGATTACATGGATGATGACGGGCTGGGAAATTCTAAAATTCAGATTCATGTCAAGGTAGAAGTGAATGCCGGACGTGTGCATGTGGATTTTTCTGAAACAGCACCACAGGTCAAAGGAAATATCAACTGTCCAAGGTCAGTGACTGCAGCTGCTGTTTACTATGTATTTCGCTGCTTAATGAATGATGATGTACCTTTATGCGCAGGAGCATTTGAACCGGTGACTATCTATACCACAGAGGGTAGCTTGGTAGATGCTGCGTTTCCGGCTGCAGTGGCCGCGGGCAATGTGGAAACCAGCTCACGTATAGTCGATGTATTATTTGCGGCACTGGCGCAGGCCTGTCCACATAAAATACCGGCAGCCAGTCAGGGCACCATGAATAATATTGCTATGGGAGCACAGGGAGAGAGCCCATGGAGTTATTACGAAACCATTGGTGGTGGTGCCGGTGCCAGTGCGCAGCATCATGGAATGGATGCTGTACAAACGCATATGACAAATACTCAAAACACGCCGATTGAAGTGCTGGAAATGAATTACCCACTCAGGATTAAACGCTATGCTATCCGTGATAACTCGGGGGGAGTCGGCCAGCAATATGGAGGCTGTGGCATTGTCAGGGAGTTTGAGTTTTTGCGTGCAGCACGTGTCACTGTGTTAAGCGAGCGTAGAACACATCAGCCTTATGGTTTGTACGGGGGTGAAGCGGGAAGCACAGGAAGAAATCTACTCAATGATCAAATTATTGATAGCAAAGTATCATTATCTGTAACCGCTGGAGATTGCCTGCGAATAGAAACGCCGGGTGGTGGCGGCTTCGGTGTCTATAAAGTTAACGAGTGCACTTAACTCGTTAATATTAATGTATAACAAATAAGAAATATATGTGTGGAATTTGCGGAGAACTAATGTGGGTGGATGCGCCTGATGAGCAGCGGATTAAAACCATGCTTACGCATCTGGAACGTCGTGGCCCCGATGACCAGGGAGTGTATGTCAATCAACATGTCGCGTTGGGGCATCGTCGTTTGTCCATTATTGACTTGTCTTCCGCCAGTCATCAACCTATGCGCAATGAGGATCAGTCTATTTCCATTGTGTTTAACGGTACCATTTATAATTATCCTCAGCTACGCAAACAATTGCAGGCACAAGGTGTGCAATTTACTTCAAGTGGCGATACTGAAGTCATACTGAAAGCCTATCAGGTTTGGGGTGAGCATTGTGTTGAAAAACTTATTGGAATGTTTGCGTTTGCAATCTGGGATCAGCGAATTCAGAAATTATTTATTGCGCGTGATCGGCTCGGAATTAAACCTTTTTATTACAGCCAGACAGGCAAATCTTTTTTGTTTGCCTCCAATACACAGGCTCTGCTTGCCAGCGGTGATGTAGACACTACGATTGATGTGCAAGCACTGCAACATCAATTCACCCTGCATGCAGTGGTGCCTGCTCCAAGAACAATATTAAAGGGCATTCGAAAATTACCACCCGGTCATTTCATGTGGGTTGATGCCAAGGGTGTGAGTGAGTCACAAGCCTACTGGAAATTGTCTGCGCGTCGAACGCAGCAAAGAAGTGAACAGGAATGGATTGAAGAAATACAACATGCATTGCAGCTGGCGGTAGATCGTCGATTGCAAATTGCAGACGTGCCAGTAGGCGTATTGCTGTCGGGAGGGTTGGATTCGAGCTTATTGGTTGGTTTGCTGGCTCAGAAGCACGGACGAGTAAATACTTATTCGGTTGGCTTTGAAGATCAGCCGGAAGAACGTGGCCATGAATTTGAATATTCAGATGCTGTAGTCGAGCGTTTCTCAACAAACCATCATCGTTTTCATATTCCCAATGACCAGGTGCTGACCAGGTTGCCGGAAGCCATTCAATGTATGCCGGAGCCCATGGTGGCGCAAGACGCCGTGGCTTTTTATTTGCTGGCTGAACAGGTCAGCAAAGACGTAAAAGTGGTGCAGTCCGGCCAGGGCGCCGATGAAGTATTTGCGGGTTATTTCTGGTATCCAAAAATGCATGCAGCACAGGGAAGTTATATTGAACGCTTTTCTTCTTTTTATTTTGATCGCGATTTTGATGAATATGCCAAAACGGTTAATACAGCGTATGTGCGACAGGATTTTACTCGTAAGATGGTTAAACAAGCGCTGGAAGAAAGTGATTCCGATACTTTTATTGATGCCGTGCTGCAATATGATGTGACCACATTAATTGTTGATGATCCGGTGAAACGGGTCGATAGCATGACAATGGCCTGGGGGCTGGAAGCACGTGTCCCCTTTCTGGATCACGAATTAGTTGAGCTGGCAATGCAAATGCCACCCGAAATGAAACTTCAAGGGGGTGGCAAGTATGTGTTGAAGAAAATTGCTCGAGGGATTATTCCAGATGCGGTTATTGATCGGCCGAAAGGATATTTTCCCATGCCGGCACTGAAATATGTCCGTGGTTATTTTCTGCAGATGGTACGGGATACATTAATGTCCCAAGCGTGTATTCAGCGTGGCCTGTTTTCACGTGAATATATTGAAATGTTGCTGGCGGCGCCAGATCAGCATCATACCCGTCTACAGGGTAGCAAGGTCTGGCATATGGCATTGCTTGAGCAATGGTTGCAGCAAAATGTCGATCGGCTTGCGTATCCCTCACGATAGGTAGCATGTCGGGCATGAGCCGCTTAGAATGCTTCCAAATTTCCACACAGATTTCTCAAAGGATACCCGTATGGATGTGTTAGATAGAATTAAAGAACAGGTTGAGTCAAACCCCGTCATTATTTACATGAAAGGCACGCCGCAAATGCCGCAATGCGGTTTTTCCATGCGAACTGTAGAAGCATTAAAAAAATGCGGGCATGAGTTTGCTTACGTTAACGTACTTATGGACCCTGAAATTTTTCAGAATCTACCGCGTTATGCGGACTGGCCAACTTTTCCACAAGTATATATCAATGGTGAATTGATAGGTGGTTGTGATATCACGCTTGAAATGGCGGAAAGAGGTGAGTTGCAAAAAATGGTAGCGGAAGCGGCTACCAGTTAATAAGTGAATAAAACAGTCTCTAAACGCAAAAGAACAGTTTGCCAAATAGTGTTGTTGTCGAGTTAAGCACGCGACATAAATTTTCCGCTGCTGGTATTCACTCGAATGACTTCACCAGTTTCAATATATTCAGGGACCTGAACCTCCAGACCCGTGCTCAAAATAGCGGGTTTGGTGCGACTGGCCGCCGTGGCCCCTTTTATTCCCGGCGCGGTTTCAATAATTTCAAGATCAACGGATTGAGGTAATTCAACACTGAGCAGAACTCCGTCCATAATCAGCGCGGTCAGTCCCTCAAGTCCTTCACTGATATAAGGCATTAAATCCTCAATGTCTACAATACTGACTTCATACTGGGAGTAGTCTTCGGTATTCATCAATATCACATTGTTTCCGTCCGTATAGGAGTACTGCACGGGTACGCGAACACAGTCGGCTTCTTTTAATAAATCATCTCCTTTGTAGGATTCATCGCGTTTTTGCCCGCATTTGAGATTATTAAAACGAATTTTATATAGAGTACTGGCGCCGCGAGAAGATGGGCTTCTGGCTTCGACGGTTTTGACTGCATGAGGAATACCATCAATATCAATGACCATTCCGCGCTTGAGTTCACTGGCTTTTGGCATATGCGTAAATCTTGTTGTATTTATGAAGTATAGTGAAAAGTAGTAATGGTTTATTAAAGCGTTATTCAGCGGGGGTGTCGCTTTTTGCAAGAGGATTTGAAGTGGGAATAATACATTCTACTTTGCTATTCCATGTGTTGAGAATAGTGCAAAAAATTTCCGCTGTCATGCGTGCATCATAAAGTGCGGAGTGTGCCTCCTCGTTATCCCAGCCTAATCCCGACACCTGTGCAATTCTGGATAACACGGTTTGTCCATAAGCCATGGCCCCCAGACTGACAGTGTCAAGGCAACTGAATGGATGGAAGGGATTGTTCTTCACTTTTGCACGCTGAACAGTGGCATTTAAAAAATTCAAATCAAAAAAAGCATTATGTCCAACAAGAATGGCACGCTTGCATAAGTTTTCTTTCATGGTTTTGCGTACATGCTTGAATACTGCCTTGAGTGCTTCATCCTCAGGTGAGGCAATGCGTAATGGATGATAGGGGTCGATGCCGTTGACCTCCAGCGAAGCCGGTTCCAGATTGGCACCTTCAAAAGGCTGCACGTGTATGCTGTGAGATTCTTTGCAGTGCAACACACCATTCGCATCCATGCCCAAAATCACTGCGGCTACTTCAAGCAATGCATCGGTTTGTGCATTGAAACCGCCCGTTTCAACATCGACTACAACCGGGCAAAACCCTCTAAAGCGATTTCCCATCGGTACGAATTGGGTGTCCTGATTGATAACAGTATGTAAGGTAGACATGGGAATTTCTAATAATTTGTGATTGGTGCTAGGCCATTCGAATCATCATTCGATATAATAGCCAGCTTTATCTTGGCAACATAAACTATAAATATTATGACAGACATTCGAAAAGTCGTCCTTGCTTATTCCGGAGGGCTGGATACATCGGTCATTTTACGCTGGCTGGAAGAGCAATATCAGTGTGAAGTGGTTACATTTACAGCAGATCTGGGGCAGGGCGAAGAAGTGGAGCCGGCGAGGGCCAAGGCTCAGCAGTTGGGAGTAAAGGAAATATACATTGAGGATCTGCGCGAAGAGTTTGTGCGCGACTTTGTGTATCCCATGTTTCGTTGTAATACCGTTTATGAAGGAGAATACCTGTTAGGCACATCAATTGCGCGTCCATTAATCGCCAAGCGTTTAATTGAAATTGCACGCGAAACAGGGGCTGATGCCATCTCTCATGGCGCGACCGGTAAAGGCAATGATCAGGTAAGATTTGAATTAGGCGCCTATGCACTGAATCCGGACATTAAGATTATTGCGCCCTGGCGTGAATGGGATCTGAGCTCGCGTGAGACATTAATGGCGTATGCGGAAAAACATGGCATACCGGTAGAACAGAAACGTAAGGGCAAATCTCCTTACTCCATGGATGCGAATTTGCTACATATTTCCTATGAAGGTGGTCCGCTGGAAGATCCCTGGACCGAGCCTGAAGAGGATATGTGGCGTTGGAGTGTTTCTCCGGAGCAGGCGCCGGATACACCGGAATATATCGAGTTGGGTTTTGAGCAGGGCGATGCCGTCACATTAAACGGTGAGAAATTATCCCCGGCCACCATGCTGAAAACACTTAATGAGTGTGCAGGTCGGCATGGCATTGGCCGTCTTGATATTGTTGAAAATCGCTATGTTGGAATGAAATCTCGTGGATGTTATGAAACGCCAGGAGGAACCGTATTGCTGAAAGCGCATCGCGCACTGGAATCAATCACACTGGATCGTGAGCTGGCTCATCTTAAGGATGATTTGATGCCTCGATATGCGACTCTTATCTATAACGGCTACTGGTGGAGCCCGGAACGCCAGGCCATTCAGGCCTTGGTCGATCAGACTCAAAAAACTGTGACTGGGGAGGTGCGTTTGAAGCTATACAAAGGTAGTATAAGCATCACAGGCCGTAAGTCTGAAAAGGATAGCCTGTTCAGCGAAGAAATCGCCACTTTTGAGGATGATCAGGGCGCATATAATCAAAAAGATGCGGAAGGCTTCATTAAATTGAATGCGCTCAGATTGCGAATACAAGCACAAGCGCGAGCAAATAAATAATAACAGGAAGGTGTTGATATGGAGGAGATGTCAGTGGCTATAAGGAAGCTATCTAGGTTCTGCATCATTTTAGTTGCCAGTACGGTAGTCATGTTAAATGGCTGTGCCACTACCGAATATGTTGCCGATGAGCGTGATCCATGGCAAGGATTCAACCGTGCTATGTACGGTTTTAATGATGGCCTTGATCGTGCCATCTTAAAACCTGCGGCCCAAGGCTATAAAGCCGTCGCGCCGGATTTTGTTGAAACAGGTGTGCGTAACTTTTTTGATAATCTGGATGACATCAGTGTTGCGGTGAATAATCTGCTACAAGGTAAAGTGGCTGATTCATTTTCAGATATCGGACGTGTGGCGATTAACAGTACCATAGGTGTTTTGGGGCTATTTGATGTGGCCAGCTCCATGGGGCTAACCAAGCATGATGAAGATTTCGGGCAAACCCTGGGAGTCTGGGGAATGGATTCTGGTCCTTACATTATGTGGCCTATTTTTGGTCCGTCCACGTTGCGTGATTCACCTTCTCTGGTCGTCGATCGAGTACTATTAAATCCACTCACTTACGTGGAGCTTAAAACAAGTGAACGGGTAGCGATTATTGCTCTGGATGCCGTGAGTGTTCGAGCGGAATTGCTTTCGCTGGAAAAAACCGTTGATGAGATCTCGACAGATAAATATACCTTTATCCGTCAAGCCTATCTGGATCGCCGTGACTTTCTGGTGAATGACGGTTCGCCGGCGGAAGATCCCGATCTTTATGATGAGCTGGATGACGAATAATTATTACGCATCGCTCGTTTCACTGCGGTAGTTTTTCTCGACATGGGGGCCTGTATACTTTGTGGAAAGTCTGCAGGCCCTTTTTATTCTCTGCATAAGCAGTGTTTTGATAAATACGACACATCCAAACAGGCCATTGCCGAGTTATTGCTGGAGCAACTGGGTCGTACAGATCCACTAGAACTTGCTCAAGCAATTCAAAATAAAATTATCCAATTTGGCTTTAAGGATGAAGCGTGTAATCGCACGCTAAACAGATCTTTAGAGTATTTCCATAAACAGCATGTTGATGTGTCTTCCGCTACTGTTCAGGAGCTTATGTCGTGGATCGACCTGCTGGATGCACTTGATCTGGATGAGTCACTGTTTGTAAATAAAAACTTTCTTGTTCAGCAACGCAATCTTCTGGCAATTCAGTCGCTGAAGAACAATCAACTACCTGAATGTAACTGTAATGAAGTCAATTTCTCGATCAGTTTTAGGGACAACGAACATTTGTGGTGGTGTTTCAATGAAACGGCATTGGAACATCAAGTGCCATTTGTGAAAAAAAGACAATGGTCGGTAATTATGCAGTTAGTGGAAAGTTTGCTGGCTAAAAAAAACAAATCATCACTGAAAAATGAAGGTCTGGGACAGGGTAAACTTTTAATTACTAATCAGCGGGTGTACTTTGATAATGCTGAAAAATCTGTCTATACAGAATTTCGTGATATTTATTCCTGCACACCAACCACGCAAGGTATCACGCTACAAACAAACGAAGCTTCGTCACGACCCCACACCTTCTATTGTGAGGATGCCAGACTGCTTTATAGTCTAATTAGATATGCGCAAAAAAAGCTTTGCGCCAGATAAACCAGTCGAGGATGCTAATTTTCTTGTGAGCGTTTAGCCAAAAAGAGACTTGAGCCAGGAGAAATAACCTTTAGGTGGCTGCTTCTGTATTGTCTGAACATCTCTAGCTTGAACTGGCTCTGTCTTAACTTCTCTAGATGACAGCCAATGTCTGCGCAATACTGAATCCTGAGGTGCTTCAGTTATATTATTCATATTCGTCTCCTCCTCGATACTAATCGAGTTTTATTGTATTCGCAGTCTTCAGAAGTAGAAGTCTGCGAGAAGCATTTTTGAATAATATTTAATCAGGTGCAAGCGTTTTTTCAATGCATATTAGTTTTTGCTAATAGTCGCCGACCCATGAATTTGCTCAATGTAATTGTTGATCGCGTCCCGAATAAGCGATTGCTGTAGTTCATCGCGTACTGATTCAAAAGCGGGCTTTTCAAGCTCTCGAACATCATCCAGCTGGATGACATGGAAACCAAAGTCGGTTTGCACAGGGGTTACCGACACGTCACCCTTGTTCATTGCTTTCACGGCTTCCGCAAAGGGAGGTACCATACGAGAGGCCTGAAACCAACCCAGATCTCCTCCATTCGGTCCGGATGGGCCAGTTGAACGTTCTTTTGCCAGCGCGATAAAATCTCCGCCATTACGAAGTGCTTCAATCACGGCTTTGGCTTCATCTTCCGTTTTTAACAGAATGTGGCGGGCTTTGAATTCACGGTTGTCATCGCCGTTCACTTGCTTGTCGTAAGCGGCTTTTAATTCTTCATCGGTGAAATTGATTGAGCCGAATTTCTCACGCATAAGCAGACGTGCCAAAATTTCAGATTCCTGTAATCTTAACTGGTAACGGACATCTTTTTGATCAGCAATGCCGGCCTTTACAGCTTCATCGCGAAGTAATTCCGTGGCGATCATCTCATCCAGCAGTTTGTCATCCGATATCTGAGGATTCCCTTTTAACTCTTTAAAGTACTTAACATCATCCTTGCTGATGACCGTGTTATTCACGGTAGCCGCAATTTGGTCTGCAGGGACTTTTTCTGTATGACTGGATGCGTCAGAAGTTTTTTCATTACATGCAGTAAGTAACAGGGTGCTGGAGATAAAGGCTAATGCTAGTAAATGTAAACGATACATGAGTATTTCCTGTGTTGTGAAAGTGTGTGACAAGTGTGGTGGTTAGGGAAGAACTTTTTTGAATGGCTTAACGATAACCTGTTTATAGACACCTGCTTCAATGTATGGATCTTCATCTGCCCAGGATTGTGCGTCTTCCAACGAATCAAATTCAGCAATAATCAGGCTGCCGGTAAATCCAGCCTCACCGGGGTCTTCGTTGTCTACCGCCGGGTGTGGGCCTGCGGTCAGTAATCTTCCAGCATTAGCCAGCTCATTCAGTCGCTCAATATGCATGGAGCGAGCGCTTTTGCGTTTCTCCAGGCTGTTTTCTATATCTTCACTTATGATTGCATACCACATGGTTGGTTCACTCTTCTGGTTTGATTGTTATGTAACGGTTCAGGATGATCATCTGGATAATCAAAAAGGCAATCGTCAGACCTATCATTCCAAACAATTTGAAATTTACCCAAATCTCTTCGCTGAAATTGTAAGCGATGTAGAGGTTGATTACTGCCACCAATATAAAGAATATAATCCACGCGGTATTCAGTTTGTTCCAGACACTTTTAGGCGCTTCAATGGCATTGCCCAGGAATCTCTGCGCAAGCGGTTTGTCCCCTATAAAGGCACTGCCTAAAAATATTAATGCAAATACCATGTTAATAATGGTGGGTTTCCATTTAATAAAAGTGGGGTCATGCAGAAATATTGTGGCGCCGCCAAAGATGAGGAAAAGTATAAATGTGATGCTTTGATTCTTATCGAAATTGCGGTGTTTAATGTAATGCGCGAACACTGTAATTCCGGACAGAATGATGGCGATCAGTGTGGCAAAATAGATCGAGTCGGATTCCTTGCCAGGTGTTAACGTAAAAGGCATGACATTATTGATCGAATCGATTATCGACACAGGTATAAGGGCATACAGCTTGTAAGATGCAAAAAACAGAATAATGGGTAAAAATTCGATGATAAATTTCATTGTATACAGCTTGACTATAATCAGTGGGCAATCAGAATACTTAACAGGCATTATGTCAAAAGCGGCGTATTGTAGCGGATTAATCGCCTCCAAATACAAAATCCAGTTAATTACTTCCTAATACTAATGAGTCAGTACTTTTCTATCCATCCAGTCAATCCACAATTGCGCCTTATTAAGCGTGCAGTGGAGATGATCAGGCAAGGTGCATTAATTGTATATCCTACCGATTCCTGCTATGCATTTGGCTGCCAGATAGGGGATAAAGATGCGCTGGAACGGATCCGCCGAATTCGCGAAGTGAATGATAAACATAATTTCACGCTAGTTTGCCGCGACTTATCCGAACTGGGTAACTATGCTTACGTGGATAATACCACATTCAGATTATTGAGAAATTACACACCTGGTCCTTATACGTTTATTTTACGTGCTTCGCGTGAAGTGCCACGTCGCATGCAGGTGCCCAAACGCAAGACCATTGGTTTGCGCATACCTGACCATCCGGTCGCACTGCAGTTGCTTGAAGAGTTGGGTGAACCGTTGATAAGCAGTACATTAATTTTGCCCGGAGATGAAGTCCCCATGACAGATCCGGAAGAAATGCGCGAGCGTCTGGAGCATGAGGTGGATTTAATTATAGATGGCGGAAATTGCGGATTTGAGCCGACCACCGTGGTTAATATGGAAGACTCGAGTTACGAAATTTTACGGCAGGGTAAAGGCGAATTTATTCTGTCCTGATTATTAATAGCGTCCTATTCTCCCAGCCAGTATAATTTCACGCGCAATGGAACTGATCATCAATATCGCAATTTATGCGCTTCCAATACTTTTCGCTATCACGATGCATGAAGTGGCTCATGGATTGGCGGCACGTTTTCTGGGGGACTCCACTGCGGCCAGGTTGGGGCGGCTGTCTTTAAATCCGATTAAACATATTGACCCCGTCGGTACCGTGCTGGTTCCGGCTATTCTGTTTATGGCAGGAGGATTTCTGTTTGGCTGGGCAAAACCGGTTCCGGTGGATATGCAGCAATTGCATGATCCCAAGCGGGATATGGCACTGGTAGTGGCAGCAGGTCCGGCGTCTAACTTTGTCATGGCTTTTATTTGGGCTTTTGTGATGAAGCTGGCTTTTACTATGGATGCGGGTCTGGCTCAGGCTGTGCTGATTGAAATGAGTAAGATTGGGCTGATTATCAACCTGGTACTGATGGTATTAAATTTAATTCCCATCCCGCCTCTGGATGGAGGTCGGGTTTTGTCCGGCGTGTTACCCAATCATTTAAGTGGCATGCTGGCAAAAATTGAACCCTATGGCCTGTTTATTATATTTGGGTTGCTCGCGCTAGGTGCATTGCGTCTGGTTATGCAAGGGCCGATTTCTTTCTTTCAAACACTTATTACTAAAACAGTTGGGCTATAATTTTACTAATGGCTAATCCTAATAATCAAAATCAACGTGTTTTGTCGGGAATGCGTCCCACCGGGAAGTTGCATCTTGGTCACTATCACGGCGTACTTAAAAACTGGATTGAACTGCAACATACTCATGAATGTTATTTTTTCGTGGCTGACTGGCATGCGCTGACGACGGAATATGATCGTAGTGATCAAATCGCTGCGCATGTGATTGATATGGTTATCGACTGGCTGGCTGCCGGTGTCACGCCAGGAACTGCAACATTGTTCATACAATCTCGTGTGCCAGAACATGCAGAATTGCATTTATTATTGTCAATGATGACGCCACTGGGGTGGTTGGAGCGGGTTCCCAGTTATAAAGACCAGCAGGAAAAACTCAAAGAAAAAGACCTGGCAACCTATGGATTTTTGGGCTATCCGCTTCTGCAATCGGCGGACATCCTGGTGTACAAAGCGGGTAATGTACCCGTAGGTGAAGACCAGGTTGCACATGTCGAACTCACACGCGAAGTGGCTAGACGATTTAATCATATCTACGGCAAGGAACTGGGATTCGAAGAAAAAGCGCAGCAGGCGATTGCCAAAATGGGTAAGAAAAATGCCAAGCTGTATAAAAAACTACGCAAGGAATACCTGGAAAAAGGCGAAATGGCTTCACTGAATGTGGCTCAGGCGCTACTGGATTCACAACAGAACATTTCCCTGGGTGATCGGGAGCGATTGTTTGGCTATCTGGAAGGCACAGGAAAGATTATTCTCCCTGAACCCCAAGCGTTGTTGACCCAGGCGTCCAAAATGCCAGGGCTGGATGGGCAGAAAATGTCCAAATCCTATGACAACACCATCTCATTACGTGAAAACCCCAAGCAAGTTGAATCCAAACTGAGAACCATGCCAACCGATCCGGCACGAGTGCGCTTAACTGATCCGGGTGATCCGGCTAAATGCCCAGTGTGGCAGCTTCATGAAGTCTACTCCAATACCGAAGTGCAGGAATGGGTAAAAAAAGGTTGTACTTCAGCCGGAATTGGTTGTATTGACTGTAAACAACCGGTAATTGAGGCGGTACAAAAAGAACTCAAGCCGATTCAGGCACGTGCCAGAGAATATGAGCAGGATCTGGATACTGTTCAAAGTATAATTAATGATGGTTGCGAGCAGGCACGCGATATTGCGCGTGATACACTAGAGGACGTTCGCAAGGCTATGGGGTTATTTTACAGGTAACTTTGTAATGCCTGAATTTACTTTTAGATAATATAAGCCAATTGACATGTCAGAAGAATCGCGTACCCCTGCAAAACAGGAAGCTGCACAAGGACAGCAGAATGAGATGCCATTTGCCTTAGTCCATGGCGAACCTGTGACAGCACCCCCACAGGATTTGTATATTCCACCTGATGCGTTGGAAGTATTTCTGGATGCATTTGAAGGACCGCTTGACCTCCTGCTGTATCTTATTAAACGCCAGAATCTGGATATTCTGACCCTACCGATAGCCAATATTACTCAGCAGTACATGGAGTATATCGAGCTAATGAAAGAGCTGCGTCTGGAATTGGCTGCGGAATACTTGGTGATGGCGGCAATGCTGGCAGAAATTAAATCACGCATGTTGTTACCACGTCCGGTTGAGGAAGATAATGAAGATGATCCCCGCGCGGAATTAATACGTCGTTTGCAGGAATATGAACGATATAAAAAGGCGGCCGAAGACCTTGATGAAATTCCTCGAGTCGACCGCGACGTATTTGAGGTCAATGTATTGCAGACAGAAGTCGTGGTAGAAGAAAAATTGCCACAGGTGGATATGAAAGATTTGCTGCATGCATTACGACAGGTGTTAAGAAGATCGGAAATGTACGCTTCACATGAAATTAAAAGGGAACCACTTTCACTTCGAGAGCGAATGACTCATGTACTCAGCAGCCTGGCAGTCGATGATTTTGTCGAATTTTCCAGTTTATTTACTATTGCCGAGGGTCGTGATGGCGTGATTGTGACTTTCATAGCCATACTGGAATTGCTCAAAGACCGAATGATAGAAATTGTGCAGTCTGAAATGTTCGCGCCAATTTATGTTAAGCCCGCTAGCCGTGCTGTGTATGACGGTGATACTACAAGTGGAGAGGATGATGGAATATAAACAGTTAAAGAATATTGTCGAAGCTGCTTTGCTGGCTGCTGATCACCCGCTGACTGTCGATCAATTACTCAAACTTTTTGAAGATGATCAACAATTACCAGACAAGGAAAATGTAAAGAAAGTTATTTCTGAACTGGAAGAAGAATGCACCGAACGTGGCTATGAACTGAAAAAAATTGCCAGTGGCTATCGTTATCAGACACGCGTAGAAATCCAACCCTGGGTATCGAAACTGAGAGTTGAAAAACCACCCAGATATTCGCGTGCTTTTATGGAAACCCTGGCGCTGATTGTCTATCGTCAACCCATCACACGCGCAGAAATGGAAGATGTGCGCGGTGTTTCTATCAGCAGTAGTATTTTTAAAGTACTGCTGGAGCGTGAGTGGATTAAAATTCTCGGGCATAAAGAAGTGCCTGGTCGTCCCGCCATGTACGGGACAACGAAAAAGTTTCTGGATTACTTTAATCTAACTACGCTGAATGAGCTTCCTTCACTGGCTGAAATTAAAGACCTTGATCAGGTTCATCCGGAGCTGGCATTCATGGAAGCTGAGCTGCAACACACACAGGATTCACCTATGCAGCTGGAAGTCATTGAAGGCGGTATGGAAAATGAGACGCGGCACTGATTGCAGGTGAGGGAAAATTTCCCTCTCAGGCTTTTTTGAATACATAATTGACGCTATGTCACCATCCACACACCAATGTGTGTGGATGGTATTACTTTTCTGTTTTACTTAATCATATGGCTGAACGATTACATAAAGTGCTGGCCCGAATGGGCGTGGGTTCACGCCGCGAAATTGAGCGTTGGATTAAGGAAGGTCTGGTGGAAATTGACGGTAAAACGGCAGAACTGGGGGAAACTTCGGAAGGGATCAACGTTGTCACTATCAACGGCGTTAATATTGTCCTGCAAAAAGAAGTTGAAACACAATTTCTTCAATACCATAAACCGGACGACGAAATCTGTTCACGTAAAGATCCTGCAAAACGCAAGTCCGTGTATGACCATTTACCTGAAGTTGCTGAAGGGCGATGGATTGCAGTAGGGCGTCTGGATTTAACCACTTCAGGAGTTTTATTGTTTACCACCAATGGTGAAATGGCCAATGTGTTAATGCATCCGCGTGCGCAAGTGGATAGAGAGTATATGGTGCGTGTGCATGGTCGCGTCACAGAGGAAGTTATACATCAGCTGCAAGAAGGGGTGCGTCTGGAGGATGGAGTGGCCCGCTTTACGGATGTTGTTCAACGACCCAGTAAAGGGACTAACCAGTGGTTGCAGGTGGTTTTACAGGAAGGACGCAATCATGAAGTTAAACGTATGTTTGAATCACAGGGGCTGCAGGTCACACGACTGATAAGGATAAGGTTTGGGCCCATCGCTTTGGATGAGGCACTTAAAAAAGGTCAACATCGCAGTCTGACAAACAAAGAAGTTAAGGCGCTTAATGCACTGGTAAGACAAACTTTATAAGTCACACCAGTAGGGACGATCAATTTTGTCGCAGTCACCATTGCTGGAAAAAGAATCCAGTCATTTTTTACCTTCATCTGACGAAAGAAACTTCGCTGTAAATCCCGTAAACAGCAATAGCAGGGTGATTGTCAGCACAGTATAGAGCGCTTTCAGTGCGGACGCTTTTTTAAACGAAATAATATGCGTGCGCGCTAAAACAATCATCAGATCGGCCACAATGCTGGTTATCCCAAGCACCAATAATAAGCCGTTCATTAAATTCATGCTTTTTACCTATTATCTTGAAGTGTATTAATTGTAATTTATTAATTACACGTATTCATAGTTCGTTTGCATCAAATTTATTTCTCACATAAAAATAGTATCGCCAGAAGCCAGTGATTTTTGAATAATTAGTGAATATAGGGATATAGCAAAGGCTGCCAAAATAAGTGTTTTCAATGAAACGTCTGCAATTATGTTTATAACCTGTCGGCCTTTTAACTCTGATGACAACGCTGATGCGTTGAGCAATGCAAATACATATTTAATTTATGTATGCAATTTGACTATCGATAGTACAGCTATTAGCTAGAATTTGTATATACATTGTACTTCCCTGTTCTATGGCAAAAGGAAACTAAGTTTAAAAGAAAGTATCAAAATCTAAGTCAATGAAAACTGCCAAACAACAAGCAGGTAAGGCGGTGAAAAAGAACAGCACAAAAAGCACTTAAAAATGCTAAATAGATACTCCTCAATGCAAAATACGAGTCACTTTTTTACCTGGTAGAGGCACAACCACTGGCGCGGATAGAGTCAATATTTGGTAAGTTTTATGTCTCAGAAATTCTCTATTCTAGTGCTCTACTCTGTAGATATTCCCTGTAATTCCGGCGCTGTCTTTACCCAGGAAATATATGAATGCAGGGGTGACTGTTTCGGGTGGCAGAAATTCTTTTGGATTAATACCAGGATAATTATGGGTGCGTAAATGCGTGCGTACCAGACCGGGATGTACCCCATTCACGCGAATCTTTTGGTCTCCATCCAGTTCATCTGACATTATTTTTAGTAAACCCTGTTGACCATACTTGCTGACGCCATAAGCGCCCCAGTAAGCTTTATTGGTTTCGTCAACGCTAAAGAGTATTGCCGGATCCTGGCTCTTTCTCAGCAGAGGAATACATACGCGTGAAAGTAAAAAAGGGGCATGCAAGTGCAGGGTGATCAGCTGTGACCAGGTCTGGAGGTCAATAGTTTGCAGCGGTGTTAATCCGCCAACACGTGCAGCATTATGCAATAGACCATCCAGTTTTCCATATTCCTGCTGTATTGAGTTGGCGACAGTTTGATAGTCATCGGCAGTGGCCACTTCTAAATCCATATTCAAAATAGCCGGCTGAGGTGCGTTCATGCTAAGAATCTCGTCGTAAGTTCGCTCAAGCCGGGTTAGGTCTTTGGCAACCAGCAATACAGTAGCGCCAAGTCGTGCACATTCCAATGCCACCGCTTTGCCGATTCCTCGAGTAGCACCGGTGATTAATATCACACGATCGTGCAGATATCCTTCAGTAGGATGAAAGTCCTTAATAATGTTATCCATGTTTGTCTTGTTGAATGGTAGGTATATCTCTTGCCTTTTTCTCAATTTCATCGATCAGTGGTAATTCGTCTTTTGCCGGAATGCCAAGTTCGGTAAATTTGCGCGCACCCGGTAACACCTGCCTTTCCAAAGAGCCGATGGCTTTATTGTAATTGGCTACACTATCGTCCAGATTTTTTCCAACTTTTTGCAGATGTGAGCAGAAAGAGTGTAAGCGTTTATATAAGTCTTGGGCCAAGTCTCTTACATTTTCCGCATTTTCCGAAATGGATGCCTGCTGCCATCCATAGGCAACCGAACGTAGCAGCGCTACCAGTGTGGTGGGTGTGGCCAGAATCACACGGTTGGCAAATGCGTCTTCCAGTAATTTATTATCATAGTCCAGCGCGCTGGTTAAAAACTGCTCCCCGGGAATAAATAAAATAACAAAGTCTGGGGATTGCTTAAACTGGGACCAATAAGCTTTACTTGCCAGCTCCCTCATACGATCACGAACTTTACGCGCATGGTGCTTTAAGTGTGTTTCACGTTCTCCCTGAGTGCTGGCTTGAATGGCACTCAAATAAGCATCCAATGGTGTTTTAGCGTCAACAATAAGATCGCGTTTTTCGGGCATGCGAACAATCATGTCGGGGCGAATGTTTTTGCCACCCTCAACTTCAACATGAGTCTGTTCCTCAAAATCACAATGTTGAACCATGCCGGCTAACTCCGCCAGTCGCTTAAGAGTTAGCTCGCCCCATTGCCCCCGTACTTCGGGTCGACGCAATGCGCGCACGAGTTGTTCTGTTTCTGACTGTAATCCAAGTTGCGCTTCGGTCACCAATTTCAGTTGTGTAGTGATAGAGCCAAAAGCTTCCTTGCGTTCTTTTTCTATTTCGGAAATTTGCTGTTCAGTTTTTCGCAACGCATCCGCCATGGGTTTGAGCATGGTCTCAATGGACTTCTCTTTTTCGCTGAGATTAGCCTGCGCACGGGATTCAAAAATCCCCAGTTTTTGCTGGGCAAGTTGCAGGAAAGATTCACTGTTGGCATCCAGTGCATGTTTCGATAGAGCGCTAAAACTTTCTTTTAATTGCTCGCGTGACTCGTTCAATGCAGCAATTTTTTCAATATTCTGGGCCTGCTCAACCTGCAGTTGGGTGTGCAGGTGATTGATATTTTCGCGTAGGGTCTGAATGTTCTTATCCATGCGTGCACGCGTTATCAAATAGGCGACCAATGCGGCCAGTAAAGCGGCGATGCCTGCGACAACGCCCAGTTGCCAGTTAAGTTCGAGTTCCCATTTCATTGATTGGTGCGCTGAGTTGTATGTGATTAAGTAGTTCCAATGGACTGTTGATAGTAAAGTCTGCGCCCCACTGGTCGGTGTCAATATTTGACTCAATATAGCCGTAGCGTGCGACACAAGTATACATACCCGCTGCATTGCCTGCATAAATGTCACGCGGATCATCGCCAATGTAGATTGTGTTATGCGGGGACAGATCAATCGATTGGCTGGCGTGAAACAACGGATCGGGATAAGGCTTGCGACGCGCCAGTGTATCACCGCTGACCACGCAGGCAGGGCGCTGGGATAAGGCCAGTTTATCCAATAGTGACTCAGTGAGTTTAGCGGGTTTGTTAGTCACAATTCCCCAAGGAATATTTTGCGCTTCTATAGTTTCAAGCAGGGTTTCCATGCCGCTGAATAATTTTGTATCAACACATACGGTTTCTGCATAGTGTTGCAGATATTCCTGGCGCAATTGTTCAAACTGTTGACTGTCTGTGACCTCTGGAAAACCGTAACGGGTAAGTGCAACACTGCCCTGGGAAGCTAGATGCCGAAGTTTGCTTAACTCAACTGCAGGTTTGTTGTAATGCTGTAACAGGTTGTTGAGCGCCAGCACCAGATCGGGCGCAGTATCAAGTAACGTGCCATCCAGATCAAACAGTACAGCATGGATAGGGGCGGGGTTAATCAATGTGCAGACTTCTGTGTATGCAGCAGATAATTGACGCTGACATCACGGCCTAACCAATAATGCTTGGTGAGTGGATTGTAGCTCATACCAACAAGTTCTTTAGCAGTAAGTCCGCTTTTACGGCACCATCTGTCCAGCTCGGAAGGACGTATGAATTTTTGATATTCATGTGTACCTTTGGGTAATAAATTCAATATATATTCAGCACCAATGACGGCAAATAAGTACGATTTTGGATTTCTGTTAAGCGTTGAGAAAAAGACATGACCACCAGGTTTAACCAGCTTTGCACAGGAAGCAATGATACTTTCCGGGCTGGGCACATGTTCCAGCATCTCAAGGCAGGTTACGATATCGTACGCAGCCGGTTCACGCTGGGCGATGTCTTCCGCAGAAATCATTTCGTAACTAATTTCAAGCTGGCTTTCTTTGGCGTGTAACTGGGCTACTGAGAGAGGGGCTTTGCCCAGGTCAATGCCCTTAACACTAGCCCCTTTAACCGCCATGCTTTCTGATAAAATTCCTCCGCCACAACCCACATCCAGTACTTTTTTCCCGGAAAGATTTACACGCTCGTGAATAAAATTAAGACGTAAAGGATTAATGTCATGCAGCGGTTTGAATTCACTGTCTTTGTCCCACCAGCGAAAGGCGAGTTCTTCAAATTTAGCGATCTCGGCAGGATCGAAATTATTTGTGTCAGTCATTTAAATAAATATAGTTAAGGTTGAGAAATTTTTTTTGCCCATTGTTCAGTCTTGGCGATGATCTCATCTTCGCTGATAGTAGTAAGTGCTCGATCACGCAGTAACTGATGCCCGGAGACAAAGACGTCTGAAACACGATGCTGAGAAGTGCTGTAAACGAGGTGGGCGTAAATGTCGTATAAAGGATGAGCTTCAACGCGGCTACAGTCAATTGCAATAATATCTGCGGATTTACCCGCTTCCAGTGAGCCAATTTCATCATCCAGTCGCAACGCTCTGGCAGCATCTATAGTGGCGGCACGTATTGCCTGCTGGGCAGAAAATGCTGTGGCATCACCACTTACCCCTTTTGCAATCAGTGCGGCAGAACGTATTTCTGAAAACATATCCACGTCGTCATTACTGGCACAACTATCCGTACCAATGATAATTTGCGCATTATTCTCCAGAAGTTGGTGGGTAGGGCAAAAACCACTGGCAAGTTTCATATTGGATTCCGGGCAGTGAATAACACAAACACCGGCTTCTGCGATTTGCTGTATTTCCTGCTCGTTCAACTGGGTCATATGCACGGCAAGCAAGTTCGGGTTGACCAGGCCAAGTTTGTCCAGTCGTTGCAGCGGGCGCATACCAAATTCCTTAATACTTGCTTCCACTTCCGATTTGGTTTCATGCAGGTGAATATGAATTGGCAGGTCCAGCTCGTTCGCATAGCTGTTAATTTTATTAAAAGTTGCATCAGAGATGGTATAAGGCGCATGAGGTGCAAATGCTGTGGTGACTAATGGGTCGGTTTTATAATCATCATACAAAGAGAGGCCTTTTGAAATGTACTCATCCGGTGAGGCCGCATATGCCGTGGGAAACTCCAGTGCAATCATGCCTATTACTGCCCGTATACCAATACTTGAGGCAACCCGTGCGGTGATATGTGGGAAAAAATACATATCATTAAAGCAGGTAGTGCCACCGCGCAGCATTTCTGCAATGGCCAATTCACTGCCATCGTGGACGAAACTCTCGTCAACCCATCTTTGTTCTGTTGGCCAAATATGATTTTGCAACCATTCCATCAGAGGGATATCACTGGCCATACCACGTAATAAAGACATCGCCGCATGGGTATGGGCATTAATCAGTCCGGGCATTAGAATATGACTGTCATATTCTATGTGTGCACCTGGGGAGTACGTTTCAACGGCTTGGGGTGTGGGTAGAATTTCTAAAATGCGTCCGTTATCAATCGCAATTGAGTGATTTTCAAGTACAGAGTTTTCTTTGTCGACTGGCACAATGTGACGAGCAGACAGTAGTGTTTGAATGGTGCGCATGAGATTAAACTTACCTTTGTAACGATTCTGGGACAAGTAAAAAACTTAATTAATAAACTATGGATACATCGATACCAAATCGCGCCGTGGAATGGCGAGACCGACAGTTATTTTTACTGGATCAGCGGCTCTTGCCCAATACTGTTGAATTTTTACACATTGACAGTGTTGCGAAAACCTACCAGGCAATTCAAGACATGGTAGTCCGCGGGGCACCTGCGATTGGTATAACAGCAGCATATGGTGTGGTCGTATCCGCATTGTCACATCACCATCATGATACAGTGAATGCAAAGCAACGTATTCATGAAGATATAACTCGGCTGAAGAGTGCGCGTCCTACCGCAGTGAACCTGGGTTGGGCACTCAAGCGTATGCAAACCTGTTTGGATGACACAGGCGACGATTATCTGGGAAAGCTGGAGCGGGAAGCGATCGATATCCATCTGCAGGATATCGCTGCGAATAAGACAATGGGCGAACTGGGGGCGGAGTATATCTATGCAAACACTAATGTAATGACCCACTGCAATGCCGGCGCACTGGCCACCGGGGGTTATGGCACAGCCTTAGGTGTTATTCGTTCGGCTTTTGCGAAGGGAACACTGCAGCAAGTATTTGCCAATGAAACACGCCCCTGGTTTCAGGGTTCGCGTTTAACTGCGTGGGAGTTAAGCCAGGAAAATATCCCGGTTAGTTTGATTTGTGATTCGGCCGCGGCCAGTGCCCTGAACGCTCACAATATTGACTGGATTATTGTCGGGGCGGATCGAGTGGCAGCGAATGGTGATGTGGCGAATAAAATTGGTACTTACGGTCTGGCTGTACTTGCAAAGCATTTGGGTAAGAAATTCATGGTGGTAGCGCCTGCCAGTACTATCGATCTCAATACGAAAACCGGAGCAGCGATTGAGATAGAACAACGTCACGCACAGGAAATTACTCAGGTCGGGGGAAAAATATTAGCGGCTATTGGCGCTTCGGTGTGGAATCCGGTATTTGATGTCACGCCGGCAGATCTGATTGATGTATTGGTCACCGAGCGGGGTGCAGTGGAAAAACCATGCGCGGAAAAGATTGCTCAGCTTTTCGGCAAATAGTCTGTTTGATAGCCATGGAGTTATAGTCTGAAAACGGCTGAATGCACGTAGCGCAGCCTTATTTAACCATTTTTCGCTTTTATAGATTTACTCTTATGGGGGAAAGGTATGGTATAATTCTCGGTTCATGAACGAACTAAATCCCTCTGTGTTGATTTCATGGCATCGATAGCTAGAGAAATATCATCAGTTAACCTAGAAGACGAAATGCGCAAGTCCTATCTGGACTATGCAATGAGCGTCATTGTCGGTCGTGCACTTCCGGATGTAAGGGATGGTTTGAAGCCGGTGCATCGACGTGTGTTATTTGCCATGCACGAACTGGGTAATGACTGGAACAAGCCTTATAAAAAATCGGCGCGTGTCGTGGGTGATGTGATTGGTAAATATCATCCGCACGGTGATACCGCGGTTTACGACACTATAGTCAGAATGGCGCAGAACTTTTCCATGCGTTACATGCTGGTGGACGGTCAGGGTAACTTCGGTTCTGTCGATGGCGATTCACCCGCAGCCATGCGTTATACCGAAGTGCGCATGTCCAAGATTGCGCATGAAGTTTTATCCGATCTAGATAAAGACACGGTCGACTTTATTCCTAACTATGACGAGACTGAAAAAGAACCGTCCGTACTTCCTTCTCGAATTCCAAACCTGCTGATTAACGGCTCTTCCGGAATTGCGGTGGGCATGGCAACCAATATTCCTCCGCACAATCTGTCGGAAATTGTGGATGCCTGTATTGCCATGATCGCCAATCCTGAAATTTCCGTACTGGATATTATGGAACTGGTACCCGGTCCAGATTTTCCAACCTCTGCCATCATTAATGGCAAAAAAGGCATTGTGGATGCCTACCAGACAGGACGTGGAAAAATTTATTTGCGTGCGCGTAGTCACATTGAAACCGATGAAAAGACCGGTCGCGAAACCATCGTTGTGACCGAGCTGCCGTATCAGGTCAACAAAGCCCGCTTAATTGAAAAAATTGCGGAACTGGTGAAAGAAAAACGCCTGGAAGGGATCGCCCCCAGTGGTTTACGTGACGAGTCAGATAAAGATGGTATGCGCATCGTCATCGAATTAAGGCGCGGTGAAGTCAGCGAAGTTATTCTGAATAATCTTTATCAACATACACAAATGCAAAGTGTGTTTGGTATCAATATGGTGGCGCTGGTGGATGGTCAGCCACGATTGTTGAACATCAAACAGATTCTGCAGGCATTTTTGCGACATCGACGCGAAGTTGTCACACGTCGCACCATGTTCGAATTACGCAAGGCGCGTGATAAAGCACATATTCTGGAAGGTCAGGCCGTAGCGCTGGCAAATATTGATGAAGTGATTGCTTTAATTAAGTCTTCCAATACGCCAGCGGATGCTAAAGTGGCTTTGGTGAGTCAGGCATGGCTACCAGGCGCGGTCACGGAGATGCTGGAACGATCCGGCGCCGAAGCCTCAAGACCGGATTGTTTGGATGCGCAATTTGGTTTGCATGATGGAAAATATTATCTGTCTGAAGTTCAGGCACAAGCCATCCTTGATTTGCGACTGCATCGACTTACTGGGCTTGAGCAAGAAAAAATTGTTAAAGATTTTAGCGAGCTTCTGCAGCTGATTGCAGATCTTCTCGCGATATTGGAGAGTCCGGATCGTCTGATGCAGGTTATTCACGAAGAGCTGGAAGAAATCAAAGAAAAATACGGCGATTCGCGCAAGACAGAAATAACCACGACTAAAGTTGATCTCACTATTGAAGATCTGATTCAGGAAGAAGAGGTGGTTGTGACCCTGTCGCATGCCGGTTACGCAAAAGCACAACCTCTGGATGTCTATCAGGCGCAGCGTCGCGGCGGCAGAGGTAAAGCCGCTACTGCAGTTAAAGAAGAAGATTTTGTAGATAATCTTTTTGTCGCCAATACGCATGACACAATTTTATGTTTCTCCAGTCTGGGCAAAGTTTACTGGCTTAAAGTCTATGAGTTACCTCAGTCCGGTAGAACGTCACGCGGCAAGCCAATTGTTAACCTGTTGCCGTTACAGGAAGACGAAAGAATTAATGCGATTTTGCCGGTCAAGGATTTCTCGCAAGATGCCTATGTATTTATGGCGACCAGCCATGGCACCGTAAAGAAAACAGCACTTAAGGATTTTTCACGTCCAAGATCAAGTGGCATTATCGCGCTGGAGTTGCGTGAGAATGATTATTTGATTGGCGCGGAAATTACCACTAGTGATCACGATATGATACTTGTCGCCAGCACAGGTAAGTCAGTACGTTTCCATGAAAGTGATGTACGCCCGATGGGAAGAACAGCTGCCGGAGTGCGCGGAATTAAAATTGCCGAGCAGGATAGAGTGATTTCGCTAATTTCCATCCATCCGGATGAAGCGGATAGACAGATACTTATAGGCACTCAAAACGGGTTTGGCAAGCGTACACCGGTCAGCGATTTTCCCGTGCAAAAGCGCGGTGGACAAGGTGTCATTGCGATTCAAACCTCTGGTCGTAATGGTGATGTGGTGGGTGCGGTGTTGGTGTCTGATCAGGATGAAACCATGTTGATTACCGATCGTGGTACTTTGGTGCGCACTCAGATTAAAGATATTTCATCCATGGGTCGAAATACTCAGGGAGTAACGTTAATCCGCTTGGGTGAAGAAGAGAAACTCACTGAAATTGAAGCGGTGCAGGTATTATCAGGAGTTGATGACGATGATGCAGACCAGGAAACTACAGAGAATTAACAATCCTTTCTCACGTGACGCATAGCACACACTACTTCGGTGCCGGTCCGGCTGCATTGCCTGATGAGGTAAAACATCAAATCGAAAAAGATATTCGTCAGTACTCAAATACCGGGCTGTCTATTCTTGAGTTGGGTCATCGCTCTGATGATTTTCTATCTATCATTAATAATGCACAAGATTTACTGCGATCTTTATATTCCGTGCCGGAAAATTACCAAATCATTTTTATGGCGGGTGGCGCAACACTGCAATTTGATGCGCTTGCATTAAATCTAGCAGGAAATGCTCAATATGCCTGTTATATGGATACGGGTATATGGTCACGCAAAGCGGCCAGAGTGGCGAGTAAGCATATTGATATCAAATTTGTGCAAGGATTAATACATAAGGAACAGAATATTTGCTGCACGGATGTTGAAGACTGGAATGTTGATACGAACGCGGCTTATTTTCATATCACCCCTAATGAAACGGTAGAGGGCATAGAATTTCAAGGAGTTGCTGTTGCGGATGTTCCACTGGTAGCAGATATGACCTCCTGTATACTTTTGCAGGATATAGATGTATCAAATTACGCCTTGATTTACGCTGGAGTACAAAAATCGCTGGGTATTGCCGGTTTGAGTGTGGTGATTATTCGAGATGACTTGCTTGATCGCGTGGCCGAGAACACCCCGGATTTGCTTCGCTATGATCTGCATGCTAAAGAAAATTCGATTGTGAATACCTGTCCAGTGTTTGCCTGTCGTGTGACTCAGTTAATGCTTGACTGGGTAGCCAGAAACGGTGGCGTAAAATCAATGGTAGAACAGGCAAATGTGCGTGCCGGAATCTTATATAGTGCGATTGATGCCAACCCCAAACTGCTCAATCGTGTGTGTCATGCTAATCGTTCAGTCATTAACGTGACATTTAATTCGCCGAATAAAAATGTGATTGAAAATTTTCTGCATACGGCAACCCTGCATGGGCTCATTGGCCTTGCAGGGCATCGGCTTGTTGGTGGCGTGCGTGCCAGTATGTATAACGGAACGCCTTTAAGCGCAGTAAAAAAACTGGCGCAATTAATCGAAGCCGCCTGAAAACTGGCTGACTTAGACTGAATAGAAATTCCTATACCATTTAACGAAGTTGGCGATGCCATCTTCGATTTTTGTTTGAGGCTTATAATTGACATCTTCGACTAATGCTTCCACATCGGCATAGGTGTCCGGCACATCGCCCATTTGCAAGGGAAGAAGATTTTGAGTGGCTTTTTTACCCAGACATTCTTCCAATACTGCGATGTAATGCTTTAGTTCAACAGGCTGGTTATTGCCTATATTATAAAGTTTGTAAGGCGCTTTACTGGTGGCAGGATCGGGATGTTCGCCTGACCAGTTTTCATTAGACGTTGGTATTTTATCCAGAGTGCGTATCACACCTTCAACAATATCATCAATGTAAGTAAAGTCGCGACGATGGTTTCCATAATTGAAAACATCAATGGGCTTTCCCGCAAGAATATTCTTGGTAAACATGAATAACGCCATATCCGGGCGTCCCCATGGACCGTAAACAGTAAAGAATCTTAATCCTGTGGTGGGAATTTTAAATAAATGCGAGTAGGTATGCGCCATTAGTTCGTTGGATTTTTTAGTTGCGGCATACAAACTTACCGGATGGTCCACATTGTTGTGTACAGAAAATGGCATATTAGTGTTAGCACCATAAACGGAGCTGCTGGAGGCATACACCAAATGTTCCACTTCGTTATGCCGGCAGGCTTCCAGTATATTGGTGAAACCCATAATGTTCGTGTCTATGTAAGCGTATGGGTTTTCCAGTGAGTAACGAACGCCGGCCTGGGCTGCAAGATTGACGACACGATCAGGTTTGTGAGTTTTGAATAATTCGGAGACAGCATCACGATCTTCCAAATTGATACGTGCTTCTGTGAAATTGCCGTGGTCGATAATTTTAGCCAG
Organism: uncultured Thiotrichales bacterium; assembly: GCA_964636225.1. Lineage (GTDB taxonomy): Bacteria > Pseudomonadota > Gammaproteobacteria > UBA4575 > UBA4575 > UBA1858. The sequence continues at coordinate 3,382 of CAZWQM010000015.1, read as the reverse complement.
TCGTGCTTCTTTCAAGCTGACATCGTAATAATCATTTAGGTTATCGATGCCAATTACCTCATCGCCCCTTACAAGTAAGCGCTGAGATAAATTATTACCAATAAAACCTGCGGATCCAGTGACGAGTACTTTCATTTTGATATTTTCTGTAATGGGTTAAAGACGTGCATCAACGTCCTGTTTAGGGAAGACGTGCTTTACGTCAAACAGGATATGTTGTTTCTTGCCAAGTGCGCGGATTGCATCCACACCCATAGAAACAAATTCCTTGTGTGATACGGCGATGATGATTGCATCGTAGGTATCATTCTTAAGCTCAGTGATCGGTGTGACACCATATTCATGTTTGGCTTCTTCTGCATCTACCCAGGGATCGTAAACATCCACATTGGCGTTATAGCTGTCAAACTTTTCGATGATATCAATCACGCGCGTATTGCGTACATCCGGGCAATTCTCTTTAAAGGTAAAACCCAGTATCAGAATTTTTGAATCCACCGCGTGAATCTTGTTTTGGGTCATGAGTTTCACTACGCGTTCAGCGACATAAGGTCCCATGCCGTCATTGATTCGACGTCCAGACAGGATCATTTCAGGATTGTAGCCAATCGCCTGGGCTTTGTGAGTCAGGTAATAAGGGTCGACACCTATACAATGACCGCCAACAAGGCCGGGACGAAACGGAAGGAAGTTCCACTTGGTCCCTGCTGCTTCCAATACCTCGATGGTATCGATATCCATGCGATTAAAAATCAGAGCCAATTCATTAATCAGTGCAATGTTGACATCTCTTTGTGTATTTTCGATGACTTTTGCAGCCTCTGCGACTTTGATACTGCTGGCAAGATAAGTCCCCGCAGTAATGATGGAGGCATAAACTTCATTAACAAACTTGGCAACTTTCGGTGTGGATCCGGAGGTCACCTTTTTAATGGTCGGAAGTCGGTGTTCTTTGTCTCCGGGATTAATGCGTTCCGGGCTGTAACCCACATAGAAATCCTTATTGAAAGTCAGCCCTGATTCCTGTTCGATAATGGGCACGCAGACTTCTTCAGTCGCGCCTGGATAAACGGTTGACTCAAATACAATTATTGAGTCTTTAGCGATCACTTTTCCAAGCGCTGTTGATGCTTTTACCAAAGGCGTGAGATCCGGCTGCTTATGCTCATCAATTGGAGTGGGGACTGTAACGATGAAAAAATTACAGCTTTTCATGTCTTCAAGGTTTGATGTGAAGCTTAGATGAGTGGCTGCTGTCAGCTCATCCGAATCTGTCTCCAGTGTTCTGTCATTACCAGCGCGCAACTCTTCGATACGCTTCTGGTTGATGTCAAAACCTAATGTTTTAATTTTTTTTCCGAACTCTGCAGCAAGGGGCAGACCCACATAGCCCAAGCCAATGACCCCGATATGAATATTGTCAATTGAATACATAAAAATGACTCTTGAATTTTGGTTGGTTTAAATTTGGATGTGTACTCTAGTTCAATCATGCCTATACATCTATGAACCTGTTATAAACTTGGGAAATATATCATAGATCGTTTGTAAACTTCTGTTATTGCGAAAGTTAGACATGCTTCACAATTAATACGGGAGTCTTTAAACGACAATAGGAGGTAAGTCAATTAGTGATGATTTTCGCGGACAGGCGAAAATATATCCGTAGACTGGCATCTCAACATGCAAACCAAAATCATATCAAGAATTTAAGAGAGGGCATAAATTGTCATCTATAAAACTATTTAACCATCATATTAGCCTTCCGGTAGCGATGCTAATTACAGTTGAGGCATTGATATGCTATTTGAGTCTGTTTTTAGCATCTTCCATCAGGTTTTATGATCACGGTGGCATACAGTATGCCAAAAGCGAATTGCTATCAATCCAGGCCAGCAGCCTATTAGTTGCCGTTCTGGTAGTGCTGGTAATGTTGGCGATGGGCTTATATCAGGCGCAGCGCCGGGAAATTATATGGAATGTATTAAATCGCATTACCACAGCATTTATCGTGGCATCTCTGGTGCTTTCGATCATATTCTTTATGTTTCCGGATATGTATTTCGGTCGCGGGTTGTTTATTTTGACTCTGTTCATCTCGTTTGTCGGTATTGTAATTTCCCGGATCATTTTTGAATCATGGGTAGACCGACATACGCTTAATAATAAAGTGCTGGTGCTCGGTACCGGGGAAAAAGCAGAATGGATTAATAATCTGCGCAGAAAGTCTGATCAAAGAGGTGTTTCGTTACTTGGTTTTTATTCACCTGATAATGAAATGGTTCAGGTAGATAAAGATCGAGTCATTACAACTGATCTGAGTCTGGATGAATACGTCCTGCAGAATGAAGTGGATGAAATAGTCGTTGCAATGTCAGAACGCCGTAACAACTTTCCTGCAAAAGAACTGATTAATTGTCGACTTAGCGGAGTGGAAGTGATCGAATTGCCCGCTTTTCTGGAAAGGCAGATGTCACGCGTGTATGTCGAATTGCTGGATCCTAGCTGGATTATTTTTTCCAATGGATTTCGACAAGGGGCACTGAAATCTATCAGTACCCGCGCGTTTGATATTTTTGCCGGTTTAATCATGTTAATTGTGACTATGCCATTGTTGGTGGGGGGTGCTCTGGCGATCTGGATAGAAAGTAAGGGCAAGGGAACCATATTTTATAAGCAGAACCGAGTAGGGCAGGGAGACAAAATTTTTGAATTACTCAAATTTAGAAGCATGTGTGAAAACGCAGAGGCTGGGACAGGTGCGAAATGGGCTTCGGCTAATGACGCTCGCGTCACATGGGTTGGCAAGATACTTAGAAAATACCGTATCGACGAGTTGCCGCAACTCCTGAATATTCTTAAAGGTGAAATGAGTCTGGTGGGACCCAGGCCGGAACGACCTCAATTTGTCAGACAGCTGTCTGAAAAAATTCCATTTTATAGTGAACGACATCGAGTCAAGCCTGGGTTAGCCGGATGGGCGCAAATGCGCTATCCCTATGGCAGCTCAGAAAACGATGCCATTGAAAAGCTGAAGTACGATTTGTATTACGTTAAGAACCGTAGTTTGATTTTCAATTTGGCAATTTTGGTGCAAACCACTGAGATTGTTCTGTGGGGCAAAGGTGCGCGTTAATCTGTGCATCTTTAGTTTCGACACGCTCCTATAAAAAGTGTGAACTGCTTTGCAATTAAAGCTGTTTACAAAGCGGACAACACAGATGAAATGACGAATTTTTAGTATGAATGGGGATTTTGTGCGGGTGATCCCAGTAATCAAAGAGTGGTTTGGGTTAAATACACAAACTAATATAAAACAGAGAGATATACAGGTCACATATTTGTTGAGTGCATCAATCTAAGTTAAAGCTATTTGGATAGA
>CAZWQM010000014.1:0-40761 GCA_964636225.1 uncultured Thiotrichales bacterium | reverse complement strand
GCCATCGGGAGCAATCACAGACGGCTTGTGTGAAAGCCGTATTTCCCGCATCTACAAGGCTCGTGCCAGAAAAGCTGGACTGAGTGAGATTGTTGTAAAAAGCATCAGCGGGCACTCGATGCGTGTGGGGGGAGCACAAGACCTATTGAATATCGGCGCAAGTTTGCCGCAGATCATGGTCAAAGGTGGTTGGGCAAAAACAGATACGGTTATCAGGTATGTGGAGAGAGCTCGCTCGGTATCAAGTTTACGGTTGTGACTTTCAGCCGAACAAATTAGTGCTGCTATGGCTGTTAACTATTTCATGGATTTTCCCAACTTAAAGAATGAGTTTAGGTCATCTCGGCTTGACGACATCACCCGAACCCTTTCCACCAACCGTCATGAAGATGTACTTGAAATAGGCAGACAACGTCAACTCTTTAAGCATTTGCGCATCGGTTTCCGCCAGCAGTTTTGGCGTTGACATGTCGATGTTGTTGACTTGGGCTAGGCCGGTGATGCCAGGTCTGACATCGAACACTCCGCGTGATGCCCGTTCGCCAATTACCTCTGTCTGATTAAACAAGCATGGTCGCGGCCCCACCAGACTCATTTCGCCCTTGAGTACGTTCCATAGTTGCGGCAATTCATCGAGTTTGGTTCGACGCAAGAATAAGCCTAAGGGCGTAATAGCCGAGATGTCCGCCAGGTGGGACGCCACAGACGGCGTTTCTGGTCGCATAGTGCGAAACTTCAGCAATGTAAAAGGTCTTTCATTCCTACCAACCCTCACTTGTTGAAAAAATGGCGAACCCGTATCAAACAGCCCAGCCACGTAGATAACGAGAAGCACCGGCGATCCCAGTAATAGCCCCATCAGCGAAAACACCAGATCAAAGACTCGTAACATCACGAAATCCCCTGGACTGCCCTGCGCAGTCCTTCGTCCAATGAAATCACTGGCTTCCAGTCAAGTAAGTCACAGGTCTTGCTGATGTCAACCTGCAATGAACCACATATCCGCTGTGCTACCTCGTGCTTGCCCAGTAAAGTAGCAGCCAACTTCAACATGGAAGTTGGAACTGGTAAAAGAATAATCCTTTTCTTCAGGGCACGGGCTGTTCGAACCAACAATTCAGTTGTGGATACGTCTTCTCTGTCAGATACCAAAAAGATCTGCCCCGCTGCAGCGGGGTGCTTCAGACAAATCACCAACAAATCGACCATGTTCTCAAGGGCGACCAAGCTACGAGCGTTGTTTATTGCCCCTAGAGGCAGGGGTAGTCCAAGGGCCACCACTCTCAACAAGGTAGCAAAGTTTCCCTTAACTTCAGGGCCATAGATCAAGGGCGGGCGCACAATTACTACTTCCAATCCTGTGACTTGCGCCAGTTGCCTGAGTCCTACCTCAGCCTCGTGCTTCGAAACACTGTAGGAGTCCTGCGGCGCAGGCATATCATCGGCACAGAAGGCGTGGCCGGGCAAGGTCGCCTCGCCATTAACCTTTAAGGTGCTGACAAATACAAAGCGTTTCACTCCGGCCATTACAGCTTGCCTGGCTAAGTTCAAGGTTCCCTCGGTATTCACCCTTCGAAAAGCTTCTAGGGAATCGGCTGCCCTTTCGTCCATAACGTGGACACGGGCCGCACAGTGGACCACGCCATAGACATTGACAAGCGCAGCTGCCCAGTCAGTGCCCGGCCCTATGTCGCCAACGGCTACTTCTATCGAATCACTGGCGACATGCTGGCGAACCGCAGGCCGCACAAGGTAACCCTGACTGCTCAGACTCGCGCACACCGCGCTACCCAGAAAACCAGCAGCACCCGTAACGAGGACCGTCTCACTCACGTATTGGTTCCAATCGAAAGAACATCCCGCGCCATCTCCCGCATAATGGTCTCGCGTGCGTATTTTCCGCAGAACTCAGCTCGCCTCTCAACTTTCGGATGCGCCAGCAAGCGCTCCAACGCCTCAGCCATACCGAGTGCGTCACAAGGAGCGAACACCTCAACTCCATCCACCTCGGACTGAAGAAACTCGGCTGGATAGCCAGCGACGCCAGCGAGGATTGGCTTACCAGTAGCTGCGTATTCAAACAGCTTAGAGGGCAAGACCTTATGGAAAGCCATGTGGTCATTCAAGTGCAGGAACAAAACGTCAGCCTGCTGGTAGTGTTCAAACAACTCATTGCGCGGCATAGCATTGAGGACCTCCACATTCTTCAAGCCTGCGTCACTGATCGCCTGCCCCAGCTGTGATCGACGTCCGCCGTCTCCAATTAGACGGAAGTGCGCTCTGCCTACCATCAGGCGCGCCGCCTCAGGCAGCACCTTATGCAAGCCCTGTCCTTCACCAATATTACCTGCATAAACCACCAAGGGTAGTTCTCGCACGGGTTGGACTGGCTTTTTGAAGTCCTGGGACAAGAATACTTCGTCAATACCGTTGGTGAAATTGCGATAGCTTTGGGCAGGAGCTATCTCCTTAGCATGCGGCAGGAAACCGGCAGACACCACATTCAGGCGTGTCGCCGCCTTGAACGTCTGCTTCTCGAGCCAACAAAACGCGGGCATCAGATGGCGCAGGAAACTTGCCGCTAAAAGGTCGGACATCGTGTCTGTGAAAAGGTCACGTATGTCCAGATATAACGGCACCCTTGACCGGCTAGCGATGCGCGCGCCGAGGACAGCCGTCATTAGTCTAGACGAGGTAGCCAACACCAAGTCCGAGTGCTGCCCTCGTGTTTCCGCTAACGCCTGCCGAGCAAAAGAAAGAAAAGCCTTGGCCTGATCTACCATACCGCTCTGGTGCGAGGGCAGTGCCAAGCGCCGAATCCGTACACACCCCACCTCTTCGACCTCTAACGCGCTGACAGTATGAGAACTGTATCGATTAGGCAAAGTGGTGATGACATCTATGCGTAGCTTCTTGCCCCCTTCAGCCTGCAACGCATCGACCAAGGCCTTGACCCGAAAGGAACCAGCCGACAGGTCCGGCGGGAAATAGAAACTAAGAATAAGTATCCGCATCGAGAACGAGACTAATCAACGCCAATACAACGCAAAGCGACTTGAGAACTGGGCTGTCACTCTGGGATCAATTCTCAACTCAAGAGACTCGGCTTTGACGGAAACGCCAAATTTGGGGTGCCACTCTGATTCAGTCATTTGAACAGCCGCCGCCTGGGCTCTCCAGGTGGCTGCCCCACCTATCCAACTCAGTCCTCCATTAAGGCCGTCCGCTTCAATACGAACATCCGGATGGAAATGAATGCGGGCTACAGCTTCGTCAAACCGCCCCTCAATATGGTCGACGACTTCAAGGTAACAGTCGCCTAATATCCATCGTCGACGGTGGATTGGCCTACCTGCCAAACGCTTATATCCATCATGTGCAGCGGCAACAATTACTCTGGCACCATCGCGCTTGATGGTTACATCGAATGGATTGGCACGGCGCGCCACACGGAAACCAGCCCAAACTTCCGATGAATTTTGCCGATTGATTTCTACGGTTGAATGAGCCGCAGTCCCGCGTTCTTTGTCACGTAAATACCCCTTACCATAGCGCGAGGTTCCGCCGTTCACCACTACGCGCTGACCACACAGCGAGAGCTCAAAACTTAAAGTGTCCGCGTGAGCATGACCCGGGAGATAGTCGGGCCCCACTGGTGCAACATCGATCAATAATACTGCGTCACCGACGCTGACTCTAATGTAGCCGGAAGCCTCCAAATGCACGACGTTCTCATAAACACTTGGCGGCGCACAATTCAATCGTGCGGCGTAAGAGAGCAACTCCCGGGGCGCTGGCGCAATCCCGAAAGCCGTATCGTTGAAGTGGCTAATCTCTTCGTCAGGATGACACATGGCACTCAACCAGTGCCCCATCTTCTTGGAGATCTCAGGCCAGGCAGAAATGCGCTCCGCCCAAGGATGACAAACCTCAGGAAACGCCGAGGTCACGTTGACTAGATCGAGCATGTCCTCGTACGCGAGTGCATGGTACATCGTGCTGCGCTCAAAGTGACCACCATCCGAAAGAATTTGCTCAGCAATCTGGCGTTCCAAAATCTTGAATCCTGCGCGCAACCAGCCCGCAGCTTCCTGGCCCTCAAAAAACAATCCGACGAATACCAATGCTTTTGCGTTTGCAAATAAATGATTGCCTTGAAGGTGGATCTCCAACCGTTTAGACAACCAACGCGCCTGCACAGCAAGACTTTGAATACAGGGCTCGGAAAGTTTGTTACCCGCAAGCGCCCATTTCACCCAATTTACGATTCGAAGCGATGTAGGATAAGGCTCCCATCCTACGCCTTTGCCAGGCGGGTTATCATCTACCCAACGTTTGAGCAGCGTCTCGTGCCACAGAAAACGCTCCTTCGCGCTTAATGCGTTCAGGTCGTCAAAGTAGTGCTGGTTATATCGCCAAAGTTTTTCTCGTTGCGGACCGTCCCAGCCCAACTCGGGCAAGCAGCCAGGGACATTCAAAAACACCCAACTGTGCGCCTTCGTCATGGACGACAATCGCCTGGCTGGCATATGCCAAGGGCCAGAGTAGTTGGCCCGCGGTGGCGCTTGACTCAGATCCAGCTTTGGTCTAGCTGACAGAAAGGTCAGCCGCCCCCATATCTGCACCGGCTTCAGGTAACGCAGCGTATGAAAATACAGCTGCGCCTTACGTAACGAGTTCAACACACTCTTGTCTGAGATTCACGCCAGTACACCGCAAAAATCCAAGGCGTCGACGGCTTGCAGCTTTTTCCGCACTGAATCAGTGGCAAACTGTCGATGCTTGACCAAGACGGCAATCACGTCAGCCTCTTGAAGTGCATCATCAAGCGTTTTCAGCCTAAAACTCTCGTGATCATTTATGTTAGGTTCAACAGCGATCACATTGTAGCCACCGCTCACGAGTGCCTCAGCGATACGCACCGCTGCAGACTCACGCAAATCATCAATGTCCGGTTTGAAAGCAAGTCCGAGACACGCTACCTGCGGCTTTCGCCCCAATTGGACATATGCGTCGGCCACAGACACTTTAATCTTATCAATCACCCATGACGTCTTGAAGGTGTTCACCTCACGTGCTGACCGTATCAATCGCGCGTTCTCGGGATCACGCGCTACAATAAACCAAGGATCAACAGCAATGCAATGTCCACCGACACCAGCGCCAGGCTGGAGAATATTGACCCTCGGATGACGATTGGCTAATTGAATCAAATTCCAAACATTGATACCGTCTTTGGCGCAAATCAATGAGAGCTCATTAGCAAAAGCAATATTTACGTCGCGGAAGCTGTTCTCAGTCAGCTTGCACATTTCAGCTGTTCTCGACTCAGTCTCAAGAACCTCCCCATGCACAAACGTTCGGTAAAAGTCTGCAACCAATTTGGCTGCTTCAGGCGTTAGACCACCTACGACACGATCGTTCTCAACCAATTCGGCCATGATTTTTCCTGGCAAAACACGCTCTGGACAATAGGCAATCGAAATTTTGGTTATGTCAACACCCGCGACGCCCAAAACTTCAGAGATTTTCTCTGTAGTGCCCACAGGTGAGGTTGACTCAAGGATAACGAGATTGCCAGGCTTTACGAATCCTGCAATGGCAGTAGTCGCTGCCAAGACATAGTCAATATTCGGCCGAGGAGTGCCCTCACCTTCATGAAATGGCGTTGGCACGCAAATAATGAAGATATCCGCAGCCTGTGGCTCAGTAAACGCTTTGAGTTTTCCAGCAGAAACAGCGGATCGAACAAAAGCATCCAGATCTGGCTCAACGATATGAATTTCCCCTTTGTTGATCGACTCTACCGCGTGATGATTCAAATCAACGCCAGCAACATCGTAACCATTGCTAGCAAGAAGGGCGGCTGTTGGCAATCCAATATACCCCAGACCGATAACACATACAGTTTTGGCAATCATTCAGATTTTCTTCAACACGTTAATAATGCGCGTACATGCTTTACCATCACCGTAAGGGTTGTGTGCCCTAGACATCGACCGATAACTCGCTTGATTATCTAGAAGTTCACAAATATTTTCCACAATGGGCTGGCATCTTGCGCCAACAAGTCGAACAGTGCCTGCATCAACAGCCTCAGGTCGCTCTGTCACCTCACGCATCACCAAAACAGGCTTACCCAAACTTGGGGCTTCCTCCTGTATACCGCCGCTGTCAGTCAGCACGATATAGCTATGTTTCAACAAATACACAAAAGGTTCGTAATCAAGCGGATCGACTAGATGCACATTATCTAAACCAGCAAGAATTTGCTGGACGGGCCGCTGTACGTTTGGATTCAAATGGACAGGATATACAAAGTGCACAGCTGGATAACGAACGGCGACTTCTTTGATTGCTTCACAAATTTGTAAAAATCCATCTCCAAAATTTTCACGACGATGTCCGGTGACCAAGACAAAGCGAGTTTCACGCCAATCAAATGCCAAATGCTCATTTAGAAAATTGACGATGACAAAACGTCGTTCACGGTCGGACTCAATTCGATCAAGAACCCAAAACAGTGCGTCAATCACAGTGTTGCCAGTCACCGTGATGTGCTCATCTGGAACATTCTCTGCTAACAAATTTTGCTTGCTAAATCGTGTTGGTGCGAAATGCCACCGCGTTACCTTGCTCGTTACCTGTCGATTGAATTCTTCAGGAAATGGTGCATAGACATCACGGGTGCGCAACCCTGCTTCCACATGACCGACTGGCACCCCTTCGTAGAAGGCCGCCATTGACGTCGCCAGCGTTGTCGTGGTGTCCCCATGCACCAGCACAACATCCGGTCGATGCAGACGAAAAACGTCACGCATACCCAGTAGCACGGACGTCGTGATATCAAACAGATCCTGCCCAGGCTTCATCAGATCCAAATCTATATCTGGTTCAACCTCAAAAGCCTTTAAAACTTGATCTAACATCTGCCGATGCTGCGCCGTTACGCAAACGATCGTCTGGAAATCTGAAGAGTCCCTCAATGCATGGTAAACCGGAGCCATCTTTATGGCCTCTGGGCGCGTGCCGAAGACCAGCATAACTTTCCGTGTAGGGCTCATTGGGCCATCTCAATCGAAACCCTGCTGACCTCGAAAATTTCCTCAGCAGGTATCGGTGATGGCAACCCCAATCGAATCGCATCGACAAACGCTTGAGTACAAGCCCGTTGCCCCTTATCCTGTCGCCACAAATTCATCGTAGAAAATCCCGGCCAGCCAAATCCGGTAAGCTTACGAAAATTATCCAACTGCAGGACACGTCCCGCAGTGAACACCTCAAGTCGCTCTTTTGGAAATGCCTTGCTTCCGTTGGCAAAATAATGAATCGTGCCAATTGAACCATCTGCAAATGAGAGTTGTAAGGTAACAGTGTCTTGCGTCGCTGAATCCATAGACAGGCGCTGATGACCTGTAATCGGTACCCCGGCCAGAAAACGAAGAAGGTCGATGAAATGGCATGCCTCGCCCAAAACGCGCCCGCCGCCCACTTTTTGATCCTGAGTCCAATGATCGGCAGGGATGGCGCCAGCATTCACCGTCATCACAAATGTTTTTGGCCTACTCACACTGCCAACTAATTGCTTTATTCGCTGCACCTGCGGTGCAAACCGACGATTAAAACCGACCATCATGATGAGCGACCTCTCGGCCATAGCGTACGAGAACTCGATCGAGGTCAGCTCATCCAGTGTCAAGCACAGCGGTTTTTCGACAAACACATGCTTGCCTGCTCGCAATGCTTGGATAACAAAGCGAGCGTGACTATCGTGACGGGTCGTGACCACAATAGTATTCGTGTCGGAGTCGGCAAATAAGCGATCAGTGTCGGTCGTGGTTTCTTCAAATCCAAACTTACGCCCAGCATGCACCCCGCTGACACCGGTATTTGAGGCTACACTACGGAAACGTGCTCCAGTCGCTTTAAAAGCCGGCGCCAACACCGCCGAAGCATAGTTGCCAGAACCAATTAAGCTGACACTGCATTGCCCCTTCATGCCAGAGGGGCTCTGGGAGAGAGGGTCACGCAGCGGCACTGTACGTGCCTCCTCATAGAGCTCAATGCCAGGATATTTGAGCAAAATCCCTAAAGACGGCCCGCCCCCACTCACCAGTTCATAAGCCTTCTCCGCCTCATCGATCAGGAAGCGGTGGGAGATCAACGGTCTCACATCCATGCGGCCATCCGACATCATGTCCAGCACCGCTTCGAAGTTGCGCTGCTCGGTCCAGCGCACAAAAGCAACTGGATAATCCTGCCCTTTCTCTTCATAGTTTGGATCATAGCGCCCTGGACCATAAGAGGCTGAGACTTGTAAAGTCAACTCTTTTTTAAAAAAATCATCCCTCGAAAGCTCTAAGCCGGCAACTCCTACCAACACAATACGCCCGCGCTTTCGGCACATCAACGCGGCTTGGTGCATGGGTTCATTACTCTTTGTAGCTGCGGTCACGATCACCGCATCCACTCCGCGACCTCGTGAATAGGCTGTTGCAATGGCCAAGGGATCCTGGCCCGCCGCGAGATCCACCACCTCAGCCCCAAACTGGCTCGCCAGTGCCAGCTTTGCGGGGTCGAAATCTAGTCCTAACACACGGCATCCATTGGCGCGCAAAAGTTGTATTGTCATTAGACCAACGAGCCCAAGTCCAATTACCACGACTGTCTCGCCTAAGGTTGGCTTAACCAGACGAATGCCTTGCAAAGCAATTGCCCCCAAAACAGTGAAGGCTGCTTCTTCATCCGAAACCGAATCCGGTACCTTGGCGCACAAATTGAATGGCACGCTCACTGCCTCAGCATGCTTCCCATTCGAAATCACCCGATCACCCACCTTAAGCGCCGTCTCGCCAGCTCCAACTTTTACAATGCGACCGAAATTGCAGTATCCCAATGCTAACGGCTGGTCAAGTTTGTTGAGCACCGCCTGAACCGTTGACAAAAGGCCATCGGTCTTCATTTTGTCAAGTACGAGGCGCACCTTGTCCGGTTGCTGGCGCGCCTTATCGATCCATCCCGCTTTACCGAACTCAACTAACATGCGCTCAGTCCCCGCCGAAATCAGTGTGCACGAGGTTGCGATCAATACCTGACCCTGGCCTACATTCGGCAGTGGCACTTCCATAATTTCGGCTATTCCATTTTTCAGTGATTGAATAACTTGTTTCATATTTGGGGAATCTTCGATACCATCCTTATCTGCCCTGAAGAGGGGAGTGCTCTCGGCTGATGCTGTAACTAAAGCTATCGCCGCAGTAGCCTCTCGACCGCATCTTCCAGCAATACCGGCTGATTCAGTCCCAACACTTGCAGGGATTTGACCGTATCAAACGCACACATGTGCTTCAGACCGAGTACATTTTCACTGCGAATTGGGAAGGGAATCCGCAAGGCTTCCAGTACTGATGCGCCCAATTGAACAATTCCCAGCGGCACTGGTACGAGCATTCGGGTTATTCCCAGGTTACGAAGGATCGTTTCGTAGAGCTGACGCATCGTGTAGACGGGGGGTGCCGCTACGTCAAATCTCCCGGCAATACGGTATCCAACAACATTGCCAACAACATTTAAGAAATCCTCCATCCAGAGGACTTGAACCGGCTGCCCGCCTCCGCCGGGTAGAGGGATGATTCTGCTAGTCTTCAGAATATCCGTGATCCCAGTAAAAAGACCGCCATGTCCCAGCACTAGCCCCAAGCGCAAAATGCAATCCCGGGACGGATCCAACATAGCCTCAACTTCTAACTTTGATCGTCCGTAGTGAGACTCCGCCTTTTCGTGCGCAGACAAGGTCGAAAGAAAAATCACCCGCACGTTTTGCGCTCTCGCAGCAGCAAGTAGTTGACGCGTGCCTTCGCGATTGACCGCATCAGCGTTAGGTGTTTGAGGCGTGTGCTCAGCCACGGCCGCATGAATGATGAATTCCAAACCGGAAAAATCAACGGGGTCTATTGCCTGTGGCATCGCGAATGTACGCACATCGATCTTTGGGGATGCCTCTGGCGAGACGCTGCGTTGGAAGGAGCGCACCTCGTATCCCCGCGCCACCAAGTGCGCTACGAGATGTCGTCCGAGGAACCCTGTCGCTCCGGTAATGCCAATGCGAAGCGGATTCATGCATCGAACCTCTGGCTACACAAATTGCGAGCCACCATGTGAGCCCAAGCCATGATAGTAAGCGTCGGGCCGCTAGCCGGCAAATAGCGGAACCCTGAAGCATCGGCGACGTAGACGCGGCGCGTTCCAGCCAACCTACCATCGCGAGTAATCGTCCCAGGCGTTTCGCTATTGTCAAAGGGTAACGTACCGGCATAATGCACCGTGGAACCAGGCCGCATCTTCTTACGTTTCAACACTGGGCAACCGAGCCGCCACAACGCTGCTAACAAGTCACGCTCGCAGCAAGCGTCGTCGACATCCTCTTCAATTGAGCGCGCGTATTCAATGCGCAACGCGTCACCCGTCGGCGATTGCGAGTCAACGACGCGCCGGATGCGCTTGTGGTGTGCGGGGTGGTCCGGATGATTGATGGTCGCAAGTACGATTGCGGGCGCCAGTGTTCGCATGATGGGAAGTGCGTCTCGAAACGCCAATGGCACTTCCTTGATGAGCTTGAACAGCAACAAGGATCGATACGTATAAAGGGAAACCATGCGGACATCTAGTCCGTCACCACGCCGGTCGAGAAACATCTCAAGTTGCCCCAGGCTAGTACGCTCGCGGTTAAGCGTCTGCCCCAGAAACCGCAAATGCAAGCAAGGCGCGAGGGAGTACGCGTTCGTGAGGAAGGGCCGCTCCTCCAGCGACGGTTGTGAGCGCATGACTATACGTGCACTACCAAATGCCCCAGTTCCAAGCACCAGTCTTCGTGCTAGAACTATTTCCTCTTGGTTGGTATCGAGGCGGCGCGCGTGCACTGCCACATGATCGGCGTGCTCTACGAAATGCGTTACGAGTCTCCCCGGCATATATTGAAAATTGGGCTTGCGTCGGAGTGTGTCAATTGTCATCCAAGGACGATAGACCGCACGGGCATGGTCCGCCCAGAATTCCATGTCCGTGTATGGTGTGGGACCCCGGTTACCGATTGAGCGCGAAAGGACAGCGGCAGGCATGCGCCCCATCACGACACCACGTTCCTTAAGTTTGACGCGGCGCCGTCGGTAGGCTTCGTAGAGCAGTGTGATACTGGCATCCGTCCGCAATTTGGGTTGCAGAGGCATGTATTCACTCCCGCAATAGGGAGTCGCGTCATCCACTTCTCCCGAGAGTCCAATCCGCGCAGCTATGGTATTGTAGGCTTCGGACATTACCACTGGATCGAAGCCGGCAGCTTTGAGTTCAACCCCCGAATACACAGCGCTGCCGGCTCCCCAGCCGGCGCCGAGCCCTCCATACGCGAGGCTCTCCATGTGGGAGAAGCCTTCGGCCTGCATGGGCAACCATTGGTCAGTCGCTCGCGTGAGATGCTGCCGTGGCGGCGTTAACGAATTCGCTGCCTCGCCCCACGGCGCACCTTCCATTGTGTCACCGAGGAAATACCGGTGCTGGTAAGCGTCCCCCTCACGCAAAGAGAGGAAATCTTCCTCCGGTATCAGTGGGGCGTACACCGTCTCCCGCAAACCTACGTCAAGGAGGTGAACATGCCGCCCCCCCTCCACTAGGCTCTGGGCAGCTTGAGCGCCGGCCATACCCGAGCCCACCACCACGTGGTCATAAATCATCGTTGTCGTCCTTCTAAGATCCAAACCAAAATGAAACCAGCAAGTGAGCGCAACACTGCTAGTCCGCCTCGAAGAACGTGTCCCCCGAGAATTATTGGACCATAAGGCTTAGACAGGAAGTGCGCAGTGTGCCTTGGAGAGGCCTCAAGTAACGCAAGCATCAGGTAGACACGATGTCTGATGGGGGAATGAGGAGCCCGAATCGCCACTCCTGCATCCACTAAACCAAGCCAAAACTTCGAGCGCATAGCCAAGCCCCAAAGGCGCTGCTCACCTTGTGTAGTAAAACCAGCTGCGCCAGAATCGAGGGCTTTTACGTAGCGATCTACTTCCTCTGGAAAGGGCTCCTCGTTCAAAAGGTAACGAGCGATGCGCCGAGCTTCCTCGTTCAAAGGTAATGGCTTAGCGCAATACATATACTTTTTTTAGCTAAAGAACCGAGTTATCCCGTTGGAATATAACCAAGTGACACCAAGGGTTAAGGAAAGAGGTTTTGTGAAAAGCTAGTAGAAGGCAGCCTTGCAACATGACCATCATCCATACCCGCGACCATATTCTTTCTTCCGGATCGGTCCTTAAAAACCTGCATATTGAAACAAAGTTCAACCCTACTTAAACGAAGAATGAGGTCAAAGATTGTTCACATTCCCACAATTGTTTGGCGCTGACTAATACTTTATGTCAAACGTTGCCGAGTAGCATATCATAAGTCAATTTAAATAATGCTAAAATTCAAATTTAAGGGGTAAATATAATCTAGATTGTTGGGGTGCGACTTTTTTCCCTGTCAGCGATGCTTAGTGCCGAAAGCTTTGAAATGATAAAATTTCGGGAAACAGCGAAAACCTGTAGTGCTTGTCGAGGAATCCACAAAGGAAAATACCGTGTCGCCTTACTAAATCAATCAAACAGCCTGACGGACATTTTAAACTTTCCTGAAGAATTAATCAAAAATTTTTCACCAATTATTATTTCCCAAACTAGCCTTTTATCAAAAAATCTATATAGCCGAGTATTAATCTCCCTCAGGGTACTTTCATCAATCGTGCCATGAAGAATAACTTTTACTTCGCCTTTAACTCTCTGCACGAATTGAGCGCCTATAACCTCATTTAGCCCTTTTGTAACGTGGTCTAACCGCCCCACTCGAGTACCATCCGCCAATACAATGTAATCATCGTCTCTACCTACAACTTCATCCACCACTCTGCCGGTTCGCCCACATGAACATCTAGCTTTACTATAACGCACAAGATCGCCCGTATCATAACGAATGAACGGTGTCATCCAATTTTTATAATTTGTTCCAATGATTCGAAATAAACCCCTTGTATCCGTAGGTAACAACTCAACTATAGAAAAATCCTCATCAATATGAAGGCGCGATCTCGGACACTCCGATATATTCGCAACACCTTCAGATTGACCATACATTTGATAAACGTTGGCGCCAAAAACACGAGAAAGGTATTGCCGCTGGGACTCCGTCAAGGTCTCTGAACCTGTTGTTATCAACGCTATTTTTACAAACCCCAATCCTCGCCTCTCATCTACTAGTCTCGCAAGCTCGCATAAAGCAGAAGGATAGCCATGTAACCATTGAACACCGCTGTTTACTATCTTCTTTATATAGCTGTCAACATTTGCCTCTGAGAGGTGATATATGCTAAACAAAATTTGATTTGAGAAAAGGCTGTGACGCCAAAAAATACTAGCGTTGGCAGACTGTGGCACGAAAGATCGTCCGCCGAAGTAACCGCATTTTTGATTGAATGTCAAGCCAACCCCCAACCTAAACCGCCACCATATCGCCCAACGAAAAGCGTCAAAAGTCCTCGGTTCGATAAACTTCAAACCGGCACCAGTCGACCCGCTAGTCTTCCCGACTCTAGAAAAAACACGAAAACGGCGTCTTAAAACGTTATGCTTCCGAAGATATTCGTTAACAAATATCTTATCTGTAATCCGATAATTCCCCAATTCAAAAATATCTCCTGAAGCGTCTTGCAGGAAAGGAAAACTATGTAAATACGTCACAACTTTCTTGAACCCAGAAAATTTTTTTGCCTCCAAACTACTGTCTACGTCAGAAAAATGCTTATTCACATTGATAACTTGATAAAAAGTGTACCAAAATATTGGATTATACCTCAATAAAAAAATAACTGCGCCATATATCGAAATGAAAATATTTTGAAGAAAAACTGGGAAAACACAATAGATTTTAAAAAGATAGTCTGTTTTGATCATAGTTTTCCCATGTGTAGTGGTCTCGCGCCCACTCTCTTAATTTTTGTCGATCTTCTACTGAATTCTGATAGCTCTTTAGCTTGTTGAGTAAATCATGATTCACGGAGCTAATGTCGGCAAATTCGATCACATGCCCGAGGCAGTAACTTTTTATCAGCATCGAACAATCAATAACTGACGAAGTCGTTATCACTTGTGTACCACACTGAATATAATCGCCAAACTTTGTCGGAGAAGAAAGGTAATTAACCTCATCTTCCGCACGTATCAACAACCCAAAATCCATTAACTGAACATATTCATGTAACACTACTGGATTTACATTTAAAACTTTTACCCTATCATTATTACGTAACCACTCGTATTTTTTTAGAAACACATCGATGTCTGTAGCTAGCAATAATAAAAGCTGAAATCTCGCATCAAAATTTGAATATATTTTAAAGAAATGTAACATTTCGGGAATGCATTGATATTGACCAACGCCCCCTGCGTAGCCAAAAATTATGTCATCCACCGCGAATCCTAGCTCACGCCTTCGGGAATTCAATACCCGCTGTTGTTGCTCGACAAAACCACTATTACATAAACAGGGTAATATTTCTACTTGCCCTGAACAGACAAATTTAGATACCCGTTCACGCATTTGGGAGGACACAACGGTCAACCGTGAGGAATACTTTATACATCTGTAATCAATGTATCTCGCGACAAAACATTTAATCGCTGTGGCTAGCGAATTGGACTTTCCACGTGCCCTCAAGATGACTTCTGGCGTTGTGAGTGCGTGTAAATCTAAATGGTAATCTAAATTAGTAAATGATAAAATGAATCCAGCCGCGGAACCCTCTGCAACAATTTGTGACCGTCTAAAATTTGAAAATAAAAATAATAAATTCATAAAAGCGCAGGAAAATAAAGGGAAGTAATAGAATTCCCCGAACGGACAAAGCAATACTGTATCAAATGACTCCCTGAACCGCTTTAAGGTAGTGTTTTTATTTGTGCCGCCCCACAATCGGAAGCCAAGGTAAGCAAGGTATTCCTTCGTATTAACAAAAAATATCAAATTCCTACTTTTTGCGTTTACTCTCTTCTTTCGGAATGTACTATGTTCTATCACACGCGCATGATAACCGTTGTAAACATTCAACGAACCCACGCCCACAAAAGTGAGAGATCTGTCCATTTCTTTAGCCATTGCTCTTTACACGCATGTACAGGAGGACGGTAAAGGTTGTAACGATCAACGACTGTAATAGTATAGAGTAACCGGCACCTATTAATCCTAGACTTGAAATAAGAGGGTAACCAATAATTATCGAAGCGGTTAGTCCGATGGTAGATGTAATAATCAACATATTTTGGGAATAGTTTATCAAGAGGTCAGCACGTATGATTTTTACTGAAGATGTTAGACCAAAAGCTAATATGAAATAGGGTAATATTTCTAGAATCTCTTGGAATTCTCGAGGCAATATCTTTATAAAAAGTCCCTTCGTCATTATAACGAGGGACGCGACCACTACAGCGAAAATGACTTGCAGGGAAACAATTTTCATTAATCTTGTCTCCGCAGTCTTACTTGCTCTTGATAATCTGTGATTTGCGATTGCAGTGCCCACCACTGTAATGCGCTCAGATGCCAATGCCAAAGAGTATACACCTAGATCAGACAATGATAAAAGGGCAGATACTATCACTAAATCAATACGTTGTTGAGCGAACTCAATTAAACTAGACAAATATGTCCCAGCACTGATATGAATACGCCTAAGCACTTGATAGAAAAATACACTTTTATCCAATCTTTGAAGCCTGACATCACTCTTTTCAATCCAATAGACAAGTAATAATCTGCCTACGTGTGTGAACAATACAACTAGCACAAATTGTGTTAAATTTATATTCCTCTCTTGTAAAGTTATGACAATAATTAATATTACCAATTGGGCGATAGGCGTCATACAAATGTATAATGGATATGAAATTCCTTTATCAGAAATTAGTTTGAGACTCCCTACAAATAAGCCCACTGTTTCAAGCAGTATAATGATTTGTATTCCAAAAATTATCCACCAAAATGACACTGGATAGAACTTATAAATAATAAGAGCATATATCAGCGATAAGAGTACATACAATGAAATTGAGACATATAATGCATGAAATAATAAATCGTATTTCTCAGCGGGCCTTTGCCGCCCCTCTCGAATTATCGAGGCATCTAAACCTAGACGAATAACCATCGCAATAATTGAGCAGTGAAAATAAATCAGTACATAAAACCCTCGTGCCTCAGTCCCAATGTGACCAGTCACCATGACTAAAACCAATAATTGCGTAACTGACGAAATAAAACCCAACCGCAAGAAGTCCGAAATCTTTAATTTACTCATTTAATTTAAGAGTTCATTGACCTCGAAACAGATATCGGAGTGGACTCCACCACTAAATTCCCCTACAAAACGCAATGGTAGGAGATTATCATTAAGGCATTGAGAACCATTCAATATAAATACATAGTCGACACCGAAGAACTTTAGATACCGCCACCATTCTGTTTTGGATCTAAAATTCAAACAATAGGCGCTATCCCCGCAGACACATGGTCCGCTAATTACTTGCCGTGGGTAAAGTGTTACAGCCGCTAGTGAACGTGTAAAACCGTTTCCCTTTTGATCAATAAAAGCAATAGGATTGCCGTTATCACTGAATCCTTGCACCTGTGAATCACATTCTGCTCGAATCCGTCCAATTTTCTCATACATTTGCAATCGACTAGGACTCACCAACACTTTTGTAAGCACAACATAAACCATAAATAATATTGCGAGAAAACACGCAACTAAAAGAAACCAGCGCAGTATTTTTTTTGCTTCTAAATATCGCATGCTATATAGGATGCTTCGCTATTTACGTTGCAATCGATGATCAGAACAAAAAACAAATATTAAATGCAGAAATTTTAGAAAAGATATGAAGATAAATGGAAGAATGTGTAGATAGTACCGCTCAAACGATGCGCCCATTCTGTACTCCGAAAGCGAAAACTGCAGGTACATAGCGCTCTCAATGAAAATAAAGAATGTAATAATTATAAATAGGTTTAAATAGGCTAACGTTTTAAAATGTTCGTGCAATTGAAACGTCATATGCTGCATTAATGAAAAGAAAACAAATATGGTGATTGATAAAACGATTACTAGAAACGACGGGCTCAATATTGACGTGGATTCAATAATCGATATAAGTATATTTTGTAAATGCGTTAGAATATCTTCAAAACTACGTGCAGATATAATCAAATTCCTTACTTTCTCGCTCAGATAAAATATGGATTGAGTAGAGTTATCTTCCTGATGCACCTGAACTGCTAATTTTAGACTGGCTTGAGGCAAGCTTATAGCGGCGGTATATTTATATATTATTGACTTTACACTGACTGCAATCAGGGCAACAGAAGTGCAAACAAGTGCGAAATAAATATAGATAATTAACTTACTCTGGCTCCA
This sequence comes from uncultured Thiotrichales bacterium, assembly GCA_964636225.1. Lineage (GTDB taxonomy): Bacteria > Pseudomonadota > Gammaproteobacteria > UBA4575 > UBA4575 > UBA1858. Next base: position 23,270 of record CAZWQM010000014.1, on the reverse strand, counting down.
TACGAATTGCAGAAAAACAAAAGCGATCAATATCATTAATAAATAATAATGCGCGTTCGCCTTCTGTAAGCTATAGATCAGCAACAAAGGGATGACCGTCACAGCAAATTTATAACCGTTTTCATTGTTAACCAGTTGAACAACTATCAAAGCGAATAGAACCGAAAACACGCCATCAAGATACACTGTATTTAAAAAAGCTACAGGCATAATATAATGAAATGCGATTACAAAAAGGGAATTATCTATCTTAACGTTTAAATCATGCTTAGCAAAGATAAGTAATGCAATAATCGTATTCCAATAGACCATAAGCATCGGCGAATATATATTATCCGTAAATTTCAGCACGAAGGCCTTCGCGAGTAATACACTGCTCGAAATGTATTTCGCATCAATAACGTCTATTTTTCCTTTTTCAACAGTTAAGATTCTTTTCATTTCTAAAATAAAAAATGGCTCATCAAAACTTTTTGGGTGTGAATAATATATAATGCACGTATTCCCAACGAGTAGCAGCAGAGCGAACATTAAGTCCGCGTATTTAATGTTGAAATGCTTTTTATTCTGGTAATGTTTCAGGACATTAATAACAAAATAAATGATATACACTAATGTAACTGTCTTAGTAGCGATAGAACTAATAGACAGATCTGTTAATAATGAAATCAAAGATCCAGCAATGATAATCAATGAGCCCCAAATATATATAATTTTGGCGGCTTCTTTGCCAAATAGGTAAAGATATACCATCAACCAACTAGCAAATATATAAAGGTATAATATCATCGACTTATACTGCGAACCGTCTAATTTCGTCCGAATTGTATGACGGAATAACTAGCCGTTATCTCTTGTTTAAGCATGATTCGATCGCTTCAGCCGCAATATCAACCTCTTTGCGTATTAACTTGTCATCAATATTATCTAAGTTAATTGTCTCAATATATTTTTTCGCAACCATGCAATCCTTTGTGACGAATATCCCTTTTTCATACATATAACTAATCTTTAAGATTGTGGAAGTGTCCAAGTTTCCACTGCAATGCTGTATAAACTCTGGCCACATACTGTAGCTGATCATGCTTTTGCAATCTAAATATGCGCGACCGTGAGCTTTTACGCATACGAGGATAATCACGAAGAATAATATTGGTGTCTTTTGCATCTTCGTAGAAATTTTTTATTACGATTCTTTATATTTCGTTTTTTGCTATCGATACGACTGACAACACCGCAGCTAACTGCCAACCATATATTGACTCTACTACAGATGTCATTGCGAGAAACAGAATAACTGTCTTCATTATTATCGGGTCATTCCAACTATAAATAACCTTTGTCCTACACCTTCGCAAGTAGATCATCGCTAACAATAATGTTGGCAATAGCCCTAAAGCGGTCAAAATATCAAGGAGATATGATTTTGCTGTAAGCTCCGCTTCAACACCGGGATAGACCTCACCATATTGGATTTCTTTGCTTGGTATAATGTACTGCAACAAATTAGTCATAATACCTCCTGTTGTAGTTCCCCCGATGCCACCCCAACCTAATCCTAACGGACTGTTGAGGAAATTCATTAGCGCGTTTAATATCGAAACAGAACGTACGAAGAATGATTGTGTAAGCGGTATCTGACCAGAATTTGAAAAAGTAAAAAAGACCTCAATCATTTGATATAACGCGTTAATCAGCATATAGATTGAACCGTGACGCTGCCAGATGTTAATGATTAAATACATGAGAATGAAGTACACAATATACCGCTTGTAAGGTCCGCATTTGTCATATAATATCTTTATTGTATCCCTAGCGGGTTTATGAAACGCGAAAATTGCTAAAGTAATAAAATGCAGTTTGGAAGGTACAAAAAGGACCAATATCGGTGCTAATTTCCACATCCCGAATTCGCTGGCATTTTTCTTTAGGATGTACAGCGAAATAGTCAGGCAGATTGTTGTATAAACAACTATTGACGGCTCATACGTGAATCCAGAGTTTCTAAAATTGTCTTGAATGAAAAACCCAATTATTAGCGATATTGCTATTCCGATTAAAGAACGGTCTATTATTTTTATAAGCTGTCCTTTTTCGGCTACCCGCAAAACCATATATATTGCGATTGCAGCGAACGCGTCCGAAAAATAAAGAATAGCTCGGTCGAGCCGCGTTACTAGTCCATTACTATTTCCGAGCATTAGTAATGAACCGCACACAAGTATTAGCAACGTTGAAATTACAAATGGTTCAAGAATTAATTTTCTAAAATTACAACAAATTTTACCGATACTCAGAATGAATATGAACCCAGACAATATAACCATTGTCGATTTACTACAAACCTGATATGTAAATAAGGCGGCGATACTCCACTCTTGCAGAAAGCCAAGTATTGTGTTAACTTTTGAACGCATTTTTTAAGAACATGAACGCGCGATGAAATTTAAGCACGCACCATTTATGATAATTGATTAGCTTAAAATTGTATATTTCGATTTTCCACTTGGTGCTTAAAGCTATCGGTAACACTAAGTTTAATAATCTTGCAAATAACTTCTTTCGATATTTATTATTTAAAATAATTTCTGTGATTTGCCTCACCATCACATCCGAGGCTCTCCCCCCGATCATATCTATTCTTCTGTTTAATATTTTTATATCAATAAATTTTTTTTCCGTTGTTTTCAGTATTTTAAGAAGTATATTAAGCTCGTCCACATCCCTTACCACATGCAACATATCGTGTATAAACGCATTTTCTCCAATACATAACCACTCATGATCCTCTCTTGAAGCCAACGCGATAACTTCGCATCCCATTGCTAGCGCCTCCAGAACTACACAACTCCGCACATCCACTACAACTTGTGGCCTTTGTTCAAGAAGCCGGGTCAAATCACTCGGCTCTATAAATGTTAGTATATTATTTAGTCGCCTCACATTTTCGTTTACTTTTCTCTTTCTTACGGTTACATGGTGAGGCTTTAACCAAACCTCTTCGAAACTTTCCGATAGTAAAGTCAAAACGTGTTCTTGGGGAAATACTACGTTGTCTTGCCAAGTCGGTAAATATAATATCGCTTTTTGTCTACTATCACTTTCTTGTTTTTGAGCATTGATAAAATGTTCTTCGTAGCGCGGAAAACCACCGATCATTATTCTCTTTGCGTCAAAAAATTTCGATAAGTAATCCTTGTAATATTTGCCATGTACAAATACGTAATCATAGCCAACTAATGACTCATAATTCATACCCCAGGATCTGTCATATAAGGACGCTCCGTATGGTATTTTTATTCTTATCCCAGTGAATCTATAAATAAACTCAAATCCTTGAAGACAACATACCGGTTCTGTATATTCGGCTCTATCGCTTATCGACACCGCTCTTTCTTGATAAAAGTCCTCGATTTGCCTTTTTTCCAACTCCAGGTTTGTTCCGGTGGACTCTTCGTTGATTAATAAAACTACACACGAAACACCTTCTCTCTCCAAAGCCCTTATAATCGGATAATAGACTTCGCACTCAAAATATGCGGTATGCATGAATTGGATAAACAACTGTTTATATTTAGTATTTGATTCCACTTCGTATCATCCGCCTCAAGCGTGAACTACATTTTCACTTGTTATATATAAAATTTCTTGATCTCGCTATGCAATTACTGTATAACGCATTTGGAGCGTTACAACTGTAATTAGGCATCGGCAAGGATGTTGGGACAGCACATTACACAACCAATATAAATGACTCGCGTAAAGTCCTTCGATCCGCCATAATACTTTCTAAGCTTATCGCCAGAAATATTAAAAAATTTGATAGAGACATTTTCTATCTAAATCCGTACAACATTTGCATTATCTGTACTGTGTACTGTAGCGTTTTAGACGATTCGTACTTTCAAATCATTAAACACAGTATTTTATAAATAATTATTTCCCGATAAAAGAATTCAATAACCAATCCACACGATGCTTGTATCTAATATTATTTTTATCTATACTATTACTGATTTTTCGCTGTCATTTCCGTTTATAATTGTTTGGTCAGTTTTTAATCTTTCATACATATCAATTTACTAATTCCCAACGGGCAGGGCTCTAGCATTAGGCAAGGTCACCAATGTTATTTGTCTTCGTTACCTGATATATATACATATATTCACAGACTCTATCTTTATCTTCGTCAACTGAGTCGAAAAGTCCTATAAAATAATGAAATGCTAACGTAAATATACTTGGAACGCTCAAACCCCATTTTATGGTGATATAAAGTTCATACTCAAACACTATCGAGGCTATGCGCTTGATAGCGGGCTTTTTATGTAGTAGCTTTAACTGTTCAAAGGAGTTTATCTTATTTAGCGTTTCCTCATCAATGACTCCGGGGCCTACACAATTATAATGAGCGTTTATCCTTTTGACAAATTCTTTATAATCAAACATGTTTGTCTCGCTAAGTTTATTGTTATTTAATTTATTTTTTATACAGGGATAACCTGTTGGAACAATAAAGATAACTAGGCAACCATCCTTAGCAAGATCTACATATTTTTGAAGTAGACGTATCGGATCGGTAACGACCTGCAACACACTTGAAAATAGGAAAACATCCCCTGATTCGGTTTTGATAGGAGGGTGATGTACATCACAAACTATTGATAAACCGTTTTTGTTTGACTGGAGTTGTATTGGATCACCATCTAAACTCACTATTTGTCCGTGAGTCGCTAATAGTTGGCCTACAAGCCAACCATTCCCCGCACCGATGTCGAAAATCCTGCGCCCAGCAAGCAGCGAGAAACCATTATCGGCCCAAAAACTATGAAGTGCATAATAATTCGCCAATCTTATTTGTGGAGGTATCAGCGCCCTTATCGAGTATTTAATTTTCTGAATTGCTTTTTTCGTAAAAAGACTCTGATCCATTAAAAACATACATTACTAGTAGTGTTTGAAAATAACGTCCCGAACCTTACCCTTTGGTAGCGGTGGATTTTTGTATGCCTTTATCAGCCAGTTTTCACCAATCAAAGCCTCAAGCTTTAACATTCGGAATACGAAAGTAATGATTTTAGGGAATTGAAATGTGTTGTATGGTTTATATTCAAAGAACTCCCCTAACCGCTTCTTCTCTATCGATACGTGCGAGAAATCCTTAAACATTTCTTCAACTTGTACCCGAGTATACACACCTGACTTCGGAGAGCCACCATTAACCTCAGATACGTCATCATATACTTTTTGCCAATTAAAGTTATACTTGATGATCTTACCCTTTAATATACCATGTATAAAACATCGTTTTAAATAGTGTTTCCAGCCACGCGCATACAACATCACAATTGCGTGTCCATCGCCTTTGAGAACTCTGTGTATTTCCCCGATAGCGAGGTTCGTATTCGGTGTGTGATGAAGAACCCCGAATGAATAAACAACGTCGAACACCTCTTCTCCATAAGGAATATTTTCTGCCGATGCTTGTATGATTTCTTCGTACTTTAAATCTAAGCATTCAAAGTGTTGTTTAGTAAGCGCCACTTGGTCTGAGCCCAAGTCTATTCCATAAACAAAAGCACCGAAAGATGCATATTGTATTAGATCGGTTCCAGCTCCCACACCGACTTCGAGGACCTTTTCTCCTCGGTGCGCATCGAATTCCGCGGCATTCCAAAGATAGGGATAATAAGTCTTAAAACGCCTAACCGCAAGTTCATTAAACCATTGCGGTGAGCCGTAATCCTTTGTTGAATACCACTGCTGAGGGATATTCTCCTTGCTCCAATAAGATCGAACATCATCGATGTTAACAGTACTCATTTTTTAGATTCCATCAATAAATTCAAGTTGTCCAAAAACCACGCGTCATATCCAGCCTTTTTATTGCCAGTGTTATAAATCTCCTCTAAAGGAACTGGGAAACCCAACTTCTCGCGATTAGCTATAGATATCGGCAAGTGTTCTTCGAATGCTAACTTCAATAAAGCCTTCGGCCCACCATTCCCGTTTCGCTTGCAGCTATAATTTACAGTACCTAACAGTTCAATCAGGCGATGATCGACATAGGGAACCCTCGCCTCTATGGAGTTTAACATTGCACTGCTATCCAATCTTCTTAACAGATTAGATAGATGTTCCCTTTGCATAAAATAGGAGACTATTTGAGCATTACTGTCGAATTTCTTTTGTATTGGCTTTATTATATCCTCAACTATTTCATAATCAATATCTTTCGTGTAGCAGTAAATTTCTGAAAATGCTTTGATACAAAAATCATTTCCTTGAGACCAATCAAATATTCTGCTATAACCAGCAAACGCTTCGTCGGCTCCTTCACCACTTAACATGACTGTGCAGTGCCTCTTTATTACTTTTCCTAATGTATAAAGAAGTACTTCATTAGGGACCATCAATACCTCGCTTCGCTCCTGTAAGATTTCTTTCAGTATTGTTCGATAAGACGAGTTAGAAACAAAGCTCGAAGAGTGTAAACTCCCGATATGCTTTGCCATGGTTTCTGCATACTGAGATTCATTATGAACTTCCATACCAACGGAGTAGGTTCGCTCAACTTTAGCTATCGCAGCTATTATTGAACTATCTAATCCACCGCTTAAGAACGCACCTACGGGGACGTCCGAGGTCATTCGGATTTCAACTGCGTCTTTTATCAATTTCCTTATTTCGTGGATTGATACAGTTCGGTCGAGAGTAGGTATGAAATCCCAATATTGTTTAGGAATCACTTTAGTGGATTCATGATCGATTGCTGAATAATGACCTGGTGGGAATGAATAAACGGAGTTGTATATTGTACAGCCGTCAAAGAACCCGCGCATCACCTTGTACTGCCTAAGTCCTCTCTCGGAAATAACGTGGTCATTTGTAATTTCTAATATCGATTTTGGCTCGGATGAAAATATTATTCCATTTTTATGATAACTGAAAAATAAAGGTTTAACCCCTAGCCTATCTCGCGCAATAAACAACGAGCGCTGCGTCGCATCATACACAATAAATGCGAAATCGCCATTTAGCTCATGTAGGCACTTTTCTTTCTTTAATTCATAAAGCTTTAAAAGAACTTCTGTGTCAGAGGTTGTTGTGCATTGAAAATTATATTTCTTAACTATATCTTTATAATTATAGATCTCTCCGTTAAAAACAATCGTATAACGACCACATGAGGAGGAGAATGGTTGATCGGCGTTGCTACTTAGGTCCAGTACTTTTAATCGTACATGTCCAAGTCTTAGTGAAGGCGTACTAAATACATTTATTGAATCTGGCCCGCGGTAACTTTGATGGCTTAGCGCCTTTAAAAACCCGCTGTATGGTATATCTACATTAACACTTACAAGTAACCCGCACATTTCCCTAACCTACACATTTATAATAAATCACAATTTCCATGGAGTGCGCTCGCTCCTCCAGGCAATATAAATCCCCAATAACCGACGGGCGCTGTTGGAATATGACCCGCCATTCATCGGCGCCGAGGGAACTTGTTACAGTACTGATAATCTTTCTTGTCAGCACAATACCATCTATGTCTATATGCTCACCGAGGATAAATAAATCTCTGACAGAATTGGGTAGCAACACAACGTTTAAATTCCCATGCCAACCTAATAAAACAGACTCATTTGATGTTACTAACTCAAATTTATGCTGCTTACTAGATACATGAAAAACACCAATATCGTCTTGTTTTATGGCTTGCGTAGACTGCGTAACTCTTTCGATCTGTATCATTGATATTCCAAAGAGCAGTATAGCGATTAAATACCCTTTCATATTTGGGAGCTTATAGTAAGCCATACCTCGCTGGAGCAGCCATGCTCCGGATACAAAAATAAGCGGAGCTGCCGGCATTAGATAACGTGATAAAGGCCAGCTTATCGCAAACCCCATCAACGTCGAGAAGTAAATAAGGTACATCAACACTATATGACGTCCTTGATTTAGAGATAAGAAAAAGGGATGGAACGTTGAAGCGACTGCAAATGCGGGTATGAACGCCAAGAAGGACGGTCCAAATGTTTTAAGAATCAATAATATTAGCGTCTTCCAGTATTGAAAAAAATAATTCGGCCAATTGTCATTGAGATACGTTAACGGCTGAAACCATGCGCTCGGGAGTTCCAATGACCTCAGCCCTTTGTACCATTCGGACGAAATTTCTGTACGATTAAATACCAGATCCATTAAATCACTTTTAATTGTTTGATTCAATGATATACTCTGTTTTTCAATAGCGTATTGCGCGACGAGAGCAGCAAGAACGCATAATAAGAATAATGCTATTTTCTTGATTCCTATTTTTCGTACGAACAGCATATAAATTAATATCGCTGGGAAAGTAAAATAAAATGATGCCGACTTCGTGAGGTATACCATCGCGAGAATAGCACCACCCGCTAGAGAGTCCCCTGACGATATCTCGTTTCGCATGAGAATCCTGCATAGGATACAAAAACACAGGAATACACAGATGTCTGCCGGTATTAAGTATGCGTAGTAGACGAACAACGGAGAACACGCCAGTGCTGTTGTGGCATAGACTGACGCTTGTTTGTCATAATGAGTTATTTCAAGAAATAGTTTGTTAAAATGGTACAACGAAGCCACTATTAGCATCAAACTGCAAAAATGCAGCACCAATAAGTTTGAGCCAATTAATCGGAATCCGGCAGCGAGGAGTAATGGATATCCTAAGTTTTGGTTTAAAGTAATTTCCGGTAAACCCTTCAATGCGATAATATCTGCAGGCAAGATTGATCGATGAAGCGGGAATCCGTTCTCTGATATACTTCTAGCGAGTGTGGCGTATGTGTATATGTCGCCTTCTGGAATAATATTATGCGAATAATACAATATATTAACAATGAACGTTATTAGAACTATTGAAACCAGTCCTATTTCTAATTTACTTGATTTCATTTATAGCATCGACAATTTTTTTCACTACGCTCAATGGAAGGTCCCCGTACGCTGGAATAGTCATAATTCGTTTCTCGAGACAATCATCTTCCTTTATAAAGATGCCGTTTGACACTTCATCGTAGCCTCTGCCAACATGAACGCCCACAATTTCAATACGTCGAATTAATTCCTCTCTTTGGCGGTATGATTTGCATATAATAGGGTATTTTGGTGATTGCGACCTTTCGTGTCTACCCGAGTCAAATAAATCAAAATTGATATGTTCATTGTAGTAATCTTGTGCGGCGCCATTAATTGTTGTCTTAATGATAACATTTATATTTAAACGTATGCCTTCATTAAGGTTTTTTGAAAGCTTTCTTACGGCGATGGTCTGATCTTTTTTATCCAACCACTTCGTTTGACCCAACACTGATCTCACATGGGAAAGGAAAGAATATAAATATCGTGAGGTTATTGCGCCATATGTTTTCCTTATCAACCACCATTTCAATTGTGGATTTCCAAGCGGAAGGTTGTTATAATTTTTAGATATATCAGAGATATAAAGTTTATCGTTCGATACTAAAAACCCTCCGCCGCCTAACGTAATAACCTTACCGGGCCCGAAAGAACCAAAAGAAAAGTCACCACAACGCACAGGGGAAGAGCTATTACTCGAATATTTAATTATCCAAGTAAGGTCTTCTATCCAAACAATGTTGTATAAATGAAGCGCCTGTCTGATACCTTCTGTTTCATCAATAAGACCAAAGGAATTAATACTTATATATGCAAGTATATCGATTTGGATGTTTTTTTGGATTAGCTCTTTTGTAACGTAAAATGGGCGGCAGGAGCACCTTATAAAGCGTATTTCTAAACCGGCTTCTTTTATTGCTTGAACTACACTTTTACAGCAATTCTCTGAAATGAGAACGACACGTTTTCCTGATCTCTTACTTAATGTAATTAAGAGGAATTTTAAAGCCGCCCTCCCAGATTCAAAAAAAAACGCGTTTTGAAACAGTCCCTCTGACTCCTTCGCTTCGTTTCTGCGAGACATGTTTTTTAAATGCAGCACCGCTGCCTTTGTCGGGGGGTATCTAAATTTCATCCGAAAATTCGAAGGAAGAATAAGGAGATACGCTTTAGTATGAATATTGGGAGTACCCTCCAAACCGCGATACAAATTGTGTAGATCATTTTTTCCGCATCCGGGGGCTGAGCTATTTTTTGCGTCTCGCTACGAAGCATGTAAAGCGGAATCCCGCGCGCACCGAAACTAATCTTAAATTTACTATTTCTTGAATTGTATAAGGATCGTCCAAAGTCAAACTGTTTTACACCCAGTCCGTGTGCAAACGCAAGAGCATGAGCATAGTTTTCGTAGTTGACGAGACTATTTCTATATTCCCAATCATAGATCGACCACGGATTACTTAACATATTTCCGCATCGGGTTAAGATCATACTCGCCGCCAATTTCCCGTTTATTCTAACATTAGAAAAATAGATTTGACTTTTAAATGTCTCATTTAACGACTGAAAATAGTCTAAACTGTGTAAAGGCGCTCCTAGACGTTGCATCTGCAAACAATACAGATGATAAAATTCCTCTAAACAATCACCGTTCTCTATCGATGTTTGATGGTGGAATTTTTTCGCTTTCCTTACTAAATTTCGAGTCTTACTTGAAATTTGGGTCGACCAATACTCATCATATGATCTTTTTAATTCGCCGATATAAATTCCATAAATCTTGTCCGATCCTCCATACGGGGCCTGTATACCCTCTATTTTTTCGATTAAGATTAATGATTTATTTACATTTTTTTTTATATACGTTGTAATCTCATTTAAATATGTACCGTAGTACTCTTTTCTTGAACATTGTATAGTCTGATATGTTGCGCCAAATATATGTGGCGCTAATTCCTTTCCGAGCCCTAAGACACCGCGTACGCCCACGGGATAGAAACAACCCATAGCAATTATTTGCCCAGTTTTTCTTTCCTCGATCCATGTAATAAACGCGTCGATATTATATACTTCGAGAACTATCTCTGCATAATCAAATGTATGAAATATAGATACATACTCAAGATTTAGGTTTTTACTACTTAACCGCTGTCTGTCATTCGGCTTTAGATGTGATATCCAACTTCCTTCTATATTCATTATTTTTGACTCAAATATACACCTATTACTATCAAAATCATACCTACAGCTCGAAAACTTGACACATCTTCCGCTAATACGAAGTAACTAAAGCCAATGATTATTACGTATGATAGACTTTGAAACAGCGCAAATAAACTTAGCTCTACCCTCCCAAGAGTGTAAATAGTCAATGCAGTCGTCATACCGTACATAAGCACAGCAAGTATTACCCAAGGATTCGTAAGGTAGCTGTACAGTAAACTCCAGAGGCTGCCCTCCGCGTTATGTAAAGTCTGCTTTTCAGCGCCAATCTTCAGTAGTATCTGCGCGCAAGATGAAACGCACAATACTGATGTGAGCAACAGTAGATTCGTCATTTATTCGCCAAGATTTACTATGCTATAGTATTGCTTTTTCAGATCGTCGATACTCATCATTACGCTTTTGTGTTTATATTTATTAAGTATCATATCCAATTTAGTCCTTGATGTCTTAATGCCGTAATAATGTATAAACTTCTCCAATCGTGTCAGCGGTAAGCCCTTTGGCGGGTCAGTATCGAGCTCCCAAGGGTGAATGTAGGTCATGTTGTAATCGTCTTTTTTTATCTGGTAAATTGAATTTATTAGCCATTTGGGTAACGCTCTTATATAAAACCCTCCCGCATATGGTATATTTAAAGCTCCCAATTTTAGGTAACAAGGTGGTATCTCATAGAGACCATTCGAGTGGTAGTATGGTTTACTAGGTGCATCCTTAATACCGTATAAATAATTATTTACTCCGTAGACGCTGCTATCATATTCAAATCCGATTTCTTTTAGGATGTCTAACGCCCATAATGACTTGTCTGTAATTGACCAATTTGATGCTCTATAACCCATTACAGGTGCACTTATAATATCTTCCAAGATATGCTTTGATTCCAACGCCTCCGCCTTAAATTCATTTTTTCGCTGGTTATAGATTAGCCTGTGACTGAATCCGTGTGATGCTATTTCGTGTCCATTATCATACAGTTCTTTTATTATTTTTTTATTTTCACGGGCGACATGTCCAAGTACGAAAATAGTCGCACGCGTTTGAGATTGATTTAATATAGATTTTAAATGTTCATAACATTCTAACAAACGAGGGGGATACTTAAACTTCTCCTCATGCGATACAACTGCATTGCCTTGGTACCAGTCTTCAAAATCGATACTAAAAATGTGCATTTATTAACGACCCATGCCACTTACCTGATTACACCAAATTGCGAGGCAGTATAACGCCCATATTTTATAATTTACGGATTTATCTTGTTTTTCATAAAATTGTTTCAAATATTTTCGAACAGCATTTTTATTTATCAAATTCGAAAAAAGGACAATGTCTGACTGCAAGATATCATTAACTGGTTCTCTGAGTCCACCCTCAAGCCAATTCGATATTGGCGCTACGAATCCACGTTTTGGCTGTTTCAGTATTTGATCTGGAAGTTTTCCACGCATGATTTGTTTTAGGATAGCCTTTGTCTTTAAACCACGAAGCTTATACTCATCAGGCATCGAAAACGCGTATTGGACTAATTCGTGATCGAGAAATGGACACCTCACCTCCAGCCCGTGGGCCATACTCATACGGTCTACCTTAACAAGCATATCACTTTGCATGTAGCGCGTTATATCAGAATAGAGAAGCCTCGATAGAATGCTCCCGTTTTTATCGTGAATTCTCCTCGCCATCAACTGCCTCTCAGTGTATCGGTCAGTTGGCTCACGAAAATCTAGTAATTCGTATATTTCGTCGTCCTTGAAAAGGGTCCTCCATGTGTCATGTCGATATTTTATGTCTGTATTGGCTGAATGAATAAACCGTTCGGCTGTATCGCGTGTCGGATACGGTTTATCTTCATTCTTTAGTAAGGCAATACACTTTTCCACACCATTTTTTCGTAATGGCTGTGGAATTAAAGAGTAAATTCGAGAGAATTTGTGAGCAAGGTAAGTGTTGTACCCCGCGAGACTCTCATCGGCGCCGTCGCCGCTGAGACACACTTTGACACGTTTCGCTGCGGCCTTTGAGATGACGTACATTGGTAACATTGAAGCGTCGCATATTGGACTATCTGCATGAAACAAAACATCTTCCACCAGAGAATGCGTAACTTCCGGCATTTTCTCGACGACGTTTTCTCCTGCCAAGGAGGACGCCATTTCTCTGACAAGAGCGCTCTCATCGTACCTGTCGTTATCAAACTTCAATGTAAACGAGGGCACTGTTTGATTCAACTCTTTGGATAAAATATAGTTGATGGACGACGAATCCATCCCTGCACTAAGAAACGCACCCAATGGCTGGTCGGAAATTAATTGTCCCCTGATTGATTGCTGTAACAGCCTGTAGTACTCCTCCGCACATTCTCGGTAGGTACCTTTTATTTTCTTTTCAATATCGATATCCCAATATTTTGTACTTTGGACGCCCCCATCACTTTTGAAGAACATTATTGTGGCTGGCGGTACTTCAGAGATATTTTGAAGTAAGGTCCTTGGTGTCTCGCTGTACCCCGTTTGCAAGTACTGGTGGAGTCCAATTTTATCAACATCTATATGTGTGATTACGTCATTTATTACAACGGCTTTCACCTCCGAACCGAAGAAAATTTGGTCACCATGTCGCCTAAAAAATATTGGTTTTTCGCCGAACCTATCTCGAATTAAATATAAACCTCTTATGTCTCTATCATATAGGGCGATCGCGAACATTCCTTTAAATCGTTTTACCGCATCAACACCCCATTTGATATAAGCATGAATAATTACTTCCGTATCGCCATTTGTTCTAAATTGGCACCCAATATCTTCAAGCTCTTTTCGCACCTCTCGGTAATTATAAATTTCACCGTTGTAAGCAACTACAATGCGCTCGTCTCTTGAACACATCGGTTGGTCGTTATTTATCTTATCGGTGATTATCGCAAGCCGTGTGTGACAAAAAAGAATCCCGTGACGCCGAAAAACTCCCTCATGATCAGGACCTCTGTGCTTTATCGAATTTATTAAAGACTGAGAAATTTCTTCTTCAACATCCCTGCCGTTAAATCCGAACGTGCCGGCTATGCCACACATATTATTTCAATCCACCGATACGCATTAGTGAAATCTGATCTGCGACTAATCCAAACAAGAATATTATTAGTCCGACTATCAATGCAGTAGCAGATAGAACAGAGAAACCTCCGCCATCTGTGAGATGTAAAGCACCCCAGAGTGCGCCAAACGTCAAAAGAGTCAGACTAATCGGCAAAAACACCCTAAGTGGGTTAAATAACATCGTTAGGCGAGTGATCAGCAACATAGTGTCAAAACCATGCCGCACCTGCCGCACAGTACTTTTGCCGATTCTTTTTTGCGTACATATATCGACCCACAAAACTTTCCTTTTAAGTTGTAACATCAATAGGGTCATGGTGGTTGATGCAGAGAATGTATCTGGCAATAAATTCGTATATCTATTTATGAATTCTCTATCGACTTTTCTTAATCCTGAATTAAAGTCAGGTATTTTTTGCCCACTCAAAAAGTTAGCAAATATACGTAGCACTGTCTTTCCAGCTATTCTGTTATATTGCTTCGCTGAAGCTTGGACGCGACGCCCAACAACCATGTCGACATCTTCTGCAGCCATCACCGCTAAGACATCCTCAACTCTATGCTGACCGTCCGCATCACAGATAACAACATACTTCCCTGACGCGTGTGAAAAACCTGTTTTTAATGCTGCTCCGTAACCCTTGTTAATTGCATGCCTTATCAGTTTTACACCAGGCAACTCCGCCAACTCTGCAGTTGAATCAGTCGATCCATCATCTACAACTACGATCTCGCAATCCTGCTTATCTATGCCTCTTTCTAATTCCTTAAGAAAATTTGGCAGGCTTGCCTGTTCGTTATAAGCCGGGATCACAATTGAATACTGCATTTTCAAATCACTCCGATTCTTTATCATAAAGATAATTGATATAAAATTCAGTCCCCCAAGGAATTGCTCTTGGCAATCTGTATTGCCCTTTCACGAAGGGGAGTCCGCCGTTCATGAGACCCCATGCGCGCCCATGAAAAAGCTGGCGTTTCAAAGCCCCCTCCAACCTATTGCGAATTCTATCGTATCTTGCTTTTGCACAAGGTTTTCTCCGTGATAAGTAACTTAGCAGTTCCAATATCTGTGCTGTAACTGGTACATCTAGGAGTCTATCGTACCTACTATTGATTTTGATTAAATACTTAACAGGAATATATTCAGAATTTAGAGAATGCTCTATAAGCGTTTCCACTCCAATAGAAATTTTGCCTAACAATTCTTCATTATTTATTAGTAGTTCATACGCCGCCAAACCGTAAAGTGCATAGGCGGTATAGTGAGTTCTATTTAAAACGGGGCGTGTCGGATCAATAAAAGTTCCGTTTGATTCAAAACGTGACATATGAAGATTAAAAACGCACTCTGCAAATTTAACCCATTTAGTATCACTACTCAGCTCATACCCGATAATTAAAGGTATAAGCATTTTTAAATTTATCCAAAAGTAATCTGGAAACTCAGATGCGACGCGATTCCCGTCGTGTGTTAGTTTTGCGCTACCACCATTCGTAACATAGAATTGGTTTAATGCGTCTAGGCACTTAAAAGAAGCGATTCTATATTCATTATTAACATCTCCTTTAGAATAATCTAATAGGCCACGGGCGATAATGATATTATCGAATACATGTGTGACTTTGTGCGCCTTCCCGTCCGCCCATACCGATGGAAATAGACCACTGTCCCATTGTGTATCGATTAGAGCCTTTGCAGCTAATGTAGCACCGCGCCTGTATTTTTCCTCTTTTGTTATATGAAACGCACGCA
Source organism: uncultured Thiotrichales bacterium (assembly GCA_964636225.1). Classification (GTDB taxonomy): domain Bacteria; phylum Pseudomonadota; class Gammaproteobacteria; order UBA4575; family UBA4575; genus UBA1858. The sequence continues at coordinate 7,286 of CAZWQM010000014.1, read as the reverse complement.
TCAAAGACGTTACAGCATAGCCGGTTATTTCCGGATATGGTGCTTGTCGATTTATAATACCTACACTTCGAGGCACAAATCCAATATTTGGTCCTTTTTTATACTGTATATTCAGCAAATGGTCTGCAAGCTTACAAATTTCTCCGCTCATTCCATCACCTTTGTTTTAGGAAAGAATTTATTCAACAGGTAACTCATCGATTGAACTTCACTAGCCAGACCTTTTTTATTTAATTTTTCAATATCGGCAACGGAATATGTGATGCTTTCATAATTTAATAGCTTATACTGCCAAAGTAAGTCGTCTTGGAATATTTCCTTGATTTTTTCTACGATTTTGGTTTGAGATATTGGTTTTCCGGACGCCAAATTTATAATGTCAAAATTTTCTTTACGAAATGTCTCGTAATTAACAATCGATCTGTAAATAGTCTCGGCTATGTCATCTATACCGATGAAATCTCTTATGTGCCCAATTTCCTTCAATCTGATAATTTTTTCTTTAGCAATATAAATTTGCCTATATATATCTCCAAGAAAAGTGTTTTGTTTTTCGAGTTCGCCAACTATATTAAATATTCTGAATACTAGTACACTGCAATTCCCATCTCGACTAATACTCCGTAATTTTTTCACCTCACTATCTTTTAGTCTGCCATATTCTGTGTCTGGTTTTGTATTGCAATCTTCTCTTATTCTCTCGTCTATTTTCTTTAACCCATACTCGGCCGCGGATCCCAAGTGAATGATTAGGATGTGATCAGACGAGGTTTTTATCACATGTTCTATTAACTTCAAGGGGGGATTATCTTTTGACACATATCCGTTAGTCGCATTTATTATTATTTTTACTTTATTACCTATAATCTCACCTGCTAGTAATCTTATATTCTCACTATTTACTCTTTCACTTCCATCTTTAAACAATTCTCTGAGGATCAAAGGCTCAATTATCGCCGATTGTTTAATTTTTCTATATATTGTCTTTCCTACAAATCCCTTTTCACCAAGTATTAATACCTTCATTTTATATCTTCAATGACTTATAGTCTCTGTTAGCGCGCTCGTAGTCGTCAGGCCTTCCTATATCCAGCCAGTATCCATCGTGTAGATAGGTGTTAACTTTTAGTTTTTGACGGATCATTTGATGTATCAACTGATCAAAGCCAAAATATTTGTTTTTAGGGATACTATTTATTAGATTTTTTTCGAATACATATACACCCATGCTTACCTTATATTCAATTGTCGGCTTCTCTTCGAATCTTACAATTTTCTGATCTTCATCTAAGTGTATAACGCCATAATCTATATTTTTTTCACGCCTATTTACCCCAACTGTTAATTGACAATTGGCTTTTTGGTGACTTTTAAATAGCTCCTTGAACGATAGATTCATGAGCAGGTCTCCGTTCAACACGAAAAAACTGTTAGGTAGGTCATCTATTTGAGCCAGAGGTCCGACCGTTCCAAGTTGCTTATTTTCATGATTATATTTTATAGTAGCGTTGTATTTATCACCATTACCGAGAAACGCAGAGATATATGACGCCATGTGATTTAGTGCAATGTGAATATCTGTGATTCCTTCTGCCACAAGCCTGCGAATTATTATCTCTATTATTGGCTCCCCGCATATTGGGACTAGCGGCTTTGGTATGGTCAAAGTATACGGCGCAAGCCTAGTGCCTAATCCACCTGCAAGTATCACGGCGGTCTTGATCATAGTCCTTGGATCCCGTAGATTTCTTTACAAATTCGCAAACCATTATTCTCAAGAGCCACTTCTCTTTTTTTCTGACTAATAGTTCTTTTTCCAATTTCGACTATTTTCCTTGCTAGCTCATCAGCATCTTCTGTTTGATATAAATGCACATTTTCCGGACGCGCAACAGAGTCACTAGCCAAAACTGTTGCCCCGCATTCAATTGCCTCCTTTACAGAAAGTGATGAGCCATCACTTCTTGCAGCACGTACATATATATCTATGTTTTCGTATATTGCATTCATATTGTCGATCTCCTCATCAATTATTGTGATTTTCGTTCCAATGTTTAACTTTTCGACTGTATCTTTAAAACGCCTACTTTCTCTCACACATCTAGTACCTAAAATTTTTAAATATAAGTGAGCATCAGTGCTTTGCAATACTTTGCTTAACGCGGTTAATAAAATATCAAAACCATAAAGTGGTGCTCCTTGATATTCTTCATGCCACCCCATTGAAAAAATACAAATCTCATCTGATTTAGGCTTGCGCAGTGCCTTAGGAAACTCATTGAGGCCATACTTATTCTCAGGTATGTACGCGTCGATCAATTTTATATCCTTAGGATTAAAGTCCCTTGCACATAGCTCTATTTCCTTATTATCAACAAGATACACTACTCTCCTTGATAGGAGCTTTAAGCAGTAATATTTTACTATATCTTTTCTTACTTCTTTTAGTGATGCACCATGCACATGCAATATTACTTTTTTCCCAATTAATGCATACATCGCAAAGGATATTCGCGCCCAAAAGGACGGGCTATGTAGGTGTATTAATATATTTTTTTGGCATATCAGTTTTAAGTATAGGCATACTTTCTGCCTTATCTTTTTGGCTGGATATATATTATGAGTTTTATTTTCGTGTATTTCGTTTTGTGTATCATATAGCTCATAATTTATATTATATTTTTGTAAGATATCACACATTCGATACGCATGTACTGAGATTCCCCCGTACTTAGGAGGATAAGGTGCTATCAATATTATCTTAGATTCGATCACGTGTTTCCACAAGAATTTTGTTTATTAACGTAGATGATGTTCCTTGTGTATACGGGTGATATATTATTCGCACATTCTTGGATTCGGCCACTTCGTCATATTCCTTCCACTTATCGGATCCATACCAATCGTCGCCAACAAACAGCAAGTCATATTTTAGCTTTTCATGATACGCGAATTTATTTGTTTCGACTTGCGGAACCACTAAATCAACATACCGGCATGAACTTACAACTTCACAGCGCTCCTCAAACGATATTACCGGTTTTTTTTTCTTCGTTTGATATACTAATTCATCTGTGCTGACACCAACTATCAACTTGTCGCATAGGCTCTTGGCTTTTTTTAAGAGTCGTACATGACCGATGTGAAATAGATCATAAACCCCGGCAGTGTATCCAATTATCATTTTTATCGATTGTAGATTGTATGATGATACTTCTTTAAATTTTCCTCGATTTTAAACCATTCGATTGTTCTCCTTATCCCTTCGGATATTTTTGTTTGTTGCATATTACCGATATATTTCTTCATTTTTGTATTTTCACAAACGAGCCGGTGTACTTCCGAGCCAGCAGGGCGAATTCTCTCATTATCGACCGCAATAGGGACATCTACACCGATCTGCCGCATCATCTCTTGAACAACTCCGAGTACGCTGATTTCGGTATTACTTCCAATATTTACTATCTCGCCTTCTGCATTTGAATTTTCTGATAATTTTACTAATGAGGCGCATGTGTCTGTGACATAATTGAAATCTCTCGTGGGGGTCACATCTCCTAGTTTTATCGCGTTTGCGCCGCTGAGTAGTTGGACTAGCACAGCGGGTATTACGGCTCTCGCTGATTGACGCGGACCATATGTATTAAATGGTCGCGCGATTGTTACAGGCAGTTCAAAGGTATTATAGTAGCTCATCGCGATTGCGTCGGATCCGATTTTCGTTGCACTGTAAGGCGACTGCGGTTGAAGTGGGTGATTTTCATCGATGGGAACATATTTCGCGGTTCCATAAACCTCACTTGTAGACATCTGAATGAATTTCGAAACACCGTTAAATAACGACGCGTTCAATAAATTCACGGTGCCAGTAATATTTGTAGCAGCGTAACTGTGTACTGCCTGGTATGAATAGGGAATTGCGATTAATGCTGCCAAGTTAAAGACTGCATCTACGCCTTTTGAGGCTTTAATACATAGCTCGGGATCTCGTATATCTCCCGCCATTACTTCCACATATTCATCTGGTTGGAGCCAACCCCAGTCGTTTCTTGAATTGTAGTGTATCAACGCTCTTACTTCATATCCCTCTTGCAAAAGTGTTTCTGTTAGGTGTGACCCAATGAACCCACCTGCTCCGGTTACCAATACTTTGTTTCCCATCGCTCATTCCTATTTATAAATCTTTTCCGCTTTTAAAAACCAATCTATTGTGAATTCCAGCCCCTCTCTTATGTACACTTTCGGAACATAGCCCAGCCCTTCGGAAATTTTTTTAATACACGCCTCTGAGTGTTTTACATCACCCTTTCGCGCAATATCGTATTTTATTTTTATTTCACGCTCGAAGCCTTTTTTTATTAATTCCTTTGAAATATATTCGATCAACTGAATCAATGATGTGCGTTGCCCCATTGCAACGTTGTAGATTTCGCTTCCAGCGCGTTTCGATGTATTTGTTGCAGCCAATATATTTGCTTGCACTACATTCTCAATATACGTAAAGTCTCTAGTAGTTGTGCCATCGCCATTGATTACGATTTCTTTCCCATTGAGAATCGCATAGATCCATTTTGGTATCACGGCCGAATAAGGGCCATCCTTTGATTGATTTGGCCCAAACACATTAAAATATCGCAATCCAATCGAATCGAAGTCATAACATTTTTTATATATTTGACCATATAATTCATTTACATATTTTGTCACAGCATACGGGCTCAATGGATTCCCGAATTTATCTTCAACTTTCGGTAGGTCAGGATGATCACCATAGGTACTACTACTCGCAGCATAAACAAAGTTTCTAACCTTTTCATTTTTCGCAGCAGTTATAATATTCAGAAATCCGGAGATGTTTGTCTCATTTGTCGCTATGGGATCTTCCAAACTTCTCGGCACACTCCCTAAAGCTGCCTGATGCAAAACAAAATCGACATCTTTGCACGACTCCACACAATTTGTAATATTTTTTATGTCTCCTTGCTTAAACTCAAATCTATTCCATTGACTTTCAGTTACGTTTTCTTTTACACGATCCAAATTCAACTGGGATCCAGTTTTAAAATTATCAATTCCCCGTACATACTGATTCTGTTTTAGAAGTTCTTCTAATATATTGCTACCTATGAATCCAGCACAACCAGTTACCAACCAATTTCTTGGTTTTTTTGATAGTTTTTCTTTTTCGTCATCTATTTTGCACATATCTAAAGCCTTGCATCACTAGCCTTCCGTGGGAAAATACTCTTTACATCAAACAATACCATGTTTGGAGTTCCCCACTCTTTAATTCCCGCTTCTCCAAGTTCTACGAACTGATGATGTCCAACTGCTAGAATAATTGCACTGTAGAACCCAACTTGAGGCGGTCTCTGCAGACACTTCAGCCCGTATTCATGGTTAGCCTCAGTAACATCGACCCATGGATCATAGATGTCTACTTTAGTATTATAAGTTTCCAGTATCTTTATTATGTCTACTACCTTTGTGTTACGGAAGTCAGGGCAATTTTCCTTAAATGTCAGACCGAGAACAAGAACGCGGCTATTCAGCACTGGTATATTTTTTTTTAGCATCAACTTTACTGTTTCGTCTGCCACGTGGCGTGCCATGCTATCGTTAATACGACGACCGGCCAGAATCACCTCCGGGTGGTATCCTAATTCTTGCGCTTTATGAGTCAGGTAGTATGGATCGACACCGATGCAATGACCTCCGACTAGCCCTGGGCGGAAGGGTAAAAAGTTCCACTTGCTGCCAGCAGCTTCTAGTACTTCCAGAGTATCTATATCTAACTTGTTGAAGATGAGACTTAACTCGTTGATTAACGCTATATTGACGTCACGTTGAGTATTCTCGATTACCTTGGCAGCCTCGGCTACTTTTATGCTGCTGGCCTTATAGGTGCCCGCTATGATGATCTGGTTGTAGAGTTGGTCGACCGCATCGGCTGTGTCAGCCGTGCTCCCACTCGTGATTTTTTTAATTGTCCGCAAGCTATGTTTTTTGTCGCCAGGATTTATGCGCTCTGGACTGTAGCCGCAGTAAAAGTCCGTATTGTATTTAAGTCCGCTGTTCTGCTCCAGTAAAGGCACGCAAACCTCCTCTGTTGCGCCAGGATAGACCGTTGACTCATAGATCACCAAATCGCCTCTCTTTAATGCTTTGCCGACGGAGGTGCTCGCGTTCACCAACGATGTAATATTCGGGCGATTGGCGGCATCTACGGGCGTGGGTACGGTCACAATGTAAACTTGGGCATGCTGCAGATCACCTTCGTCGCAACTGTAACGAAGATGCTTGGCAGCGACCAACTCCTCAGGACTGCACTCCAGCGTGTGATCTTTGCCACTTCGAAGTTCGACGATGCGCTTCGGGTTATTGTCAAACCCAATAACGGGGCGGTTCTTGCCAAATTCGACGGCCAAGGGCAAACCAACATAACCTAAGCCGAGGATTGCGATTGTTTTGTCTTTTAAATCCATTTCGTTCACTTAACGGTTTGAGTTTGTGTTACCGACCTGAATGTATTTGCTGGTCGCTATTCTCTTCATTAGCAAAGCACAAAAATGCTTTTTAAGCGCGGAAAATTTGTCTAACAGCAATAAAGTTCACTGTTAGCAGTACCTGCAGGCAATGACCACAAGTGACTCGCCTTCAACGCAATAGACAACCGATGCGTGTCATCGATTCGCCGCGACCAGAAGCCCGAAAGGTTTTCTCTCAACAGTTCAGGCTTTCCGATACCGTCAAACGGTTGACGAAGTGCATCTTTGATAAGTGAATTGATGCGCTTGATGGTCTTTTTGTCTTGACCCTGCCAGTAGGTGTAATCATCCCAAGCAGCTATGGTCCAGGTCAGCTTATGGACACCATCATTCGACATCAACCAAACCCTGCTGCCTCACCTCACCCTTACGGAACTGCTCAATCGAGCGGGCCAAATGCGCTGCGTTCGCGGGCGACTTCAACAGGTGCACCGTCTCCATCAGACCATTAAACGTGTCCAGGGACATGACCACGGCGTCTGGCGCATCGCGCCTCGCAATTACTGTGTAGTCCGCATCAGCGATGACCTGATCGATCACACCCTTGAGGCTGCTCTTGGCTTCAGAAAAGTTAATGACTCGCATGACATGAACCCCTACTTGATCAATTCACTGTACAAGTAAATCCGATTTTCGTGAAGGAACAAGTAGTCACTAAACAGAATACACGCAAAGTATTCACCCAACGCGCGCTAGATCTCATTATCGGGACTCGTTGTCTCACCTGCTTAGTTCTTC
>CAZWQM010000013.1:0-44069 GCA_964636225.1 uncultured Thiotrichales bacterium | reverse complement strand
CTTTGGCTCTTCAAATTCGTTCCTTACGAATTTGTCCCGCTTACGCGGAAATGACAGTAAAGTGCGGGAATGACTGAAAGGTGCGGATTCGTGGTCTTTGAGAAGTGGATTCCCGTTTTCACGGGAATGACGAGGCGGTCATCTCTGTGAAAGCGGAGATCCATATATTGGAAAAAAATTACAGATAATGTATTACAAACTCACTCTCGCAGGTTATTTCATTTTATTACTCGGGCAGGTGGCGTGGATTGGCTGGCTGAATCCTGTCACCGTGATTCCAAAGAGTATTACTTTATTGTTTATTGTGGCGCCGCTGCTGCTGCCTTTACGCGGCTTGCTGAATGCCCGCTTTCATACATTTAAATGGGTAACGCTGTTTGTGTGGATGTATTTCATCATTGGTATCTGGAATTGTGCCAATGCCACGCAGTGGCGACTGGGTGCATTACAAGTGGTGACTAGCTTGATGATTTTTGTAGGTAGCGTGATGTATTGCCGCACGCACGATACACGCCCTAGGAAGGATGCGTAGTCAGGGTTTTCTTTAGAAACGGAATGGTGACTTTGCGCTGTTCCTGCAGTGAAGCCTGATCCAGCATTTCAATAATGCTCACCAGGGTAGATACATCCCGCTGGTAACGGGTTAACAAGTAGCTTTTAACTTCCTGTGTCAGTTCCAGCCCACGCACTTTTGCATGAAAGCTTAGCGCCTCTTCCAGTTTTTGTTCTTCCGGTGGCGTGAGTTTATACACCGGCCCCCACACCGCACGCGAATTCAGGTCGGGCAGATCAAATAAATCTTCACTGGGTGCATATTGCGAGGAGATAACAATAGTCGTTTTCTGTGAACGATGGTGATTAATGAAATTAAATAATGCTTTCTCCCAGGCTGCATTTTTTGCAATCACCTGTACGTCATCAATACACACCAGGTCCAGATTTTGTAATTCACTAATGCTATCTGGTGGCTGATTAAGCAAGTCTTTTAATGGCAGATACATTGCTCGCTTGTGTGCTGCAGATGCCTCGCCACACATGGCCTGTAACACATGGGTTTTTCCCGTCTTGGCCACACCCCACAGAAATATTTGCGGCTCTTCCAGCACACCGACGGCTACATTTTTCAACACACTGATCAGCGTTGGGTCTGAGCCCGGGTAATAGGTTTCAAAGGTATTGGCCTGAGTCAGCTTGAGGTTCAGCGCCTGTTGTGGAGTGGTCAAATTCATCCAGCTAGTTTGGCTTAGCTTAAAGATTGGCGCAATGGAATTGAGTTCGATTTTCAGGATTAAATCTGAGGGTTTATGAGGTGCTGGTTATTTCCTCATCATCGTTCTGTCATATTCGTATTTACATTGTCATCTCCGCGTTCATTAGAGATGGATCCCCTCTTTCGAGGGAATGACGGAAATGTGCGGGAATGACGAATTATATTGTTATCCCAAACTCGCACCCCAAGGGCAGGCTTCGCGCATCGGGGATCCATGGACATCACAAAGATTAAGAATATATCAGTTACAACTCGTATTTTCTGGATTCTCCCTTTCGAGGGAATGACGGAAATGTACGGGAATGACGAATTATATTGTCATCCCTGACCTGTCACCTTCATATCTCTGTCGTCATCTCCGCGAAAGCGGAGATCCCGCAGTGTTAGGGAAGAACTGTTCTCTAATGGACCACATCCACAAAGTCTACATTTGCTTATGTGCAAATTCAGAAGCGCGGCGTGACCATTCCACTACGTATTGAGCGCCACTGGCAATGGTGGTGCACACTACCAGCGTCATTAATATACTCAGAATTTGTGTATTGAGTGGATTGACCTGGGCGTAGATCAGACTCACTGCCAAGACAATCTGCGCAAAGGTGTTGATCTTGCTGATCATGAGCGGTTCCATGGTCAGCTGCCGGGTCGATAAGTGATAAAAAAGCGCCCCGGTGAGAAGAATAATATCGCGCGCCACAATGATGACCGATAACCACCACGGTACCCAGCCGAGTATGGCAAAGGTAATAAAGGCACTAAGCAACATGATTTTGTCGGCTATCGGGTCGAGGTACGCACCCAGTGTGGATTGCCAGAGATAATAGCGGGCAAGAAATCCGTCGAGTGCATCCGACACACCCATAAAAAAGATCAGCAGAAGCGAACGTTCGTATTGATGATGAAAGAGCATCCAAATCAGGCAAGGCACACAAAGTATGCGCGCACTGGTCACTATATTCGGAATATATTTTGCCTTTATTATCATCAGGCCCACTCCTGTTTATTCCCGCATTTAAGCAATTTTCGCTATGCGGTGTTAGTATTTATGGGTATAAAGATAGCATAAACATACAAGAGAATTCAGCGAAACCTTGTATTTCAATTGCTTAGATATAATTCTATTAATTTCAATACCTTAACAGCATTCATAACTATTCATGGGACTCACATATAAAGAGGCAGGCGTTGATATTGATGCCGGCAATGAACTTGTTCAGCGCATTAAAGGTGCTGTAAAAAGCACTCACCGCGAGGGTGTTATTTCCGATATTGGCGGTTTTGGTGGCCTGTTTGAACTAGCATCACACAAGTACAAACAACCCATTCTTGTCTCCGGCACCGATGGCGTGGGGACCAAACTAAAACTGGCACATCAATTAAACAGGCACGACACCATTGGTATTGATCTGGTCGCCATGTGTGTAAATGACGTCATTGTTCAAGGTGCCGAACCTTTATTTTTCCTCGACTATTTTGCAACCGGAAAGCTAGAAGTAGATGACAGCGCTGCAGTGGTGGCGGGCATCGCCGAAGGCTGCAAGCAGGCGGGTGCTGCATTGATTGGGGGTGAAACCGCTGAAATGCCCGGCATGTATGCACGGGGTGAATATGACCTGGCCGGTTTTTGCGTGGGCATTGCAGATAAAGAACAATTAATCACGGGCGATGCGATTCAGGCCGGTGATGTAATTATAGGTATGCATTCCAGTGGTGTGCACTCCAATGGTTTTTCACTGGTTAATAGACTGCTTGAGCAAAAAGGTTTTTCATTAAGTGATTCATTTGGCGACAGTACGCTGGGTGAAACCTTATTAACGCCCACAAAGATTTATGTAAAAGCCCTGCTGGACATGATTGCCAACGTACCGGTTCACGGTTTATGTCATGTCACGGGTGGCGGCATCACAGAAAACCTGCCACGCATACTGGCTGAAAATTTATATGCGCAAATTAATTTAGGCAGCTGGAAACGTTTGCCGATTTTTGACTGGATTCAGCAACAGGGCGATGTGGCCGAAGAAGAAATGCTGCGTGTATTTAACTGCGGCATTGGTATGCTGGTAGTCACTCATGCTGACCATGCTGAAAACATTTTAAGTAGCTGCGCGAAGCACAATATTAATGCCGACATATTAGGTGAAGTAAAAGCAGGTGAAGGTGCTTCCCATGTTGTTTACGCATGAGCGAGTCTACTACCAACAAAATTGGTGTGCTTGCTTCGGGCGGCGGCACCAATCTGCAGTCAATTATCGATAACATTCATTTCGGCGAATGTGATGCTGAAATTAAATGTATGATCAGCAATGTTGCTGATGTTTATGCGCTAACACGCGCCGAAAACGCCGGCATTCCCTACCATGTCATTTCTCATAAAGACTATCCCAGCCGCGCTGCCTTTGAACAGGCGCTGATTCAAACGCTGGATTCCTACGATGTAAATCTGGTAGTGCTGGCCGGGTTTATGCGCGTGCTGGAAGCGACGTTTATTGATCATTTTGCAGGGCGCATACTCAATATTCACCCTTCCCTGTTACCTAAATTCAGCGGCCTGAATACGCATAAAAGGGCTCTGGAAAGCGGAGATTCGTCACATGGCTGCAGTGTCCACTTTGCCACCACGGAACTTGACGGTGGTCCGGTGATCTTACAGGCAAGGGTTCCGGTTTTGGAAAACGACAGTGCTGAACTGCTGGCAAAGAGAGTTCTGGAAAAAGAACACATCATTTACCCCATGTGCGTGCAGTGGTTATGCGAAAACAGAATTTACTACCAACAAGGTGATGCGTATTTCGACGGGACAAAGTTATCTTCTCCCCTGCTGCTGGATGAGTTAACTTAAAAATCAAACTGGATTACAAAAACCTTCCATGGTTTTTGCCCTGCGGGCCAGCCGTTGGCTGTTCAAATTCGTTCCTTACGAATTTGTCCCGTTTGCATTAGAAATGGATTCCCGCCTTCGCAGGAATGACATAAGATGCGGGAATGACAAATGAGATCGTCATCCTCGCGAAAGCGGGTATCCAACAAGAATTTAATTTGTATTCAGGAATAATAAAAACACAAAAAGTAATATCTAGGTATTCAATATGAAAATAAAAAACATACTCATAACCTGCTTACTTTTGTTTACAGCAAATACCTACGCGGCGGAAGACATGCAGCTTCCTCTCTCACCCATAAATATGCCGCCTGCATTTGATGCAGAATATGTTATTAAAGCAAGTGGACTTAATGTCGGCAAGCTTAAAGTCAAACTCACTCAGGAAGATGCTGAGCACTGGATTTATTATTCACACACAAAAGCCACTGGCCTTGCGGCGGTGTTTGCAGGAAGCGATCCGGTGACAGACACCGCTAATCTTGTGTTGCTAAACGATACTATTCGCCCAATTTTCTACGAGCGTGTGCGCATAAGCAAAGGCGCAGATAAAAGTGAGCGTGTTTATTATCAGTGGGACAAACAGTTGGCGCAGTCTGAGTACAAGGATCGCAAGCAGGGCATTAATTTAAACGATCTCACAACCGACAAGTTCACACTGCAGCTTTTGATTATGGCGAATATCAACAATATTCCCGAGAACATGACCTTGCCAATCATTTCCAAGGCCGAGCTGAAAGATTACCAGATTGTTAATCGCGGCCCGGTAAAGCTTGAAACCATATACGGTGAGCTTGACACTATTTTGATTGAACGCATTAAAGATGATTCGTCTTATCGCATTTGGGCCGATCCGGCCTCATATGGCCTGCCGCTGCAGATTGAAAGAATCAAAGAAGGCAGTACGGAATACATTGTAAAAATTCAGGAAAGCTCTCTGCACAATGACAACAGTAAAGTGGTTGCACAGATTACGTCGCGCCCGCAATCGTCATATTTTCAATCAAGATAGAACCACACTGAATGTTGCCGCGCGTATCCGTGTCATTACCGATAGCCGCAATGTTTTTGAACATGTCTGACAAATTACCCGCCACAGTAATTTCCTCTACCGAGTATTGAATCTCTCCGTTCTCCACCCAAAACCCGGATGCTCCGCGCGAATAATCACCGGTCACAGTATTCACACCGTGCCCAATCAGTTCAGTGACCAGCAAACCGGTTCCCATATCCTTGATCAATTGCTGTTGCGTTTGATCACTGTGGCTCATCAGCACGTTATGGATACCGCCTGCATTCCCCGTGGTTTGCATGCCAAGCTTTCTTGCAGAATAGCTGCTGAGTACATAGCCTTTTAGCACACCGTTTTCTACAATTTTTCTGGGCTGCGTGCGTACCCCTTCATTATCAAATGGGGCGCTGCCTAATCCGCCGGCAACTAGCGGGTCTTCGGTCATGCTTAACCAGACAGGCAGTATTTTTTTATCGATTGAATCTACCAGGAAAGATGCTTTTCGATATAACGCACCACCACTGATGGCTGAAAACAAGTGCCCCATTAATGAACGTGCCAGTGCCGCTTCAAACAGAATTGGCACGGAACATGTTTTTAAACCTCGCGCATTAAGACGGCGAATACTTCTTTCACGCGCCATGGTGCCAATCGATTCGACATCTTCAAGATGACTGGCATTACGATCTACGCTGTACCAGTAATCGCGTTGCATACCTTTTTCATCCCCCGCTATCACTGAACAGCTAACGCTATGTCGGGTGCCACGATATTCGCCAACAAACCCATGTGAATTGGCATATGTCAGTTGCGTGTTGATGCTGGTAACACTAGCGCCTTCAGAATTCACAATGCGCTTGTCATCACGTGCGACTTGTTCGCAACGCAATGCGATCTGTAACGCTTCATCGGTATCGATTTGCCAGGGGTGTTCAAGATCCAGTTGCGGGTAATCGTTTGCCATGAACTCTGTCTCTGCGAGCCCGGCGCATTCATCTTCCGCGGTAAACTTCGCAATCTCCAATGCCGAATCAATCGCACGTTCGATAGCATCTGGACTGACAATATTGGTACTCGCGGTCCCTTTGGCTTTTCCACGATACACTGTCACACCCATGGAACGCTGATTATGATGTTCTACCGTTTCCACATCACCTAAACGAGCAGTCACTGAATAACCTTTGTCATTACTGGCCGCGACTTCAACCTGATCCGCACCATTCGCTTTTGCATACTTCACTGCGTCGACAAGTAAAGACTTTAAAGAATCGTCAGTGATCGTTTTATCTATTGATGTACTCATTTTTTACCTTTAAAGGGTTATTCTCTTCTGGATCCCCGATGCGCGAAGCCTGCCCTTGGGGTGCGAGTCGGGGATGACAGTTAGTACCTTCGCCATTCCCGTGTAAACGGGAATCCAAATACAAATGAACCTATGTTTTAGCATTAATGGCAAATCAGGCCTGTGTGCCACCTACTGTAATACCATCAATACGCATGGTGGGCTGTCCTACACCTACCGGAACACTTTGCCCTTCTTTACCGCAGGTGCCGACACCTGTATCCAGTTTAAGGTCGTTACCAATCATGCCGACACGTGTAAGCACATCTGGACCGTCGCCAATCAGTGTGGCGCCTTTTACCGGATAGGTGATTTTGCCTTTTTCAACCATGTAGGCTTCTGAGGCGGAAAATACAAATTTGCCCGATGTGATATCCACCTGCCCGCCACCAAAGTTGACTGCGTAAAAACCTTTATCTACCGAAGCAAGAATTTCTTCCGGATCATGCTTGCCTGCCAACATGTAAGTGTTGGTCATTCTTGGCATGGTTTGATGCGCATAGGATTCACGTCGTCCGTTTCCGGTTGAAGTTGAATTTGATAGTTGACCATTCATTCGGTCCTGCATGTAGCCTTTGAGAATGCCGTCTTCAATTAATGTGGTGCATTGTGTGGGCGTGCCTTCATCATCAATGTTGAGTGAACCGCGACGGTTAGGTAATGTGCCATCATCCACCACCGTGACACCTGGACTGGCCACTCGCTCACCAATGCGTCCACTAAACGCGGAGGTGCCTTTACGGTTAAAGTCGCCTTCAAGGCCATGCCCTATGGCTTCGTGTAGTAATACACCTGGCCAGCCCGGGCCCAGAACCACTGTCATATTGCCTGCCGGCGCGTCTTTGGCTTCCAGATTGACTAGCGCCTGACGTACCGCTTCTTTGGAAAATTCACTGGCCGCGTTGGATGCAATAAATTCCCTATAGTCATAGCGTCCTCCGCCACCCATGGAACCCTGCTCACGTCGTCCGTTTTGTTCTGCGATCACACTGACGTTGAACCTCACCAGAGGACGTACATCCGCGGCCAGTGTTCCGTCACTGCGCGCAATTAAAATGACTTCATGTACACCTACCAGACTCACCATAACCTGTTTGATTCTGGGATCGGCTGCACGCGCGGTCGCATCAGCTTCACGCAATAAATCCATTTTTTCATTTTCATTTAGTACCGATAATGGATTGTCCGGGGTATACAATGTATGACCTGTTTGCACACGCCAGGATCGCTGCATTTCTGTACCCGCCGATTTGGCAATGCTGCGTGCTGCACGTGATGACTCCAGCAATGCGGACATGGCGATATCATCGGAATAGGCAAAGCCCGTTTTTTCACCTGACATGGCACGTACACCCACACCATGTTCCAAATTAAAGCTGGCATCTTTGACTATTCCATCATCCAGCGACCATGACTCACGTGTGGTTGACTGAAAATACAAATCGGCCGCATCAATTGAGCCTCCCAGTGCAGCGCTGAGTGCTTTATTCACATCTTCATCGCTTAAACCTGTCGGCACCAGCAAATGATTGCGTGCTATATCCAGAGTATCCATTTTTTCTCGCTTATTTTAGCGTTCTATGTTGCAAACATGGGAAGGAGCGACGTGTTCTATGCATACGCGGGATATCGATGTCCGCAATTACAACACCCGCGCCTTGAGAAAGTCTGTTTAAAACATTTCCCCATGGATCCACGACCATGCTGTCTCCATAGGTATTACGCCCACTTAGATGGTAACCGCCTTGATCAGCGGCAATGATATAACTGAGATTTTCTATCGCTCGTGCGCGCACGAGTACTTCCCAATGCGCTTTACCTGTTGTCGCGGTAAAGGCGGAAGGTATGGCAATGATTTCAGCACCCTTGTCGGCAAGCTGACGGAATAATTCCGGGAAACGAAGGTCGTAACAAATCGCAAGGCCCAGCTTTCCAAAAGGTGTATCAACTACCACGGTGTCTCTACCATTAGAAATGGTTTCAGATTCTTTGTAACTCTCTTCATTGTCCAGCTCGACATCAAACAAATGTATTTTTTCGTAACGTGCGACCACTTCGCCTTCAGAGTTATACACAATACATGCGGCAATAATTTTCTTCGGATCGTCGCACTGCAGAGGGACGGTACCGCCAACTATCCAGATACCATATTTTTTCGCCTGTTCACTGAGAAATGTCTGAATGCGCCCGTCTTTATAAGGTTCACGAATTTTGACTTTGTCAGATTCTTCCACACCCATGATCGGAAAGTTCTCTGGTAACACAACCAGTTCAGCACCCTGCTGTTTGGCCATTTGAATCAAACGTCCCGCTTCAACGAGATTGGCATCCCGCTGGGGAGCAGAAGCCATTTGAATGGCTGCGACTTTACTCATAGCTATTTTCCTGAGGTTGATATTTATAGAAGTATGCTTGAATGGCGTGTGCGAGGCCAGTCTGTTAAAAAATAATTCGACTAACTCATATCTTGTAGCGATTATACGGAAATAAAATGTGCATAATTTAAGCTTTATCGAGGACCTGAGGGTCCGGATTGTTGCCCGCTTGTTTCCACTGCCGGAGTCACTTTCTTACTTACCTTTTCAATCACCGGTTCCTGCCAGGTGCCGGTCATTTTATATTCGATATTGGTCGCTTTATTTAATCCCACAGCACTGCCAACCCGATCCGCCAGCAACCCGGCTGCGGCACCGATAGGCCCACCAACAATGGCACCTGCTGCAGTGAGTGTGCTTGTTACGGCTGGCGTCACAGTAATATGCTGGTCATAGGTTTGATCGATTAAATTTGTTGAGCCCTTGATTTTAATATCTGCAGCAGACGACTTGATGGTGATTTTATCCGTGTGCAGGTCGCCACCTTCAGACAGATTCAATTGGCCTTTAATTAAATCAAAGCTGAAGCCTTTATTCGTGACATCCTTAAAGTCGAGCGACAGACGACGACCTATGGCACCCAGGTTAAGTAAAGCCAGTAAGCGCCCGGCATTCCCCGGATCAATTTCAGAGACCGAGCCATCTTTCATATTAAAATCTGCATCACCATATAACAGAGCCATATCAAATTGATGCGGCGCTGCATTCCAGTAAAGATTCGAAGTAACGCTGGCTTGACCTTTGCGTACACTGCTTTTAAAACCCAGATCCGCTAACGTGTCTTCAATATCAATGCTGTCTATTTGCAGATTGAACGAGGTTTTAGCGGCACTATCATCTACCGTCAGCCATGAGCCTGTTCCGCTTAATGTCATATCCTGTGCAGCCAGTTTGATTTCATCAAACACAAGCCCTTGCTCGACTGCTGATGTATTCACTACTACATTAGAAAATTTATATTCATTAAAGAACAGGCGTTTGCTTAAGAACAGTATTGGCCGAACTTTGCGTGGATCAATAAAAGCGGGTGGTTTTTTCTTAGCCGTTTTTGGCTCGCCTGATGCATCACTTTCCGATGAATTTTTATTTGCGACCTGATTGTTTACCAATAATGTCTGCATATTTACAGTTACTGGCTGACTGTTATCGGGTATCCTAATCACACCGATTCCCAGACTCGAATCAAGATTCAATACATACAGATTATCCTGATAACCGCCTTGCAAATGAATATCCTGTGCCGGCCAGCTGGGAAGCTCCAGCTGATTAAATTTTACATTTAAATTCGGCTTATTGGTTTTCTCCTGGGAGTCTGCAGAAGCAATATATTGCTGATAAGCACCCAGCCAAAGTTTTGGATCCACCGTTTCCCAGGCGCCTGAAATAGACAGGCCTTCATCACTAATTACTTCAGGCTCCGTGTTTCCAAGATTAACCTGATGCAACTCAAAAGGCTGATCTGGCTTGATGGAGAAGTAAAGGGATAATATGTCATCCAGGTGCCAGGACATGCTTCCCTGCTTTTGATCAAATTTGATTTCAGCCGGCACAGGCTGATAGGTTTTCTTATTTAATGGCGAGGGCAATGTTGATGTAATGCCTTCAAGCTGACTGTTGATATTCAGTGTTAATTTATCCGGATTATTTTTTTCAAAAAATGACGGCAAATGCAGTGACCCTTCTATTGGAGTCACGCCGCTGAAAAAAGGTCGATACCTTGGGTAACGTTGATCCAGATATAAACCCAAATCAAACGGGCCATTGAATGATAGATTCGATGCGCCTTCCCCGGCCGGATTGATGGACAACATCATTGACTGCCCATAGACGGTTGCGGTCACTCCTTCACCCGACGCACCATGCTGATTAAATTGCACTTCACCCGCCAGATCTTTCACCTCAATGCCAACGCTTTTGACATCAAGCGTGTTGCCAAGAAAGTGTATGTTGCCAGACACTTCCAGCGGAAGATCCAGTTTGCGCGATAGCGAACGGGAAAAATTAATATTCAAACGTGAGTCACCGGCAAGAGATATTTGATCCAGCAGTGGACTATTTTGGCTAATCAGTTTCGACTCGGCCAGAAACTGCAATAAATTCTGTCCTGGACCATCTACCGTACCTTTCATATCAAGCACTGCTTGCAAAAAAGAATCGATTTCAATATCAACTTTTTTAATTCTTGAACCCAGTGTTGTGGCCTGGCGAGAAGTAATATCAATATGGTCTTTATTAATTGCAACACTTGCCTCAACATCATTTAGCAAAGGCCAGTCTTTTTTATATTCAAGAATACCTTTTTCAACATTCACATGCGTTTGAAAAACTCCGGATTGTTTGTGAAAAGGAAACGCCCGCATGTTGCCACGCATAATCACAGTCGCACTTTCCACTTCGCCTTCATGTATGGCTTCTGTCAGCCATTTTTTAGTGGTTTGGGTTTTATCTAACTCAGGAAAGTAGTTCCCAACTGCATTTGCCTTGGCAGAATCCAGATAAAATTGCGAATCCGTGTAGAGAGAATCTTCAGAGATTTTTGCGTAAATTCGTGCATTCATACTGAGGTCATTATTAACAATGGCGATATTGTCACTACTCAATTCATGCACATCTGAGAAATGTGTCCACTGCATATCACCGTTGATACCAAAGTTAAAATCAAAACCCGGATATAATACTGGCAAATTCAGGCTCACTTTGTTTGAATTCAAATGCATCAACCCACCAGCATCACCGCCCTCAACATAACCGCTGAGACCTTTTATTGAACGGTTTTCCTGTGCCAGCCAAAACGCTACATCGTTGAATTCCGCACTGTATTGAAAAGAGGTTTGATGATTGTCTGCCAGATCAAAACGTATAAAAAGATTTTCAAGATTGGCATTCAGTCGATACTGCTGTAGCTGATCTTCAAAACGTACAATATGAGGTGAATAGGAATGCAGGGTATTGCAAATTGCGCCCAGATCCATCCAGCCTATATACGCCAGAATGGTTTTTGCGTTAAGTGACTGCCTGTCCAGTTCGAACTGCACCTGTGTTACCGGCCAGTTTCCTTTTGAAGTTGATACTTCTATGTCTTCAGCCAGGAACTGCCAGTCGCGATCATCATAGCGCCAGGAAAAATTGAGCGAAAGCTGATTAATGTATTCATCACTGAGACATAATTCAGGCCCTTTGAGAGATGGCTTATCCACGATTTTATTTACGCTCAGGGATCCACGCAGATCTGTGATTTCCTTGTTGTTAACTTGCCCCCAAATTTCAGCATCAATCGTGACCGGGACTTTTTCACCGCTTTTTCCGACAAATCGTCTGGCGATTTCAGACATACGGAACCCTTCAGTTTTGGCATAGAAGTCGATTTTTGCATCGCCAAGATTTTTAACGTCTCCAGTGATTTTTGCGTTCAGCAGCACCGACTCACCTAACTGATCGGGCAGATTCCCGGATAAAAAGATATGGTAGCCTCGAAATACAGAATCTACTTCGACCCGAATGTTTTTAAACGCGTAATCCGTGTCGGTGAGTTTATCTTCCCAGTGAATATTTGAATTCAGTAAACGCAAATGCACATTGGCGTAATTGTTGCCATCATTGAACTGGCTCATTTTACTTTTAGGAAGAAAGAACACCTGATTGACATGAAAGTTACCTGCTTCATCTCTTAATATCGACAGATCCAGCCCTTTCAGTCCCACTTCCTTCACTTGCAACGAGCGAGTAAGCAAGGATTTTGTAAAATCAATGCTTAAACTTGCCTGCGATAATGCCCAATGATTATCAGGGTTAGCACGATCAGTTATCTGTACATTTTGTGCGACTATCTGTGAAAACAATCTCTGTCGACTGATATCCAGTGACTCAATGGTAATTTCTGCATTTAAAATTTCACCCAGGCGCTGTTCGATTTTATGTTCAACAATGTCGCTCAGGTTTGGATAATTGCGAATGATGGTGACAAAAATTGCCGCTACCACCAGCAGAACGGTACATAGATATAGCACCGCATGAGATACAGCACTGATAATATTCGCCGGATTAAGTTTCACTGTGACTTCTACAGTAACACGACATCAAATTGTTCCTGTGTATACAATGTTTCAACCTGGAGCTTAATTGTCTTTTTAGTAAAGACCTCCAACTCAGCAAGAATATCGGATTCTTCATCCACTAATAAATCCACGACCTGCTGTGAAGCCAGTACCAGCAAATCATTGGCTTCATATTGACGTGCTACTCGCATGATTTCACGGAATAGTTGATAGCATACTGTTTGCGCACTCTTGATCGAGCCCGCTCCAGAACATGTAGAACAGGGTTCACACAGAATATGTTCCAGACTTTCATGCGTGCGTTTGCGCGTCATTTCCACCAGACCCAACGCTGACACTTCGCAAATTTGTGTTTTGGCTCGATCTTTTTCCAGCACTTTTTCAAGCGTGCGAAGCACCTGTCTTTTGTGTTCTTCTTCAGCCATATCGATAAAATCGATAATAATAATGCCACCCAGATTACGCAGCTTTAATTGGCGTGCGATGGCCTGTGCGGCTTCCAGGTTAGTTTTAAAGATGGTTTCTTCCAGGTTTCTGTTGCCAATGAATCCGCCCGTATTTACATCAACCGTGGTCATCGATTCGGTTTGATCAAAGACTAGATATCCTCCTGACTTCAGCATAACTTTTCGCTGCAATGCTTTTTCAAGTTCGTCTTCAATACCATGTAAATCAAAAATAGGACGTGCGCCTTTGTAACGTTGTATTCGATCTACCAGCTCAGGTACCAGTTTTTCGGCAAAAGAGATTACGTTGATAACGGTTTCACGCGAATCAATAAATATACTTTCCACCTCTTCGGTATTCAGATCACGCAGTGTTCTCACCGCCAGAGGTAAATCCGAGTACACTTCTGCAACAGAATTGACTTTACCTATTTCTTCTACGATTGAATCCCATAAGCGCAAAAGAAAATCCAGATCCCGGTGCAAATCCTGCTTGGATGCCGATTCAGCAGCCGTACGAACAATACAGCCATACTCCTTTCCACTACTATTAATCAGTTCCTGCATGATGCCAGTTAATCGTTCACGCTCTTCTTCATCTTCAAGACGTGCGGACAAGCGTATATCGGTGGAGTAAGGCAGTAGTACCAGATAGCGCGAAGGAACTGTGATATTGGTGGTAAGACGCGCACCTTTTGTGCCTATTTGATCTTTAACCACCTGCACCAGCACCTGCTGGCCTTCATGCAGAAGATTGCCAATCGCTTCGTGGGCTTCTTCTTCCTCTCCTGCAGGGCCCGATCGGGAACTGTGCGGTAGTGTGTTGACGTCTGAAGCGTGAATAAATGCCGCTCTTTCGAGACCGATATCTATAAACGCTGCATCCATCCCTGGCATAACGCGACTGACACAGCCCTTAAAGATACTGCCCACCAGTCCACGCCGTGCGACCCGCTCAATCTGCACCTCCTGTAGCACGCCATTTTCAATCACGGCTACTCGAGTTTCTCTCGGTGTGACATTCACCAGAATTTCTTCACTCACTCGCAGTCCTTAGAGTAGAGAGACATCTGTCTCGCTTAGTAATTGTGTAAGTTCATAAAGCGGTAGTCCTACAACGCCAGAATAGCTGCCTGTTAATTTGTTTATAAATACAGCGCCTCTTCCCTGAATGGCATAGCCACCTGCTTTATCTTTAGGCTCACCCGTTAACCAATAGTTCTTTGCTTCATTTTTATCAATGTTTCGAAATGAAACCTCACTGGTACTCAGGGCAGTGCCAAGATAATCAAATTGAGACACTACCACAGCCGTGTGCACGGTGTGTATTCGACCTGACAAAGTTGCCAGCATATCAAGACAGTGAGTTTCGTTCTCGGGTTTGCCCAGAATGATATTATCAATGGTGACGGTGGTATCCGCTGCAATAATAATATCGCCGGGCGTGTACTGCTGGCGAGCAACCTGAGCTTTTTCCTGTGCCATACGCTGTACATAGGCCACAACGGATTCATTGTCCATGACCGATTCATCAATGTCGCTGGACGCCACATCAAAATCCAGCCCAATTTGTTGCAGTAACTCGGCACGTCGCGGGGACGCTGAGGCAAGTATTATTGTCATAACGTTATCTAAAGCTGTATACGGATTATGGCATGACTCATGATTGATAAATATTACCAGTCTGCTTCTGGTTATATTTCGAGCACATTCTGGATTCACCGCAGTTATTAGAAATTGCTCCTATTGGTCATCCCCGTGACAACGGGGATCCAGGAATAGCCATGTGCAGGAGTATGACTTGTAGATACCTGATTCGATTGAACTGGATCTCCGTTTTTGCGGAGATGACTAAAATGGTGAGGAGATGTCTGAACTGATGCAGAGATGACAGAACCATGAAAGGATAAAACCTTTGCCTGCATCCCCGAGCACAAAGCCTGCCCTGAGGTGCCGGTCGAGGATGACCGTTCCTTTATATTCGATGATAAGGGTGATTATTCAAAATGGACCAGGCTCTATAAAGCTGTTCCGTTAAAAACAGTCGAGCCATTTCATGGGGTAAGGTCAACTGCGATAACGCCAGCAACGAATCCGCCTGCTTGCGATGCTGGGGATTGACCCCATCCGCACCGGCAATTACAAACACTACATCCTGACCATTCTGTTGCCATTGATCAATTTGTTGAGAAAATTTTTCAGAGGTGTATTGCTTGCCACGTTCATCCAGCAAAACGAGCAGCGCATGTTTGTGGATTTTTTCCTGAATTAACTGCCATTCCTGATCTTTGGCCGTTTCTATATGAGTGTTCTTGGTTCTTTTGACCGGTGTAATTCGGGTTTGAGTATAACCAAATGATGGTGGCATGCGTTTAATATAAGTCTGACACGCCTCTTCTACCCAGTTGCCAGGTTTTTCACTGACATACAGTAATGAAAAATACATAAATCAGTTTATGCACGGCTGGACTTTTCGGCCACGGTTTCTAGTTGCCAGAGTTTTTCCAGATTATAGAATGTGCGCGTTTCAGGCAGCATGACATGTACAACAATATCGTACAGATCGATTAGCACCCACGACCTGTCTTTTTCCACGCCTATAATCGTGGCACCCGCTTTCTTGGCTTTTTCTATTACGCTATCCGCAAGCGCCTGTACATGACGATCAGAAGTTCCACTGGCCACGACCATCATATCGATAATATCGATCTTGCCTCGCATATCAATACTGACCAAGTCGTTCCCCTTTATGTCTTCCAATGCGTCAATAACCAATTTATGTAATTTCTTTAATTCCACACAGTCTCCTATGGTAGTTAATAACAGTTAATTTATATTTTCCCGGTAAAGATTATTTCGTTTGATGTAGTTCCACACACCACCCGGCAACATATATCTGGGTTGCTCGCCGGCCTGTACGGTTTTGCGAATTTCTGTAGAAGAAATATCAAACAGTTCAACATCCGTCATGTAAATGCATCCACACTGCTTTTGTGAAAGCAGACTGACATCTTCACACATATAAGGCTCAAGCCACGTACATGCTTCTTTGTTGGCAGTAACATCATAGCCAGGTCGCTTCAGTACAAGAATGTGGCACAACTGCATGATTTTTTCTGCCTGATACCATTGCGGGAAGTCCAACAGAGCATCTTCACCCATAATCCAGAACAGTGTTGTTTGCTCTGACACTTCATTGGCAATATCCCGCAGTGTTTCATAACTGTATGAAGGCGTATCACATTGCAGTTCTCTTGAGTCTGCTTCAAACAGTTCGCTGCTTCCGGCAATAATAGAAATCATATTCCAGCGATGCTGTGCTGTTGCAAAAGTAGTTTCTTTAAAGGGAGAAAGTTTGCAGGGAACCAGACGTATTGAACTAAGTTTGAATTTTTCTGCCAGCTGCAGGCATGGCTTGATATGACCAAAGTGTATGGGATCAAACGACCCACCTAATATGCCTATTCTGGCTTGTGTATCACTCACGAATAGTGCCGTCTCCATGAACAATGAATTTTTGCGTGGTCAGCCCTTCAAGACCAACAGGTCCTCGCGCATGTAATTTATCCGTACTGATACCAATTTCCGCACCCAGACCGTATTCAAAGCCATCGGCAAAACGGGAAGAGGCATTCACCATAACTGAACTTGAATCCACCTCACGCAGGAATTTTTGTGCAGTAGTGCAATTCTCAGTCACTATTACGTCGGTATGATGTGAGCCATACATTTCAATATGATCTATTGCCTGTTCTGTATTTGCAACCACTTTTACAGCTAATATGGGTGCCAGATATTCTTCACTCCAGTCCTGTTCGACTGCCTGTTTAATATTGGGCAGTATTTTCATGGTTTGTTCACAACCACGCAGTTCCACTTGATGCCGATCATATTCTGATTGCAGCGCGGGTAGAATGGAGTGCGCAACATCGTTATGCACGAGCAATGTTTCCATCGCATTACACACACCGTAACGATGAGTTTTTGCATTTACTGCAATAGCAATGGCTTTATTTGTATCAAGATCTTTATCCAGATAAACATGACAGTTTCCATCTAAATGTTTAATCACAGGAATAGTTGATTCTGCTATCACTCGTTTTATAAGCCCTTTGCCTCCGCGCGGAATGATCACACTGACATAGCGGTCCATGGTTAACAGTACACTCACCGCGGCACGGTCTGTCATTTCAACAACCTGTACGGCAGATTCAGGCAAACCGGCTTTTAATAATGCCTGTTGAATATGTTCTCCAATCGCCCTATTGGAATGAATAGCTTCAGAACCGCCACGCAGAATGACTGCATTGCCTGACTTCAAACATAAGCCGGCTGCATCCGCTGTCACATTTGGACGCGATTCGTAAATAATTCCAATGACACCCAAAGGTACGCGCATTTTTCCCACTTGAATGCCTGAAGGGCGCGACGCCATATCCGTAATTTCACCGACCGGATCCTGAAGTGCGGCAATTTGTTTCAAGCCGTCTGCCATGGATTGAATTCTTGCAGGCGTTAATTCCAGACGATCCAGCAAGGCGGCTTCCAGTCCGCGTTCTTTTCCAGCCTGTAAATCTAATTGATTCACCTGCATTAACTGTTGTTGATTCACCAGCAATCCTTCAGCCAGAAAATTCAGCGCATTATTTTTACTGGCAGTGGATGCCGCTGACATAATACGTGCGGCCTGACTGGCTTGCTCGCCCAATCGCTGCATATATTGTTTAACCGAAATATCCTGTTGTGATACCGCCATAATTAATTCCTGTTTTAACGAGCAAGTTTTAAGGCCAAGTCAGTAAATGATTGCCATACATCACCACTTGCACGTCCTTTTATCATCTGATCCACCTGTCCACACTTCATTAACAAAGTATAGAGTTGTTCACGATTGAACTTGTTTGCATGTACGCCCAGCTGATTGCGCTTGTTGTAGTAAAATACATTTTGTACACCTTTCTGCTGCCCGCGTTTTTGCGTTGCTGTGTAAATTACCGCACGCACCAGCTCTGCCAGGCCCCATAAGACCAGGTTGGGTGCTAAAGATTCGCGCTGCAATTGGCCCAGAATTTTGATGACTTTATTTCTTTCTCCGCTCAATATGGTGTCAACCAAATCAAACACATTGTATTTGGTCTGACTGGAAACCCAGGTCTGAGTCGATTCCGACGGACCCTCACCCAACGCCAACAAAGCCATCTTTTCAATTTCCTGTGCCGCGGCCAGCATATTGCCTTCCACGCGTGAAGCAATATATTCTGCGCTTTGACGATCATCATTAAGCTGTTCTGATTTAAGACGCGCCTGCACCCAACGCACCAGGTCCGTCCCTGTGAGTGGCCAGATACGCATAAACACACCCGCCTGAGAAATAGCCTGTACCCATTTTGATTTTAGTGTGGCTTTTTCAATCTTGCCGCTTTGAATTATCAGCAGCACATCTTCCGGCAGGTTTTCGCAGTATTCCTGCAAAGCCTTTCCCCCCGGCACACCCGGCTTGCCTGAAGGCATACGCAGTTCCAGAATTTTGCGATCACCAAACAGGGACATATTACTGCTTTGCTCGGCGACCTGTGACCAGTCAAAATTTCTTTCCACATACAGAACCTGCCGCTCCAGATAGCCCTGCTGTTTGGCTTTGGCACGTATCTGGGTAAGTGACTCTTCAATTTGCAGCGGCTCATCACCGGATACCAGATAAACTGGCGCCAGTGTCCGATTCAAGTGATCGTTTAGCTGATTTACATTTAAGTCCAAAAAGTCGCCCAGGTTGAAGTGATAAAGTGTGCCTTGATTTCGTATATTATATACGTCTTTTAACGCTTATTAATCAACACATTAAAGAATATGCAAAAAGAAAAGATAGGATATATCGGGCTCGGCATTATGGGTAAGGCGATGGTGGAAAATCTGGCCAAAGCAGGACATAAAGTCAATGTCTACGCTCGCCGTCAAGCCAGTGTAGACGCACTTGAGACGGATAATATTCAGGCATATTCATCACCTGCGGCTCTTGCCAGGGATTGCAGTGTGATTATTTCCTGTGTCTCTGACACGCCGGATGTGGAACAGGTCCTGGTTGGGCCCGAGGGCGCCATTCAGGGCATTCAGCCCAATGCTTTAGTGATTGATATGAGCACCATTTCGCCCGAGAGCACATGCAGTATAGCGGTTCAGTTTGCAAATGCCGGTGCCAGCATGCTGGACGCTCCGGTATCAGGGGGTGAAGTCGGCGCCATAGCCGCAACTCTCTCGATAATGGTGGGAGGCAGCGCCAAAGATTTTGAACGTGCTTTCCCCATCTTTGAGTGCCTGGGAAAAAATATTATTCATGTAGGTGAGTCAGGCGCCGGACAGGTCGCGAAAGCCTGTAATAATCTGGTTGCTGCTCAGACCGTGGTGGCCGTGGCGGAAGCTTTCCTGCTGGCAAAAAGCTGTAACGTCGACCCGACCAAAGTCAGAGAAGCCTTGCTAGGAGGATTTGCTTATAGCCGCGTGCTTGAGCTACACGGACAGCGTGTATTGGATAATAATTATGTCTCCGGCTTTAAAACAAAATTGCATGAGAAAGATATTCGTATTGCTCTGAAAAGTGCGGATGCCCATTCAATCACGTTGCCGGGTACGGAACTTTCAGAAAAATATTTACAGGCCTTACTGGAACAAGGCGATGGCGAATTGGATTCTTCTGCGATTGCCAAGGTGATTTTGAAAGGTTCCTGACAAATATTCGCCTTTGTCATCTTCATACAATCGCCATGGATGGCGAAGATATTAGAAATGGATTTCCTCTTTCGAGGGAATGACAGAGCTTGCGGGAATGGCGGCCGTCGACTGAATCACCGAGGTTATGGAAACAACAAAAGAGACTGTCATTCTCTAATAGGCTTGTCATCTCCGTGAATACGGAGAACCAGCGAGTACCAGACTGCTACAATAACGCAACTAAAACTGGATTCCCGTTTACACGGGTATGACGAGGTCAATAGAACCGCCGAGGTTAAGTAATGACGGTGATTGTGATATCTACAGGAATAACTTGTATATTGATATTACTCTTCTTCAATCGCTTCCAGATTGATGGCTTGCAAACGATAAATAATCAAACGGGCCGCATCGGCTCGCATTTCCTCATAGATTTGATTTTCTTCACTACTCTTACCTAACAGCGAGTTAATATCAAAAAGGAAATCTCTTGTCAGGCGCACTTGTTGGTTACGGATAAGTTTTTTACCTTCTGCATCTTTGACATCAATGCCTACAGTCAATATCAGCTCGTACTCACGTACTTTGCCGTCCTCATCCACCGATAAAATTTCACGATCTCTTTTTTCATAAGATACATCAACCAGGGCAGTAGCCTTCTCAGCACTTACCAGTTTATATTTGTTCGCCTCGAACTGTTTTTCAAGTAACAGTGCCATCATATGCCCGCCCGCCTGATAACTGATATGCGTGCTTTCAAACACTGGATCCAAGTCTGCTTTGCCTGCCAGCTGATATCCACAGCCCGACAAAATTGATAAACCCACGCTCATTAATAATACATATACACGTCTCACACCACTCTCCTAGACAACAATATTTACCAGACGGCCTTTAACCACAATGACCTTTTTTACGGTCTGCTGGGCTATATAAGTTTGTATCTTCTCATTCTGTAGCGCACTAGTCTTGATAACTTCATCATCCGCATCTGCTGGAACAATAATTTTATCTCTGAGTTTGCCATTTACCTGAACCATCAATTGCAAACTGTCCCGAACCAGCACTTTTTCATCATATTTAGGCCAGGCCTGATTTTCGATTCCACTTTTATGACCCAGAGAATGCCACAATTGCGAACATATATGCGGAACAATTGGCCACAACATTAACACAATCGCTTCAACACCTTCGCGAATCACGGCATAGTCGTTGTTATGCTGAGGCTTCAATGCCGAGAGATCGTTGAGTAATTCCATGTTGGCCGCAATGGCAGTATTAAAAGTATAACGACGTCCAATATCATCACTCACTTTTTTGATAGTGCTGTGAATCTTGTTTCTCAATTCTTTCTGTGCCGAATTCAGTTCGTTACTATTAATTGGTTTCTGAGTTGCACCGGATTGCAAGTGCAGATAAATAAAACGCCATAGTTTTTTCAGGAAGCGCGCCGAACCATCAACGCCGGTATCGACCCATTCAAGGGAATTATCCGGGGGTGCGGCAAACATGGTAAACAGGCGCACAGTATCTGCGCCAAATTTTTCAATGAGCTGTTCCGGATCTACCGTATTACCTTTTGACTTGGACATTTTTGTACCGTCTTTGAGTACCATGCCCTGGGTCAGTAAATTGGTAAAAGGCTCATCTGCCTTTATCATGCCTTCATCGCGCATCAGCTTATGAAAGAAACGCGCATACAATAAATGCAATACGGCATGTTCAATCCCGCCCACGTACTGATCAACTGGCAACCAGTAGTTCGCACGTTCATCAAGCATTTTTTCTTGATTATCTACACAGCAATAGCGTGCGTAATACCAGCTGGATTCAAAGAAAGTGTCAAACGTATCGGTTTCACGTCGAGCGGGTTTTGCACACTTAGGACAGGCCACATCGACAAATTCTGTCATGCTGCCTAGTGGCGAACCGGCACCTGTGACTTCAACATTTTCCGGTAGTGTAACCGGCAGATCGACTTCCGGCACGGGTACGGCTCCGCAATCATCACAGTAAATCACAGGAATTGGACAGCCCCAGTAACGTTGCCGTGAAATACCCCAGTCACGCAAGCGGAAGTTAACCGATCGTGCGCCGCGCTGTTGTGCTTCGATGGTTTCTGAAATGGCTATGAAGGCCTGTTCTGAGCTGAGCCCATTCCAGTCACCTGAATTCTGTAAAGTCCCTTTCTCGGTAAAGGCCTGCTGAGAAACATCAAAGTCTTGCGATTCATCGCTTGGGTAAATGACCTGACGTATTGGGAGATGATATTTTTGTGCAAATTCCCAGTCACGCTGATCGTGTGCCGGAACACTCATTACTGCGCCGGTGCCATATTCAATTAATACAAAATTGGCAATCCATATTGGCAGTTTTTCACCGGTAATTGGATGCAGTGCAAACAAGCCGGTAGCCACACCCTCTTTTTCTGCTGTGTTGATTTCAGCTTCTGCTACTTTGCGCTTTTTGCATTTTTCTATGAACGCGGCAGCGTCCGCATTATCTTTGGCAGCAATTCCCGCCAACTCATGTTCGGGTGCGATGGCAACATAGCTGACGCCCATGAGTGTATCCGGTCGCGTTGTATAGACTTCAATGCGGGGCAGCCCGCCTTCCACATCAAACGACAACTGTAACCCTTCTGAACGGCCAATCCAGTTTTGTTGCATAACACGCACTTGTTCGGGCCATCCATCCAGCTGTTGAACGCACTCCAGAAGTTCATCGGCATATTGAGTGATTTTCAAAAACCACTGGGAAATTTCGCGTCGCTCAACCGGCGCACCGGAGCGCCAGCCACAACCATCAATCACCTGCTCATTTGCCAGCACTGTTTGATCCACAGGATCCCAATTCACGATGGATTTCTTTTTATAAACCAGCCCTTTTTCAAACAGTCGCGTAAACAGCCACTGCTCCCAGCGATAATACTCCGGCGTACAGGTAGCCAGTTCTCTATCCCAGTCATAAGCAAACCCCAAACGCTGTAACTGGCCGCGCATGTAATCAATATTTTCATAAGTCCATTTTGCCGGGGGCACTTTATTTTTTAACGCCGCGTTCTCGGCCGGCAAACCAAACGCATCCCACCCCATCGGTTGCAACACGTTTTTGCCCTGCATTCTCTGGTAACGGCTAATGACATCGCCAATGGTGTAGTTACGCACATGGCCCATATGTAACCGACCGCTGGGATAGGGAAACATGGAGAGACAGTAAAATTTCTCTCGACTGTCATCTTCAACCGCTTTGAATGTTTGGGATTGTTGCCATCGCGACTGAACCTCAGCCTCGATTTCATGAGGTTGATAATCTTCTTTCATATATTAGGTTATTTATTAGACTTAATTTTGTAGGGGTTATGGGTTGCTGCATGGCGGATAGTATCAAATTTATCAGAGTAAGCAGAAGCCTTGCGTTTTGTCTGACAAATTCATCAGGAATTACCGCCAAAACAGCAGCTTGAAATTACCCGCCTGTTGAGTTTGCCTTGAGCATAGTCCGGGTTATGCTCCAGGCAAAATAACTTGAGTTAATTAGAGTATGGATATTGATGAAAAAACGACTTCAAATAAACCGCATTTGAGTAATTAATATCAAGCAGTTAGCTTCGAAATATTAAGCGGTATAACATCTAAAATAATCATTAAGAAGTTATATATGCGCTATAAAATACTTCTTTTTGTCGTGATGAAAATTTAGGAGTAATGTAAGTCATGTAGTAGATAATAGTGATTAAGCGACGTGGGCAAAAAAGTTTAATGACTATGATAGACATAATCGGTGCGCTTTGAGACGAATCGTCTGGGGTAATATCTTTCCTTCAGGCAACTTTGAAAAACAATAGCACGAACGGCTCATCAAATTGCTACATCCACTCGTGAGCCTGCACTGAAAGCCCGCCATCAGTCATGCGGGCTTTCTTTATGCTGAATACATTTTATTTGCTATCGGAACGTCCATAGCGGTCATCGTAGCGTTCAATATCATCTTCACCCAGATAGGTACCGGACTGAACTTCAATGAGCTCCAAAGGAATTTTCCCCGGATTTTCCAGGCGGTGCACCGCACCGATAGGAATATAAGTAGACTGATTTTCAGAAAGTAAAAACTCTTTATCGTCACAGGTTACAACCGCTGTACCATTAACTACAATCCAGTGTTCTGCACGATGATGATGTTTTTGTAGGGACAGTTGCTCTCCCGGTTTGACCGTAATTCTTTTAACCTGGAATCGTTCTGCATTGTCGATAGATTCATAATTGCCCCAGGGTCGATAAACCTTGCGATGAATCTTGGACTCTTCCCTGTTGGCCTGTTTCAACGCATTGGTAATTTGTTTCACTTCCTGCGATTGACTGCGTGGCGCGACCAACACTGCGTCCGCCGTTTCTACAATCACCGCATCTTGCATGCCCACTGCAGTAACCAGTCGGTTTGAACTATGCACATAGCAACCCTGGCAATCTTCCAGCAATACATCGCCGGTAATGGCATTTTTATTTTCATCCTGCGGGGAGGATTCCCACAACGCATGCCAGGAACCCACATCATTCCAGTCACTGGATAACGGAACCACAACTGCATTTTGAGTTTTCTCCATCACTGCATAATCTATTGACTCACTTTTACACGCAGCAAATGCCTGCTTATCAATTCGAACAAAATCCAGATCTTTGGCCTGTTTGCCATAAGCGGCAATCACACTCGCCGTCATCGCCGGCTCATGCTTTTCCAGTTCAGCCATCAAAGTGGTGGCTTTGAACATAAACATACCGCTATTCCAGTAGTAATCACCGGCGTCAAGATAGGCCTGGGCCTGTTCCTGTTCGGGCTTTTCAACAAACTTCTCAACCTGATTGGCTTTACCATTAATGATTTCTGATCCCGCCTTGATATAGCCATAACCAGTTTCAGGGCGCGTCGGAGCGATGCCAAATGTCACCAATTGCTGTTGTTCGCTTAAATTAACTGCCACCTCTATGGCATCACAGAATGCTCCCTGAGCATCGAGAATATGGTCAGCGGGCAACACCAGAATAATGGCATCTTTACTTCGCTGTCGCGCACACATTGCCGCTAGCGCAATCGCCGGCGCAGTATTTCGCGCCACCGGCTCAAGCACAATATCTGCATTCTCAACGCCTTCCGTACGCAGCTGCTCGGCGGCCATGAATCGATGTTCGTCATTGCACACAATAATAGGTTCCTGGATGCCACCGCCCAGCGCTTTGACGCGCGCCACAGTATCCTGGAACAGACTGCGACCCTTTCTAAGTGGAATAAATTGCTTCGGGTATAACTTGCGTGACACCGGCCACAGGCGTGTGCCGGATCCACCAGACAAAATGACAGGGATGACTTGAGCAAATTTAGACATAATTTGATGATTGATGCGATGTATTTAGGGATTACTTAATTTTCGCCAGGATTATTTCGACGAGACAGTACCAATACTAACAAGACTTGCGCCAGTAAAATGCTGATTATTGCCCAATTCCCCCAGATAATGAACGGCGTCCTTCCCTGCATTGGCCAAACTTCACCCGTGATAGCCTGATCAATAAACTGCCCGGATTCTGCAAGAATGTGCCCATGAGAATCGATAATGGCTGAAACACCAGTATTTGCGGCACGCAGCATATAGCGTCCGTTTTCCAGAGAACGTGTGCGGGCTATCTGTAAATGCTGATGCGGCGCCAGTGAGTCTCCAAACCAGGCATCGTTGGTCACATTCATCAGCATTAATGCTTCAGGGAGTGCGCGTCTGATTTCTTCACCAAACGCCGCTTCGTAACAAATCGATACGCCGATCGGTATGCCTTTCAGGGTCATGATTGAGGTGCCGCTACCCGCACTAAGATCGGACATGGGTATTGTCACAACACTGCGAAAGAATTCAAAAATCACACGTAGTGGAAGATACTCACCAAACGGAACCAGATGCTGTTTACTATAAATTTGCAGATCTCCACCCAACGCCACCAGTGAATTAAAGATACGCTCGGAATCCGGTTCGTAAGTAAATACGCCAGACACCAATTCGGTATTATTTTGCTTTAGCAGCCCTTCAAGTTCAGGAATGAAATCTTTATTGGCAACGCGGTAAAACGTAGGAATAGCTGTTTCCGGCCAAAGTATAATATCACTGTCCCAATGTCTGGCGGTTAGATCCACATACGCCTGATAAACTTCCGGACGCCGGGATTTATCCCACTTCATTTCAAACGGAATATTGCCCTGCACAGCGGACACCTTTAAAGCACGCTCGCCTTGTGGCTGCGTCCATTCGATGTCACCGGCAAAATAACATGCTCCAAGCAGTGCAGCTAAAACAATGAAGCTAATGCCTGCCTGTCTTAGATTCATTTGAATGACCACAATCATGCCTGCTCCGAGCAATGCCATAAATGCACCGCCGAAGAACGTGCCCAATACCGGAATGACTCCGGCAAACGGTGAATCCACTAAAGTATGACCCACAAGAAGCCACGGAAAGCCCGTAAATATCCAGCTACGCAGCCATTCAAATAACGCCCACAAAGATGCAAAAGTAACCGCTTCGCATACGATATTTTTTCGGCATCTCGTTAAACAAGATAAGGCTTTGAGTACAGTAGCCGGGAAAACACTGAGCACAAGAATCGATACCAGAGTAATACCGGCGGCCGCAATAAATGGTGCCTCTCCGTACTCATACAAGCTGTTAAATACCCACGATGTCCCCGCCCCAAACATACCCAGGCCAAACAAAAAACCGGAGAAAAATGCTCTCCGGGAATCTTCCTGGTAGAGTGAAAATAGTAATGACAGGGATATGATTGACATCCACCACAGGTTAAAGGGCGAGAATGCCAATACGCTCAAAGCACCGGCAAAAATAAGTAATAGATTGCGACTCACGGGATCACAATTGAAGTTTATATGCGCGTAACCTTAAGTAGATGTAAGCGGCGACTGTCTGCACTCACCACCTTGAATTTAAATCCATCAATGACTGTGCTTTCGTTTCTCTTGGGCATACGACCAAAGCTATTGGTCACCAGCCCGCCAATGGTGTCAAATTCATCGTCATTGTAGACCGACCCAAAAAACTCATTGAAGTCTTCAATAGGTGTAAAGGCTTTCACCAAACCATATTTATGATCTTCAGAATAGGAAATGTACTGGTCTTCTTCCAGGTCGTGCTCATCGGATATATCGCCAACAATGGTCTCCAGAACATCTTCAATCGTAACCAGACCCGATACGCCACCAAACTCATCCACAATAATGGCCATGTGATTTCGGCTGTTACGAAATTCATTCAGCAATGTATTCAGTCGTTTACTTTCCGGTACGATAAAGGCGGGACGCAGAATATCGCGAATATTAAATTCCTCGGTATGATCGTCCGACAAAAATTTCAGCAGATCTTTAGCTAACAGTACACCGACTACTTCATCACGACTGTCGCCAATCACAGGAAAACGTGAATGCGCAGACTCAATAATAGTGGGTAACATTTCCTGCACAGAATGCTCTTCTTCCACCACCACCATTTGTGAACGGGGAATCATTATGTCCCGCACCTGTAATTCAGACACCTGAAAAACCCCTTCAATCATGGTCTGGGCACTGGAATCGAGCAGATTTCTTTCCTGCGCTTCACGCAGGATAGTGATCAGTTCATCGCGGTCTTTGGGTTCGCTGGAAAATTTTTTTCGTAGACGATTGAACCAGTTTTTGTGTGTTGCGGGGTCAGGCGTGGTGCCCATATATTTCTGTAAGGTAGTTATCGATATTTCAGGGTGTCATAAACAAACGTAAGGATTATCAAATCCGAGTTTATGCATAATTTCATTTTCCAGGCGTTCCATTTGCAGAGCTTCTGTTTCATCAATGTGGTCATAACCCTGTAAGTGAAGAATACCATGGACCAGCATATGCGCCCAGTGCATATCACATGATTTCCCCTGTTCTGTCGCTTCTCGCACAACCACTGGAGCACATATCACGATATCGCCCAGAAATGGCACATCCACACTTGGTGGGAGATCTGCCGGAAAAGACAACACATTAGTGGAACCCTGTTTTTTACGATACTGCTCATTCAACAGTGTCATTTCAGACTCGTCCACAATTCGCACCGAAACTTCCTGATCCTGGGCAGAATTCGTTTCAATTGCTCGGGCCCAGCTCTGAAACATTTCCTCATTCGGCAATTCCTGCGCCGCTGCAACGAACTGCATTTCAAGCGTGATCATGAATGATCATTGCCGTCTGTTTTATTCTGATCATCGTGACGATCGTAAGCGTCAATAATATGCTGCACCAGCGAGTGTCGAACTACATCCCGGGAATTGAAATAGTTAAACTTGATTCGTTTTACATCTTTCAGTACTTGTATCACATGACGCAAACCGGACTGACTGCGATGCGGTAAATCAATTTGGGAAATATCCCCGGTGACCACCGCTTTAGAACCAAAGCCTATGCGAGTTAGAAACATTTTCATTTGATCTTTGGTGGTGTTCTGCGCTTCATCCAGAATCACAAAAGAGTCGTTGAGTGTGCGACCACGCATATACGCCAGCGGCGCCACTTCTATAACGGTACGCTCGATTAATTTGTTGACGCGCTCAAAACCCATCATTTCATACAGGGCGTCGTACATGGGACGCAGATAGGGATCAATTTTTTGCGCCAGATCACCTGGCAGAAAACCCAGTCTCTCTCCCGCTTCGACGGCAGGGCGCACCAGCACCAGTCTTTGCACCTGTTCTGAATCCAGTGCAGCCACCGCACAGGCCACTGCAAGATATGTCTTGCCCGTGCCCGCCGGACCTATCCCAAAGGTTAAATCATTATTTAACACATCCTCGATGTAGGCCGCCTGATTGGGGCCACGTGGTCTGATAATGCCGCGTCGAGTATGGATGGTAATGTCGCTGCGTTTTTGATTCGATTTATCTGAAATATTTTCCACGTGGGAGTCTTGCAAATGTAAATGAATCGATTCTTTAGAGAGTTCTTCCGAGCTGGTACTAGCATACAGGTTTTCGATCACCATCGCCGCGGATTCTGCCGCTGAAGGCAAACCTTCAACAGTAAACGCATTTCCCCTGTGATGAATATCCACCGATAAGCGCTGTTCAATTTGATGCAGGTGCTCGTCAAACGGCCCGCACAAATTGGCAAGACGAGCATTATCATCGGGAAGCAAAGTGATATTAATTTTTGAGGGTTGAGCACTCAATAGAGCATATTCCTGATCATTTACAGCAATCGGCCACGTAAGGAGTTAGGTAATGCCTCAGTGATTTCCACGTCCACTAATTGCCCAATAAGGTCTTGGGTACCTTCAACATTCACCACGCGGTTATTTTCGGTGCGTCCGGCAATTTCCTGATCACTTTTCTTCGACATGGAATTCACAAGAATGGTTTGCTTTGTGCCGACCATATTGCGCGAAATTTGATTGGCCATTTCCAGAATACGCGTTTGAAGTTTCTGCAGTCGCTCTTTCTTTTCCTGCATTGGAGTGGAATCTTCCAGAGAGGCTGCTGGTGTGCCCGGACGCGCACTGAAAATAAAACTGAATGAATGATCAAATCCCACGTCTTCAATCAGTTTCATGGTTTGCTCAAACTCCTGTTCGGTCTCGCCAGGAAATCCAATGATAAAATCGGAAGACATACTGATGTCAGGACGGTGCTGACGTAATTTGCGCACCTTGGATTTGTACTCAAGAGCGGTGTATCCACGCTTCATGGCCGCCAGAATTCGATCAGACCCACTTTGTACCGGCAAATGCAGATGATTCACCAGCTTGGGAATTTCCGCATAAGCCTCAATCAGGGAATCACTGAACTCCAGTGGATGCGAGGTGGTGTAGCGAATTCTTTCTATGCCATCGATCGCGGCCACGTAATGCAACAGCAGTGTAAAATTACAAATCTGGCCATCATCCATCTTTCCATAATAGCCGTTGACATTCTGACCCAGCAGAGTCACTTCCTTAACGCCTTTGTCAGCCAATTGCATAATTTCAACCAGCACATCATTCAGTGGACGACTGATCTCTTCACCGCGCGTATAAGGCACCACGCAGTAAGAGCAGTACTTGCTGCAGCCTTCCATAATCGACACGAATGCACAGGGACCTTCAACTCGAGGCGGCGGGAGATTGTCGAACTTTTCAATTGCGGGAAATGAAATATCAATCACCGATTTGCCGTTGGCCCGCGCCTGATCTATTAAATCCGGCAATCTGTGCAGGGTTTGCGGCCCAAACACCACATCCACCTGAGGTGCTCGTTTCTTGAGCGCTTCACCTTCCTGGCTGGCGACACATCCGCCGACACCAATCACTATATTGGGATTCTTCTCTTTCAACTTATTCCATTGCCCCAACTGGGAAAACACCTTTTCCTGCGCTTTCTCGCGAATAGAACAGGTATTGAGCAGCAATACATCCGCCTCTTCAGGATTCTGTGTGAGCTCCATATCCCGGGCCACGCCCAGCACGTCCGCCATCTTGTCTGAGTCATACTCATTCATCTGGCAGCCTTGGGTTTTGATGTAAAGTTTTCTTGTCATTAATAAAATTATCGGCGCAATACTCTTGCTTTGCTAGTATTATTATACATACACTTCGGAGAGATTTATCATAGCAACATTGCAATATAAATGGCTTCTTAAGGTTCATTACAAATTACTGTTAAATTCATTGCATTTATCATCATATCCAATGAAATAAATCCACATACAATTCACAAAGTTTGTCATTTTGCAAATATTAGCTTTCTTCTTCAAAAAATATCCTTATCGCACTATTTCAACCTGCATTGCGATAACTATTGCCAGTATCCTTACCGCTGTCAGCCTCATAGCGTTGCCATTATTAGTCAGCACTATGCTTGGTAAAGATAGCAACAAATCAAAAATTTTCAATCAATTACTCTCAAATATAGATATCTCACTATCTACTGAAAATCTATTAATTTTCCTTGCTTTGTGTATTTTCTTTAAAAGCGTGATTTTTGCTGGCGCTAAAACTTATGCAGGATTTACAGTAGCAAAAATAGTAAAAGATCTAAGAAAAAAACTACTCAAAGGGATGTCAAATGCTGAATGGCAATTTTTTGTCTGGGAAAATAGTCAGAAGAATACTGCATCACTAATGGCAGAAGCAGCAAAAGCGGGCAAGGGTTATTTAGCTAGCGTAGAAATATTTTCATCTTGCATTCAAATCTTTGCATACCTTTTTGTAGCTTTCGTTTTGTCATGGAAAATTGCGACCTTAGCAATTATCACCAGTGCGGCCTTATTATTGCTTTTCAAAAATTTAGTATATATAAGCAAAAATCTAGGCTCTCAAGACACGTCGATATCACGCGACTTTGCAGCACTTTTAGGTGATTTAATCCGAAGCATTAAATCCTTAAAAGCCATGGCAAGAGATTCGCACTCTAATATTGTCCTTGAAACTTACACAAAACAGCTCAAGTCAGTTGATAAAAAATCTATTGCAATAAATGAAATTATTGACATGGTCCAGGAAATCTTTCTAATGACCGTTATTGTCGTAACAATATATTACGCAATTAAACACCTCTCAATACCTGTCGAATATATGATAGTTCTAGCCATCTTATATATAAGAATCATGAAATTATTTGGCAAAACACAGAAACAGATTATATCCCTAGCGAGCAATATAAGCGGCTTCGATGGGATCATCGAAACAATTGAACGGGCAGAAAATTATCGCGAAATTCGCCCAGGCAAAATAAAACATGACTTTATGGGATGTATCACTATCAACAATGTAAGCTTTTCATTCAAGAAAAATGTAATTTTAAAAAATGCCACTACAAAGATTCAAAAACATACTATAAATACTATCATCGGTCCTTCAGGCACAGGCAAAACCACCTTAGTTGATTTAATATGTGGTTTATACGTTCCTACAGATGGAGAAATTCTTATAGACGGCATTCCACTAACCTCAATAGATATAAACTATTGGAGAAGCCAGATTGGTTACGTAATACAAGATCACTCGTTATTAGATACTACAATACGTGACAATGTAGCATTAAGAGACCCTAGCATAACTAACCAGGAGATAATTACTGCTCTAGATAAAGCTCATGCGCTAGATTTTGTAAATTCTCTTGAAAATACAATTTATGAGAAAGTCGGAGAAGTTGGGTCAAAACTATCTGGAGGACAAAAGCAAAGGATATTAATCGCCAGAGCTATAGTTCACTCGCCCAAACTTCTCATTCTCGACGAAGCAACAAGCGCATTAGATAGTGAAACAGAAAAATCAATTAGCTCAGTATTTGTCGAGCTTAGTAAAACATTAACTATAATTTCCATATCACATCGTCCTGCAATGATTGACGCATCAAATAACATTATAGAATTGCGAGACAAGAAACTTTTTCAATCAGTCAACCCTTGAAGATATGTTATTTATTACGTAGCATTCAATTATCGCCAAACATCCGCAGCCTTATTCCTCATTAACTCAAGCAAATGGTGCTGAGTTAACTGAGTTCCTACCATTTTAATTTCAGTCTCTCCATATAGTGTATGCAACTTACTTCGCGCCATACCCATATGAACAATGCGCTCTTCTTCAGAGATACTCATAGATTTACGATGATAAACGAATGTATTTGTGGCTACAGCCATTATAAATCCTGCCTCACCTGCTCTGAAAGCGTAATCGTTTTCTTCACCATAATATCGCTCAAAATTCACAGCATCAAAATATCCAATTTTATCTATTACCTCGCTTTTAATCCCAAAGCAGAATCCATGTATTAGAGGGACAAAAGGAACAACCTCCGCCAGGCTCCATTTCTCACACATAAGATCTATGTCCTCAGGTGTATATTTTGATGGTAGTATATTAATAACTGAATTATTTGAATTAGCTTTGCGCTTAATCGAGGGTATTGTTTGTTTGCCAGCAGCATTTGAAAGTGCACCCACAATACCAATCTCCGAGGTTGATTGAGCCACATCCAGCATTTTAAGAGCCCAGTTTGGACTCACAATAGTATCGCTATTTAACAGTATTTTAAAATCAGAATTAGATGCTTTCAGCCCGATGTTAGCAGTTTGCGTATATCCCAAATTATTTTTATTTTCTATAAGTGTAACATTCGAGCATTTAGCCGAGAATTCTCTTAAATAACTACTTGTATCTGAATCTGAGCAATCATTAACAATTATCAAATGATGATTTTTCAACATATTGTCGATAACGGAATTAAGACACAACTTTACATCTTCTAATGCGTTGTACACACAAACAATTATATCAATTCTCTTATCTGCAACAGCCTTTAGTCTCCGCTCCTTTACATCATAAAACTTGACACCTTCATATGGAGATTCAATTTCACCAAGTTTATTTAAAGCTGAACATGCCTTTAGTAAACGACCTTGTTTATGCGTAAAGTATTGAAAGTCATCATGCTCCCTAACTGAGATACCTTTTCCACCCAACAACGAACCAACCGTTATTCCACTTAAATGTAGCGCCCACGGTAATCCTAATTGGTCTCTTCGACTATACTTATTAATCTGCCTCCACCATAATGAAAACATATCTCGCACTTGTTCATCTTTCAAACAAATAATCATGAAATTTGTTTCATAAAGCCCTGAATTTGTTCTCAATCCTTTATTTCCATACTCTCTCATTTGAGCATCGATAATTCCATAATCATCTTTACTCAACTGCTTACAAGCTTCAGCCTCTTTATAAACACAGGCGCGCAAAGGGTGCACAACTGTTCCAAAACTAGATCGTTGATACTCCAAGCATTCAATATATTTCAAATAATTAAAAGTACTACGAAAACATACATTCCCATCAATCCAAACCGCATAATCATACTCCTTCAACAATACATGCGGATGAGTTTTCACATATCTAGCCATTCGAGTCGCATCCATATGATAGTAAGGTGATGGACGAATTTGCCATATTCCATAGTTATTTATTTTCTTATCAGTAAAACAAATATAGTCACAGCCAATATCAATAATCTCAGGCATTAACAATGTGTCATAATCGCCAAATATTGCTGTATATACAGCTATTTTCTTATTTGCAACACCAGACGAGCTAGCATAACACTCGACCTGGTCTTTGATATGAAACCTTTCAAACCATTTTTGACCAAGTTCCTGCTCACCTAAGTAACTCGCGCTGTGGGCGCGAATATTCCTCTGCAATTTCGCAAAACTACTAACCGGCAAAGATTTTTTTATTAATTTATACAACTTACGGAATGGTTTTGTGAATTTCCAACTATATGACTTCTTAATAGCCATAATTTCTTTGTTTTTATTTATTATAACTTTTCTAGCTTTCAATAGTTCTTGCTCAGTACGAATTGCTCGATTTTCCAATTCCTCTTGCATTATTTTCTCTTGAGACAATATCAGCATGGCCTTAGATTCATTGATCTTGGTTTCATCAAAATGACCAAACAACTGCGAAGATTCTTCACGCTCTATAGATAAATTAGATTCAGACAGCGATGAATAAATAATCGACCAATGCCGCTCTAACGTATTGCAAGCTATTTCCCTTGCAATACTTTCTGCTTTTAAAAGATTGGAAAATTGTTTGCTATCTGCCAGCTCAGATGCGTGCCCCCAAGACTCAACAACAGCATTTGAATCTCCAATAAAATTACTTATGCCTTTAAATTTTGCTACTTTCAAACTCGCTACAGCCATTCCGGGCACTCCAAAAGAGCTCGCGGTAATAAGCCCATGTAGAGATGATCCAATATAGGCCTTCGCATGTGCAATACACGCAGCAATATCTATTAAAGCATGCGGCTTAAGCACCAAGGGCTTAGTACACATCAACTTAGATACACTTTCTGCCAACTCTTTATCACCGTGACAGGCGCCTATTGGAATCAATAAAGGTCTAGCGGATATGGTTACTGAAATTTTGTCTAGGGTAGCGGCAAGCTCTACGAAACTCATCCCATTTGTATAACGCTGATTGAGATGTAATATAACTATTGGATCCGAGCTTGATAATTTAGTTTCATATAAAATTTTTTGATAATGTTCTGTTAGATAATCTCTTTTCCACAGTGTATTAATCATCCAAGCTGTATCTGGCATCACTTCAATACTTGCATCACTCCAAACATCTAGTAAAAATTGCTTGCTTTCACTATCTCGAACAGATAAATAATCAGCACGTTGAAGCGCACCTTTAACTATTGGATGATATTGTTTATGAAATTTCTGAGGCACACCTGGCGCATTCCACAAGACTGGAATAGTATTTTTCACATAGATGCTAGGAGCGACCCAGAGATCATAATATGCAAAATTACTAGTCAGTTTTTCCTGATAGTCACTTAAAGTTGTTCGCTCGCAATGTATGATATTGCCTCCACCTATAATTGCGGCATCAACTTCGCTTCTAAGCGCATAAGCATCATTAACACTAATTGATTCTACGCAATCATGGAAATTTGGCTTACCGCCAACCGGAGATGCGCAAACAAGATCATAATCCGTCTGGCAATTAAGATGTTTAGCTACGATGAGTGGAAACAATAAATCACCATAGTTGCTGACATCAAATGTGCCAAAGTGGAATATTTTTTTATTATTCATCTCTAATTATTTTTCTTTTTATGGCATACTGCAATGAATATAATTAGACAAGTGCAAATACCAAGTTACCAACTTAAAATAAAAACTAAGCTATCCCTGATATTTTCTTAATGAATTTTTTTGCTTTTTTCAACACTTTACTTTTTTTATAGATATTCTGTTTATTCGAAAGTTTTGAACCTAGATATAAAGGATTATCAATAATGCAAGCCGAGCCCCCCATATCTACTAATGTCTTATCGTACTTAACCATGTTTAAAATATCTCGATGACCAACTCCGGCCATAGTTATAATTGCAATCAATTCTCTATATACGGGAAAATCGAAGTTAATCACGCCCTTTTTGAGGGGGTGCAACCTTTTATCATATTTGTGCTGATCAGTAATTGTTGACATAGGAAGTATATCTAGACTATCTGAATTATGAATAGGATGTCTTACATGAATTGAATACGTCAAGTCCATACCAGAATTCACCAACCCCTTAAATAGCAATAGCATATCTAAACTTGTCATACGATTTGGATGACCCGTCCAATCCGACCAATATAATTTCAAATTATTTTGCAACAAATAACTATCCGCATCAAAATAAGGCTGCTGAATAAATACAAAATCTGTAGATATTTCACATGCTTTTTTTACAAATTCATAGCAGTCCCTAGCATCCGGAACATGCTCTAAGAAGTGGGAAAGAATAGTAAATTTAGCCAGTTTCTCAGAAGGAATTTTATTTATATCGTAACAAATTGCATCAAATCCAGCTTTTCGAGTTATTTCTACTTTTTGAGGTGAAATATCTATGCCTAAGCCTCTGGTACCACCAAACCTCTCTTGACCTAGCAACAGACTACCACCTTTGCTACAACCAAAATCGATATAATCCATGTGCTTAGACTTAAAAAACTCCGCAAAGTCCCGAGGATCACAAATATCATCAGGATTCATAGCAATCTCTTTAAGATTAGGTTTTTAATACACATTATACATTGTACTTTCTAACTCTATTTAGCCTGATATTAATATTTTTTTGTAATGTTTTATTCACTTGCTTAGCCACCCACACTATATCTTCTGTGACCTCAAGATTACATTTTATATTATTACAAATATCAATAAATATCTCAGCCTCTCTATGCACATCATGTGCGTGCAATCCACCGGGCTTTGTAGATTGCCAATAATGGCGCGCGGTCTCCTTAAGAAACATAGTAAATCCCGTTATACCAATTTGACTCGGCTCTAAAATCCT
Source organism: uncultured Thiotrichales bacterium (assembly GCA_964636225.1). Taxonomy (GTDB): domain Bacteria; phylum Pseudomonadota; class Gammaproteobacteria; order UBA4575; family UBA4575; genus UBA1858. Next base: position 7,073 of record CAZWQM010000013.1, on the reverse strand, counting down.
CGACAATAAAAAGACACCATAGGTTCCAGTAGTCAAACCAGCGACATGGCCAGTATCTTTCATGTGCAATATATCTGGAGTATATGTAAAAAAACATCTCTATTCGATATAATTTTAGCAAGTTCTTTTGAATATGGACGCCGAGTTTCAGGCGAAATAATCAAGACTGTCATACAAGAATCAAGTGATTGCTGAGTTTTCTTTTCATCTTTCGGGGTTATGTACGGATTAACAACCAATATATCAGTCTTACTACCCACATCCTTCTCATAGCCAACTGTTATGCATTCGTTAAATCTGACTACAACATCAAAATTGTCAATCCATGCCCCCATATTCGAACCCTTCATAGAGGGAGCATTACCAACAAACACCACAGTTCTTTTTTCCTGGTATTTTGAATAAAACTCTGCAGATGTAATTAAATGCATTTTTCTAGCTCATTAATTAGCAAATCCATTTTCTTTATACCAACATAATAAGAATTTTTTGCCGCAGTACTAAAGTATTCTCTATTAGAAAATAACTCTTTGATTACAGATGAGAACTCATCAAAAGAAATAACAGGTTTAATTGGATATTCTAAAAGGCTCATACACTCTTTAATTTTCCAGGTATTAGTAGTTATTGGCAAAAACGGAAGGCCAACCTTCATAAAAAAAATGTTCATATGATGTCGACCAGAAATAGCAAACCGAAATTGCTTCAATAAGCTATCCATCTGTTTAAGATCTATATTTTGAGCATGTATTATTTTCACACCGCGCTGACCACATACTTCAACAGCAAGATTAGTCTCACCACCATCACCAATCGAGAAATATATAGGCGTCATACTACAAGACCTAACCTCATCAATTAAGAATTCCAATGTTTCCTTTCTTATGGCAACTCCAGCAGTAATTAGAACGGAATCTGGGCTTATTTGCATAATTTCACTACTTTTTCCAGTATCATCTACATCAAGCCCAAGCAACGCAATATCTGGAAATACATGCGACTTTAAGCCCAAAGATTTAAGGTATTTATATGAAGCCCAGTCTCTTACATGTATAAATTCACAATTCCTTAATACATCTATCAATATAGGGTTCGCCATACACATTACTGTTGCATTAAGCAACAATACCTTCTTCCCAAGCTCAACCCCTACTTTGGTAAGAGCAAGGACAGCCAAAGCAGATCCCGTATTATGGTGCATCGAACCCTCAGCATTTACAATCACGCAATCGGAAGAATTAATTTTGCTAAATAAATCTGAATCATTCGCTATCAAGCGACTCCTAATCGCCTCCCATTGAGACACATCAATTTCATTGATACCTTCTGTGTATGTGGGGAAATATCCTTTTTTAACAATTATTGATTCTCGACCAGAGCTACCTATTTGTCGAAAGTAATCAGTCCAATAATGCACTGGCACACAATCATGCATCACAACATGTTCAATTTTCTCACTAAATAATATTTCAAACCCTTTTCGCACAAGCCTGCAACCCGGATTAGATGTACCACCTGTATCATTGACCAATATAGCTTTCATTTTAAACAGATTAATTTAGCTAATGAAAAGCAACTAAGGAAAAATACTTGCCATGGAAATTTATCTAACATGCTGCATTCGCTATAATTCTTCCATGTTTAGCATTTCATAGCTAAACGCTCTTTCGTCCTTTTCAGACAGAATTGGATTACTAACAGGCCAATCAATCCCTATAAGAGGGTCATTCCACAACAAACTTCGCTCATGTTCAGGAGAATAATAATTTGTAGTTTTATATAAAAAGTCGGCACTTTCACTAAGCACAATAAACCCATGTGCAAAACCGGCAGGAACCCAAAATTGCCGTCGATTTGACTGATTAATTTCAATGCCGACCCACTTCCCAAATGTTGTAGATCCTTTCCTTAAATCGACTGCTACATCATAAACGCTGCCTTGCACCACTCGAACCAACTTTCCTTGTGCATGGGGCTCGATTTGAAAATGCATTCCCCTTAATACATTTTTCTTACTATGACTATGATTATCTTGCACAAAGCAAACATCATCCCCAATAATTTCATTAAATTTTTTCAAATTGAAGCTCTCAAAAAAAGAACCTCTTTCATCACAGAAAACATCAGGTTCAATAATATATAAACCAGATATACCAGCTTCAACTATTTTCATAAATTCACTCGATCAGTAACCATAGAACGCAAGTATTTTCCATAACCATTGGCTTTATACTTAGCAGCACTTCGCATGACATCTTCAGCACTAATCCAACCCAGACGGTAGGCTACTTCTTCAGGACAAGCTACTTTCAGCCCTTGTCTTTTTTCGATTGTATGAATATATTGACTCGCGTCCAACATAGACTCATGTGTGCCAGTATCCAACCACGCATAGCCTCTCCCCATGGTTTCAACACATAGTTCTTTATTATCCAGGTAAACCTGATTAACATCTGTAATCTCTAATTCTCCACGGTTAGATGGTCTAATATTTTCTACAATATCTATGACCTGATTATCATAAAAATACAGACCAGTGATCGCATATCTTGATTTTGGAATCTTGGGCTTTTCTTCAATATCCAACACTTTTCCATCATTATCAAAACTAACAACACCGTATCTTTCTGGATCATTAACAAAATAAGAAAAGATGGTTGCACCTTTTTGACGTAAATCAGCTTTTCTTAGTAACACATTTAGATTATGACCATAAAATATATTATCGCCCAAAATTAATGTTGAATTACAACCTTCTAAAAAAGTCTTAGCCAGAATAAATGATTGTGCGATACCTTCAGGTTTAGGCTGAATCTGATATCTCAGGTTAATACCCCATTGACTCCCATCGCCCAGTAACTGTTGAAATCTAGGTATATCTTGAGGAGTTGATATTATTAATATATCTTGCAATTCAGTTAACATTAATGTTGTTAATGGATAATAGATCATTGGCTTATCATAAACAGGCAATAACTGCTTAGATACTGCAAATGTAGCAGGATATAAACGAGTACCGTTCCCGCCTGCCAATATTATCCCTTTCCTAGAATTTTTCATTTGTGATGATCCATTTTATACAACTACTTACGTCACTCTTCCAATCTGGCATTCTAATACCAAAGGTTTTTTCTATTTGCGTAACGTTAAGTCGCGAATTTTTTGGCCTATCAGCTGCTTGCATATATTCTGCTGAAGAAACCGGACTGATGTTATCTACACTCAGAACAAATTCTTCACCATAGTCAATTGCCTGCTTTATGACAAATTTCGCATACTCATACCAGTTTGTAGAGCCTCTTGAAGTGAGGTGGTATAGACCACATGGAGTTTCTGCTTCAGATCTAATATAAGATAATATAATCATCGCTGTTGAACTAGCAATCAATTCCGCAGAAGTTGGAGCACCGCATTGGTCATTAACAACATCAATTTTAGACTTGATCTTTCCTAGCCTTAAGATTGTTTTTACAAAGTTGCATCCACTTTTACCATACACCCAACTAGTTCTCAGAACTATCGACGAGATGTTTCCATCCAGCAATATAGATTCTCCTGCCAATTTAGATTTACCGTAAACATTTATAGGGTTTGGTACATCATTCTCGGCATAACTATTAGATTTTCTTCCATCAAATACATAATCAGTTGAATAATGAATGATTAAAGATTTTGTTGAGTCAGACCACTCAGCTAATGTCTCTGGTACTTTCGCATTAATAGCAAATGCCTCATCTTCATGATTTTCAGCACCATCAACATTAGTATAAGCAGCCGCATTGACAATTATTTTCGGCTTGAATTCTTCAAGGATTGATTTTAGTTTCTTCAAATCAAACAAGTCACATTCATTTCTTCCAATACATGCCAAATTAATATCCGAACTAGGTACGAGAGCTCTCTGAAGCTCAGAGCCGACCTGACCATCCTTACCGATAACTAAAATATTAATCATGCGAGCATAGATATATCAATCAAATTTTAGTTTGAAAAGCTTCCTCTACCCAATCCAGATTTTCCACATACCAGATTACAGTCTTACGAATACCATCATCAAACTCATATTCAGGTCTCCATCCCAACTTATCATTTATCTTGGACGCATTTATTGCATAACGCCTATCGTGCCCCTTTCTATCGTCAACATATTTTATTTGCTCCTTATAACTTACATTGTTTTGCCTAGGATGAATCTCATCTAAAATTGAGCATATTAGCTCCACTACTTCAATATTTTGCTTTTGATTATAACCTCCAATATTATATACTTCCCCAGGTTCACCATTATGCAAGACTTTACGGATAGCTGAACAGTGATCATCCACATACAACCAATCACGAACTTGTTTACCATCACCATAAATTGGCAATTCATCCCCATGCAGCGCATTATAAATAACAAGCGGAATTAATTTCTCTGGATATTGATAAGCACCATAATTATTAGAACAATTAGTAATCTGGACAGGCATACCATAAGTTTTAAAATATGCCCGGGCGATATGATCACTTGACGCTTTGCTCGCAGAATAGGGACTATTAGGTCTATAGGGAGACGTTTCAGTAAACGGCTCATCGCATAATGACAACGACCCATATACCTCATCAGTACTAATATGCAAAAACCTAAATTGACTTTTTAACCCGAATTTTTGCTTACTCCAATATATATATGCCTCATGTAGTAATTTCGAGAAATCCACTACATTTGTTTGAATGAATTCATGAGGACCCACAATCGAGCGATCGACATGGCTCTCAGCAGCAAAATTAATTACAGCCCTTGGATTCCATTCAGAAAATATATTTTGAACGAGCACTTGATCTCCAATACACCCTTTGATGAAAATATGATGGGGATTCCCTTCCAAACTTGACAGATTGCCTAAATTTCCAGCATAAGTTAACTTATCGAGATTAACAATTCTCTCTTTTGCCAGCTCTTCATCTTCAAACCAATTTAGTATGAAATTTGAGCCAATGAATCCGGCCCCACCTGTCACCAATATTGTCATAGCTCACCTACAAATAAGACACTGATAAAGATCACTAATTAAAAAATCCTATAATTATAGTCATGATACAATTCGGATTGATATGGTAGCAAAACTACTAGGAAAAAGTTATTTTTCAGTAATAATTTGGCACCGATAAAGATATATAATTATTTATAATTTGATGCCACATCAGGCTTTAAATTCGGCTCATATAAAGACACAGCCAAATATTATTACCACATGATACGCATAATGGATCACATGAAATATACTCTCATTTATTAATTACTTTGTAAATCAGGCTTCTCTATGGTCTCTAATATTTTTTCAAAATTAGCTGCAATAATCATGATGCGCATGTATCCACACCTTAACAATTCCAGCAGGCTATTAGTAGATGCTGAAAAAATCACTAAATCATTATCTTTAATTTCAGCTATTGAATTTGTGGAAAAATACAATAAAGGAGATTACGAATTTTCACTAATATTATTAAAAGCCAACAGGGATATAAAAAGCGAAATAAAGTGGTTAAACCGTATAAATTTATATCTAAACTCGATGAATGCGCATCCTATCTATCTTAGCGATAGTAACGAAGACAGGTTCTATCGATTAAGGTGCAATCCAAACAGTAAGGTAAGCTCTGCTCCCCTAGTAAGCATTATAATGACATCATACAATTCTGGAAGCACAATCGCTCATGCAATAACATCTATACTAAGTCAGACATGGACAAATATAGAATTGTTAATTATAGATGACTTAAGCACTGATAACACGTGGGAGATAATTAAGGCTCTTGCATCAAAAGACCAAAGGATAAAACCATTCAGGAATAGCCACAATGTTGGCACATACGTATCTAAAAATATTGCCTTGTCTCATATCAATGGTGAATTTATTACTTGCCACGATTCTGATGACTGGTCTCACCCACAAAGGATTGAAAAGCAACTCACTCAAATGATTCTAGACAATGCCAAAGCAAGCATAATATTAAAAATTCGCGTCTTTGAAACAATGGAAATAACTCGTTTCAAGAGGATTAATGATTCCTGCATTGACGGAATAACCCATTATTCACTGCCATCTCTAATGTTCGAATCAACCTTTTTCAAGCAAAAAATTGGCGCGTGGGATAGTGTAAGATTTAGCGCAGATAAAGAAGTATTTGAACGAACACACATAGCGCTAAATGGCAATATACAGAAATATAAAATATTTGGACAGATTTGCCTAGAGGCGGCTCAATCTTTAACGAACAACTCTAAGTTCGGACTAAAACATAGCAAGAGATCTAAGTCACCCAGAAAATTATACCGGAAAGCATACCGAGAATGGCATAAAAGCCTAACCCAAGACTGTACTTACCTTGCATTCCCCCAAAAACAACGTAAATTTAAAGCACCGGATATTGCTCTTGTTAGCAATAATGATATCAACAAATTACTGAGCTAATTCTTAATCTAGCTTCACACGCTTTTGTACAACTTCGAGTAGGCACGAACAGCGTCGTCAAAATTTAATTTTTCTGTAACATTTTTATACGCATTATCAATTATATAATCACTAAGACTCATATCATCTAATAGAGCTAAAATTTTCTCTGCGATATCTTCTGGCTCAAATTCTACCAGCAAATAATTTTCATTATTTCCAAACACTGATGGAAAACCCAGATATGGAGTAACAACTACTGGTAACTTAGCGGACATAGCTTCCATTACCACATTACCCATGCCCTCCTCCCTAGAAGGAAAGACAAATACATCTGAAGCCTTCATATATTCATCAACATTTTCTACCAGACCAACAAAATGAATTCTTCCTCTCACTTCTTCTAGAGATACAAGTTCATTTAGCTGATTATGAAATGCTGTTAGAGTGTCATCTACTTCATCAACTCTGGAACCAACTATATATAGTTCAACATCCTGCCTCTCCTTGGCAATCACTGCAAGTGCACGTAGCAAGAGATCTGTTCCCTTACGCGGATGCACCGAACCAACATTAAGTAAAACTTTTTTTCTCGAATCTATTCCCAGTTTCTTTCTGATAGCATTTTTTTCTGCG